>NZ_LT707065.1:5513612-6227225 GCF_900156745.1 Achromobacter sp. MFA1 R4 | reverse complement strand
GGGTCGAGTACCAGTGGATCAACCCTGCGAATGACGCAGCCGAAACGATCTATCTGCCGGCCGACCGATCTGCAGTCAATCCAAAGAGAATTGAATCAGTGGGAGTCCGCATTGAAGCGCAGGCGCACATCCATGCATATCGCGAATGGAACAAGCTTAGGTTCCAAGACCTGGTGACGGAGTTTGACGCACTGCCCGAGGCCAACTTACTGACCATTAGCGAACGGATTTTATGCGCGGATAACACCCGGGGTCAGATCCAGGATGGGGACATCATTTCCGTAGATTCTGAGAATCCTCGACTAGTCACACTATCGCAGGCATTTGATTGGTCTGCCGCGGCTTCATTCACGATATTTCTGCAGAACCGTGACGCGGTCGTAGAGGCTATGGGTGTCTCTTCTGGCGGGTCAAGCAGACTCGCTCTGCTGGAGCGCGACCCTCGCACGCCGCTCGTCGTTCGTGTGGTGAGGGCTACAACGCAACAGCCTACGTTATCACCTCGAATGTAAACGCTAGACAGGCGCAGCCGTTCCTGTTGACAGAGAAAGAAGTGCCGAACGATGACGGAACCATTCCGCTCACGGCAATCAACTACGACGACCGCTACTACCAGAACGACCGCGACTTCGCGTAATTAAATTTCATCAAGTTAGACCCTGCTTCGGCAGGGTTTTTTTATGGGTGCTCAAATGGCAACTGATCCGATTTCCCTCCAGCAGCTTCGGAACGCATCTGAGGATGCTATCGATCTCGAGCACTACGTCAATGATGACGCTCCGGCTATGATCCCGACCAGGCTAGGCGGTCCAAACCGAACTATGCGAAAATTCCTGGCAGATCTGAATGCACAGTTTCAAGAATTCCTTTTGAATTCTGGGTATGAGGACCTCGGGGATTACGCCGCAGGTTGCAGGTCATCGCACGAAATCAGGTATTTCGAAAGGACGGTGAGCTGTGGCGTGCCAGCGCATCTCTCGACCTGCCGTACACGACCTCTGGGGACTGGGTTGAGGAAGGGGCCTTGTTCGTTTCGGTGGGAGACGCCGCCTTACGTCAAGAACTTGCCAATGCAACAGATAGCGGAGGGGGGGCTTCACTCGTTAGCTTTCTACAAGCGGGAACCGGAGCTGAAGAGCGCACGGCGCTCGCTAAGATGCGCGACAGCGTCAGCGTCAAGGACTTCGGAGCCGTTGGGGATGGTGTGACCGACGACACCGGCGCGGTGCAGAAGGCTCTGGACGCCGGGCACCCGGTTGTGATCTTTCCGAAGGGCACGTATCGCTGGGCGGGAAACGGCCCGACTGTCCGATCTGGCACGAAGGTGATCGGCCGCGGTGCCGTCATCGTGCAACAGAACTACGATGCGACGGCGACTAGCTCGGTCGGTACCGAATACTGCGGCCTGCCGTGTCGAGCCAGGCTCTACCGGGATCGAGTTCAACGGATTGGAGCTGCGTGGTCCCTTCTACGGGATGACGGTCCTGCCGATCTATCGGTCCATCGCGCTTAGCATCTCGGGCCGCTACGACCAGTATTTCTACAACAACCCCAACTATCCGGCCAACCCACCGACGCCTGTCTCTGGCACGTCCTCGGACATCGTGGTGCGCCACTGCGTGATCGAGGGATGGGGCCAGTCGGGAATCATCGCCGATCAGATCGACCGGTTCTCTGCGAACTTCAACCGCATCCGGCACTGCGGCCGCGACGGCGTTCGGATGTATGGCTGCCGAGACTTTGACGTCACGAACAACAAAGTCGAGTATATGGCTCCGGGATTTCCTACTGAGGGGATCGACCCTAACAACAACGTCTATGGCATTACTGCTACCCGGGTTTATCACAGCACTGCTGGCGATGGTTCGCTGACGGACTATCGAAACTGCGCATTTGGGTTGATTGCGTTGAATTCGGTGAATTACTGCCTAACGTGGAAGGCTCTCGATACGCACGGGGGGACGGACATCACTTTCCGCCAACAACACGTCCCGGGGTGCGCATATCGGTATTGGTATCGACAAAGGCGGCTTCTCTGCCGCCCAAGGATATGCGCCGCCACGGAGAATCAAGATTCGTGGCAACACCCTCATTGCTGACCCGTCGAACACAGCGGGAAACCGTGCAGGAATTTTTGCCGTGGCGCATGATGCGACGGAGCAGAACTTCGGCGAGGATCTTGAGATCTCGGGTAACCACGTCCAGGGTTTCGGCGAGCAGAACCGCGATGGGAACGTCGTGGTCAGCAACTACCGGCGAGTCGTGGTGGACGATTACACGATCGTCGGCGGATTGCGTAGCGGTATCAACTTTCAGAATTCGGTCGAGGACTACACGATTGGCTCTGGAATCATTCAGGACGTTGGCATCACGTCCGCCGGAACTTGCGTCGGCATAAATCTGCAAGCTGCTACGCAGCGCGGTGTCATTGACGGCGCAGTCTTCCGAAAGTCGAACACTGCGGACGTCATGATTGCTATAAGTTCGGCAGGCCTCAGTGCTGGATTCGGTCCTAAAGTCGGGACGAACCTCTCATTCTTCGGCAATGTGACACCGTTCAATTCCACGGGTGCCTTCATTCGGCACGACAGTCCGTTTCTATCTAAGACACTAGCTTGGGCGAATGTGAATAACGGAGGCTCCGCATCTTTGGCCTCGGGCAAAGGCATTGCGTCGGTGACTCGCAACGCGGTAGGGGTTGTACGCGTGGTCATGACCGAGCCGGCGACCTCCACCGGGACCTTCATCCCAAGTGCGGTGGTGAAAGGTACGTCAGCACGTCAAGTCGCGTGCGCCATTATTGACGAAAGGACCGTGGATGTGACATGCCGAGATCAGGCCGGCGCCGCCGTGGACACCGCATTCTTCTTCGATGCGAAGGGGTTTTGACCCTAGCCAATCTGGCAGCCCACTTCGGTGGGCTCTTTTTTACGCCTGGAGTAACTATGGCAAGGATTAGCGAGAAGGAAGCTGGCGGGCGCAACGTGCTGGCGTTCCTGGATATGCTGGCGGCCTCGGAGGGGACCGACGACGGGCGGCAGCCGACGAAGGATGACGGCTATGACGTGCTGGTGGGCGGCAAGCTGTTCACGGGTTACGACGATCACCCGAACGTGCTGGTGAGACTGAACGCCTCGCTATCGTCCACCGCCGCCGGGCGTTACCAGATCCTGTACCGGTACTGGATGCACTACAAGGAGCTGCTGAAACTGCCCGACTTCGGGCCGATGTCCCAGGATCGCTACGCCATTCAGCAACTCAAGGAGCGGCGCGCCATCGCCGACATCCAGGCCGGACGGTTTGATGAGGCGGTCTCCAAGGTGCGCAATATCTGGGCTTCTTTGCCTGGCGCCGGGTACCAACAACACGAACAGAAGATCGAGCGGCTGCGCGACGCTTACGTGCGCGCTGGCGGCACGCTCGCGGGGTAGCGATGGATTTAGAAAAGGGGATTTATGCGGGCTTGGCGGTGCTGATTACCGGCTTCGTGGGAAAGTGGCTCGTGCCGCTGCTTCTTCGGACCCTGGACAACAGCGTCGCCAACGCCACGGCATCAGGCGGTGCGCTGGCAACCATCATCGCCGAGCGCGACCAATGGAAGATGCGCGCGATTGAACTGGACAGGCAGCTCCAGGAAATGCGCGCAGACTGGGCATCGATGAAAGGGGACATGCGCCTGATCAAGTATCAGCTTCACGAGGCACGCGTGCGGATTGCCCAATTGACGGGAGAGCCGCCGCCGGCTAGCGAAGATGAAATCGGAGAGGACTATGGGAAAAGTCATTGAGCGGCTGTGCCGCTGCGACGCTGAGCGGGCGAACTACTTGGTGCGATGCCTCAAGGCATGGGCCGCCTACCTGGGGATCCTGTGTCTGGGGGGCATGATCTTCAGCGCGCCGCTGTATGTCTGGTTCGACCGCTCCCTGACCTCTGCGGATGCCTCCCATCAGCAGGAAATCGCCCGCATGCAGACCGTCAATCAAGAACTGATGGTGGTCATTAAAGACAGGCTGCCACCTATCGTGAAGCAGGCGGATGCAGCCATTCAGGCGGCAAAGGGTGCAGCGTCCAAGGCCGGCACCGCCGCCAACAAGGCCACCGCAGCGGCGAAATCTGCAAACACCGCGGTTAAGAAGGTGGAGGAAGTGCTAGATCCTCCGACGCCAGCGCGTGCGCGCGTCCCTGACTGGCTGAATACGCCATGATCGCCGCCATCAGGATGCTGGCCGGCTGGAAGGGCTATCTAGTGGCTAGTGCTGCGGGCGCCGTGGTGCTGAGCCTCGCTGGCGCGGGCATCGCCTGGTACGGCCATAGCCAGCGGGAAGCCGGGCGGGCCGAGTGTCAGGAAGCCCACCGGGTCGCCGGCCTGGAAGAGTTCAAGTCCGAAGCCGAACGGCTCACCGGCCTGTCCGGTGACCTGCAGGCCCGCATCGATCAGCTCGCCGCGTCGCGGCCCCAGGTCATCGAGAGGTACACCCGTGAAATCGTTCAGCGCCCTTTGCCTGCTGACTGTGTGCGCGACCCTAGCAGGGTGCGCGCAACCAACGACGCCATCGACGCGGCCAACGCTGCCCGTCAACCTCAGCGCGGCGTGCCCGCCGATTCCTCGCATTGACTCTCCGTCCTGGGACGACCTGGCGCAGGCGCATGCGGCCCTCGCATTCCAATACGCCGAGTGCGCCGCTCGGCACTACTCAGTGGTGCGCGCATGGGCCGACTGATCAGGTTGTCTGATAGTTCACCGCTCTATGGGTGCGCGCGGATGCCGGCCAAGTTTCCATCTCGTCAATGGCGGTTTCAATCTGGCCGATATCAAGCGTCCGCAGCCTTTCGGGATCGAACTCGTGCCAGCGTAGTGCGGTTAGCCTTTGCCGGATCGTCTCGTCTTCAAAACGCCACTTCAAATGCCTGGCAGGTGTCCCCACAACGATCGAATACGGCTCCACGTTGTGTGTGACGATGGACCCGGCCGCCACGACAGCTCCGTCTCCCACCGTCACCCCAGACATGATGTATGCGTTATCTCCAATCCAGACGTCATGCCCGATGAGGACGCGGATTCTGCGTACGGGGTCCGCGAGCTTTAGGATAGGGCCGTTGCTGTTGTTCTTGAAGAACGGGCTGGTAGACAAGGCGTTCAAGTCGTGAACCCCCGATCCCAGCGTGACGTTGCGGCCGATCGAGCAATACCTACCTACGATGACAGCGCTTCGGACAAAGCCGCTATTCATGTAAGACTGAAATCCAAACGCCACGCCGGGCAAGATCTCGCACTTCCCGAGGTTCACGCCTTTTTCGAAGCGGAACTTCGATGGCACATATCCTTCGACAGCGGTCAGCCCCATTTCTGCATACTTCTGGATCTTCATGCCGCACCCTCAATGAACCTGGCGATCGCGCGATCTATAAACCTCAGTGTGTCGTCTTTTCCAAGAACCGTGTGCCCACCTCTGACAGGATGGTTTAACGAGTAGAACTCAGTTAGAACCTGGGAATCGCGCAGCTGTGGGGTTTCTATCATCAGGTCGGAGACTCCAGAGACGAACTTCGAGAAGTGCCGCTTCAAATGGTTTGCGTCGTGGGAGTTTTGTAGATACCAGATGTTCGGAATATGCCGGTACTTTCTGAACGTCTCTATAACGGACCAGCGATCGGGATACAGCCGCTTCGCTTCTTGAAGGTCTTTGCCGCCGTAGCAGTGTGTCAGCAGGTGGTCGACCGCAGCGGCGACGTGGTAGTCCGACATATCCACCTGGGGTATCTGCACCAGCGCATGGGACCCTTTCACCATCGTCGCCATTTGCATTGAGGTGAAGCCGCCGGCCGAAGATCCGAAAAATAGGATCTTGCGTGGCGCGATGTCGTTCGCGTCGGCAATTTCACGGATCAGCTGCGCCGCCGTCTCCATGTAGAAATGGTCTTCAGTTCCCTGGAACCATCCTCCTTCCATTTCATCGGATAGGTAGAGGGTCGGATCGTTCAAGACCATGCAGGAGTAGGGCAGATCATCGATCCAAGACCAGCGATGAAAGACCGGTGGCTTCGACGCTGGGCGGGTAATTGCGGATTGCCCGAATACCACCAGCGGGGCCCCGGCCCCCCGGAGCCGCCCATAAAACTCAAAATCGATACCGCGACGGTTGATAACAAATTCGGCAGATGTGTCCGCGGGCATGTCTTGGGGCCGGGCGAGGCGCACCTTGGTAGCGTTGTACTCGCCCTTGTCGACCGGCCCCCGTTTGCCCGCCAACGCTTTGACCATCGCAGGCTGGTTTTCGATGACCTTTTCAACATGGCGGAGGATGTAGTTCCGATGATTCGCTCCGGCCGGGAGGGAAATCCGGGTCAGCCTTTGGTGCGAAGGCCGAGGCCCGCTGGAAGGGCTAAGCAGCAGCACCCGGAAGTCTAGGCCGGGGTATTGGCGTTCCAGGGCCGCGCAGAACACATCTAATTCGCTCGAGTCAGCGTATTCGGAGGCGTCGTCAAATCCACTCAGATAGACGAGCAGAACTCGGCCAGGATGATTGCCAGAGAAAAAATCGCTGTATTCACCGGTCGTGCCATCCAGCTGAGAAGCCCAATTCTGTATCCCCTCGGAATGCGCGGGGATCCCCGCCACCGCGGTGTTTATGGGCGAATACTGCAACGTCTTAAAGTACTCGCCGAGTTGTGCGCTGCACCCCAGCGAACAAATGTAGTCGAAATGCTCAGTGTGAATGGACATAGGGCCGGTTTTTAAGCGGAATGTCAGAGCCGCATATTTGACGAAGGCGCGATTGTCTCATTTTGTGGACAAGGAGGGGCCGTTCAGATCTCTAGCCACCTCATCCACCAGCCCTGGTAGTAGCGGCGTCCGTCGATTTCTTCGAAGCCGCAGACCATCATTCCCCGGTCAGATGAGAACGTCAGCAGCTCGGGTTCAAGCAGATCAGGGATGGGGCTTTTCTCCGTCGCGCCGAACTTGGCCAAGCCGTCCATGGTCATCACCGCGATCTGCCGCCGCATGTCGTCTCTGGTGATCGAGTACATGCGGACTGTCCCTACGACCGCAGGCGCGGGGTCATTGTCTCGGCGCTGTTGGCCAAGATAGTGGGTACGGACGACTGAGCAACGCATGATTCTGCTGCAAGATAGCTGTATGGATATACAGTATATTGCGGCAGAAATGGGGTCAGTTCATCGGGGTTGCGACAATCTTTTCTGAGGGAAAAGGCACGAGGAAGTCGCGGCTTTGATCGGCGCTGGCGGTCAGCCAGTCACCGTAGGCGCCCTCGGGTAGGATCACCACCATGCGTTTTTCTTTGTTGGGTTGGTGGTAGTCGCGGAAGAGCGGATCCTGGTCGGCGTTGATGGTGAGCATCGTGTAGCTTTCGTGCCACTGGCCGGCCGCGTCCCGGTAGCGGTCCCACAGGCCAGCGATGCCTAGCGGCGCGCCATCGGCTCGAGTGAAGCGCGTCGCGACGGCTTTGCCAGATCGCCAGTCGGGCTCAAAAATGGCATCGGCCGGGATGATGCAGTGCTGTGCCCGGCGCCAGGCGTTCCGGAAGGTGAAGGCGTTCGCAACTCGGTCGTCGCGGGCGTTGAAGGTGGACAGCTTCTCCGCGCCGGCCAGCGCATCCGGGCGGGTGGAACCCGAGATCAGCCCCCAACGGCCCGTGACGGCTTCGATGTCCGCCACCGCTTCGTCGCCCGCGTCATGCTCCGGTGGGCGCCGCACGAACACGCCCTGATATCGCGGCCACATGTCGTACTTGCCGAGAACTCCCGGCCGCGTCACGCCGAACTTCTTCAACAGCAGTTCGGCGTCCTTCAGCGTTTGGTAGTGGCTACACATTGACCCTCCCGTCGAGGACGATCAGTATAGGGGCATCACATTGCGTCTGACGATTGATCTGTCGCGCGTAGTGTTCTAAGAGCTTGCGCGTCGTTCTGGTGTTTGGCCCCCTCGGTAGCTGACTTCACGGCTAGCAAGTCGTCAAAGCCGATCACGGGAAGGGTTAGCCCCTGCACTTTGAAAGACGCTTGACGAGATATTGCCAGGGAAAATTTCGCGCCCTCCAAATCCCTAACAATGATGTCGATCGAAAATGGTGGCTTCATGCAACCCTTGGGCCGCTCATCACCTTCATCCTGGAGCCGACGGCAAAAGGCCCGCGCTTTATCCTCGGGAACGTTGCAAGCTACAAGAGCCTCGGTCATCTCTCCCGGATCCAGCTGCTTGGGCGAAATCCAAATATCCAAATCTGGGACGACCCTTTCGGGGATGCCGTGGAGGTAAACGGCCCATCCGCCCACGACTAGGAACGGAATGTGGCGAGCAATAAGCTCGCTGAGTAGGGAGTGCTGATAGGTATTGAGTGCGTTCATCACCCAAGCGTAAGGCATGCCTTCTTGCCGTGCCAATGGGTACAGGTCCAGCAGCCTCCGGGGCGCTCGAATAGGCGGATGAAGTAGGACAGGGCTGTATATACGTACAGCAATGTCCGTTGGGGGATTTCTTGGCAAAACGCTCGCAAAAGCGCGTAATGGACGCTCTGGGCGCGAGACGGAAGTTCTTAAAAATCAACGCGTTAGGGTGGTTCTCCCTTTGCGCCCATTGACTCATAATCCGTTGGTGCCGAGTTCGACTCTCGGGGGGCCTACCAAGCATAGACGCGGGTTGCGTGTTTTCACGCAACCCGCGTTTTTCTTTTGGCGGCAAAGAAAATAAGGGGAGGTTCCTGGAACCTCCCCTGCATCATTCTTCGGCCGCCCGCTTCATGGGACGGGCCGGCACGCCGGCGACGGTCGTTGACGCTTCCACGGGCTTGGTGACCACGGCGCCGGACGCGACGGTGGCCTTGCTGCCGATGCGCACGCCGGGAAGGAGCGTGGCTCCCGCGCCGACGAATGCGCCCGCTTCGACAACGGGGCCCGTGATGTGGTCGCCGAAGCCCGCCCGGATCAGGTTGTCGTTTGCGGTGCCGACCATGGTGCTGATGAAGACGTCTTCGGCGATCCGGGCGTTCCCCGTGATGTGGGTGTTGTCCATGATCTTGGTGCGGTCGCCGATGGACGTGTCGTAATTGATGGTCACGTAGCGGCTGATGATGCAACGGCTGCCGATCGAACATTTTTCGCGCACGGACGCGCCGTCGCCCAGCAAAGTGTTCGAGCCAATGGTGACGTCGTAGAAGATGACGACATGCGGCCCGATCGAGCATTCGTCCTCGATCACGATTTTTCGTTCGAATTGCGGCTGGCGGGCGATCGCGCCGGCGCCTTTAGGCTCTTTGCCGATGAAAGCGCCCGGGAAGACTTCGACGTTGCGCCCGAGGTGGACGCCGTCGGCCATCACGACATGCGGGTGGATGATGGAGCCCTCACCGATAGTCACGTCGCCGATCACGGCGTAAGGTCCGATGACGACGTTCTCCCCAATGACAGCATTATTGGAAACAATCGCGGTGGGATGTATTTTGCTCATGGCCATAAGTTGTTGTGATAAAGCAAAAGTTTCAGTGGGGGCCAGCGTGGCGACTTCCATATCCTACCTCCAGTCGCGAGCGACTATTCGTCAGGGGGCAGCGATATGTCGCGCGCCCTAGCGTGGAATGGGCGAGGCTTTAGCGTATATTGATTGTCATTCTTTTGCCATAAAGCCATGCGAAATATGGAGCAATTTCTCCGCCGCTGCGTCGTCAACGCCCTCAATTTCGTGGATGAGAAGTTTTATTTTCGGGAATACCCGGACGTTGCCGCATCGGGTATGAGTGCGGCGGAGCACTTTCACCGGTTCGGCCTGGCCGAGGGACGGCTGCCCAATCGGTTTCGCATGTGGTGGTGGCGAAGGCAACAGTACCGCTTGCTGCGCGTCAAGCCCGAGCGCCGCAAGCTCTACGATCCCGAAATGCCAGATCTGACGCGTGACGGCCTGTTCTACCTGGCGAGGACCGCGTCGGCAACGAAGCTGCATAAGATGATCCGGGAGATATTGATCGACGTCCCGCCGGATTCCCTGGTCTGCAAGGTGCTGCGGCGCGTGCGGGTCCAGGACGCGGGTGAAATGCGTCGTCTGCCTGGCCCGGCAAGCTTTGGTTTCATTGAGCCGCCGGTCTATGGAGAGATCGGGCGCGAGATCCATCGCGTGGTTGACGTCCCGGAGTCCTGGATCGCGACGGTGCGGCAGGCCTCTGTGATCGGCGGGTTCCAGGTCCTGAAGAACGACTGGCTTGTGCAATACGAACCCGCGGCAGACCTGCGCAAAGGCTTCGTGGCCGGTATCTGGCCGTTTCTGCACGTCGTGGGAAAAAGCCGCAATCGTGTCGTCGCCTGGTTTCGCTATGACCATGTTGAAAATCTGGAGGCGGGCATACTGCTGAGCGGGCGTTGCAGTCCGAACTATTTCCATTGGCTGATCGAGTATCTCCCGCGCGTTCAACTCGCCATGACGCAACTGGACAAAGTCCGTCCGCCCCTGCTGGTCGATGCGGACATGTACCCGCAGGAGTTCGAATCGCTGGCTGTGATCGCTGGGGACTGGCCGATCCACAAAGTGCGAAAGGCCACATTACTGCATGTGGACACGCTGCATATCCCTTCGATTCCGACGTACCACCCGGATTCCATCGATATGCCGTTCTGGAAAGGGTCTGCGGTCAATGTCGATTCCCTCAAGTTCCTGCGCGAGCGCGCCTGGGCGGCGGCGGGCATCCCGGTGGACGCCGCTCCGCCGACGCGTCGCATTTATGTGGCGCGGCGGCAAGGACGCAATGTGACGAACGGCGAGGAAGTGGAAGCCGTCTTGCGCGGCCTGGAATTCGAAGTCGTGGACACGGCGGGCATGTCGTTCATTGAACAGGTGCGCCTCTTTGCTTCGGCGGCCGTGCTGGTGGGCGCGGTCGGCGCGGCGTTTTCCAACCTCGTGTTTTGCGATCCGCGGTGCAAGGTGATCTGCTTCGTATCGCCTTTCGGAAAAAGATATTCCATGCAGGCGAGCCTGGCGCAGTTTGCCGGCTGCGAGTACATGCTGATTGCCGGGCAGCATCCGCGATATTCGCCCGGCGCCGAAGATACCAACCGCGACGTCAATCTGCTGCAGGAATCCTTCGGCATTTCCAAAGACGACCTGGAGGGCGCAGTGCGCCACATGCTCGGGCGGCAATAGCCCAGGCGCCCTTGGCGATAAAACGCGGAGTCCAAATGGAAGAGCGCCCCAGCTCAAGATGAGTCTGAGGCGCTCCTGCCCGGCTTCGCACGCGATGGGTGTCAGACAGCCCGGCAATTCCAATCTACTGCTGGGTTGAGAGGCCGGCAATAGGGGAAACCCTTGCAATAAACGGGGTTGGATTGCGCACCCCGGACGCGCGCGTCTCCCACCAAGGCGGCGTCCAGTCAATGCGCCGGGGCGAATTTGTCCGCCTCGGCATCCACGAATTGTTGGCTCATCGCCCGCTGGCGACACTGTGCTCCACGTTCACTGCACGGGAGAGCAGACATGTCGGGGTATCGGAAGCGTCAATTGGGGCAGGGCATGACCGAGTACATCGTGGTCGTGGCCCTGGTCGCGGTCGCGGCGATCGCGGTCTACCAGTACTTCGGGCAAGTCGTGCGATCGCAGACCGCGGCGATGGCGCGCGAGCTCGCCGGCGAGGACGGCAGCTCGCAATCCCGATCCGCCCAGCAGGCGGCTCAGAAGGCCGCGGCGCAGACCAAGGCGCGATCGCTCAAGTCCTTCACCGGCAACGCCGAGAGCGCAAATTGAGCGCGCCTTCGCTCACGCTTGCCGACGCCCAGCGAGGCCAGGCCCTGGTCCTGGGCATGCTGGTCGCCGTGGTGGGGGCGGCGTCTCTCGTCGTCCTGTACAACCTGGGCCAGACCGTGGAAGCGCGCACCCGCCTGACCCATGCGGCGGACGCCGCGGCCTACAGCGGTGCGCTGGCGCAGGCCCGCGCCCTCAATGCCATCGCCTATGTGAACCGTAGCCACATCGCGCATCAGGTCGCCATGGCGCATCTGGTCACGTTGGGGGCGTCGGCGCAGTATCTCCATGCGCTGCAGACGCAACGCCGCCGCGGCAACCCGCCGGGCAGCCTCATTACGATGCTCTTCGGCCCCGACGTGGGAGCTGCCTATCTGACGGCGCAAGCGCCGGCGGACGCAGAAAGCCGGCTGGCCCGCGCTTTCGCGCAGCACGACCGCGTCGTGCATCAGGTCCTGGAAATGGCCGCCCGCGAGATCGTCGCGGATTTCTCCGCAGCCCGGGAGCGCGTGATGCGCAAGGTGCTCGCCGCCAATTATCCGGCGCATCCGGGCATCACCCGGGACGCAGCGGCGCCAGCGTCCCCCCTCACGCTGCGTCTGCTGGCAGACGCGTGGCCACGCTACACGGAACGCAACGCGGCAACGCGCAACGCGGGCCTGAGGCCCGCCACCGAAGGCGCGGCGGCGCGATACGGTTTCCTGGACAGCCGCAGCCAGACCCGTCGCAATCCCTGGATGGTCAATCCACGGTGTCCCCTGCATCGCCACGAGCTGCGGCGGCGCGGGTCGACCTGGCTTGGACCGGATGGCCGGTGGGGCGCTCTGGACACGCAGTCCTATCACGCCTTGCGCTCGAATCGCTGGGTCGGTTGCTACTTCCGCGAGTACGCGATGGGGTGGGGAACGGTGCAGGGAGAAAAAAGTGGCGTGCCGAACGATGTGGAATACGTCGACGATGCCCCCGCGGATTTCTCGCAAGAGGATTTCTGGCGGTGGGTGGAGCAATCCACGTCGTGGGACATTTTTGGTGGCGCCACCAATCCGATGGCGAATTCGTACGCGATGGCGTCGGCGCAGCGGTGGCCGGCAGGCGGCTTGCCTGCCTATCGCGAAGTCGCCGCGGCGCGCATCGCCGATCCATTGCGCTTCGCAGTGGCGGTCAGCCTGGACTCCGCGGTGCTGAAGACCTCCGATGCGGCCAGTGCCGTGACCGCGCCGAAGGGACGTTTTCACTACGCCGCGCTGGGTCGGACAGGCGCGGTCACGGTAAGCAGCGCGGCCGAAACGTACTTCACGCGTCCGGAGCGGCGCGCCGACGGCCGGCAAGAGCTCGCCACGCTTTTTCGGCCCTATTGGCAGGCTCGCCTGTCTCCGGTCACGCCGCAGGAAGCCCTGCTGGCCAGGAGCGCTCCATGATGAAGATACGGACCCCCCAAGACGGGCAGGCGGTGATCGAGGCGTTGCTGATGCTGCCCCTTATGGCGGGTTTGCTGTGGGCGGTGTCGGGCATCGGCGCGCTGCAGTTCTCCGCCCAGCGCGCGACCCAGGCCAGTCGCCAGGCCGTCATGACAGCGGCACGGGGGCAGCCGGCAGCGCTGTGGCGCGCGCCGGACGGGATGGACGTCGCCCGCGGCGCCCAGGTCTTGGCCGGCGTTGCCTCGCCCCGTGCCGCCACGCTGCAGGACGAGTGGTTCGGCCACGGCATGAAGATGCTGTCCGCGGAAACCCAGTCCCGGCCGCGCCCGGGGGACGCCACGTTTGGCTTGCCGATCGTTCGCCACATCAGCGTGGCGAGCGGGGCGGGCCATGCGCACGGGGACGCCGATGCGCAACGCCGTGTCGCAGGGTCGACTACCGGCTGGTTGCAGGCGAGCCGGACCTCGACGTCCGAGGCCGGGCGGATGCAAGGCTATGTGGACCGGGCGGATCGTCCATGGGGGCGCCCGTCGCTATCGCTGGACTGGTTGTCCGCGTGGGGGGATGTGGTGCCCGCCGACCGGCTGGCCAAGCGCTCGGAGGAAGGCAGATGAAAAAAGTCCGATCTGTACGGACGCCATGCGGCAGGCAGGGGCGCATCGCCGCGCGCACGTCCGGCGTCGTGCTTTGCGGCGTGTTGGGATTATCGCCGCAGGGCGTGCACGCGTCGGCTGGGGTCACGCGTGTCGAGGACCTGCGTTTTCCCGCGGGGGCGCTGCGCGAACGCCTGGCGGATCGCCTGTGGCTGCACGGCATGCCGGCGGACGTGCTGGTGTTCGACGCGCCCCAAAGTCCCTCGGCCCTGGCGCGCACGCTGTCGGCGCAACAGCCTGCCTTGGCGGACCTGCACGTGCTCCCCGGCCAACTCATCCTGTCCGGCCACGTCGGCGCTGAGCGCTGGGTGGTGCAGATGGAAGGGGCGGGTGGGGATCGCACGGTGGGCAGCCTTTCGGCGATCAACGTGCGCGCGGCCGCGACAGTCACTCGGCCCGCGTGGCTGCCCGAGGGCATGCGCGTCAAGTCGGACGTGACCGCGATGGATGCCGGCGTCAAGGTATCTGACCGCATCTGGCAGCATGCGCTGCCACCCAAAGAACTGGCCGACCTGCTCGATGCGGGCCTGCGGCGGGCCGGTTGGTCGCCGGAGCGCGAGGCGGATGCGGCCCTGCCGGCGGTACGCCCTGGCGGCTCGGGACAATGGTGGACGCGCGAGCGCGAACGCATGAAGCTGTGGCTGGTTCCTGTGGAGGGCGGCAGCGGGGTGCGCGCCGTCGGGTGGGCGCCATGAAGGCCTGGATCATTGGCGGTGCTGCTCGCCTGAGACGGACCGGCGTGTATGGGTTGGCCCTGCTTGCCGGCCTGGTCGCGGCGTGGGCGGTGCGCGAACACGTACAGCAGCGTGTGCAGGCGCTGGAGGCCGAGGCGCGCACGCCGGTCGTAAGCCGGCTCGTGGCCGCCTATGACCTGCCGGCAGGCACGTTGCTGCAAGAAGTGCACCTTGCCGTACGCCAGATTCCCCAGCCCTGGGCGCCCGGCACCAGCGTCGATCCCATGGATCTGGGCAGCGTGCTCGGCGCCACGCTCATCGCCGACGTCGCGCATGGCGAGCCGTTGTTGAGGAGCTTCATGACCTTCACCGCGCCGGCTCCCTCGCTGGCCTCGCGGCTTCGGGCCGGCCAGCGTGCGCTCACCGTGGCGGCGACAGACCTGGGCGGACTGGGCAGCATGCTGAGGGCCGGCGACGCGATCGACATCTATGTCACCTTCAACCATCGCCAACGAGAGGTCACGGTTGCGGTGCTACAGGGGATGCGCGTGCTGCCCGTGGCGGATGCCGACGGAGCGGGCAATATCACCTTGGCGGCCACGCCGGAGGAAGCCATGCGCTTCATCGCCGCGCGGCAGGCCGGCGCGCTGACCGCCATGCTGCGTCATCGCGATGACGCAGCGCCCGTCCATCCTTCCACGCAGAGTGACCTGGCGTCGCTCATCGGGCTGGACCCAGACCCCAAGCCCGCGCCTGGCGTCGCCATTCTCTATGGCGACCGCCTGGACGCACGGGCAAGCTTCGACACGGAGCGGCCATGATCCGAATTCGATTCATTCTTGCACTTGGTCTCAGCCTCGCCATCTCGCCCGCGTGGTCCGCCACTGAAGCCTTGGAAATGCAGGTCGGGGAAACGCGCGTCCTACCGCATCCCGGTGTGCGGCGGGTGGCAATCGGCAATGGCCAGGTGGTCAGCGCGGTCGCGGCGGAAGGCCGCGAGGTCGTGGTGTTCGCGCGCGCCGAAGGCGTGTCCTCGGTGCATGTCTGGGCGGGCCGCGACCGCATCGCGGCCTATGAGTTGCGTGTCGTTCCGGCGGGCACGCCGAGACTACGCGACGAAGTGCAGAGCCTGTTGTCGCGTATTCCCGGGGCGCGCAGCTCAAGCGTGGGCGGCCGCATCCTGATCGAGGGCGACGATCTTTCCGATGACGACCGTTCCCGCATTGCGGCGCTGGCGCAGCGCTATCCGGATGTCGTGGACTTCACCGGGCAGGTTGGGTGGGACCGCATGGTGCTGTTGGATGTCCAGGTGGTCGAAATACCGACATCCAGGTTGCAGGAGTTTGGCGTGCGGTGGGACGGCATGACGCAGGGGGGCGTCAATGCGGGGCTGGCCTGGGACGCGGGGTCCCGAGGCCGCATGGCCCGTCCGGGTGAACAAATCATCGAGACGGCGGCGCCAGCGTCGGCGGCCGCGGGGTACTTCGGCATAAACGCCTTGCTCTCTGCGCGTATCGCGGCGCTGGCTCAAACGGGCGAAGCCGTCATGCTGGCGCAACCTCAGCTTCTTGCCCGCAGCGGCGCCAGCGCCACTTTTCTTGCCGGCGGCGAGGTGCCTTATGCGTCCACCGACGCACGCGGCAATCCGACCACGCTGTTCAAGCCTTACGGCGTGTCGCTGAACATCACGCCTCGGATAGACCGCAACGGCGTCATCCGGTCGTTGATCGAAGTGGAGGCCAGCTCGATCGACACGTCGCTGAGTCTACCGGGCGGCCCGGCGTTGCGTACCCGGCGTGCGTCCACCGAGTTCAACGTGCGGTCCGGCAACACGCTGGTCATCGGCGGATTCCTGTCGCGCGAGCAGGGAAATGACGTCAGTGGCTTGCCGGGCTTGCAGAACATTCCCATCCTGGGCGCATTGTTCTCCTCAAGCCGCTATCAGCGCCGCGAGACCGAACTGGCGATCTTCGTGACGCCGAAGATCGTGTCGCAAGGCGAGCCGGCCATGACCGACCGCGTGCGGCGCGGGCGCGAGACGCTCCAGGCCGCGTTTCCGGATCCCCCGCGGCTGGGAACGGTGGCGCCCGCCGATGCGCCGGGCTGGGATCCTTACGCCGGTGTGGGTTCGCAGTGGGCTGCATCTTGGCCGCAGCCCAGTTCCACTTTGCCGGAGTGACGCAATGCTCAAGATCGAACTGACCTTTGAGGACGCGGCCGAGCACCGACTCGAACTGCCCGTGCCGGTCTTGATCGGCAGGGGCGCCCATTGCGCATTGCGCATCCCGACCTGGAGAGTCGGGCGCCAGCACGCCCGGCTTCTACGCGAAGACGACGCCATTGTGCTCGAAGACCTGGGCACGCTGGCGGGCACGCTGGTCAACGGCGCAAGGGTGGTTCGGCACTCGCCCGTATTGCCCGACGACGAGATCCTCATCGGGCCGTGTCGGCTGCGCGTATCGGCCGCGACGCCGGATGGGGTGCCTTCGGCCGGCGCCCCGGGAAGCGCGCCGGTCATCGCCGAGCCCGCTGTCGCGCGGTCGCCGGCGGTAGCGGGCAGCGTCGCGCCGGCGATGGCCGTGCCGTCCGTGCTGCACCGGCTGCACGACCGCCGCCGCCTGCATGCGGCCTTGCTGGGCGCACTGGACCTGCGTCGGCGCGACGTGGCGGGCATGAGCGACAGCATGCTGCGCGCGGAAGCCGAACGTCTGCTCACCCAGATCGTGGCTGCGGACGCCGATCTGCCGGCGCAGGCCGACAAGGCCGCCCTGTGCCGCGAGGTGCTGGATGAAGCCGTGGGCCTGGGGCCGCTGGAGCCTCTGCTCGCAGCGCCCGACATTACGGAAATCATGGTCAACCGCTACGACGAAATCTATGTCGAGCGGGCTGGCCGCCTGTGGCGTGAGCCGGCGGTGTTCACCAGTGAACAGTCGGTGCGCTGGGTGATAGAACGCATCGTGACGCCGTTGGGCAGACGCATCGACGAAAGCTCGCCGATGGTGGATGCGCGGCTGCCCGATGGATCGCGGGTGCACGCCATCATTCCTCCCGTGGCCATGAAAGGGGCCAGCCTGACGATACGAAAGTTCCCGCAGCGGCGGCCGCAGATGCCCGACCTGATTGCGCTAGGCGCGCTGAGCGACGAGATGGCGCAGTTTCTTGCGCTATGCGTAAGGATGCGCAAGAACCTGGTCGTCTCGGGCGGCACCGGTGCCGGAAAGACGACCTTGCTCAATATCCTGTCCAACGAAATTCCGGACGCCGAGCGCGTGGTCACTATCGAAGACGCGGCGGAGCTGCGTCTGAACCATGAAAATCTGGTGGCGCTCGAGGCGCGTCCGGCCAACCAGGAGGGCCGTGGCCGCATCGACATTCGCGAACTGGTGCGCAACGCGTTGCGCATGCGGCCGGACCGCATCGTCGTGGGCGAATGCCGAGGCGCCGAAGCGTTCGACATGCTGACGGCCATGAACACGGGCCACGAAGGCTCTCTCACCACGCTGCACGCCAATTCGCCGCGCGATGCGCTGGGCCGCCTGGAGGCCATGGTACTCATGGCCGGACTGGACCTGCCCTTGTCGGCGGTCCGTGAGCATATCGCCGCCAGCGTGGACCTTGCCGTGCAGCAGGCGAGGCTGGCGGACGGACGCCGCATCGTGACATCCATCGTCGAGGTGGTCGGCATGGAGAGCGGCCGCATCCAATTGCAGGAATTGTTCCGCTATGACCGCGCGCGGGGCTTTCAGGGGTGCGGCGCGCTGCCCAGTTTTGCGCGGGAGTGGGCGGAGCAGGGCGTGAGCCTGGATGCGGGATGGTTCTCGGATAAGGGGGCCCTCGCCGTCGATTCCTCGGCCTTTTCGCAGGGGTTGGCGTGATCTGGCTCGCGGCGGCGGCCGCCATGCTGTGCGCCGGCCTGCTGGCGTGGCGCGCGCAGAGCTGGTTCGCGCCCGCGCTTCGGCGATATCGCGAGGTCTACACCCAGGAAGCGGGTGTGCGGCTAAGCGAGGTGTTCCTGTTCATCGATCCCGCGCAGTTGTGGGTGGGCGCCGTGGGCTGCGGGGTGGTGGCGGCGGGGGTGGCCTTCTCGGCGACCGGCAGCGGCCTGGTGGCGGCGCTGTTTGCCGTGCTGGCATCGCGCGTGCCGCGGATGGTCGTGGATGGACTGCGGCGTCGGCGCGCCCGGCGCTTCGAGGAGCAACTGCCCATGGCCCTGCTGATGCTCGCCTCCGCGTTGCGCGCCGGCGTGGCATTGACGACCGGGCTGCGGCATGTGGTTGACCAGAGCGGGGCGCCGCTCGCGCAGGAGTTCGGCTTGATCCTGCGCGAGCAGCGGCTGGGGGTCTCCTGGGATACCGCGCTCGATAACCTGCATACGAGGATGCCCGCCGATTCGACGTCGCTGGTCGTGGCGGCCATGCGCATCGCTGCCAAGACGGGCGGCAACCTGGCGGAGGCCCTCGAAAGCATTGCCCAGACATTGCGGGCTCGCCTGCAGTTGCAGGCCAAATTGCTGGCGCTGACCTCGCAGGGACGGCTGCAGGCCTGGATCGTGGGCGCGCTGCCCTTGGCGCTGCTGGCGGTGCTTGACCGGCTGGAGCCGGAAATCATGGGGCTGCTCTGGCACACGCCCATGGGGTGGGGCGTGCTGGCGATCGTGGCGGTGCTGGAGACCGCAGGCGTGTTGCTGATCCGGCGCGTCATGCGGATCGATATCTGAAGGGGAACGGGAATGTGGCTTTATCTGGGCATGTTCGCGGCGGCGGCGGGGACGGGCTGGCTTGCCTGGGTGCTGTTGAAACCCTTGTTGGCGCAGGAACCGGAAGCTGCCCGCGCCATGCCGTGGTGGTGGCGGGCGGCGTGGCCCTGGATCGCGGCGGTGGCGCCGCTGGCGGGGCCGCTGTGCTCCTGGCGCTGGCGGTCGCGGCTGACACGGCTGATCGAACAGGCCGCCTTGCCGGCGGGCGTCGGCTACGCGCACATCGTGGCGCTGTGTGGCAGCGCTGCCATCGCCGCCGGCGGCATGGGGGCGGCCGCCGCCGCGGCGCTGGCGCCTGCCGGGAGCATCGTGTGGATGCCTGGGGTGAGCGCCGCGGGGTTGGCAGCCGGAATCGCGCCGGCGCTGTGGCTCAAGGGGCTGGGCACGAAGCGGCGGCTTGCCATCGAACGGGACCTGCCTTTCGTGTTCGACATGATGACGCTCTGCGTCGAAGCCGGTTTGGGCGTGCAGGGCGCACTGCAATTGGCCGCCCAGAGCGGGCCGCCCGGGGTATTGCGCGATGCGCTCGGAGATGCATTGGCCGAGATGCGCGCCGGCGTGTCCAGAATCGCCGCGATCAAGGCGCTTGCCGACCGGAGCAACAGCCCGCTTGCGCGCAACTGGGCGGCGGCGCTGGCGCAGGCGGAAGCCTTGGGAGCCAGCCTGGGGCCGGTCTTGCGGGCGCAAGCGGCGCAGTGCCGCAGCGAGCGGCATATGCGTGCGGAGCAACTGGCCATGCAGGCGCCGGTAAAGATGCTGTTGCCTTTGATCGGCTGCATCTTTCCGTGCACGTTCATCGTGCTGGCCTTTCCCATCGCGGTCCAATTGCTGCAAAGCGTGCAATGAGCCGGCGGGCACCCTTGCCAGAAGGGCGTCTGCGCCTGCTGGCCGTCAGGCGCTGGCAGGGCCGGATGCGGGGACTGCTGGGGCGCGTCGCGCCCGGCCCGCGGACGGGAATCCTGCTGATGCCGTGCGCCGCGGTGCACACCTTCGGCATGCGTTACGCCATCGACGTGGCGTTCATCGGCCGGGGCGGCCAGGTGTTGGCGCTGCGCCGGGCGCTCGGGCCGTGGCGCGTAGCGCTATGCCTGCGCGCTGTTGCCGTTGTCGAAATGCGTGCCGGCGCTATGGATGCCGAACACGGAGGTGTACGCCGGATAGAAGCTGCAGTAAAGGACGCCACCCGCCGCAATGTTGAATGGAATCTGCAGGGTGCCCGCCAACTGCGGCGACAAACCGATGGCGACCAGTAACCCGGCGCACAGGTCGATGAAGAGGAACACCATGATCCAGCAGGCGCCGTAGACCAGGAACGGCAGCTTGTTGCGCCAGCACGCGATGCCCGAAAAGAACAGGGCCTGGGTCAGGCGCAGGCCGTGCCAGGCCACCAGCACGGGCGCATGCCAGAACAACGCCGCGATCACCACATAGCAGATCGCGAAGAGCATGAGCGGCAAGGCCATGGCCGACAGGATGGGCTCCACGCTTTGCTCGACCGAGGCGATGCGTATGCCCTCCATCATGGCGTCGGAGAAAGGCAGGAAGATGAGCAGGCCCGTCACCAGGCACAGCCCCGCATAAAGCGCGCCCATGAGAAACAGCTTGCGGAAAACGCCCGGCTGCTTGAGCGGTTTGCCCCACATGGACGGCAGCATGACGCGATCGGCCTCTACGTGCTTGCACGCCGACAGCGTCATCAGGGTGATGATGGGCATCAGGGCCACGACCAGCATCGGACCCACTGGCGGGGTAGCGGACGCAAAGACGACCAGCAGGCTGATGGCCATGGCCCAGGTGAACATGGCCAGGGGTTGCTTGCGGAACAGACGGAAACCGTCGCGGACCCAAAGCCAGCCGGACGTCGCGGGTAGAAATGCTGCTTGCATGGCTCTCTGAAGGGGAGTTCTCTCAAGGGGGGCGCTGTTCCCATTATGGGGGGCGTAGCGGTTACGGCAAGGTTGGCAAGGCCGAGCGGTGGCGTGCTTGCAACACTCGTTCGAAATGGCGCGGGTCGTGCGGCTTGAGGGTCTGGGCCGGCCGCGGCAGGTAGAAGTCATACAGGCGGGACAGCCAGAAGCGCAGGGCGGCCGCGCGCAGCATCAGCGGCCAAACTTCCCGCTCGGCGTCGGTGAATGGGCGCACGGAGGCGTAAGCCTTTAGCCAGGCCTGCACCAATTCAGGGACGAATTCGCCGGTGTCGCGCTCGATGCACCAGTCGTTGACGCTCACGGCCACGTCGAAAAGCCAGGTGTCGCAGCCCGCGAAGTAGAAGTCGATGATGCCGCCCATGAGCGGATCCTCGAACGTGCCGGCGAAAAGGACGTTGTCGCGGAACAGGTCGCAGTGTGCCGGTCCCGTCTGCAGGGCCTGCCAGGCGGGGGTCGAGGTAACGGCCTGCTGCGCGGCCAGTTCGGCCGTCAGCAGCTCGGCCTGCGCCGGGCTGAGAAAGGGCATGACCTTGGGGGCGGTTTCGAGCCACCAGGACAGCCCGCGCAGGTTGGGCTGGCGGATCGGAAAGTCCTGCGCCGCCACGTGGGCGCGCGCCAGGGTGGCGCCGGCCAGCGCGCAGTGGGCGGGACCGGGGGCCGGCTCGTAGCCGCCGGGCAGGCGAGACACGATGGCGCAGGGCTTGCCGTGCAGGGTGGTCAGCCGGGTGCCGTCGCGCAATGTCTGGGGCTGGGGCACGGGGATGCCGCGTTCCGCCAGGTGGTACATCAGCTCGATGTAGAACGGCAGTTGGGCATGCGTCAGCACCTCGAACAGCGTCAGCACGTATTCGCCGCGCGTCGTGTAAAGAAAATAGTTGGTGTTCTCGATACCCGCCGTAATGCCTCGAAGCGAGACGAGCTCGCCCAGATCGAAATGCGCCAGCAGGGCGCGCGCGTCGTCGTCGGATACAGAGGTGAATACGGCCATGGATCTACGGTGTGAAGGTTAACGGACGCGCGGACAGGCGTGCACGGCGGCGGCGCCGCAATTTTAGACCACATGGAGGACGGCCCCGGGGCCGCCGCCGAAGGACTGGATGGCGGCCGCCGGGCACAATGTCGCCAAGCACCGTAAAATACCGCATCCCCTTGTTTTGTAGAGTGATTCTTGGACTCCCCCGACTGGCGGCTTTGCGTCGCCCCGATGATCGACGTCACCGACCGCCACTGCCG
This sequence comes from Achromobacter sp. MFA1 R4, assembly GCF_900156745.1. Taxonomy (NCBI): domain Bacteria; kingdom Pseudomonadati; phylum Pseudomonadota; class Betaproteobacteria; order Burkholderiales; family Alcaligenaceae; genus Achromobacter; species Achromobacter sp. MFA1 R4. The sequence goes on along the minus strand of NZ_LT707065.1, from coordinate 6,204,823 downwards.
TTACTTTCACCGGCTGCTGGCGCCACGCGCTCGCCTGTACACCGAAATGATCACTACGGGGGCGCTGCTGCACGGCAACGTCGCGCGCCACCTGGAGTTCGACGAGGCCGAGCATCCCGTGGCCTTGCAACTGGGCGGCAGCGAGCCCGATGCGCTGGCCCACTCGGCCAAGCTGGGCAAGCAATGGGGCTATGACGAAATCAACCTGAATTGCGGCTGCCCGTCCGAGCGCGTGCAGAAGGGCGCGTTTGGCGCCTGCCTGATGGCCGAGCCGGCGCTGGTGGCGGACTGCATGAAGGCCATGCAGGATGCCGTGGACATTCCCGTCACGGTCAAGCACCGTCTGGGACTGGACTACGACGAATCCTATGAATTCGTGCGGGATTTCGTGGGCAAGATCTATGACACCGGCTGCCGCGTCTTCATCGCGCACGCCCGCAACGCGGTGCTCAAGGGCCTGTCGCCCAAGGACAACCGCGAGATTCCGCCGCTGCGTTATGACGTGGTCGCGCAGCTCAAGCGTGATTTTCCGGATTGCACCTTCGTGCTCAATGGCGGGCTGGCCGATGCCGGGCAGTCCGTGAGCGCCGCCCAGACCTTTGACGGGGTGATGCTGGGACGCGCCGCCTGGCACACGCCGCGCGTGCTGTCGGAAGTGTCGTTGCAGTTGTGGCCGTCGGTGCGGCTGCCCAGCGACGCGCAGGTCGTGGACGCCATGACGGAATACGCCGCCCGCCAGGTCGCCAAGGGCGTGCCGCTGCGGGTGATGACCCGTCCGATGCTGGGCTTGGTGAACGGCCAGTCGGGCGCGCGCCGTTGGCGCCGGATGCTGTCGGACCCGGCCCTGCTGGCCGCGAACAATCCGGAACTGATCTACGACGCGTGGCGCAGCCAACGCCATGCGCCGGGCTCAGGCGCGCACGACGCCGCGCGCGAGGCCGCGCCGGCCGGGATGTGACTCCCGCGGCAGGCCGCAGCGAGGGCGCCCGCGGGCTCAGGACTTGGCAGGCTCAGGACTTGGCGGGTTCGGCGCTTTCGGCGGGCCAGTCGCGGATATACGCCTTGAGCATGTTGTTTTCGAACTGCTGGGCGGCGACGATCGCCTGCGCCATGTCATAGAAGGAAATCACGCCCATCAGCGTGGGACCGTCCATCACGGGGATGTAGCGCGCGTGTTTTTCCAGCATCAGGCGCTGCACTTCGTCGGCGCTGGTGTTGGGCGACACGCTGACCGGGGCGTCGTCCATGATCGAACGGATGGTCGTATCGCCGGCCCCGCCATGCGCATGCATGTGGCGGATGATCTCGCGGAACGTGAGCATGCCGGTCAGGGTGCCGAATTCCATGATGACCAACGAGCCTATGTCCTGCTCGCTCATGGTCTGCACGGCCTGCGCCACGGGCATGTCGGGCGACGCCGTATAGAGCGTGTCGCCCTTGACGCGCAAAATCTCACTGACCTTCAACATCGGAATCTCCTGGGGCGGACTGCGCCCATATGCTTGGCTATTTCTTGTTCGCGCCCAGTTGCAGCAGCACGGGTGCGACGTCATTGTCGGTATTTTGCGCTTCTCCGCAGAGTTCTTCCAGCGTTGGCGTGGTTTGCGGCGAAATCACGGACGAGGCGACGCGCAGGATGTCGGGATCATTGCGCACGCGGGGCTGGCTGCGGTCGATCAGAAAGCGGTCCACGACCGGCGCCATCGAGGTCGTGCGGGCGTCGCAGGTCAGCATCCAGTTGTCTTCGGGGCTGCGGGTCACCAAGCCCATGGCGCTCAGCGTCTCCAGGACTTCATTGAGCTCGTCCTGGTGCAGGCGCAGCTGCGAGGCCAGCGTGTTTGCGGCCACGCCGCCCGGGGTCGACAGCTGTGCCTTGCGCAACGCGCGCAGGGCGGCCAGCGCGTCCACGAACGAGGCGCCGGGATAGCGGTTGATGTGCCAGCGTCCCAGCCGGATCAGGGGGGCGCTGGAGGCGAGCGTGGCGCCCAGCAGGACCGCCAGCCAGGACAGGTAGATCCACAGCAGGAAGATGGGGAGGGTCGCAAAGGCGCCGTAGATGACCGTGTACGTGGGAAACCGCGTCAGGTAAAAGGCGAACGCCGACTTCATGATTTCCAGCACGATGGCCGTGACGCTGCCGCCGATGAGCGCGTCGCGCCACAGTACATCGCGGTTCGGCACGACGACGAAGAGCGCCGCGAAGCCCAGTCCCGTGAGTACCAGCGGGATGAAAGAGATGGCCACGCTGACCACCTCAGGCACGTCCTTGATGAGCCCCAGCGATTCGCGGGCCACGAACGAGGTGGCCCAAAGGCTGCCGCCGGCCAGGACCGGTCCAAGCGTGATGATGGCCCAGTACACGAGCGCCCGCTGTGGCAAGGGGCGCTGGCGCGAGACGCGCCAGATGTCATTGAAGGCCTGGTCGATCGTCATGATCAGCAGCAGCGACGTGACCAGCAGGAAGGCGCCGCCGATGGCGGTCAGGCGCGATGCCTGGTGCGCAAACTGGTTCAGGTAGTCCATGATGTTGTCCGAGACGGACGGGGGCATCAGGCTGGTGGTGAGGAAGTCCTCGAGAGCGACCCGGAATTCCTGGAAAACGGGAAAGGCGGTGAACAGCGACAGCACCACCGCCAGCATGGGGACGATTGCCAGGACGGTGGTGAAAGTGAGGCTGGACGCCACCTGGAGCAATTTCTCTTCGTTGGCGCGCTGCACAACAAAGACAAATACGCGTCCGGACCTCGCGACCCATGAAAAGCGCGAGGTCGATCGTTTGGTGACCGCCGGCGTAGCGGCGGCGGGCTCGGCGGGGCGATTCATCAGGCGATAATAGCAGCATGAACCCCGAACTCAACCCCCGCTTGCGTCTGCTGGCCTCGGTGTCGTTGTTTGCCCTGATCGTGCTGTGCGTCGCCTGGGAAACCGTGGTGGCGCCCGTACGGCCAGGCGGATCCTGGATGCTGCTCAAGGCCCTGCCGCTGGCCTTCCCGTTGCGCGGCATCGTGCGCGGCAATCTCTATACCTATCAATGGGCGTCGATGCTGTCGCTGCTCTACCTGATGGAAGGCGTGGTCCGCGCCATGTCCGATCCGGCGCCCCTGTCCGTCCTGATGGCGTGGGGCGAGATACTGCTGTCGACCACCTTTTTCCTCAGCGCCATTTTCTATGTGCGTCCAGCCAAACGCGCCGCCCGGAGTCAACGCGCATGAAGAATGCCCAATCGCTGTCCGAACTGAATGCCGTCAACTCGTTTGCGGCCTTGCCCGAGGCCTTCTATACCCGGCTGGCAGCCCAAGGGCTGAACAACCCCAGGCTGTTGCACGCCAATCATGAGGCGGCCGCCCTGATCGGTCTGGATGCCGCGGTGCTGTCCACCGCGGAATTCCTGGAGGTGTTTTCCGGCAGCCGTCCGTTGCCGGGCGGAGACACGCTTGCCGCCGTTTACAGCGGTCACCAATTCGGCGTCTGGGCGGGCCAACTGGGCGATGGACGCGCGCACCTGCTGGGAGAGGTGGAGGGGCCCGAAGGCGCATGGGAATTGCAGCTCAAGGGTTCCGGCATGACTCCCTATTCCCGGATGGGGGATGGCCGGGCGGTGCTGCGTTCCTCCGTGCGCGAATATCTGGCCGGAGAAGCCATGCACGGTTTGGGGGTGCCGACCACGCGGGCGCTGGCGCTGGTGGTGTCCGACGATCCGGTCATGCGGGAAACCGTCGAAACCGCCGCGATCGTGACGCGGATGTCGCCCAGCTTCGTCAGGTTCGGCTCGTTCGAGCACTGGTCGTCGCGGCGCCAGCCCGACCTGCTCAAGACGTTGGCCGATTATGTGATTGATCGGTACTACCCGCAGTGCCGCGAGGCGCAGGCGGGGGAAACTCCCTCTGAAACCGCGCCCTACGTGAATCTGCTGCAGGAAGTCACGCGCCGCACGGCGCTGCTGATGGCCGATTGGCAGGCCGTGGGGTTTTGCCATGGCGTCATGAATACCGACAATATGTCCATCCTGGGGCTGACACTGGATTACGGTCCCTACGGTTTCATGGACGGTTTTCGGTTGGGACATATCTGTAATCACTCGGACTCCGAGGGGCGGTATTCCTGGAATCGCCAGCCGTCCGTGGCGCTCTGGAATCTTTACCGGCTGGGCGGCAGTCTGCATATGCTGGTGCAGGACGCCGATGCCTTGCGCGCGGTGCTGGACCAGTTCGAAGCCATTTTCACGCGCGCTTTCCACGACAGGATGGGCGCCAAGATGGGACTGGCGGCCTGGGTGCCCGACGACGAGGCGCTGCTGGACGATCTGCTGAAACTGATGGATGCCAACCAGGCCGATTTCACCCTGACCTGGCGCCGGCTGGCCGATGCATTGCAGGGCCGGCGCAGCGCGTTCGAAGATCTGTTTATCGATCGCCCCGCGGCTGGCGCCTGGCTGGATCGGCTGCTGGCCCGCCACGCGCAGCAAGGTCGGCCCGTGGCCGAAACCGCCGCCGCCATGAATCGCGTCAATCCCCTTTATGTCCTGCGCAATCACCTCGCCGAGAACGCGATCCGCGCTGCCAAAATGGGGGATCCCGGTGAAATCGATACGCTGCTTAAACTACTGCGTAACCCTTATGTCGCCCAGGACGGTTATGAACGGTATGCGGGTTTGCCGCCGGATTGGGCCAGCGGAATCGAAGTGAGCTGTTCTTCCTGAAGCCGATTTTGAGATATTCGCGCCACGATTAATCCGGCGGCAAACCCGGCTTGCGAAAAAAAACGCGCGAAAAATGCAAAATATCGCCGTTTTTTTCACTGCAATCATTCGTTTCCATTGTAAAAGTCGTAAGATTGCCGGCTCCGGGACCTTTTTTTCAAGAGTCTCCAGGGCATTTGTCGACAATCTCAATGTAAAGCGCTCTGAATATGCCTGGTGCAGATGGTTTGCTTTGTATCGGCCTGCTTGAGGACGATGCCGATTTCCGCGAGGAATTGGCGCTGGGCCTGGGCGGCTACGGCTTTCGCGTGGCGTTCGCCTGTGACAATGCAGTGGCGTTTTATCGCCGGTTGCAGGAGCAGCCGTGCGACATCGTCATTCTGGACGCCCATCTTCCCGGCGAGGACGGTTTTTCCGTCGCCACGCGCCTGCGCGCCTTGAGCCCGGTGGGCATTGTCATGTTGACGGGCCGCAGCGCCCTCGAGGACCGCGTTCGCGGGCTGGAAGGCGGCGCCGACGTCTATATGACCAAGCCTGTGGACCTGCTTGAACTCAGTTCGGTCATACGCAGCCTCGCGCGCCGGATGCGCCTGGCAAAGGCGCCGCGGCCGGCCGATGCCGAGACGCGCGCGTCGGCGGACACGAACTGGTCCCTGCAGGACGGCGGCTGGATTCTTGTCGCCCCGGACGGCGCTTCGCTGCACCTGAGCGCGCAGGAACGGACGTTCCTGGTGGCTTTGATGGATGCCGCCGGCAGCGCGGTCAGCCGCCAGGCGCTGGCCGAACTCTTTTTGCCGGACAGCCCGGGCGGTTTTGAATTGCGGCGCATCGACGTGCTGGTGAGCCGGTTGCGCGCCAAGGCGCAAAGCGCCGGCCTCAAGCTGCCGGTGCTGTCCGTGCGCGGCCAGGGCTACGTGTTCGCCGCATGACGCGGGCCGCGGCCGCGAGCCGTGGACCGCGCACGCCGATTGGCGCCTAGGCCTGCGGTTCGCAGGTCGGCAGGGTGACGACAAAGCGCGTGCCCACGCCCACCTGGCTTTGCACCGTCAACGTGCCACCCTGGCTCTGGCAGATGCGCCGGGCCAGATACAGCCCGATCCCCATGCCCTGGGTCTCGCGATGCGCAGACCGCCGAAAGCGCGGCTCGAAGATGCGGGCCTGTTCTTCTTCCTCGATGCCGGCGCCGCGGTCGACGACGGCCGCCCACGTCATGGGCGTGTCGCCGACCCGGGTCTGACCGGTTTCGATACGTACCGGCTCGTTGGCGGGCGAATACTTGATGGCGTTGTGGATCAGGTTGCGCACGACCACGCTGGTGAGCGGACGGTCGCAGTAGACGGGCAGCGGGGCGTACGCGTCGACCACGAGCGCATGCGCCGTATCCGGCTGCATGGCGTGGACCACGTCGCGCACCAGGTCGGCCAGGTCGGTCTGTTCGCCGCGCGGGCTCCAGGCGTGTTCTTCCAGGCGGTCCTGGTTCAGCAACTGGTCCATCAGCTCCGTCATCCGCGCGACTGACCGGTGGATGCGCGCCAAGCGCGTATCCACGGTTTCGCCGCTGTCGGAGAGAATCATGTCCAGGGATTGGGCCGCGGCGCTGATGGTGGCCAACGGGGCGCGCAATTCGTGCGAAATCAGCGCATTCATCTGCCGCTGCGTGTCGAGCGCGCCGGCCAGTTCCGCCAGCCGCAGTTCGCCCTGGGCCAGATGCTCGGCGTTCGTGGCGCCACCGGCGGGGCGGGCCGGCGCGAGGTCGGCGGAGGTATTGAGCGCCAGCCAGAGCAGTGCGCCCGAAGCCAGCATCAGCCGCAATATCTCGATGCCGGCGTCGGCGGCATCGGCGCCGCCGGCGTTCCAGGCATCGTGTCCGAGTATCCATGCCGATGCGCCATACGTGAGCGCCAGGGCCAGCGCCAGGAACATCGCGCGCACGCACCGTTGCCTTGCCGCGCTTGCCAGAAACCAGATTGCCAGCGGCACGCTGAGCAGGGCGCAGACGCCCGCGATGGCGGCGGGCAGCACGCCGGATTCGGTTTCGTAGACGAAGATCAGCGCCAGCGCCGCCACGCCGCACAGCGCGATGCTGATGGATCGGCACGCGGCGGCCAGCAACGTGGCCCAGCGCGAGCCTTTCAGCAGGGGGGCGGTCATGGCGAGCAGGGCCGCATACGAGGCGGCCTGCAGCGCGCCGGGGGGCATCAGCGCGGGCAGGGATCGGAACAGGCCTTCCACCAGCGCGAAGGCCATGCCTGCCGCGTACAACGCGTTGCGGGTATGCGCCCAGGCCACGCCGCAGGCCAGTGTGCATGCGATCGCGACGCCAGCGGTCAGGCCGGACTGCAGGCTGACGTAGTCGGCATTCAGCCCGTAGGCCAGCGCATGGCCCGGCCAGAAAAGGGCGCATAGCAGCAGCCCCATCCCCGGCCAGGCGGATCTCCGGAGGGAGCCGGCCCAGCTCGCGCGAAGGTGGCGGAAACGCCAGCGGGTGCGAAGAAACAATCCTTCCGTCAACTAGGAACCCATTGGTGATCATGCGCGAGATCGTGCGCGTGGGCGAAGTTTACGACAGCCCCGCTGATCGCGCGGACGCCGATCTCTTCCAGCACGAACTGCGTGGCGCTGTCAGGCACGTCGGCGGCATAGACCGCCATGTCCAGCGTCCTTGCGGTGGCGACCACGGTGGCGGCCAGGTGCTGGCTGCCGGGGCTGTGGAGCAGGCCGGTGATGAAGCTGCCGCAAAGCGTCACATAGGACACGGGGAATTCATGCAGGTGTTCCATGGCGCCGAATTGCTGCGACAGCCTGGACACGCCGACCCTTCCGCCGGCGCCGGTGACGATGTCGCAGAGCAGGCGCACGTCGGCGCCTTGTTCCACGAGTCCCGCGGCGTCGACGTCGAGGATGAGCCGCATCGTCAGCGCCGGCCGGTCGGCCAGCATGCGTTCAAGCCGGGTGAAGAATGACCCTTGCGCGAGCGTGGCGAGCGACACCGGCACGGTGAGCGCGCCTTCATGGGTGAAGAGCCAGTCCAGTCCCAGGCGGATCGCCTGGATGTCGCATTCGGCCGACAAGCCCAGGCGCACCGCCGGGGGCATGAAGATCGAGGCGGGGACGGGGTCCGTGCCGGACGCGTCGTGCAGCGCCAGGGTGGCCTCGTAATGCAGCACCGCGCCGGACAGGTCGTGCAGCGGCTGGGCCGCCAGCGAGAACCGGTGCTGTTCCAGCGCCGTGACCAGCGCATCGTGCCAACTGTATTCGCCGATACGGGTGCTGTCGGCGGCCTGGCTCGCGGGCGTGATCTGGTCGTCGTCAGCGCTTTCCGCGCACATCAGGGCATGGTCCAGGCGGGCCAGGATGTCGCTCATGTTGTCGCCCGGGGCGAACTCGGCCATGGCCAGCGCCCAGCGGCACCAGCCGTACTTGTCCATCGGCACGCGCAGGGACCGCAGCTCGCGCCGCACGCGTTCGGCCAGCAGGCTGGCCTGCGGCGCTGAGGTGCGGGGCAGCAGCAGGGCGAAGTCCGAGCCGCTGATCCGCGCGAGCAGCGCGCCCGGACCGCCGAATTCCTCCACCAGCTTGCGCAGCCGGTCCGACGACGACCGCAGCCACTGGTCGGTGAAGGCGCGGGACAGGTGCCGGTTGATCTGCGCCAGATCTCGCTGGCGGAACATCAGCAGGTGCCCGCCCGTGTCGTCGGATTTGTCGGTCAGGGCCAGCCTGAACTGGTCGATGAAATGCTTGCGGTTGGACAGGCGGCTGATTGGGTCCCGGTAGATCTCGCTTTGCAGGGATTCGATGCGGGCGTTCTGTTCCTGCACCGTGGCGGCCACGCGCCGCTGCGCATCGACCAGCGCCTGGTCCACCCCCGGCATTTCGCAGGAGCCGGTCAGCGCCGTGCCGGCGCCCGGCGCCAGGGCCCGCACGCGGTCGCAGATGTCCCGAGATGTCCGGGCCTCGATCCACCGTACGAGGTTGGTCGCGAAAAGCGCCCAGAAAGCGGCGGCGGCCAACGCCAGGCCCAGCACCCGCACACCGCCTTGCCATAGCGTGTCGCGCGCCAGCCGCGCGTCGGCCTGCACGGTCAGGGTGCCCTTGGTCTTGCCGTTGGGCGTGGCGAAGGGCCGGGACACCGCCGGCGCTTCCATGTTCAGCCATGCGGCGCGCCAGTCCCGGTCGCGGCCGGCGGCCGGCGGCGACCGGCGCTCCACGCGCAGGGCATTTCCTTCGTTCGTGATATTTACCAGCGAATACAGGCCCTGGCCGAACAGTTCATCCGCGAGCTCGGCCTGCTCCTGCTGAGTGCCCGTGCCGTGAGACAGCGCCCACGCCAGCGCGTTGGCGCCCGCTTCGCTTTGCTGCGCGAGCTGGGTGTTGAGGTAGCGGTGCGCCGCCAGCATCCCGAGCGCCTGGGCGCCAAGCAGGATGAAGCCGATCAGAAGAGCGGAGCATAAAAGCAGCCGGCGTAATGTGGGCATGTTACTTGCGTGTCCCTTCCTGGGCTTGCGCGGTTCCGGCGGGGTATCGCGTCGGCTGCCGCCTAAACGGGAGCGTCAGGCGGCAAGAACGCCTGCGCGGGATAAAACCTGGATATCAAACGTGACACACGTTACGGAGATTGCGATGGCAAAGCTGACACTGTAATGGGGGCTGTCACAGAACGCACAGAATATTACGAAATCCTCGGTCATATCAGACAAGGTGTGCAATTATTTCGCTCGTGATAATTGGCCGGTTGAGAACTATTGAGACACAGCGTATTAATTTTTGGCGCTTCGGTGTCGTAGATGGAGCGAGGCATGGCGAGAGGACCGGCCAGCGACTGCCATCCAGGACCCTGCCATGACCTGCCGCGAGCAAACCAAGAACCCAAGGATGTCAGGAAAGAAGGGGCGTGTTGCCTCCGAAAAGTGGCGTGTTTTTGCGAAAGCAATGCATAATTTAAAATATGTTACAGCCCCTGGGCCCGTGGTCGGGCCGCAACGCCGGGGGCATATGGATAGGGGGCTCCGTGCGTGAGAGTTACCTGCTCGCACTGTGCCTGACGCTCGCGGGCGCACTTGCAGCGATCAGTCTGCTTTTCGTCCGCCGGGAGCGCACGCTCCGGCGGCGTTTGACGCGTGACGAATTGACCGGCCTCCTTAGCCAGCAGGAGCTGCATCGTCGCGTGCGTACCTGGCTGGGCAAGCCGCAGGGCACGACGCGCCGCGGCGCCTTTTTTCTGGTCAGTTTCGAACACTACGCCCAGATCAGCGCGATGCTGCGCGCGGGCGAAGACCAGGCCCTCGTGGTGCAGGTGGCGGACCGGCTTGGGCTGGTCGCCCGCGCGCTGGGCGGAATGGCGGCCCGTGCCGGTGCCGATTCGTTCACTGTCTGCGTCCCCAGCGTGGACGAAGAGGGTGCCGCGCAGGTGTCGGCCAAATTGCTGGCCGACCTGAGCGCGCCCTACGAACTGGGAGGCCGTCCCCTTATTGCGGTCTTTCGGATCGGCGCTGCCCTCTATCCCGCCCACGGCCGCAGCGTCGAAGAACTGCAGCGCTGCGTTCAGGTCGCGATGGTCCCGCTCAAGGAACGCGGCGGCGAGGGCTGGAACCTCTTTGATTTCCGTCTGCTGGCGCGCCAGCGGGATCAGCAGGGCCTGGAAAACGACCTGCGGCTGGCGTTGACCACGCCCGACATGGAGCAGTTCGAGCTGTACTACCAGCCGGTCTGCGACAGCGGCACCGGGGTGGTGCAGGGCTGCGAGGCCCTGCTGCGCTGGCATCACCCCGTGCTGGGCAGCGTGTCGCCGGCCGTCACGATTGAACTGGCCGAACGCAGCGGCCTCATTGTGCCGCTGGGCGCCTGGATCCTGGAGCGGGCCTGCACGCAGGCGGCGCTGTGGCCGTCCGCCTGGCGCGTCCACGTGAATCTTTCCGTCAAGCAGATGGACGAGGACAGCCTGGTGCAACTGGTGACCGACGTGCTGGAGGCCACTCGCCTGTCTCCGCGCAAACTGGTGCTGGAAATCACCGAATCCATCTTCATCCTGCACTACGAGCGGCACGTAAAGATCCTGAACATCCTGCGCGACAAGGGCATCGGCGTGGCATTGGACGACTTCGGCTGTGGCTATTCCAGCCTGAACCACCTGCGCCATCTGCCCATCGACTGGGTCAAGATCGACCGCAGCTTCATTTCCGCCCTGGAATCGGACGCCGGCAGCCGCGAGGTCGTGTCGGCCCTGTTCGGGCTGTGCAAGGCGATGCATCTGCCAGTCGTGGCCGAGGGGGTCGAGACGGAAGGGCAGCGCGAAATCCTCAAGTCCTTGGGATGCCGCGTGATGCAGGGCTATTTGCTGGGTAGGCCCGCGCCCGCCGCCCAGATCCAGGCTTTGGCCTCGGCGGTGTCATAATCGGGGTTGCTTGCAAACCCGACCTGTTGACTCCCTATGCCCGGCAATACCCTAGGTACTCTCTTTACCGTCACGAATTTCGGCGAATCCCACGGGCCGGCCATCGGTTGTGTCGTGGATGGCTGTCCCCCCGGATTGGCGCTGGACGCCTCGGACATCCAGGCCGAGCTGGACCGCCGCCGTCCCGGCACCTCGCGCCACGTGACGCAGCGCCAGGAAGCCGACCAGGTCGAGATCCTGTCGGGCGTTTATGACGGCGTCACCACCGGCACGCCCATCGGCCTCCTGATCCGCAACACCGATGCGCGCAGCAAGGATTATTCCAACATTGCCGACACCTTCCGGCCCGGCCACGCCGACTTCGCCTACTGGCGCAAGTTCGGCATGCGCGACCCGCGCGGCGGCGGCCGTTCGTCCGCGCGCCTAACGGCGCCCACCGTGGCGGCCGGCGCCATCGCCAAGAAATGGCTGGCCGAACACCATGGCGTGAAGGTGCGCGGCTACATGAGCCAGCTCGGTCCCATCGCGATCCCTTTCGTTTCCTGGGACGAGGTGCCCAACAATCCCTTCTATGCCCCCAATGCCGAGGTCGTCCCCGAACTGGAAGCCTATATGGACCAGTTGCGCCGGGACGGCGACTCCATCGGTGCGCGCATTGAAGTCGTCGCAGAGAACCTGCCGGCCGGCTGGGGCGAACCCATCTACGACCGTCTGGATGCCGACATTGCCCACGTCATGATGGGCTTGAACGCGGTCAAGGGCGTGTCCATTGGCGCCGGCTTCGACTGCATCGCGCAGCGCGGGTCCGAACATGGCGACGAGATCACGCCCGAGGGCTTTCTGAGCAACCACGCCGGGGGCGTGCTGGGCGGCATCTCCACGGGCCAGCCCATCACCGTGTCGCTGGCGATCAAGCCCACGTCGAGCATCCGGGTCGAGCGCCGCTCGGTCAACCGCGCCAACGAGCCGGTGATGGTCCAGACGCTGGGCCGCCACGACCCCTGCGTCGGCATCCGCGCGACGCCGATCGCCGAGGCCATGCTGGCGCTCGTGCTGATCGACCACGCGCTGCGCCACCGCGGGCAGTGTGGCGCCGCCCCGGTCTGATACGCTTTCCCGTTGTTGAAATGGCTTGGAGGCCGACATGAAACAGAAGCGTCATTTTCTGCGCAATGCCGGAGCCGTGCTGTCGCTGGCCGTACTGGCCGGCTGCACGGGCATGAACACTACGCAGTCTGGCGCCGTGGGCGTCAATCGCACGCAATATATGTCCAGCATGGTGCCCTCGCAGGCCCTGGAGCAGGAGGCGGCCCAGCAATACGCCGACATCCTGCAGCAGGCCAAGTCCAAGGGGCTGCTGGACCGCGACGCCAAGCAGGTGGCCCGGGTGCGGGACATCTCCCAGCGCCTGATCGCGCAGGCGGGCGTGTTCCGTCCCGATGCGACAGGCTGGAAATGGGAAGTCCACGTGCTGTCCAGCGACGAGATCAACGCCTGGTGCATGCCCGGCGGCAAGATAGCCGTCTACACCGGGCTGATTTCAAAGATCAATCCGACCGACGATGAGCTGGCCGCGGTGCTGGGCCACGAGATCGCCCACGCGCTGCGCGAACATGCGCGCGAGCGCGTATCCCAGCAGATGGCCACCGATCTGGGCTTGCAGGTGCTGTCCATCGCCACGGGGTCTCCCGCGGCGTCGGACCTGGGCGGGCAGTTTACGAGCGTGATGTTCACCCTGCCCAACAGCCGCACCCATGAGACCGAAGCGGATCGCATGGGCGTGGAACTGGCCGCCAGGGCGGGCTACGACCCGCGCGCCGCCGTGACGCTGTGGCAGAAGATGGGCGCGGCCAGCCAGGGCAGCGCACCGCCCGAGATCCTCTCGACCCACCCGTCGGCCGCCTCGCGCATCAGCGACCTGCAAGCCGCAGCGCAGAAGGTGATGCCGCTTTACGAACAGTCCAAGGGCCAGGGCGCGCGCTGAGCGCGTCCGGCCTCGCGCAGACGACACGGCCCGCGCGGCAAGGCCTGCGCGGGCCGTTTTGCATGGTCTGCCGATCGCGGGGCCTTCAGCCTTGTCCCCCGCTGGCCGTCTTGACGCCCTGGCCGCGCATGATCTCGATGCCCAGGCCGTGCAGGATGCGTTGGGTCTCCGCGTCCGGCACGTCTTCCGCATAGACCGCGATCCCCAGCGACCGGGCGGTTTCCAGCACCGAGGCGGTCAGTTGCTGGCTGCCCGGGCTTTGCGACATGCCGCCCACGAATCCCCCGCCCAGTTTCACGTAGGACAACGGCAGCGTGTGCAACTGCGCCACCGCGCCGAACTGCTGCGCCAGGCGGCGCACGCCGATGTGCGCGCCGAACTCCGCGGCGACGCGCGCAAACGCGGTGATCTGCTCGTGGCATTCGACCAGTCCGTGCGCGTCGATTTCCACGAACAGGCGGCGCGCCAGCGGACGGTTTTCGGTCAGCAGCAGCGCAAGCTGGCGCATAAACTTCTGGCCGCGCAGCGACGGCAGCGCCACGCGCACGGCGAGCTCGCCCGGATGGCGGGCCAGCCATTGCAGGCCCAGCCTCACGGATTCCAGGTCGCATTCCGCCACCAGGTCCAGCCGCACGGCCGGCGGGATGAAGAGCGTGGCCGGGATCGGCTCCTGGTCGGGCGCGGTGCGCAGCATCAGCATGGCTTCGGTGCGGACCACGCGGCCGTCCAGCGCGAGCAGGGGTTCTGTCGCCAGTTCGAAATGCTGTCCTTCCAATGCCGTCTGGATGGCGTCCTTCCATGCGCGCTCGCCGGCTTCCGAGGGCGATTGCATGTCGGTGGCGCCCGCAATCACGACCTGGTCGTTGCCGGCGCTTTCCGCGCGCATCAGGCCGAAATCCAGTCGCGCCAGCACGGCGCCGGCCTGGCTGCCGTGTCCGTAATCGGTCATGGCCTGCGCCCAACGGCACAGATGCCCCTCACCGACCGGAATGCGCGAGGCGTGCAGATCGGCCCGCACCTGCTCGGCCACCATCATGGCCTGCGGCGCCGCGCAGCCGGGCAGCAGCAGCGCAAAATCGGATCCGTTCAGGCGCGCGAGCAGGGGCGTCGCCACATGCATGCGCGTCAGCGACCCCTGGATGCGTTCGCAGGCCGCGCGCAGCCACTGGTCGATGAATTCGCGCGGCATGTGCCGGTTCAGGTCCGCCAGATCGCGCTGGCGGAACACCAGGACATGCCCGCCATCGATCCGGGTCGTGCCCGCCGCCGGCCGGGTTTCCAGCGCGCGCCGGAACTCGTTGACGAAGTACTTGCGGTTGGGCAGGCCGGTCACCGGGTCCTGGTTCAGCTCCAGTTCCAGCGACTCGATTTTCGCGTTCTGTTCTTCGACGCTGGCATGGATGCGTTCGCGCGTCTGGTTCAGGGCCTGCACCACGCCGGAGAGCTCCGGCACCCGCGCCTCGACCTGCTCGCCCGGCGAGTCCCGGCCGATGCCGCGGACGTGGTCGCTGATCTCGCGCAGAAGCCGGTTCTTGATCCAACCGACCAGCACGAAGGCAAAGACGGCCCACAGGATGCCCGCGCCCACCACCAGCGCGATCATCTTCAGGCTGCTGCGCCACAAGGCTTCCCAGGCATAGGCGTCGTTGGCGATCAGGGTGACTTCGCCGATCTGCCGCCAGCCGTCGCTGACCGCGTGGCTGGCCGCCTGGCTATCCAGCGGCGCCAGCGCCTGGAACCACGCCGGCACGGAAGCCGCCGTGGCCGTGGACTTGCGCTCGATCAGCACCTTGCCCTCGGGATCCGTCAGGCGCACCAGCGAGAAGTGCCCGCCATCGTAGAGCGCCGACACCAGCAGTTCCTGGACGACTGGGTCATTGTTCGCCGGTTGCGACAAGGACAGGGCCAGGGACACGGCCGCGTCGGTGCTTTGCACCTGCAGCTGGCCCGAGAGGTATTCGCGCGCCGAGTTGACGCTGAGCGCCAGCGTCCCCAGCAAGATGACGCTGATGGCGAGGGTGACACTGAGCAGGAGCTGACGAAGTATGGACATAGTCTTGTTTCCGGACATCAGGGGCGGATGCCTTCCCGTTCCATGCGTTGAAGGAGGTCGCGCCAGCGGCTGAGGCGGTCGACGGGCGCGGCAGCCTTGCCGTCCACGTAGACGCCGTCGGCGTTGAAACTGAACACCGGCGTCAGGTCGCGCCGCTGCGTGGCCGGCAGGATGGTTGAGATCAGGCTGTCCAGCACCAGCGGGACGGCATTCGGGGTTTCGTAATAGCCCAGCACCATGTGCGCCACCTGGCTGCTGCTGGCCGGGCCGCCGATGCGGGCGCGCACGTAGATGAAGCGCAGCTTGTTGGCCGGCACGCCCATGGAGAGCAGGGTGAAATACTTGCCGATGACATAGTCTTCGCAATCCCCCGCGCCTCGCCCCAGCGATTCCAGCGGCGTGGCCCAGTAGTCGGCCTGCTTCCAGATGATGGAATCCTCGCCGGAGAGGAGGGCGCGGTTCCAGAAGTCGTTGGCGACGGTGAGGCGGTCCTTGTTCGCGGCGGGCGCGGGGCTGCGCAGCAATTGCAGCCAGCTCGAGACCGATTTGGAGCCCTTGGCGCCGTAGCGGCTGGCCGACAGGCTTTGCAGCCGGTCGGAGTTGACTTCCAGGGCGGAACTGCCCGTCCAGCCGCAAGCCAGGCATAGCAACGCCAATCGGCACAGAGTCAGCGCGCTACGGTAACGGCGGGTCGATGGCATGAAACGGATTTTCACATTTTTTGCGTGATGTTGGACGCACCCTTTAAAAAATGTGACTGAGAAAAAAGGGAAGGCCGATGCCGGCCTTCCCTTGGAACGTCGTGGCTTAGTGGTGATCGACGTTCAGCTTCCCCTTCTGCAGCAGGTCGTTGATGATGGCCTGGTTGCTGACGGCCTGACCGTGGGCGTCATGGGTGAGGTCGACGCCCTCCAGCACGATCTTCTGATCGGCACCCTGGCCGATCTGGCCCTTGGTGTTGATCTCGAGAATCGTGTTGCTGGAGTTGGCAGGATCCTGCTTGAAGTTCAGGTAGTTCGTCAGATTGCCGTCCTTCTCTCCGACGAGCAGGTCCTTCAGATCCAGCACGTCTCCGCCGTCCGCGGGCTTGGCCAGGGAGAAGTCCTTGATCCGGTCGACTGCCGGGTTGGCGGTCGTTCCCTGATCATTGAACTCCCAGCGGAACGTGTCGGAGCCGTCGCCACCGATGAGGGTGTCGTTGCCCTTTCCGCCGACCAGCACGTCGTTGCCCTTGCCGCCGTTGAGCGTATCGTTGCCATCGCCCGCCAGCAGGATCTCGCTCTTGTCGGTGCCAAGCAGAGAGCTACCCGATTGGTACGCCACCGACACATTGGCGCTGTCGCTATGGCCATCCGCCGTCTGGATCGTGTACGAGGAATTGGCCACGTTGTCGGTCACGGGATTAGCGCGGGAGTAGTCCACGGTCATCGTGAGCAGATAGTCCTCCGCTCCCGTGCCGCCCCAGCCCGATCCATTGTCGTCAATGTTGACCATGTGGATTTCGTAGGTGGCACCGTTCGTGGAGGTGATGGACTGGCCGCTCTGCAGCACGACATAGTCGTCCGAGCTTCCTGCCAGGCGATACTCCATCCGGATCCAGTTGCTTGGCTGGTCATGGCTCAGCGTGAGGACCTCACCGGCCAGCAGGGCGATGGTGATCGTGTCCTGATCGTTGTTTTGGCTCGAGCCGACCGAAGCAAGATAGCCGTCCACCTTGATCTGAGCGCGATCCTGGCCAATCTGCGCCAGGCGGTCACGGTTGACCGTCAGGAACTTGTTCGCGTTGTTGTTGCCGTTGCTGTCAAAGTCAACTTTTTCCACCGTTCGTGCGGTGAAATCGCCTCCCTTGTCCTTCCAGCCCGTATTCACCGTCAGCGGACCCATCGTCAACGCACCCGTTCCGCGCACGTCGTTGGCAAGCAGCGAGCCGGCCTGCACGGTCAACTGCGAACCCAGGATGTTGGTGATCACGCTGTCGTTCACGGCATCCGGGTTTTGATGAACCGGCGCCGTCACCGTCAGCGTGAGGCTGGAGCTTGCCGTATCGCCGTCGCCATCCTTGACCGTGTACTGGACGGTGTCGCTGCCGGCGGTTTGCGGCTGGTAGCGGTAATCGCCCACGTTTTCGCCCGCCAGATCGATGGTGAACTTGCCATGCGACGTGGTCACCGTCAGTTCGGATTTGGCCGAATCGAACGTGTAGGTCGCGCCGGAGCTGGCCGTAACCTTGTTTGTCGCGGCGTCGTAGTTATACGTCTTGCCGTCGATGACCAATTGCGTAATGCGCGCACCGGCCAGGTCGGCGCCCAGCGTGCCGCCGGCGGCGATGTCACCGGTAATGGGCGGCGCGATGGTGTCCGCGATCGCCGTGTCGAGCCCGTTCAGGTCCTTCACGATGATCGTGTTGCTGTCCTGCGGCTTGTCCGGGTTGTAGGAGACCGGATCAATGTACGTGCCGCTGGCGTTGGTGCCCAGGCCGATGCCGTAAGAATTGATATGGTTGTCCGAGAGGAACTTCTCCCAGGTCGCTTGCTGCGCCGCGTAGACGGGACCGTTCTCCGGATTTCCGTCCGTGAAGAAGTAGGAAATATTCTGGACATTGGCGCCTTCCAGCTTGCCCGTGCCAGAGTTGTTCCATGCAGTCATCGCGGTGTTCAACGCGGCTTCGTAATTCGTGCCGCCGCCGTAGCTCAAGCCCTCGACCAGCACTTTGGCGTCGGCCAGCGACATCCAGCCGCCTCCCTTCTGGCCGGCGGTCGAGTTGAACTCCACGATCATGACGCGCACGTCGCCGGCTTCGCCATATTGGTCGAGCAGTTTGGCAACCGAGGACTTCAGAACCTCCAGTCGCGACAGTTCACGCCAGCCGCTGTACACGCCGCTGCCGTAGTTCATGCTGCCGGACGTATCCAGCGTAAGCATGATGTTGGTGCCGACCGAAGACAGCGCGGAGCTTGCGGCGGCCGGAACGAGACTGGGCGCCGTGTCGGTGACCAGCACGCCCAGGTCGCCCGTGGCCTTGCCGCCGAACTTGTCTTCGACCGTGATCGTGAAGTGGTCCTGGACGTTGGTGTCGTCGCCGGTGTGTTGCTGCGCGCCGCTGGTCTGGTAGGTGTAGGTCACCTTGCCGGTGGCCGCGTCGTAGCCGGTAAGCGTCAGCGTGCCCTTGCTGGTGGTCAGCGTGAGCGGATCGTTCGCCAGGCCCGCCAGGCGGTCCAGGGTCAGCGTGGCATCGGCGTTGCCCGTGCCGTCGATCGAGATCGACTTCAGTCCGGCCGCCGCGGTGATCAGGAAGGAGCCGCTGCCGGTGGCCTGCGCTTCCGACACGCTCAAGACGCCAGGAGCAGCGGCGTTGTTGTCTGCGATTGCCAGGGTCGGCCCGGTCGGCTCGACACCGCCGACCTGGAATTGACCGTTGGCAAAGTCGCCGTCGGCGTCCGTGACACGGTACGTAAAGTCGATCAGGTCGTTGGCCGTGCCATTCATGGGTTGGTACTGGTAGAACTCCCACTTGCCGGTGGCCGGCGTCAGACGGATCTCGAACACCAGATTGCCCGATGAATCCAGGCCCTGGATCAGGTTGCCATTGGCCGCCACATTGGTCTTGATGGCGCCGCCGTCGCGCGTGGTCAGGCCGCTTTCCACCCCCGTCAGCTGCAGCGTGCCGGCGCCGTCGGCGCCGTAGGCGTACTGCAGGTTGCCGTCGGCATAGGCGATGGCATGGACATCCTGGCTGCCCAGGAACGTCACGCCGGTGACCGTGAAGTCGCTGTTGTCGCTCGACGAGTTCTTGTGGTTGTCCGTGGCGGAAACCACGATGGTGTCGAAACCGCCTTCCTCGACCCGGAAGTTCGCCGCATAGTCGCCGCCGTTCTTGTCGGAGGTGAAGGTGCGTTCGGCGATCAGCACGCCATCGCGGTAGAAACGCGCGATGCCGCTTTCCACTTCGCCGCCGTACATGGCTGCAAAGTCGATGGTTGCGCCGTAGGCGATCTTTCCGCCGGTGAGGCGGATCGTCAGCTCTTCAGACGCGCCTTGCCCGTTCAGTTCGCGATAGTCCACCTCATTCGCAATGTTGTGATACGGGGATTCATTGCTGGCCACGCCCAGCCCGGACGTGCTCTGGTTGACCTTGGCGTCGACGAGCGTGAGGTCGTCTTTCGAGGTGAATCCCTTGGCGGAGACTTCCACCGCACCATTGCCGAACGTGAACTTCCATTGGCTGTCGCTGCTGGAGCTGCCCGCAAACGACACCTTGCCGGTGTAGACATCGGGAATGCCGGTGGATTCCACGTTGACGGGCGAGTTCTGCTGCACGACGGGAGAGTCGTCTTCGATCGTCACGTTCAGGGTTGTGGAGACGGGCGCATTGACGCCGTCGGCGACCTTGACCGTCACGGACAGGCCGAGCGTATCTTCGCGGGTCGTGTCCGGGTGGTCGACCGGCGCCAGCATCTTCACCGTGTACGCGCCGGTGTCGTCGATCTTGATGATGATGGCATCGGCGGAGCCGGCGCGGCCGGTCAAGGTATGGCCATTGTCGGAGAGCGTCCAGACGATGGGCACGCCGTCGGAAGAGAGGGTGCCATTGGCCGGCGCCACCAGGGTGATGGTGTAGGTGGCTCCACTATTGTCGTCGGTGATGCTCAGTTGACCGTTGGCCTGCGCCGAGTTGGTCGTGTCGGACGTGCCGTTGCTGTCCTTGATGCCGCCGCTCAATCCTTCCTCGGACACGGCCGCGGATGCGCTGCCGACCACCGGGGGCTTGTTGATATCGACGATGGAGGCATTGCCGCTGTCCGAGATGCCTGCCGGCAAGGCCGAGCCACTGGCGGTCTGTCCGGACAGCGTGGCGTCGAGCGTCATTTTCTCGGTGCCTTCGTAGATGCCGTCTGCCGTCGTGGGCACTTGGACCACGATGCCGCCAGTGGTGCCGGCGGGAACCTTGATGCTGTACGAGCCGTCGGCGTTGGCCGTGACCGTCACGGACAGCCCGCCAATCGTCGCGGTCGGGGTGCCGTGGTCGGCCGCGGTGATCTGGCCGCCCAACGTAAAGGTGAGGGTGGTTTCGGCATCGACGGGCTTGCTCAGGGAGACGTTGAAGTTCGCCTTATTCCCTTCCGTCACGTTGCCCGCGTCGGAGACATTGAGCGAGGGCACGTCGGCGCCGGGGCCGCGGTCGTCCACGATGACGGCGTTGCCGGAGTCGGTGATGTTGCCCGGCAAGGCAACGCCACTGGCGGAATTGCCCGTCAGCGTGGCTTCGAGGGTCAGTTGCTCGCGGCCTTCGAACACCGTGTCGTTGGTGGTCGGGACCGTGACCACGATGCCGCCCGTGGTGCCGGCAGGGACCGTGATGCTGTACGAGCCATCCGCGTTGGCGGTGACCGTGGCAGGCTTACCGCCGATCATGACGGTGGGCGTACCCACGTCGCCCGCTTCGATCTGACCGCCCAGCTTGAAGGTCAGGGTGGTGTCGGCGTCGACGGACTTGTTCAGCGCGACGTTGAAGACTGCGTTGCTGCCTTCGTTGACATCGCCTGCGTCGGAGACAGTCAGGGCCGGCACATCGGCGCCCGGGTTGGGGTTGGACGGATCGGTGCTTTCGGTATCGACAATCGTGGCGTTGCCGCTGTCGGTGATGTTGCCAGGCAAGGCAACGCCACTGGCGGAATTGCCGGTCAGCGTGGCTTCGAGGGTCAAGTTTTCACGGCCTTCGAACACCGTGTCGTCAGTCGTCGGGACCGTGACCACGATGCCGCCCGTGGTGCCGGCCGGGACGGTGACGCTGTAGGTTCCATCCGAATTGGCGGTGACCGTGGCGGACTTGCCGCCGATCATGACCGTGGGCGTACCCACGTCGCCCGCTTCGATCTGACCGCTCAGCGTAAAGGTGAGCGTGGTGTCGGCGTCGACCGGCTTGGTCAGTGCGACATTGAAGACAGCGTCGCTGCCTTCGTTGACGTCGCCTGCGTCCGCGACCGTCAGGGACGGCACATCCGCGCCCGGGTTCGGGTTGGACGGGTCAGTGCTTTCCGTATCGACAATCGTGGCGCTGCCGCTGTCGGTGATGTTGCCAGGCAAGGCAACGCCACTGGCGGAATTACCGGTCAACGTGGCTTCGAGGGTCAGGTTTTCGCGGCCTTCGAAGGTGACATCATCGGTCGTCGGGACCGTGACGACGATGCCGCCGGTCGTGCCGGCAGGCACGGTGACGCTATACGAGCCATCCGCGTTGGCGGTGACCGTGGCGGACTTGCCGCCGATCATGACCGTGGGCGTACCCACATCGCCCGTTTCGATCTGGCCGCCCAGCGTGAAGGTGAGCGTGGTGTCGGCGTCGACCGGCTTGGTCAGTGCAACGTTGAAGACGGCGTCGCTGCCTTCGTTGACATCGCCTGCGTCGGAGACGGTCAGGGACGGCACGTCGGCGCCCGGGTTCGGGTTAGACGGATCGGTGCTTTCGGTATCGACAATCGTGGCGCTGCCGCTGTCGGTGATGTTGCCAGGCAAGGCAACGCCACTGGCGGAATTACCGGTCAACGTGGCTTCGAGGGTCAGGTTTTCGCGGCCTTCGAAGGTGACATCATCGGTCGTCGGGACCGTGACGACGATGCCGCCGGTCGTGCCGGCAGGCACGGTGACGCTATACGAGCCATCCGCGTTGGCGGTGACCGTGGCGGACTTGCCGCCGATCATGACCGTGGGCGTACCCACATCGCCCGTTTCGATCTGGCCGCCCAGCGTGAAGGTGAGCGTGGTGTCGGCGTCGACCGGCTTGGTCAGTGCAACGTTGAAGACGGCGTCGCTGCCTTCGTTGACATCGCCTGCGTCGGAGACGGTCAGGGACGGCACGTCGGCGCCCGGGTTCGGGTTAGACGGATCGGTGCTTTCGGTATCGACAATCGTGGCGCTGCCGCTGTCGGTGATGTTGCCCGGCAAGGCAACGCCGCTGGCGGAATTGCCTGTCAGCGTAGCTTCCAACGTCAGTTGCTCACGGCCTTCGAACACCGTGTCATCGGTCGTCGGGACCGTGACGACGATGCCGCCCGTGGTGCCGGCGGGCACGGTGACGCTGTACGAGCCGTCCGCATTGGTGGTAACGACGGCAGGCGTGCCGCCGATCATGACCGTGGGCGTACCCACATCGCCCGCTTCGATCTGACCGCCCAGCGTGAAGGTGAGCGTGGTGTCGGCGTCGACCGGCTTGGTCAGTGCAACGTTGAAGACGGCGTCGCTGCCTTCGTTGACATCGCCTGCGTCCGAGACCGTCAGGGACGGCACGTCGGCGCCCGGGTTCGGGTTGGACGGATCAGTGCTCTCGGTATCGACGATCGTAGCGCTGCCGCTGTCGGTGATGTTGCCAGGCAAGGCAACGCCACTGGCGGAACTGCCGGTCAGCGTGGCTTCGAGGGTCAGGTTCTCGCGGCCTTCGAAGGTGACATCATCGGTGGTCGGGACCGTAACAACGATGCCGCCGGTCGTGCCGGCAGGCACGGTGACGCTATACGAGCCATCCGCGTTGGCGGTGACCGTGGCGGACTTGCCGCCGATCATGACCGTGGGCGTACCCACATCGCCCGCTTCGATCTGGCCGCCCAGCGTGAAGGTCAGCGTGGTGTCGGCGTCGACGGACTTGGTCAGCGCGACGTTGAAGACCGCGTCGCTGCCTTCGTTGACATCGCCTGCGTCCGAGACGGTCAGGGCGGGCACGTCCGCGCCGGGGTTCGGATTGGACGGATCGGTGCTTTCGGTATCGACAATCGTGGCGCTGCCGCTGTCGGTGATGTTGCCTGGCAAGGCAACGCCACTGGCGGAATTGCCGGTCAGCGTGGCTTCGAGGGTCAGGTTCTCGCGGCCTTCGAAGGTGACATCATCGGTGGTCGGGACCGTGACCACAATGCCGCCCGTGGTGCCAGCGGGGACCGTAATGCTGTACGTGCCATCCGGATTGGCCGTGACCGTGGCAGGCGTGCCGCCGATCGTGACCGTGGGCGTACCCACATCCCCCGCTTCGATCTGACCGCCCAGCGTGAAGGTCAGGGTGGTGTCGGCGTCGACCGGCTTGGTCAGTGCGACGTTAAAGACGGCGTCGCTGCCTTCGTTGACATCCCCGGCGTCCGCGACCGTCAGGGACGGCACATCCGCTCCCGGGTTCGGGTTGGACGGGTCGGTGCTTTCGGTATCGACAATCGTGGCGCTGCCGCTGTCGGTGATGTTGCCCGGCAGCGCAATGCCGCTGGCCGAGTTGCCGGTCAGCGTGGCTTCGAGGGTCAGGTTCTCGCGGCCTTCGAAGGTGACATCATCGGTCGTCGGGACCGTGACGACGATGCCGCCGGTCGTGCCGGCAGGCACGGTGACGCTATACGAGCCATCCGCGTTGGCGGTGACCGTGGCGGACTTGCCGCCGATCATGACGGTGGGCGTACCCACATCGCCCGCTTCGATCTGGCCGCCCAGCGTGAAAGTCAGCGTGGTGTCGGCGTCGACGGACTTGGTCAGCGCGACGTTGAAGACCGCGTCGCTGCCTTCGTTGACATCGCCTGCGTCCGAGACGGTGAGCGCGGGCACGTCCGCGCCCGGGTTCGGGTTGGACGGATCGGTGCTTTCGGTATCGACAATCGTGGCGCTGCCGCTGTCGCTAATGTTGCCCGGCAAGGCAACGCCACTGGCGGAATTGCCCGTCAGCGTGGCTTCGAGGGTCAGTTGCTCACGACCTTCAAACACCGAGTCACCGGTCGTCGGGACCGTGACCACGATGCCGCCCGTGGTGCCGGCGGGCACGGTGATGCTGTACGAGCCGTCCGCGTTGGCGGTAACGACGGCAGGCGCGCCGCCGATCATGACGGTGGGCGTACCCACATCGCCCGCTTCGATCTGGCCGCCCAGCGTGAAGGTGAGCGTGGTGTCGGCGTCGACGGACTTGGTCAGGGCGACGTTGAAGACGGCGTCGCTGCCCTCGTTAACATCCCCAGCGTCGGAGACAGTCAGGGACGGCACATCGGCGCCGGGACCATGGTCATCCACGATGACAGCGTTGCCCGAGTCAGTGATGTTGCCAGGCAGCGCAATGCCGCTGGCCGAGTTGCCCGTCAACGTGGCTTCGAGGGTCAGTTGCTCACGACCTTCAAACACCGAGTCACCGGTCGTCGGGACCGTGACCACGATGCCACCCGTGGTGCCCGCGGGCACGGTGATGCTGTACGAGCCATCCGCGTTGGCGGTGACCGTGGCGGACTTGCCGCCGATCATGACGGTGGGCGTGCCCACGTCGCCCGCTTCGATCTGGCCGCCCAGCGTGAAGGTGAGCGTGGTGTCGGCGTCGACGGACTTGGTCAGCGCGACGTTGAAGACCGCGTCGCTGCCTTCGTTGACATCGCCTGCATCGGACACAGTCAGGGCCGGCACATCGGCACCCGGGCCATGATCATCGACGATGACGGCGTTGCCCGAGTCAGTGATGTTGCCAGGCAGCGCAATGCCGCTGGCCGAGTTGCCCGTCAGCGTGGCTTCGAGGGTCAGTTGCTCACGGCCTTCAAACACCGAGTCACCGGTCGTCGGGACCGTGACGACGATGCCGCCCGTAGTGCCGGCGGGCACGGTGATGCTGTACGAGCCGTCCGCGTTGGCGGTAACGGCGGCAGGCGCGCCGCCGATCGTGACGGTGGGCGTACCCACATCGCCCGCTTCGATCTGGCCGCCCAGCGTGAAGGTCAGCGTGGTGTCGGCGTCGACGGACCTGGTCAGCGCGACGTTGAAGACCGCGTCGCTGCCTTCGTTGACATCGCCTGCATCGGAGACGGTCAGGGCCGGCACATCGGCGCCGGGACCATGGTCATCCACGATGACGGCGTTGCCGGAGTCAGTGATGTTGCCCGGCAGCGCAATACCGCTGGCGGAATTGCCCGTCAGCGTGGCTTCGAGGGTCAGTTGCTCACGACCTTCAAACACCGAGTCACCGGTCGTCGGGACCGTGACGACGATGCCGCCCGTGGTGCCGGCGGGCACGGTGATGCTGTACGAGCCGTCCGCGTTGGCGGTAACGACGGCAGGCGCGCCGCCGATCATGACGGTGGGCGTACCCACATCGCCCGCTTCGATTTGACCGCCCAGCGTGAACGTCAGGGTGGTGTCGGCGTCGACGGACTTGGTCAGGGCGACGTTGAAGACCGCGTCGCTGCCTTCGTTGACATCGCCTGCATCGGACACGGTCAAGGCGGGCACGTCCGCGCCAGGGCCGTGATCGTCGACGATGACAGCGTTGCCCGAGTCGGTAATGTTGGCCGGCAGCGCGATGCCGCTGGCGGAGTTGCCCGTCAGCGTGGCTTCGAGGGTCAGTTGCTCACGACCTTCAAACACCGAGTCGCCCGTCGTCGGGACCGTGACCACGATGCCGCCCGTGGTGCCGGCAGGGACCGTGACGCTGTACGTGCCATCCGGATTGGTGGTGACCGTGGCAGGCACGCCGCCGATCATGACGGTGGGCACGCCAACGTCGCCTGCTTCGATCTGGCCGCCCAACGTGAAGGTGAGTGTGGTGTCGGCGTCGACAGACTTGGTCAGCGCGACATTGAAGACAGCATCGCTGCCTTCGTTGACATCACCCGCGTCGGAGACGGTCAAGGCGGGCACATCGGCGCCCGGGCCGTGATCGTCGACGATCACGGCATTGCCCGAGTCAGTGATGTTGCCCGGCAGCGCAATGCCGCTGGCGGAATTGCCCGTCAACGTGGCTTCGAGGGTCAGTTGCTCACGACCTTCAAACACCGAATCACCGGTCGTCGGGACCGTGACGATGATGCCGCCCGTGGTGCCGGCGGGCACGGTAATGCTGTACGTGCCATTGGGATTGGTGGTGACCGTGGCAGGCGCGCCGCCGATCGTGACGGTGGGCGCACCCACGTCGCCTGCTTCGATCTGACCGCCCAGCGTGAAGGTCAGGGTGGTGTCGGCATCGACCGGTTTGGTCAGGGCGACGTTGAAGACAGCGTCGCTGCCTTCGTTGACATCCCCGGCGTCGGAGACCGTGAGTGCGGGCACATCCGCGCCCGGGTTCGGGTTGGACGGGTCAGTGCTTTCCGTATCGACAATCGTGGCGCTGCCGCTGTCGGTGATGTTGCCCGGCAGTGCAATGCCACTGGCGGAATTGCCCGTCAGCGTAGCTTCCAACGTCAGGTTCTCGCGGCCTTCGAAGGTGACATCATCGGTAGTCGGGACCGTGACCACGATGCCGCCGGTGGTCCCGGCAGGCACGGTGACGCTATACGAGCCATCCGCGTTGGCGGTGACCGCGGCAGGCTTACCGCCAATCATCACCGTGGGCGTACCCACATCCCCCGCTTCGATCTGACCGCCCAGCGTGAAGGTCAGCGTCGTGTCGGCGTCGACGGACTTGGTCAGCGCGACGTTGAAGACCGCGTCGCTGCCTTCGTTGACATCGCCTGCGTCCGAGACGGTGAGCGCGGGCACGTCCGCTCCCGGGTTCGGATTGGACGGATCGGTGCTTTCGGTATCGACAATCGTGGCGCTGCCGCTATCGCTAATGTTGCCCGGCAAGGCGACGCCGCTGGCGGAATTGCCGGTCAGCGTAGCTTCCAACGTCAGCTGCTCACGGCCCTCGAACACCGTGTCGTCGGTGGTCGGGACCGTGACGACGATGCCGCCCGTGGTGCCGGCCGGCACGGTGACACTGTAGGTTCCATCCGGATTGGCGGTGACCGTAGCGGGCTTACCGCCGATCATGACGGTGGGCGTACCCACATCGCCCGTTTCGATCTGGCCGCCCAGCGTGAAGGTGAGCGTGGTGTCGGCATCGACCGGCTTGGTCAGCGCGACGTTGAAGACAGCATCGCTGCCTTCGTTGACATCGCCCGCGTCCGAGACCGTCAGGGCCGGCACGTCGGCGCCCGGGTTCGGGTTGGACGGGTCAGTGCTTTCCGTATCGACAATCGTGGCGCTGCCGCTGTCGGTGATGTTGCTCGGGAGGGCAGTCCCGCTGGCGGAATTGCCGGTCAGCGTGGCTTCGAGGGTCAGGTTCTCACGGCCTTCGAACACCGTGTCGTCAGTCGTCGGGACCGTGACGACGATGCCGCCCGTGGTGCCGGCAGGCACGGTGACGCTGTACGTGCCATCCGGATTGGCCGTGACCGTGGCAGGCGTGCCGCCGATCATGACGGTGGGCGTGCCCACGTCGCCTGCTTCGATCTGGCCGCCCAGCTTGAAGGTCAGGGTGGTGTCGGCGTCGACCGGCTTGGTCAGCGCCACATTGAACACTGCTTCGTTGCCCTCATTGACATCGCCCGCGTCCGAGACGGTGAGGACGGGCACATCCGCGCCCGGGTTCGGGTTGGACGGGTCGGTGCTCTCGGTATCGACAATCGTGGCGCTGCCGCTGTCGGTGATATGGCCCGGCAAGGCAACGCCGCTGGCGGAATTGCCCGTCAGCGTAGCTTCCAACGTCAGTTGCTCACGGCCTTCGAACACCGTGTCATCGGTCGTCGGGACCGTCACGACGATGCCGCCCGTGGTGCCGGCGGGCACGGTGACGCTGTACGAGCCGTCCGCGTTGGCGGTAACGACGGCAGGCGTGCCGCCAATCATGACAGTGGGCGTACCCACATCGTCCGATTTGATCTGACCGCCCAGCGTGAAGGTCAGCGTCGTGTCGGCGTCGACGGACTTAGTCAGCGCGACGTTGAAGACCGCGTCGCTGCCTTCGTTGACATCGCCTGCGTCGGAGACGGTCAGGGCGGGCACGTCCGCGCCCGGGTTCGGGTTGGACGGGTCAGTGCTTTCGGTATCGACAATCGTGGCGCTGCCGCTGTCGGTGATGTTGCCCGGCAGCGCAATGCCGCTGGCGGAATTGCCTGTCAGCGTAGCTTCCAACGTGAGCTGCTCGCGGCCTTCGAACACCGTGTCATCGGTCGTCGGGACCGTGACGACGATGCCGCCCGTGGTGCCGGCGGGCACGGTGACGCTGTACGAGCCGTCCGCATTGGCGGTAACGACGGCAGGGGTGCCGCCGATCATGACGGTGGGTGTACCCACGTCGCCCGCTTCGATCTGGCCGCCCAGCGTGAAGGTCAGGGTCGTGTCGGCGTCGACCGGCTTGGACAGCGCGACATTGAAGACGGCGTTGCTGCCCTCGTTGACATCCCCGGCGTCGGAGACGCTCAGGGCGGGCACGTCCGCGCCCGGGTTCGGGTTGGACGGATCGGTGCTTTCCGTATCGACAATCGTGGCGCTGCCCGTGTCGGAAATGCCGGACGGCAATTGAGCGCCGTTGGCGGCCTGGCCGCTGAGCGTGGCTTCCAGCGTCAGCGTTTCGCGACCTTCGAAGGTGCTGTCGTCGGTGGTGGGCAACGTCACCACGATGCCGTTCGTGACGCCGGCGGGAAGTTGGAAGCTGTACGTGCCATCAGCGTTGGCCGTCACAGCGACGGCGACGCCACCGATGGTGACGACAGGCAAACCGACGTCCTGAGCCTCGACCTGGCCACCGATTTTGAGCGTGACGGTGGTTTCACGATCCAGATCGATCGTATTGCCCAAGCTGATGTTGAACGTGGCAGAACCGCCTTCGTTCACGGTGCCGGCATCCGAAACGGCAATCGTCGGCACGTCGAGTTCGCCAGTGACGGTGACGGCGACCGTCGCCGTCGACGTGGCGCCCGACGGATCGGTAATCGTGTAAGAAATGGTGGAAACGACCGTCTCGCCTTCTCCCAGCGCCTTGTATTCGCCATTGGGGTTAAAGACATACGATCCGTCGGGGAACACCGTGAAAGTCCCGCCGTTTGAACCAGGAACGGTAATTCCCGCGCTGGTCATCGCGCGGCCATTGACGGAAACCAGCGTCAGCGCGTCGCCATCGGCGTCCGCGTCGTTGGCAAGAAGGTTGCCGCTGATCGAATTGTCCTGGCGGGTGGCGACGGTGTCGTTCTGCGCGACGGGAGGGGTGTTGCCCGGCGTTTGCACGGCGGCGGCATCGCCGTCGTCGTCGGTCGCCGCGGCGCCCGACACGCGGGGCAGCGTGTCATCGGCGCGCGCCGGGTTCGGATAAGCCAGGTCCAGCGGGCTGGTGGTTTCCAGGATGCGCGCCAGGCGCACAAAGCTGCTGCCGCCGGCTTCACCGCCGCCGGCCACGACGGCGGCCGTCGGATCCAGGACTTCAAACGGGTCGCGGCCCGCTTGCAGGGCGGCCAGCAGGCGGTCGGAATCCGTGCCCGAAGGCGGCGCGACCGCGGCTTCCGTCGGATCGGCCAGGGGGCCGGTCATGTCGCTGTTCAGCGCCACTTCACGGCCCTCGCCGATGACGATGGGCATGCCGTTTTCAACCTGAAGCGAAACCGTGCCGCCCGACGCCGTGACGATGTCGCTGCCGGCGGGGACCTTGCTGCCTTGATGCAGTTCGGTCAGAGAGCCGTCGCTATTGCGAATCCAGGCGCGACCGGAGATTTCGTTGACGACTGCGGGAGAGGAGTTGGCCATGTGGGTTCCGTTTCAGGGAGTTATCCAAGATGGCCAGATACTACGAGGCGCCGGCGACGGCGGATATTGTCCTCGAGGACAGTTTTATGCAGTGATTTTGGTGCGCGCTTCGGCGGGCGTGGAAATGCCGTGCACCAGCAGGGCGAGCTGCAGCCGGTCGGTGACGCCGAGCTTGTCGAAAACCGCCGACAGGTGCGCCTTGACGGTGCGCTCGGTGATGCCCAGCGCTTCGGCGATCTGCGCATTGGCCTGGCCGCTGGCGGCGTAGCGCGCGACGGTGATTTCGCGCTCGGTCAGCCGGCCTGCGTCCCAGGCATACGCGTCCTGCGCACGCTCGGTGACCAGCTTGAGCAGCCGGGACACCAGGGACCGGCCCATCCAGATGCCGCCCGAGGCGACGACCTCCAGGGCCTGCGCCAGCGCCGCGGGCTGCGCGTAGCTGTGGCAGTAGCCGTGGGCGCCGGCGCCCAGCGCCTGCGTGCCTTGTTCGTCGTTGGGGCTGGCGCTGGCGACCACGACCTGCAGGCCGGCCAGCGCGGGCGTCCACGAAGGATCGTGCCAGGAGGGCAGCTTGGGCACGTCGGCGTCCAGCACCGCCAACGCGCGGCCTTGCTCTCGCCAGCGTTGCAGATCGGCCAGGCCTCGCCCGCGGGCGGCCATCCAGCGCGCCGGGTCCAGGGCGCGCCAGTGCTGCCACAGCAGATCGTCGTGCGTAATCAACAGGACGGGAGTGGGTTTCATAAGGCCTTGAAGCTCTCCATTAACGTTCGGTAAAGGCGTTCGCCTTGGCCCGCAGAATGGGCTTGAGCAGGTACTGGAGCACCGTGCGCTTGCCTGTCAGGATATGAACCTCCGCCACCATCCCGGGGATGATGGGCAACAGCTTGTCGCCTACCGTGCTGCGGTCCGTGCGCACCCGCACGACGTAGTAGGAATTGCCTTTCTCATCGGTCACGGTGTCCGCGCCGATCTGTTCCACCCGGCCTTTCAGGCCGCCGTAGATGGCGAAATCGTAGGCGGTGAATTTCACCTCCGCCTCCTGGTCCGCATGCAGGAAGCCGATGTCGCGCGGCTGGATGCGCACTTCGAGCAGCAGGGTGTCGTCCTTGGGAACGATCTCGATGATGTCCTTGCCGGGCTGCACCACGCCGCCGACCGTGTTGTTGAACAAGGTCTTGATGGTGCCGCGCACCGGGGCGCGCACTTCGGCCAGTTTGACGCGGTCCACCAGCGCCGCCTTGCCCTCGCGCAGCGTGGCGAGCTTGGTGTTGGTTTCGGACAGTTCGCTGCGGGCCTGGTTGCGGATGTTCAGCTCGGTTTCCTGGATCTTGCTTTCGGCTTCCTTGATCGACGCCTGGAAGCGGTCGATCTGCGCCTCGGCGCCTTTCTGTTCGCCGCAATACCGGGCCACGTCGCGCTGCAGGCGCAGCAGGTCGACTTCGGACACTGCGCCGCTCTTGAGCAGGGGCCGCGTCACCTGCAGTTCGCGCGAGGTCAGTCCGCAGCTTGCCGACGCCTGGTCTCGCTTGGCGATGGTTTCGCGCAGGTCTTCCTGGCGCTGCTTGAGTTGTTCACGGGCGACGTTGACGGTCGCGTTGAGTTCCGTGTTGCGCGCCTGCCAGGCGTTGCGTTCCATCTCCGCCAGTCCGGGCGCCTGCTTGAGCACTTCCTCGGGCGCGACAAAGGGGTCGCCCGTGGCCAGCGCCTTCAGGCGGGCCGCCTTGGCCAGCAGCGACAGGTATTCCGCGTTGTTTTCGCCCAGCGACGAGGCAAACCGGGTGGAGTCGATTCTCAGCAGGACTTCCCCCGCCTCGACCTCCTGGCCGGGGCGCACCAGGATTTCCTCCACGATGCCGCCGTCCAGGCTCTGGATGATCTGCACCTGTCGGGACGGCACGACCTTGCCTTCGCCGCGGACCACTTCGTCGATGCTGCCCAGCGCCGCCCAGACGAGCAGCCCGATCGTGGCGAGCAGCGACGTCCAGAGCAGGATGCGCGAACCGCGGGCCCGCGACTCGTGGATGATCCATTCGGCATTGCCGATGTAGTCGGACCGCTTCGCGGGTTTGCCTTTCTCCGCGCCGTCCAGGAGGCGGTTGAAGAAGAACACGAAGATGTCTCGCGGTGCGCGCAGCAGGCTGCCAAAGAAACCGTGCTTGGGGGCTCCAGGATTGTTCAGCATGGTGTTTTCAGCTCCCGCGTCCGACGCGTCCCTGACGCAGGGCCTCGACCACCTGTTCCTTCGGACCGTCAGCCACGATATGGCCGTTGTCGATCACGATGAGCCGGTCCACCAGTTCGAGCAGCGCGGTGCGGTGCGTGACCAGCAGGATCGTCTTGGTGGCGCTGGCTTGCCCCAGGCGCTTGCGCAACTGGGCCTCGCTCTGGTGGTCCATGTTGCTGCTGGGCTCGTCGAGCAGCAGGATCGGCGGATCGTTGATCAGCGCGCGCGCCACCGCCACCGACTGGCGTTGACCCCCGGACAGCGATTCG
Organism: Achromobacter sp. MFA1 R4; assembly: GCF_900156745.1. Classification (NCBI taxonomy): domain Bacteria; kingdom Pseudomonadati; phylum Pseudomonadota; class Betaproteobacteria; order Burkholderiales; family Alcaligenaceae; genus Achromobacter; species Achromobacter sp. MFA1 R4. Next base: position 6,172,713 of record NZ_LT707065.1, on the reverse strand, counting down.
CCGCGCTCGCCGATGATCATGTCAAAGCCATTGGGATGCAGGTTGGCGAATTCGGTCACGCCGGCCATGTTGGCGGCGGCCAGGATGCTGGCGTCGTCGGCGTAGGGCGCGCCCATCGCCAGGTTGTGCTTGAGGCTGCCGTAGAAGAGCAGGGGATCCTGGGGCACGTGGCCGATGGCCCGGCGCACGTCGGCCGGATCGATCTGGCGCACGTCCACGCCGTCCAGCAGCACGGCCCCTTCCGTGGGCTGATACAGGGCCAGCGCCAGCTTTTCCAGCGTCGTCTTGCCCGAGCCGATGCGGCCGATGATGCCGACCTTTTCACCGGGCTTGAGCTTGAACGACACCTTCTTGAGCACGGGCTGGGTGCTGCCGGGATAGACGAAGGTCACGTCGCGGAACTCCAGGCCGCCGTGAAACACGGGACGGTGCAGGAATTCGGCCTCGGCCGGGCGTTCGACCGGCAATTTCATGTAGTTGTCGATCGAGCCCAGCGACGTGCGCGCGTTCTGGTACTGCATGAGCAGCCCCGCAACCTGGCCCAGCGGCGCCAGGCAGCGGCCGGCGATCATGGACGCGGCGATGATGCCGCCCATGGACAGGGCAGATTCCTGCGCCAGGTACACGCCGATGATCACGACGGCGATCGACACGAGCTGCTGGACGGCCTGGACAAAGCCCACGGTGGACGACGAGATCAGCTTGAGCTTGCCGCCGGTCTGCGCGATGAATTCCGTGGCGCGCTCCCAGTTGCGCTGGATTGCGCTTTGGGCGTTGAGCGTCTTGACGGCTTCCAGCCCGGTCAACGCCTCGACCAGCGTGGCATTGCGCTGCGACGACGCCTGGAACGAGGCCATGGTCAACGCCTCCATGCGCGCCTGCGCTGCCAGCGACACCAGCAGGATCAGCACGATGCCGGCCAGCGGCGGCAGGATCATCCAGGGAGAAATCCAGGCCAGCGCGCCCAGGAACAGCAGGATGAAGGGCAGGTCGACCAGCGTGGTGATGGTGGCCGACGCAATGAAATCGCGGATGGATTCGAACGAGCGCAGGTTGGCCGCGAAGGAGCCGACCGAGACCGGACGGCCTTCCAGGCGCAGGTCCAGCACGCGTTCCATGATCTGCGCGGACAGGCGCACGTCCACGCGCTTGCTGGCGCTGTCCACCACGTGGGAGCGCGCCGTGCTCAGGATCATGTTGAAGATCACCACCAGCGTGATGCCGATGGCCAGCACCCACAGCGTTTCGACGGCGTTGTTCGGCACCACGCGGTCATACACGTTCATGGTGAAGAGCGGCATCGCCATGGCGAACAGGTTGATCAGCAATGCCGCGACGAGCGCGTCGCGGTAAAGCCGGCGGTTCTCCATGATGGCCGCCCAGAACCAGTGGCGTTCGCGCACCTTGGCGACTTCCGGCGACCGGGCGTCAAAGCGGAATTGCGGGCGAATCAGGCAGACCAGGCCGGTGTACTGCGCGGCCAGTTCGGCCGGGCTCATTTCAATGGCGCTGCCCCCCAGCTCGGGGTGGCTGACCACGTACTTGCCGTCTTCCTTCTTGAGCAGCAGGCAGGCGCGTTCACCCTTGAGCAACAGGATGGCGGGCAGCAGATCTTGCGATATGTCTTCCAGCGTGCGCTTGACCACGCGCGCCGACAATTGCGCGCGCGCGGCGGCGCGCGGCAGCAGGGCCGGCGTCAGGCGGTGCTCTTCCAGGGGCAGTCCCGCCGACAGGGCTTGCGCGGTGGCCGCGACGCCGTGCAGGCGGGTGATTTCCACCAGGCAATCCAGCAGGGGATCGTCGTGCGCGGCGCGCGCGTCGGCGCGCCATTCCCGGGCTGCCAATTCAGATAACTTGTCCATCTTCGTCATCCAACAGGTCCAGATGTTCCGAGAGGCGCGCACGCTGCTGCTTGCGCTGGGTGAGCTTTTGCTGGGCCTGGATGGGCAGATCCGTCATGCGCAAGGTGCCGTTGGCGATCAACGCGTCGATCAAGTCTTCCAGGACGCGGACAAAGTCCGCGTCCAACTGCGAGAAATCATTGCCCTGGGTTGCCATTGGGCCTCCTTGCGCATTGCGCCAATCAGGGTCTGGCGGCAGGCGCGTTCATCGGCACGAACGTGGGGGGCAGCGTGCCTTCGTTGTAGTGCACGCGCACGGGCTGCAGGCGGGCGGCGTCCGGAACGGTCGAATTGCACAGCTTGATCACTTCGTCCGACACTTCCAGCTTGCCGTTCTCCTCGGGCATTTCATTGCGCGCGGGTTGCAGCGACAGCGCCGGCAGCAGGGTGTGGGACAACGCCAGCCAGCGGTACTGCGCAAGGCGCAGATCATAAATGGCATTGGTCAGCGCGCGGCGCGATTCGAACAGTTCGTTTTCCGTGTCCAGCAGGTCCAGCAGCGAGCGCTGGCCGATCTGGAACTGCTGCACGTAGGCGTCGCGCACCTTCGTGGTGGCCACTTCGTGGTCGCGCAGGAAGGGCAGCTTCTGGTTCAGGCTGACGATGTTGTTCCAGGCCACGGCCAGGTCCTGCTGTACGTTGCGGCAGGTGTAGTCGCGGATGTCGCGGGCGGCGTAGGACTGGGCGGCGGTCTGGCGCACGCGGGCGGAGTCCGCGCCGCCGCGGTACAGGTTGTAGCTCATCACGACCTGCACGCTGGAACTCTGGATGTCGCGGTTCTCGGGCGTGGGGTCGTTCTGGTCGCGTCCCGTGCTGGCCACGAACTCGAATTTCGGCGAGAACGCGCCCTTGGACGACTGAACGCCGGCCTGGGCCGCCTGCAGGCCGGCCTGCTTGGACAGGAAGCTGGGATTGCGGCGCAGCGATTCATTGAAGTTGCCGGGATTCTTCGGCAGCTTGTCGCTGATGTCGGGCGGCGGCTGCATCGATTCGGGCGGGAAGGCGCCGGTCACGCGCTGGAAGCGCTGCTGCACGTCCAGCAGGTTGGCCGTCTCGGTCATCAGGTTCGTCTGCGCCAGCGAAAGGCGGCCGCCTGCCTGTTCCAGGTCGACGCGCCGGCCCACGCCGGATTCCGTGCGCTCGCCGATCTGCTTGAGGGTCTGCTCATGCAGGGAGTAATTCTGGCGGGCAAGCAGCTCCATGTCGCGGTAGCGTTGCAGGTCGATGTAGGCCTGCACGGCGGAGAAGGCGGTGGTGTCGCTGGTGGCCAGCACGTCGTAGAAGCGCGCCAGCTTGTCAAAGCCGGCCTGCTTGACGTCATTCGTGGTGCGGAAGCCGTCGAAAATCAGTTGGCGCAGTTCGACGGTCCAGCCCGGACGGTTCCAGCTTTGCGATCCGACGCCGGGCACGTTGTTGCGCCACTCGCGCCCCACGTAGCCCTGTGCGTTGATCTGCGGAAAGTAGGCGGCGCGGGCGACGGCCTGGCCTTCGAGCGAAGCCTGGAAGTCGTGGTACTTGGCCTGGATTTCAGGGTTGCTGAGCAGCGTCTGCTCGACGATTTGATTCAACGTCACTTGCGATTGCCCGGCCGGCTCAGTAGCGGCGGGCGTGGCGGACTGTGCAAATGCGGCAGGAACGAATGCAAGGGCAAGGACCGAGGTCGTGCTTTTAAGCAAAAACGAAGCCATAGTGATTATTCGCGAGTCAAGTTGAGATTGAATGGCCGCCATGTTGTATGCAAATGTCAGTTTTGGCGAGTCAAGATTTGTCAATTCTTGATGGTTATAGCCGGCGGTCCATGATGTGATTGTCGCGCAACATCTACTAACTTCGTTGAATTTGCACGAACACCGCTTAATCGAAAATGTATTATTTCTATTAATACGGATTATTACGTATTATTTCGATGAGTACGTCTCCAAAGCGAAAGGCGATTATATCTATTTGAGAGTTCTGTATCTATTTTGTTTACCAATTTGTATCGAGCTGGATATTTGGCGGGTCGTTGCTCCCGTTATGTAATAAGTCGATACAACGCCCGTTATTGCCCTGTAACGACCGGCAGCGTGGTAGTTGTAGTACTGGTATATCAGGTGTGCTTGTACTAGGTTTGGGGGCTGGGCATAATTCCCTCATGCCGCAGCAGCCGGCGCGGCAGGGTAGCCTTTTACCCTCGCGCGAGGCTCGAGCCGGATTGTCTATTTGCAGAGCGCATCCATGGCCCAAACCCTTTACGACAAACTCTGGGACGCCCACATCGTCCACCAGGAATCAGACGGCACCTGTCTGCTCTATATCGACCGCCACCTGCTGCACGAGGTCACCAGCCCGCAGGCGTTCGAAGGGCTGACGCTGGCCGGCCGCAAGCCGTGGCGCACCGGCGCCAACCTCGCGGTGGCCGACCACAACGTGCCCACCCTGAATCGCGCCCAGGGCATCGACGATCCGATCTCGCGCCTGCAGGTCGACACGCTGGACGCCAACTGCGGCAAGTACGGCATTACCGAATTCCGCATGAACGACCTGCGCCAGGGCATCGTGCACGTCATCGGGCCGGAGCAGGGCGCCACCCTGCCGGGCATGACGGTGGTCTGTGGCGACTCGCACACCAGCACGCACGGCGCGCTGGGCGCGCTGGCCTTCGGCATCGGCACGTCCGAGGTCGAGCACGTGCTCGCGACGCAGACGCTGCTCATGAAGAAAGCCAAGAGCATGCTGATCAAGGTCGAAGGCGAACTGCCTTTCGGCTGTACCGCCAAGGACGTCGTGCTGCACATCATCGGCATCATCGGCACGGCCGGCGGCACGGGCCACGCAATCGAGTTCGCCGGCAGCACGATCCGCGCGCTGACCGTCGAGGGCCGCATGACCGTCTGCAACATGGCGATCGAAGCCGGCGCGCGTTCGGGCATGGTGGCGGTCGACGACAAGACCATCGAATACTTCCGCGGACGCCCCTTTGCCCCCACGGGCATCGTGTGGGACCAGGCAGTCAAGTACTGGCGCACCCTGCACACCGACGAAGGCGCCAAGTTTGATACGGTGGTGCAAGTCGATGCGCGCGACATCAAGCCGCAGGTGACCTGGGGCACGTCGCCGGAAATGGTGCTGCCGGTCGATTCCCGCGTGCCGGACCCCGACCGTGAAAAGGACGATGTGCGCCGCAGCGGCATGGAGCGCGCGCTCGAATACATGGGCCTGAAGCCCAACATGCCGCTGACCGACATCCGCGTGGATCGCGTGTTCATCGGCTCCTGCACCAACTCCCGCATCGAAGATCTGCGCGCGGCGGCCGTGGTGGCGCGCGGCAAGCGCGTGGCGTCCAATGTGCGGCAGGCGATGGTGGTGCCCGGCTCCGGCCTGGTGAAGCAACAGGCCGAGCGCGAAGGGCTGGACAAGATTTTCATCGAAGCCGGCTTCGAATGGCGTGAACCGGGCTGTTCGATGTGCCTGGCCATGAACGCCGACCGCCTCGAACCCGGCGAGCGCTGCGCTTCGACCTCCAACCGCAATTTCGAGGGACGGCAGGGACAGGGCGGCCGCACGCACCTGGTCAGCCCGGCCATGGCCGCCGCCGCGGCTGTCGCCGGCCATTTCGTCGACGTCCGCACGTTCCGTTAAGCGTCTAGCATCGAGTAAACAACATGCAAGCATTTACCACTCACGAAGGCCTGGTGGCGCCGCTCGACCGCGAAAACGTCGACACGGACCTCATCATCCCCAAGCAGTTCCTCAAGTCCATCCAGCGCACGGGCTTCGGGCCCAACCTGTTCGACGAGCTGCGTTACCTGGACCACGGCGAACCGGGCATGGACAACAGCAAGCGTCCGCTGAACCCGGATTTCGTGCTGAATCAGCCGCGCTACCAGGGCGCCTCGATCCTGCTGGCCCGCAAGAACTTCGGTTGCGGTTCCAGCCGCGAGCACGCGCCGTGGGCGCTGACCCAGTTCGGCTTTCGCGCCATCATCGCGCCGTCCTACGCCGACATCTTTTTCAACAACAGCTTCAAGAACGGCCTCTTGCCGATCGTGCTGTCCGAGCTGGAAGTGGCGCGCCTCTTTGACGAAGTGAAGGCCTTCCCCGGCTACAAGCTGAACATCGACCTCGACCGCCAGGTCGTGATCGCCGCGGATGGCCGCGCCATGGGCTTTGACATCGAGCCCTTCCGCAAGTATTGCCTTCTCAATGGCCTGGACGACATCGGCCTGACGCTGCGCCACGCCGACAAGATCCGCGCCTTCGAAGCCGAGCGCCTGGCCCGCCACCCGTGGCTGGAAAGCCGCCCGGTCGCCTGATCACTACCCATCGACCACAGGAACGCTCTCAATGACCCACAACATCGCAGTCTTGCCCGGCGACGGCATCGGCCCGGAAATCGTCGAACAGGCCGTGCGCGTCCTGAAGGCGCTGGACGTGCCCTTGGACATCAAGCAGGCGCCGGTCGGCGGCGCGGCATTCGACCAGTTCGAACACCCCCTGCCGCCCGCCACGCTGAACCTCGCCAAGGAATCGCACGCCGTGCTGTTCGGCGCGGTCGGCGACTGGAAGTACGACAGCCTGCCGCGTGAATTCCGGCCGGAACAGGCCATCCTGGGCCTGCGCAAGGCCCTGGGCCTGTTCGCCAACCTGCGTCCGGCGATTCTGTATCCGGAACTGGCAAGCGCCTCGTCGCTCAAGCCCGAGATCGTGTCGGGCCTGGACATCCTGATCATCCGCGAGCTCACCGGCGACATCTATTTCGGCACGCCGCGCGGCGTGCGTTCGTCGCCGGACGGCGCGTTCACCGGCGAGCGCGAAGGCTACGACACCATGCGCTACGCCGAATCCGAAGTGCGCCGCATTGCGCGCATCGGCTTCGAGTCGGCCCAAAAGCGCAACAAGAAGCTGTGCAGCGTCGACAAGGCCAACGTGCTGGAGACCTCGCAGTTCTGGCGCGACATCGTCATCGAGGTGGCGCGCGAGTACCCGGACGTCGAGCTGTCGCATATGTATGTCGACAACGCCGCCATGCAGCTCGTGCGCAATCCGCGCCAGTTCGACGTCATCGTCACCGGCAACCTGTTCGGCGACATTCTCTCGGACGAGGCGGCCATGCTGACCGGCTCGATCGGCATGCTGCCCTCGGCGTCGCTCAACGCTGGTGGCCAGGGCCTGTACGAACCCAGCCACGGTTCGGCGCCGGATATCGCGGGGCAGGGCATCGCCAACCCGCTCGCCACGATCCTGTCGGCCGCGATGCTGCTGCGCTATTCGCTGAACCTCGCGCCGCAGGCCGACCGCATCGAAGAGGCGGTGCGCAGCGTGCTGGCCAGCGGTCTTCGCACCGCCGACATCTTCGAACCCGGCACGACCAAGGTCAGCACCGCCGGCATGGGCGACGCCGTGCTCAAGGCGCTGGCCTGACAGGGCGCGGGCTGGTTTCACAGCCATCCATATAGATCTGTATGGATATATATAGGTAGAGGGAAGGGGCTGCCCGCGCGGCCCCTTCCGCTTCCTGGCCCCGTTTTTTTCTAGCTGCATCGCAACATCCCCGCGTGCATTCTGATAAATTGTTGAATTGCACGGAATTTCCCCTCCCATCTTGTCACCCCATTTAAAGAGCGATTGAAATGAATCAAGCAGTAGGCCTTGTCGGCTGGCGCGGTATGGTCGGCTCGGTGCTCATGCAACGCATGCGCGACGAGAACGACTTCGCACTGATCGAACCGGTGTTTTTCTCCACCAGCAACGCTGGCGGCGCGGCGCCCACTTGGGCGACCGGCGCGGGCCCGCTGCAAGACGCCTACAACATCGACGCTCTGAAAAAACTGCCGATCATCGTGACGGCGCAAGGCGGGGACTACACCTCCGAGGTCTATCCCAAGCTGCGCGGCGCGGGCTGGAACGGCATCTGGATCGACGCGGCCAGCACCCTGCGCATGGCCGACGACGCCATCATCGTGCTGGATCCGGTCAATCGTCCGGTGATCGACGCGGCCCTAAAGCGCGGCGTGCGCAACTTCATCGGCGGCAACTGCACGGTGAGCTGCATGCTGATGGGCCTGGCGGGCCTCTTCAACAACGACCTGGTCGAATGGATGACCTCCATGACGTACCAGGCCGCGTCCGGCGGCGGCGCGCAGCACATGCGTGAACTGCTGACCCAGTTCGGCGAGATCAACCAGTCGGTCAAGCCCCTGCTGGACGACCCCGCGTCGGCCATCCTGGAAATCGACCGTGGCGTGCTGGCCAAGCAGAAGGACGCTGCGCTGCCCCACGAGCACTTTGGCGTGCCGCTGGGCGGCAACCTGATTCCCTGGATCGACAAGGACCTGGGCGACGGGATGTCCAAGGAAGAATGGAAGGGCGAGGTCGAGACCAACAAGATCCTGGGCCGCGGCGCCGCCTTCGGCACGCCCGCCACCCCGATCGACGGCCTGTGCGTGCGCATCGGCGCGATGCGCTGCCACAGCCAGGCGCTGACCATCAAACTCAAGCGCGACGTGTCGCTCGACGAAATCGAAGCCCTCATCGCGCAGGGCACGCAGTGGGCCAAGGTCGTTCCCAACACCAAGGAAGCCACCGTCTCGGCGCTCACCCCGGTCGCCGTCACCGGCACGCTGGACATCCCGGTGGGACGCCTGCGCAAGCTGTCGATGGGTTCGCAGTACCTGGGCGCCTTCACGGTCGGCGACCAGCTCCTGTGGGGCGCCGCCGAACCGCTGCGCCGCATGCTGCGCATTGCGCTGAACGAAGCCTGATGCCCGGCCGGGCGGCGCGTCGGGCTGCCCGGACCTTCGCCACAGCAATCAGGGCACCTTTGGGTGCCCTTGTTTTTTGCGGCGCGTGTGCCCGCCGGCCAAGGTGCATGCCCCTTTCAGGTTTGTGAAATGCGCTTGATCCATTACACTTTTCGGGTGAATTGAGGCCTTTTTTTGCGCTGCAAATGGCGCGAATGGGCCTAAGCCCGTAATTCGATTACAAGAACGGAATTCCAGCTTATGACCCAGCGTTCGCGCCAAGTGAAGCATGCCCGCCGTTTGAAGACCCTTCAGTGGGCAATTGCGCTGGCGATCGGTTCAAGCGTCTGCGGTTCGGCGCTGGCCATGCGCGTGGGGCATTCGCGCGTCGTTTCCGTGCCCGGCGCGCCGCTGCAGGCGCTGGTGGGCCTGCAGGAATTGACGCCCGAAGAGATCAGCTCGCTCAAGGTGTCCATTGCTGACGAAGCTGCGTGGCAGCGCGCCGGCGTCAAGCCGCCGGTGCCGTTGGCCAGCATGGTGGTCCGGGTCGAGAACGGCATGGATCCCACGCGCAAGAATTTGCGGGTGCGGTCTGTGCAGGCGCCTGCGAGCGGCGCTGTCGACCTGCTGCTCGACATCAATTCCAGTTCGGGCCAGCGGCAGGTGCAGGTCAGCATCCTGGTGCCCCTGCGCGGTACCGGCGCAGACATCACGCCCGCCGCCGTCGGCGCGCCGGCCAGGGCTGGCGGGACGGCGGGCTCCGTCACGGTGAAATCGGGCGACTACCTTTTCGCCATCGCCCAGCGCAATGCCGTGCCCAACGCGTCGGTCTACCAGATGCTGGTGGCATTGTGGCGCGCCAATCCGCAGGCCTTCATCCAGAACAACATGAATCTGGTGCGCGCCGGCCAGACGCTCAAGATTCCAGATGCCGCCACGGTGCGCGCCATTGATCCGGCCGAAGCGCGCCGCATCTTCAACGAACATGCCGAGGCCTACGCCAAGTACCGCGGTCGCGTGGGGGCGGCAGCAGGCGCGAACCCCTCGGTCGTCAAGGGACAGGACGCCGCCTCCGGCACCGTCGCTCCGCCGGCCGACGCGGGCGTGGCCAGCGCAGCGCCGGCGCAGGACCGTGTGCGCCTGTCCACCGGCCAGGCGCAGGACAGCGCCGCCGCCCAGGCCGAGGCGCAGGCTGATGCCAAGACCTCATCCGAACGCGCCCTGGCGGACGCGCGCGGACGCGTGGACCAGCTTCAAAGCAACGTCGACGACCTGACCAAGGCCGTCGCCCAGCAATCGGCCGGGGCGGGAGCCACGGGCGCTGCTGGCTCCTCTGGTGCGGCAGGTACTTCGGGCGCAGCAGGCACGCCGGGCACGGCAGGTACGCCGGGCGCAGCGGGGACGCCGGGCGCAGCAGGCGCACCGGGCACGGCAGGTACTTCGGGCGCAGCAGGCACGCCGGGCACGGCAGGTACGCCGGGCGCAGCGGGTACGCCGGGCGCAGCAGGTACGCCGGGCGCAGCAGGTACGCCGGGCGCAGCAGGCACGCCGGGCACGGCAGGCACGCCGGGCACGGCAGGTGCGCCGGGGGCAGCAGGCACGCCGGGCGCAGCAGGGACGCCGGGCGCAGCAGGCACGCCGGGTGCAGCAGGCACGCCGGGCGCAGCAGGTACGCCAGGCGCAGCAGGCACGCCGGGTGCAGCAGGCACGCCGGGCGCAGCAGGCACGCCGGGTGCAGCAGGCACGCCGGGCGCAGCAGGCACGTCGGGCACAGCAGGCACGCCGGGCACAGCAGGCACCCCGGGTGTGGCAGGCACGCCGGGTGCAGCGGGCACGCCGGGCACTGCAGGTGCACCGGGCGCAGCAGGGACTTCGGGCACAGCAGGTACTTCGGGCACAGCAGGCACGCCGGGCGCAGCAGGCTCCCCCGGCGCGGCCGGATCGTCGCCCGCCGCATCCGACAAGCCCGTCGGCACGCTCCCCGACAAGACCGATCAGCCGGGCATGCCCGGCTGGCTGGCCGACAATCTGCTCGTAATCGTTACCGCGGTGCTGGCGCTCGTCGCCTTCGCCATCGCCTGGCTGTTGCGCCGGGCTGGCGCACGGCGCGATGACGATGACGAGGATAGCTATACCGACAACGAGCCGGTGCTGGACACGGCAGCGCTGAACCGCAGGCTCGACACCATCAATCTCGACCTGGACGTACCGCCCACGGACGAACCGCGCCGTGTCGGCGGTCCTCGGGTTTGAAGCATGTCTAGAGTTGCATTGGGGCTGGCGTATGACGGCTCCGCCTGGCAGGGTTGGCAGACACAGCCGCACCGGCAGACGGTGCAGGACTCGCTGGAGTCCGCCCTGGCCAGTTTCTGCGGCGTTGCCGAGCCGGTCCCCACGATCTGCGCCGGCCGCACCGACACCGGTGTGCACGGGGCAATGCAGGTGGTCCATCTGGACACCACGCTGAACCGCAGAACGGAATCCTGGGTGCGCGGCGTGAACGCGTTCCTGCCGCCCAGCATTTCGGTGCAGTGGGCCCAGGAAGTCTCCGACGAATTCCATGCGCGTTTTTCCGCTCGCGCACGCACCTATGTATACCTGCTCTGGCGTGGCCGGGTTCGTCCGGCGCTGTGGGCAGGGCGTGCCGGCTGGTGCTTCCAGCCGCTGGACGTGGACGCCATGCGCGAGGCGGCGAAGGCCTTGATCGGCGAGCACGACTTTTCCAGCTTCCGGTCGTCGCAATGCCAGGCCAAGCACCCGGTGCGGTACATGCATCGCCTGGACATCGAGGAGCGGGGGCCATTCCTGGTGTTCACGCTGAAGGCGAATGCATTCCTGCACCACATGGTGCGCAACATCATGGGCGCGCTGCTGCAGATCGGGCAGGGCAGGGAATCGGTCGACTGGATGCCGCAGCTCCTGGCCTGGCGTGACCGCAGGCGGGGCGCGCCCACGTTCGCGCCCGATGGCCTGTATCTGGCCGCCATCGACTATCCCGACACCTTCGGCCTGCAGGAACTCGACGGCGGGGCCACGCTGTTGTCGCCCTTTACTCAATCCTGAGGGACGCCGCCACCCCGGCGGCGCATTCCCGCGCCTTATCGGAGGCATGCGTCATGCAACGCCGCGCGTTTTTGAAGCAAACCGCCTTGGCCGCCGCGGGCGGCGCCGTGTTGGGCAAGGCCGTCGCCCAGGATGCGTCCGGCGTCGCGCAGGATGCGCTGCCCCCGGCACCGGATGCCGCGCCCGCCGTCCCCGACGCGCCGGGCACCGTGCCGCCCGCCCCGCCCGCCGCCGCCGATGCGCCCGCCATCGTGCAGGAGGCGCCCCGGCTGACCTGGCGATTGGCCTCGACCTTCCCGAACGAGTCGCCCACGCTCTTTGCCGGCGCCGAAGACGTCGCCCGCTACGTGGCCGATGTCACGGAAGGGCGCTTCGTCATCGAAATCCTGCCGGCCGGCAAACTGCCGCGGCCCGACCAAGTCCTGCAAGCCGTGCAGCGCCGCGACGTCGACTGCGGCCACACGGTGTCCACCCGCTATTTCGATACCGACCCGGCCCTCTCGTTCGATGCCTGCGTGCCGTTCGGGCTGAACACCCGCCAGATGAACGCGTGGATGAACCAGGGCGAAGGCCTGACGCTCACGCGCGAGGCGTTCGGCAGATACGGCATTCTGAACTTTCCTTGCGGCCAAACCGGCGCGCAGATGGGAGGGTGGTTTCGCGGTGAAATCAAGACGGTCGATGACCTGCGCGGCCTCAAGGTGCACGCGGGCGGCTTTGCCCGCCACGTGCTGGCGCGTCTGGGCGCCGTGCCCGTCGACATACCCGTGGAACAGGCCTACGCCGCGCTGGAAGATGGCCGCGTGGACGCGGTGGCGTGGATCGGTCCCTACGACGACGAGCGCCTTTCCCTTTACAAAGTGGCGCGCAACTACTATTTCCCGGGGTGGTGGGCGGGGACCCAGCAATTGTCGCTCTACGTGAACAAGGCCGCGTACGACGAATTACCGAAGCCCTTCCAGTCCGCGCTGTCGCTGGCCTGCGCCATGGCCACCGGCAACATGATCGCCCAGTACGATGCCGGCAATCCGGACGCGCTGCGCCGGCTGGTGTCGCAGGGCGCGCAACTGAAAGCGTTCCCGAGGCCGGTCCTGCAGGCCTGCTACGAGGCCTCGCTGGCGGCTTACAATGAACTCAGCGCCAAAGACCCGATGTTCAAGCGGCTCTACGACAGCATGCTGGCTTTCCGCAACAAGCAGGCCCCGTGGTCCCGCATGGCCGAGGGCAGCTTCGACAACATGGTGGCCACGCTGGGCGCGCAGGGCACCTAGCCCCGCCAGCGCCCGGGACATAATCCCCTGGCCCCGGCAAGTCGCCGCGGGACCACATTCCTCTCGAAAATGCCATGCGTACACGCATCAAGATCTGCGGGCTGACCCGCGAAGAAGACATCGACGCCGCCGTCTCGGCCGGCGCGGACGCGATTGGCTTCGTCTTCTATCCGAAGAGCAAGCGTTGCCTCACGCCGACCCGCGCCGCGCAACTGCGCCGCGCGGTGCCGGCATTCGTCGATGTCGTCGCGCTTTTCGTGAATGCCGAAGACGAGCTTGTGCGCACCGTGCAGGGCGAAGTCGGCCCCGACCTGCTGCAATTCCATGGCGACGAATCGCCGCTGGACTGCGCGCGCTTCGGCCACCGCTTCCTGCGGGCTTTCCGCGCCGGCGCGCCCGGCCTGGATACGGCGGACACGCTGGCCTCGGCGTGCCGCGCGTACGGCGAGGCGGCGGGCTGGCTGTTCGACAGCTACAGCGCGGGCTACGGCGGGAGCGGACACGGATTCGATTACGCGCTGCTCGACGACGTGCGGGCCGATCCGGTCTCGCGTCCCTTGATCCTGTCCGGCGGATTGAACGCCGAGAACGTGGGCGCCGCGATCGAAAAGGTGCGTCCTTGGGCGATCGATGTGAGTAGTGGCGTTGAAGTCGAGCAAGGAATAAAAAGTTCTGATAGAATTTCGTTCTTCGTTGCTGCGGCACATGACGCAGACACGAAGTTGAAGGGTAATTAGTAGTAGTGCCTGACTTGCGAGGCATGCGGAATTAATCTTCCAAATGCGTTGTGCAAGGGTGAAAGGGCGTTAGCCAAACTGAGCTAAGCCGATCCCCAAAGCGCAAAAGCCGCAATAAAAAATGCAAAAAATCTTCCAAGACGATTTGCATAGTTTAAAAAAGCACTATATAATTCTTCTTCTTTGCAGGCGGTTAGCTCAGCTGGTTAGAGCGCCACGTTGACATCGTGGAGGTCGTTGGTTCGATTCCAATACCGCCTACCAAATTCCTGCAAAGGTGTGTTCAATAGAGCTAGTCGGACACAGACCTGAAAAGCCGCGTAAGTCATATGACTTCGCGGCTTTTTGCATTTCTTCCCGATTTTCGCGCAGTATCCGGATCGGGTGGCGCATTTTTGCCGCGTCCATTTTGCCGCGTCGATGGCGGCTAACTGATTTGCGGTATGCAGGTTGATTACAAAAATGCCGCTTCAGAGGCGAGAAGATAATGCGCCACGGTCTTGGGCTTCCAGCAGCCAAACCAGCAGGCATCATCGGCACCCCATCCCATACTGCCGGTATATTCCGTCTTTCCCCCATCAAAGCCCGCCCATGCAATCCATTCTGAAGGCGATACTTCTGGCCCAGTTGCTGTGGCTGCCGGCCTGCGCAATCAAGGCACCTGCGCCAGCGCAGGCGCGTCCCGAGGAAGCGCCGATGTATGCCGGCGGCGATCGCCGCGCGGTTGCGGCGTTGCGGGCAGGCGACGAGCAGCAGGCCGTGGAGGCGACGAAAAAGTTCGGATCTCCGAGCGCGGCCGCGCAGGCGAAGATTGAGCAGGGATACCGCCTGCATCGTGAAAACCAGTCTGGCCTGGCCATGCGGCGCTTCAATCAGGCCTGGTTGCTGAACCCGGACAATCCCGAAGTGTATGCGGGCTTTGCGGCGTTGCTCGAAGACCAGCGCAAGGTATGCCAGGCGATGAGCATGATGGATCGGGCAATGAGCTTGAACCCGCCGACGTTTCGGGGCCTTTATGCGGATGCCGGCCGGATCGCGGCGCGTTGCGCGGCGGAGGACAAGACGCTGCCGCCCGAGGCCCGCATCGCGGCCACGGCGCGTTCGGACGAGTGGTATCGCAAGGGCGAGGCCGTGGAGCCGGACAAGGGCTATCTGTATGCCTCGTGGGCGACCGCCTACTATTCGCGCGGCCAGTTCGGCGAAGCGTGGGCCATGGTCCATAAGTCGCGCGCCGCCGGGGGCAGCCCCAGCGCGGATTTCGTGCGGATGCTGCGCGCCAGGATGCCGGAGCCTGCCTCGTCGTGAGACCAGCGCCGCGCCCGCGCGGGGCGGCAACGTGACCGGGCAATTGCGATATCCTGCACACCATCATGATGAGAGCACTTTGGTTATGCCTGGGCTGCCTGATGCTGGCGCTGGGTGTCATCGGCGCCTTCCTGCCGGTGATGCCGACGACGATCTTCCTGATCCTGGCAGTGGCCTGCTTTTCCCGCTCGTCGCCACGGCTCGAGAAATGGCTGCTGGATAGTCCGACGTACGGCCCGTCGTTGCGCGCGTGGCGCGAGCAGGGCGCCGTGTCGCGCAAGGGGAAGGCGTACGCTTGCGTGGGGATGGCGGCGGGCTATCTGCTGTTTTACTGGAGCGCGCATCCCTCGTTGGCGCTCGCCGTCGGCGTGGGCATCTTCTTTCTGGCCAGCGCGGCGTATGTCGTCAGCCGGCCGAGCCCGAAGATCGACGGGTCGGCCAGCACGCGGCCAGGCGAGTAGCCAGCGCCCGTCGTCGACCGACCCGGCACCCTCTTTCAATGCGAATGCCGCGGATCGCCGCGCGTCTCCACTACCTTCAAGTAAAGGGTTGCAGCCTCCAGGCAGCCGCCCGTCGACAACTGCCCCACGGTCTGCCGGTACAGTTCCTGCCAGGGCGTCTGCGAGGGCGGCGCTTCGTACGGCGGATCCTGGCGACGCTTGTCCAATTCCGCTTCGTCCACCAGCAAGGTGACCGACCGCTGGTTCAAATCGACCCGGATCCTGTCGCCCGTGCGCAGCAGCGCCAGTCCACCGCCCACCGCGGCTTCGGGCGACATGTTCAGGATCGACGGACTGGCTGAGGTGCCGCTCTGGCGCCCGTCTCCCATGCAGGGCAGCGAGTCGATGCCGCGCTTGAGCAGGTGCGAAGGGGGCGCCATGTTCACGACTTCCGCGCTTCCTGGGTAACCGACCGTGCCGGCGCCGCGGATCACCAGGATGCAGTGCTCGTCGATATTCAGGGCAGGGTCCTCGATGCGGGCGTGATAGTCCTCCGGTCCCTCGAATACGATGGCCCGCGCCTCAAATGCGTTCTCCGAACCGGGTTCGGACAGGTAGGCGCGGCGGAATGCCTCGCCCACGACCGACATTTTGATGATGGCGCTGTCAAAGAAATTGCCCGACAGCACGATGAAGCCCGCGCGGTGCTTGAGCGGCGCGTCGCAAGTGCGGATCACGTCGGCGTTGTGGGTTTTGGACGCGGCGGCGATCTCGCCGATGGTCTTGCCGGACACGGTCCGGCAGTCCGGATGCAGGCGGCCGGCGGCCAGCAGTTCATGCAAGACGGCCGGCACCCCGCCCGCGCGGTGAAATTCTTCGCCGAGGTGTTCGCCCGCTGGCACGCAATTGACCAGCAAGGGCACGTCTTCGCCCAAACGCTGCCAGTCGTCCAGGCTCAGGTCGATGCCCGCGTGGCGGGCCATGGCGATCAGGTGGGGCGGGCAGTTGGTGGACGCGCCCAGGGCCGACGCGACGACGATGGCGTTCTCGAACGCCTGCCGGGTCATGATGTGGGACGGACGCAGGTCTTCGCGCACCATGTCGCAGATGCGCATGCCGGTGGCATAGGCCATCTGGCCGCGCTCGCGGTAGGGCGCGGGGATGCTGGCGCAGGTGGGCAGGGACATGCCCAGCGCTTCGGCCAGCGAGTTCATGGACAGGGCGGTGCCCATGGTGTTGCAGTGGCCGATCGACGGCGACGAGGCGGTCGCCAGCGTCATGAAGCCTTCGTAGTCCAGCTTGCCCGCGGCCATCAGGTTGCGCGCGTGCCAGATGACGGTGCCCGATCCCACGCGCTGGCCTTCATGCCAGCCATCCAGCATGGGACCGCCGGACAGCACGATGGCCGGGATGTCCACCGTGGCCGCTGCCATGAGACAGGCAGGGGTGGTCTTGTCGCAGCCCGTGGTCAGGACCACGCCGTCCAGCGGATAGCCATGCAGGATCTCCACCAGGCCCAGGTAAGCCAGGTTCCGGTCCAGCGCGGCGGTGGGCCGGCGGCCTTGCTCGGCCAGCGGATGCACCGGGAATTCCATCGGAATGCCGCCCGCGTCCCGGATGCCGGCCTTGATGCGTTCGGCCAGCGCCAGGTGATGGCGGTTGCAGGGCGCCAGGTCGCTGCCCGTCTGGGCGATGCCGATGATGGGCCGCCCCGATTGCAGTTCCTGGCGCGTCAGGCCGTAGTTGAGATAGCGCTCGACGTAGATCGCCGTCATATCGGCGTGCGAGGGATCGTCGAACCATTTCTGGCTGCGCAGTCTGCGCGGGGTCTGGGACATGGCTGTCTCGCTTGCTTCGGTTGCATACAGGCCCGGACCGAAGAGCGATCCGGGCCGCCAGGGCTAGTTGCGCGCCTTCTGGATTTCGTCGTTCAACTGCTTGACCAGTTCGGGCCCGAGTTCCTGGGTGTACTTGTCGACCACGGGCTGCACCTTCTGGCGCATGCGGGCGACTTCCTCGGGCGAAACCGTGTTGATCTTCATGCCGTTCTTTTCCAGCGTGCCCATGGCCTTGGTGGAATCGGCGCGGCTGTCCTTGCGTTCGAAATCGCGCGACGCCGCCGCGGCCTGGCGGATGAGCTTCTGTTCGTCCGGCGACAAGGTGTCCCACCATTTCTTGGAGGCCATCACCACCCACGGCGTGTAGACGTGGCGCGTAATGGTCAGGTAGGGCTGCACCTCATAGAACTTGCTGCTCTGGATCGTGGTGATGGGATTTTCCTGGCCGTCCACCGTGCGGGTTTCCAGCGCGGTGAAGAGTTCCGAGAACGGCATCGGCACGGCATTGGCGCCCAGCGTGTTGAAGACGCCCAGCGCGATCTGGTTCTGCATGACGCGCAGCTTGATCCCCTCCAGATCCTCGGCGCGCGTGATCGGGCGCTTGGAATTGGTCATATTGCGAAAGCCGTTTTCCCAGTAGACCAGGCCGACCAGCCCCTTGGCTTCGAGCTTTTTCAGGAGCTCCTGGCCGAGCTGCCCGTCCAGCACCGCATCGGCTTCCTTTTCGCTGTTGAACAGAAACGGCAGGTCGAACACGCCAAATTCCTTGACCATGCCGGCCAGGGGGGCGGTCGAACCCACCATCATTTCCTGCGCGCCGCCCACCAGCGCGCTCTGCATCTGCTCGTCGGAGCCCAGGTTGGCCGATCCGAAGGTCCTCATCTTGAGCTTGCCGCCGCTCGCTTTTTCGAGTTCCTGCGCCAGGTAGCGGGCCGCGCGGCCCTGCACGCTTTCCTCGTTCAGCCCGTAGCCGAAGCGGATGAGGCGCGGTTTGACGTCCGCGGCCGCGGCCACGCCGGCGACGGTGCAGGACAGCACCGTGGCCAGGACAAGAATGCGGGTCTTGAAATGCTTGATCATGGTGTTCCTCCTTGGGGTTTCAGGTGCCGCTAGTGCAGCCAGCGTGCGGGTACGGTGATCAGTTCGGGAAAGATCACCAGCAGGATCAACAGCAGGGTGTAGGCCACGACGTAGCGCCACACCCCTTTGCAGATGGTTTCCATATTGATGCGGGCGACGCCGCAGACGACGTTGAGCACCGTGCCCACCGGGGGCGTCAGCAGGCCGACGCTGCCGACCATGACGAACATGACGCCGAAGTACACGGGGTCGATGCCAGCCTTGGTGACCACGGGCATCAGCACGGGACCGAGGATCAGGATGGTCGGGGTCAGGTCCATCACCGTGCCCACCAGCGTCAGCAGGATCAGCAGCGCGAACATCAGCAGCTTGGGCTGGTCCATGACGGGCTCGAGCAGCGCGATCAGATCCTGCGGCAAATCGGCCAGGGTGATCATGTACGACGAGACCATGGCGGCGGCCACCAGAAACATGACGACGGCAGTGGTGCGCGCGGCGTTGATGAAAAGGCGGCCCAGGTCGCGCAGTCCGATCTCCCGATAGACGAAAAGGCTGACCAGAAGCGCATACACGGCCGCGACGACGGCGGCTTCCGTCGGCGTGAAGATGCCGCCCCGCAGGCCGCCAATGATGATGACCGGCAGCATGAGCGCCCAGAGGGATCCGCGCAGCGCCTTCCAGCGATTGCTCCAGGGCTCGCGCGGCGAAGGCGTGATGCTGCCGTGCTTGCGCGCCACCCAGGTCCAGACGGTCACCAGCGTCAGGCCCATCATCAGGCCGGGCGCAATGCCGGCGAAGAACAGCTTGGTGATCGACACGTTGGTGGCGACCCCGAAAATGATGAATGAGATCGACGGCGGGATGATGGGTGCGATGATGCCGCCGGCCGCGATCAGGCCCGACGCCTGGCCGGCGTCATAGCCCTTGTCACGCAGCATGGGGATCAGCAGCGAGCCCAATGCCGCCGCGTCTGCCACGGCCGAACCCGACAGCGAGGCGAGCAATACGCTGGCGAAGATGGCGACATAGCCCAGGCCGCCCTGGATGTGGCCCACGAAGGTGTTGGCCAGGTGAACGATGCGGCGCGAAATGCCGCCCGCGTTCATGACTTCGCCGGCCAGCATGAAGAGCGGCACCGCCATCAGCGTGAAGCTGTTGGCGCCCGACAACATGTTCTGGGCAAGGAGCTGGGTGTCGAAGAAATCCAGCTGGAACATCATGACGATCGCGCTGATGATCAACGCGAACGCGATCGGCATGCCCAGGGCGATCAGCCCCAGCAGCACAACGAGGAAAATGGTCAGGATCATTGCAGGTATCCGGGCGGATGGTTGGAGGCGCGCGGGGAGGGCCGGGTCAGACGGCCGGGTCTTCCGGGCTGGACTCGGCCGGCAGCGGGCCGCCCGCGATCACGCGGACCAGGTCGATGAGCGTCAGGATGCCCATGGCCACGGCGGCGTACAGACCGGCCGCGCTGAATACCGCTACGGGCATGCCGGTGACGGGCAGCACGGTGTCCAGGCCAATGGCGGTCTGGACCCAGCTTCCCTCGGCCATCAGCCACAGCACCCACAGGATCAGCAACTGGCAGGCGATGTGCGTCACCCGGCGGGCGGCCGAGCCGAAGCGTTCCACCAGCATGGTCACGCCGATGTGCTGGTGTTCCCGCAGCGCGATCACCGCACCCAGGAAAATCATCCATACGAAGGCCAGGCGTGAGATCTCGTCGGAGACGTTGATGCCGGAGTTAAAGAGATAGCGCAGCGCCACGTTGCCGAACAGCAGCACGACCATGGCGCTCAGACAGACGACCATCAGCCAGGTCTGCAGCGCAAAGCACCAGTCCGCGGCGCGGGACAGCGACGAACGGCCGGGACGCGTGGGTCCCGGCCGCCCCGAGGGGGAAGCTTGCATGTTTGTCTCCTTCCGTTTCCCGGATTTTTCTGGATTATGCTGGCAGGAATGTTAGCGCTAACATTTTCCCTTTGGCAACCCCTAATTTTTGCGTCAGACTACGCGCTTCCCACCCACCGCGAGGGTCCATGTCCGTCCGTAAACCCCGAAGCTCGCGCGCCGGCCGCGTCACCATGCAGGATGTCGCGCGCCGCGTGGGTGTCAGCGCGATCACGGTGTCGCGCGCCTTGCGCACCCCGGACAAGGTGGCCGAAGACCTGCGCCAGCACATCGCCCGGGTCTGCCAGGAACTGGGCTACGTGCCGAACCACGCGGCCAGCGCGCTCGCCTCGGCGCGGTCGCAGACCATCGTGGTGCTGATCCCGTCGCTGAGCAACGTGGTGTTCGTGGACATCATCACCGGCATCAAAGAGGTGCTGGACACGCACGGCTACCACATGCTGATCGGCGTGACCGGCTACTCGCCCGACGAGGAAGAGGCCCTGCTGCGCAAGTACCTGCAGCATTCGCCCGACGGGGTGGTGCTGACGGGCATCGACCACAATCCGGGTGTCTGGGAGCTGCTGCGCGCCCAGGCGATTCCGACCGTGCACACGATCGAGACGCTCGACGGCGCCGAGGACATGAGCGTCGGGTTCTCGCAGTTCGACTCGGGCTACGCCGCGGGCCGCCATTTGGTCGAGCGCGGCTACCGCCGCATCGGCATCGTCGGCGCGCAACTGGACCCGCGCTCGCTGCGCCGGTGCGAGGGTTGCCGCCAGGCCCTGCGCGACGCCGGCCTGTACGACGCAACGCTGGAGATCATGACGCCGGAAAAGTCCTCCATCAGCCTGGGGGCGGCATTGATGGAAGACCTGCACACGCGCCATCCCGATTGCGACGCCGTGTTCTTCTGCAACGACGACCTGGCGCAGGGCGCGGTGTTCCAGTGCGGCCGCCAGGGGCTGCGCGTGCCCGAACAGATGGCGATCATCGGTTTCCACGACCTCGCGGGAACGGCCTGGACCACGCCGCCCCTGTCCACGATCGCGACTCCGCGCTACCGGATCGGCCTGTCGGCCGCGCAATTGCTGATGCGGCATCTGGCGGGAGAGACGGTGCTGGAACGGCACGTGGACCTGGGCTTCACGCTGGTCCAGCGCGAAACGAGCTGAGCCCGGCGGTCGGGCTCGAGGGCTCGTCACCCCGCCCGGCGCAGCGCCAGGAACACCCCCGATGCCATGATCAGCCCCATGCCCGCCAACGCCAGCGCGTCGGGCGGACGCTGGAACCAGAACGTGCTGAAACCCACGGCCAGCAGAAGCTGGAAATAATTCAGCGGGGCAAGCGTCGCGGCCGATACGCGCTGGAAGGCGGCGATCAGCAGGATCTGCGCCAGTCCGCTGCAGGCGCCCAGGGCGATGATGATGGCCGTGTCGGCCGGTCCGGGCCACGGGTCGGGCAGGAAGAACGGCGCCGGCAGCGCGGTCACGATCAGGCAGATGAAGGCCGTGTACGCGTACTGCACCGGCCCGGGCACCTTGTTGGACAGCTTGCGCGTCAGCACCTGGAAGATGGCGTAGCTGACAGCCGACACGGCCATCAGCAGCGTCCCCAGCAGCGGCAGGTCGGCGCCCGGCCGCACGATCAGCAGCATGCCGGCAAAGCCGGCGGCGACGGCGCCCCATTGCGCCGGGCGCACGTGTTCGCCCAGCAGCCACGGCGATAGCGCGACCATGATGAGCGGGGCCGTGAAATAGATGGCGGTGGCTTCGGACAGCGGCATCCAGATCAGGGCCGTCATGAAGCAGGTGGCCACGGTGGCCAGCATGACGCCGCGCAGCACCAGCAGCGGCTTTTCCGGCGCGTCGCGCAGGCGCAGGCCGCGCCCATGGCGCCACAGCATTGCGATCGCCAGCGTCACCACCGCCAGGTAGCGCATCACGTTCAGGAAGGGCGCCGGATAGCGCTCCAGCATCTGCTTGGCCCCCGCGTCGAAGGTGGCAAAGGCCACCAGCGCCGCGAAGAACAGCAGAATGCCGGTCTGGCGCGTGGTGCTGCGGGCGGGCAGCGAGCCGGGCAGGGCGCTCATGCGGCGGGCGCGCGGTCAGGCGCCGCCACGGCCGTAACCCTGGAGAAACGCATCCAGCGCCGGGCCGATCGCCTCGACCATGTAGCCGCCTTCCTGCACCACCACGGTCGGGACGCCCAGGCTGGCGACGCGCGCGCCGATGTCGCGGTAGGCGTCGATGTCCAGCTTGAGCACGCTGATGGGATCGTCCTTGTAGGTGTCGAATCCCAGCGCCAGCACCAGCGCCTGCGGCGCGTAGCCCGCCAGCGCGTCCAGGGCGGTGTCCAGCGCCCGCAGGAATTCGGGGTTGCCGCTGCCGTGCGCAAGCGGCAGGTTCATGTTGAATCCTTCGCCCGCGCCATGCCCGCGCTCGTGCGCGTAACCGGTGTAGAAGGGGTAGTAGCCCGCCGGGTCGGCGTGCAGCGATACCGTCATCACGTCCGCGCGCTGGTAGAAGATGTTCTGCGTGCCGTCGCCGTGATGCGCGTCCACGTCCAGCACGGCCACTTTCGACCACGTCTGCAGCAGCCGGCTGGCCGCCGTGGCGCTGCTGTTCAGGTAGCAGAAGCCGCCGGCACGGTCGCGGTGGGCGTGGTGGCCCGACGGCCGGCACAGCGCGTACGCCACGCTGCCCGCGCCCGCGACGTGGTCCGCCGCCGCCACCGCGCTATGGGTGGACCGCAGGGCCGACCGCCAGGTCTGCGGCCCGATGGGGCAGGACAGGTCGCTCAGGTAGTAGCCGGTCTGCGCCACGATGGACGGGGATGGGCAGGGGCCTCGCCCGGCCTGGTCGATACGCCCGTTGTAATAGGGCGAGAGGTTGGGCAGCACCTCCGGACCCGGATCGACGCCGGGCGCCTTCAAGGCCTGCCAACGCGCATAGGCGGTTTCCAGGTAGTCCAGGTAATCCGTGCTGTGGACATGCTCGAGCGGCTTGCGGCCGTAGTCGGCGGGCGCTTCGACCCGGATGCCCCGGGCCGCCAGCGCGCCTTGCAGGCTTTCCGCGCGGGACGGCAGGTCGGTCGGCGCGGTAATGCGCCCCAGCCGCATGAACTGGCGGGGGGAATGCAGCAACTGTTCTTCGGAGAAAAACGCCTTCATGGATATCCTCGTAGCGGCCGTCGCGGTGGGAGCCGGATGCGCGGGTTCAGGCCCGCTTGAGTTCGATTTCGACGAACACGAATTCCGTGTCGCTGGGGTTGATGACGTTGTGCTCGATACCCACCGGCCGGTAGTACGCCACGCCGGTGGTGAGCTGGCTGGTGACCTGGCCGTTGGGGGTGTCCAGCAGCAGGGGGCCGGTGGTTTGCGGCACGACCACGTAGTTCATGCCGTGGCGGTGCCAGCCCGTCTCTCCACCCGGGGGAAAGCGCCACTCGGTGACGGTGACCAGCTCGTTGTCGATCTGCACGGTGGGAACGGCGGCGGGGCGTTGCATGGAAGTTCTCCTGGTAGTCGGTGAATGGTTGCCGCCGGGTCAGGCGGCCTGGGCCTTGGTGGGATCCCAGTGCTGGCCCGGCACGGCCGCGATCAACTGGCGCGTATAGGCGTGCTGCGGGTTGTCGAAGATCTGCGCGGGCGATCCGTACTCCACCACCTTGCCCCGGTGCATGACCAGCACCGAATTGCAGATCTGCGCCGCCACGCGCAGGTCATGGGTGATGAACACCAGCGCGATCTTCAGCCGCTGCTGCAGGTCGTGCAGCAGTTGCAGCACCTGCGCCTGCACCGAGACGTCCAGCGCCGACACCGATTCGTCGGCGACCAACACCTTGGGCTCCAGCGCCAGGGCGCGCGCGATGCCGATGCGCTGGCGCTGGCCGCCCGAAAACTGGTTCGGGTAGCGGTCGAAGGCGGACGGGTCCAGGCCCACCAGCGACAGCAGCTCGCGCACCCGGACCTCGGCTTGCGCGCGGGGTACCCCATTGGCGACGGGGCCGTCGCTGATGATGCGGCCCACGGTGTGGCGGGGGTTGAGCGAGGCGAACGGGTCCTGGAAGATCATCTGGATCTGATGCCGCATCGGCCGAAAGCGCGACTCGGACAGGGCGGCGATGTCCTGGCCGTCAAAGAGCAGTTGGCCGGCATTGATGCCCACCAGCTTCAGCAGGCATTTGCCGATGGTGGACTTGCCCGATCCGGATTCGCCCACGATGCCCAGCGTCTCGCCGCGCCGCACGGCAAAGCTCACGCCGTCCACCGCATGCACCTCGCGCTTGCCGCCCAGCCAGCCGTGGCCGATCACGTAGGTCTTCTTCAGGTCCTTGACTTCCAGCACCGGCCGGTCGTTGGCGCTTTCGGCGCGTTCCTCGCCGCGGCGGTGCGGCACCGCCGCGATCAGGCGCTGGGTGTAAGGGTGGCGGGGCCGGTTGAGTACCTCGCTGGCGGGGCCTTGCTCGACCAGCACGCCTTTCTCCATGACCGCGACGCGGTGGGCGATCTCGGCCACCACCCCGAAATCGTGGGTGACGAACATCACGCCCATGCCTTTTTCTTTCTGGATGCGCGCGATCAGCGCCAGGATCTGCGCCTGCGTGGTGACGTCCAGCGCGGTCGTGGGCTCGTCGGCGATCAGGAGCGCCGGCTCCAGCGCCAGCGCCATGGCGATCATGACCCGCTGCCGCTGGCCGCCGGACAGCCGGAACGGATACACGTGATACAGCGTGGCCGGATCGGGCAGCCCCACGAATTCAAGCAGTTCCAGCGTGCGTTTCAGGCGCGCCGCGCCCGGATAGGCGTCGTGCACGCGCATCACCTCGCTGATCTGCTCGCCGACGGTCATCAGCGGGTTCAGGGCCGACAGCGGCTCCTGGAAGATCATCGCCATGTCCTTGCCGCGCATGGCCTGCAGGGCGGGTTCGTCGAGCCGCAGCAGGTCCTGGCCGCGGAACAGGATGCGGCCCTGCTGCGGCGTCAGGTAGTCGGGCAGCAGTCCTATGATGGCGTTGGCGCTCATGGACTTGCCCGAGCCGGATTCGCCGACGATGCACAGGATCTCGCCCGCGCGGATGTCGTACGACACGTCCTGCACCGCGTAGGGGCGGTCGCCGCCCCGGGGCAGCGCGATGGTCAGGTTCTGGATGGACAGCAGCGGTGCGGTTTCTGGATTTGCATTCATGCCGGTCTCCTATTCGCCGCGCTTGCGCAGTTGCGGGTTGAGGGCGTCGTTCAGGCCTTCCCCGATCAGGTTGATGGCCAGCACGGTCAGCAGGATGGCCACGCCGGGCCACACGCTCATCCACCAGGCCTCGCGGATCATGGTGCGCGCCGCGCCGATCATGAAACCCCAGCTCATCAGGTTGCGGTCGCCCAGTCCCAAAAAGGACAGCGACGATTCCGTCAGGATGGCGGTCGCCACCATGAACGAGGCCGACACGATGATGGGCGACATGGCGTTGGGCAGGATCTGCGTCCCCACGATGCGCGCGGGCGTCTGTCCGATCACGATGGCCGCCTGCACGAATTCGCGCTGCTTGAGCGTCATGAACTCCGAGCGGACCAGCCGCGCCGCGGGCGGCCAGGACACGACCGCGATCGCGCCCATGATCGAATACACCGACGGGCTCAGGATGGCGACCAGCACGACCGCCATCGCCAATTGCGGAATGGTCTGGAAGAACTCGGTGAAGCGCATCAGCGCATCGTCCACGCGGCCGCCGCAATAGCCGGCCACCGATCCGACCAGAATGCCGAACAGCAGCGCCACGGCGGTCGACAGCAGGCCCACCATCAGGGACACCCGCGCGCCCCAGACCAGGCCGGCGGTGATGTCGCGGCCCAGCATGTCTGTGCCGAACGGATAGTCCGCGTTCGTGAAGGGCGGGATGAGCGGATCGGCCACCATCATCCAGGGCGACTCTTCGTAGAGCAGGGGCGCCGCCAGGGCCACGGCCACCACGATCAGCATGATGACCAGGCCGGCCACCGCTCCGTAGTTGCGCAGGTAACGTCGGGCAAATGACTTCATGCGGAGGCTCCTTGCTGCGCGCCCGCGCCGATGCGCGGATCGATCAGGCGGTAAAGCACGTCGGTCAGCAGGTTGAACACCACGACCATGATGGAGGTGACCAGGAAGATCCCCAGCAAGAGCTGGTAGTCCCGTTGCAGCAGGGCGTCGAACATCAGGCGTCCGATGCCGGGCCACGCGAACACGGTTTCCGTCAGGACCGCGCCGCCCGCCATCTGCCCGAGCTGGATGCCCGCGAATGTAATCACCGGCAGCAGCGCGTTGCGCAGCACGTGCGCGCGGATCACGCGGCTGGGGCTCACGCCCTTGGCGCGCGCCGTCTTCACGAAATCCATGCCGATCACTTCCAGCATCGACGCGCGGGTCAGCCGCACATAGACCGCCATGAAAAAGCAGCCCAGCGTCACGGTGGGCAGGACCAGGTGCTGCGCAATGTCGGCCGCGCGCGCCCAGCCCGTCAGGTTCGCCCCCACGGTTTCCATGCCAAACGCGGGCAGCCAGCCCAGCACCACGGAGAACAGCAGGATGCCCATCAGCGACAGCCAGAACAGCGGCGTGGCGTACAGCAGCAGCGCACCGGTCATCACCGAGCTGTCGATCCAGCGGCGCTTGTTGCGGTAACGCGCCTTGGCGGCCACGACGCCCAGCAGCACGCCCAGCACGATGGAGAAGACAAAGGCGCAGGACATGAGCAGGAACGTGGCCGGCAGGCGTTCGACGATCAGGTCCAGCACCGGCACATGGTTGCGGTAGGAAAATCCCAGGTCGAGCTGGACCACGCCCTTCAGGTAGAGAAACAGCTGCGTCAGGACCGGCTTGTCCAGGCCAAAGGCCACGCGCAACTGCTCTACATAGGCCGCGTCGCCCGCGCCGGCCTGGCCCGCCAGCACGGCGGCGGGATCGCCGGGCGCGAGCCGGATCAGGAAAAAGTTGATGATCACCACGCCCAGCACGACCACCAGGGCCTTGCCGATGCGGGACAACAGGAAAGACAGGAATCTCATGCTTCGGGTCCTTTCAGGACGGGCGCGCCAGCGACAAGCATGCCCGTCGCGCGGCCAGGCTCCACCGCCGCGGGAAGCCCCGCGGCGGCGTCTCGGGGGCGCTTACTTCTTTTCGATGTAGACGTCGTCGAACGACTCATTCAGGCCGATGGCGGTCTTCACCAGGTTCTTCACGTTGGCGCGATACAGGGTGGGAAACTCCATATCCACCAGGAAGCCGTTGGCGACCTCGTTGACCAGCGTCGTCTGGATCTTCGTGTAGAGCGCCTGGCGCTTGGCCGGGTCGACCTCGGAGGCGGCGGCCTCCCACAGCTTGTCGGTCTCGGGGTTGCTGTAGCCCTGCACGTTGGCAAAGGGCGAGCCCTTGACGATGTTCGACGAGATATACAGCCGCTGCACGCCCAGCGCGGGGTCGCCGTACTGGTAGG
Organism: Achromobacter sp. MFA1 R4; assembly: GCF_900156745.1. NCBI lineage: Bacteria > Pseudomonadati > Pseudomonadota > Betaproteobacteria > Burkholderiales > Alcaligenaceae > Achromobacter > Achromobacter sp. MFA1 R4. Next base: position 6,144,993 of record NZ_LT707065.1, on the reverse strand, counting down.
TGAAGGTGGTGGTCAGGTCGAAGTCCCAGTTGCCGGTGCGGCTGGCCCAGCCGCCCGCATCGGTGGACTCCACATTTACCTTGAAGCCCAGTTGTTCCAGCGCCTGCTTGGTGTATTCGCCCAGGCGGTCCCAGGTGGAGCCGTACGGAAAGCTCAGCTGGCGGATCGTGTAGTCACCCGGCTTGATACCGGATTCCTTGATCAGCGCGCGCGCCTTCTTCATGTCGAACGGCATCGGCGGCATGTTCTTGTCATAGAACATCTCCGTGGTCACGAAGGGGCTCGTCGAGACCTTGCCCAGGCCGAAGAAGATGTTGTTGACCACCATGTTGCGGTTCATCGCCGCCATGACGGCCTGGCGCACCTTCAGGTTGTCGAAGGGCGGCTTGCGCATGTTGAAGATCAGGTACGCCTGCGGCGAGAACATCTCCCAGCCGGCGGTGGTGTATTCCACATTGGGCAGGCCGCGCAGGCGCTTGATGTCGACGTTGTCCACATCACCGCCGCGCAGCACATCGACGCTGCCGCGTTCGAAGGCCACGGCGCGCGAGGCCGAATCGGGAATCACGTTGAACACCAGTTCGTCCAGGTAGGGCTTGCCGGGCTTCCAGTAGTCGGGGTTGCGCGCCAGCTTGATGTATTCGCCGCGCTTCCATTCCTTGAACACGAAGGGGCCGGTGCCCACGGGCTTCTGGTTGGCCGGATTGGTCATGTAGTCGGTGCCCGCATACAGATGCTTGGGCATCATCGGGGCAAAGCCCGGCTCGAACATCAGCATGAACGCCGGGAACGGCGTCTTCAGCTTGATGACCACCGTCTTGGCGTCGGGCGCCTGCACCGACTCCACGAACTTGTTCAGGATGACGCGGGCGCGCGCATGGGTCTTGGGCAGCATTTCCGACAGCGAGAACACGACGTCCTCGGACGTAAAGGGCTTGCCGTCATGCCACTTCACGTTGTCCTGCAGATGGAAGGTATACGTCAGCCCGTCCGCGGCGGCTTCCCAGGACTTGGCCAGGCCGGGCTGCGGCTTGAGGTCGGTGGAGTAGGTCAGCAGGCTCTCGTAGATCTTGCCCGCGACGAACTGCGTCGGCCCCTGCTGATTGATGGCCGTGACGATCACCGGCGGTTCCGGCTGGACGATCATGTTCAGCGTGCCGCCCTTGGTCTGGGCCAAGGCCTGCGTGGCGGGCAGCGCGGCCGCAAGGACCAGTGCGCCGATGCTTAGGGAAAACCATTTTTTCGATTTCACTGCGAGCCTCCGGGCTGGAAAGGGTCTGACAGGCGGCCGCTCGGGCGCGGCGGATGCCGTGCCGAATCAAGCAAACCTCATGCCACCTGCGCTTCTCGGGTACTGCGGGTGGAGCTGCTGCAACAATGCTTCTTTCAGGTGCTGGATACATGCTGGACAAGGCGCCGCGCACCAAAGCGGCGAATTCAGCGGTGCGGGGAGAGGGCGGCGGGCCCGCTGCCGCGGCGCCCCGGGCGGGCGCCGGGCGGCGCCGCGCTGGGCGCGCGGATGGCCAAGGCGGCAGGCGGCGCCCGGTCAAGGCAAGGCCCCCGGGCTTGGATGGCGGCAACGGTGCGTTGAGTGTCCGGCTGCAAGTTTTTTCCCCTTTGCATTTTTGTTGGACAAATCAGGCGTGCTGGCTACGGCTTGGTCGGTCTATCCCGGCATTCCATGCGGGAGTTCCGTAATGGCGTGCTATCCGGAGGGTTCATCGGGCTGGCCCTGCGGCGGCGGTGTGGGTATGGGTATGGGTATGGGTGTGGGCATGGCGATGGTCCGCGTCATGGGCGCGCGTGCGCGCCGTTGGCCCGCGCCACCATGGCGTCGAGCAACACATTGCAGCCGGCCTCCAGGTGGTCCGGCCGGGCATCCTCGATTTCGTTGTGGCTGACGCCGTCCTTGCAGGGCACGAAGATCATCGCCGTGGGCGCGACGGCGGCCATGTAGACGGCGTCGTGTCCGGCGCCGGTGACGATGTTCATGGCGGGCAGGCCGCGGTTCGCGGCGCCGTTGCGCACCTTGTCGACCAGATCCGGATCGAACGGCGTCGGCGGGAAATACTGCACGTCCTTCACGTCGACGCGTACGCCGTGGGCAACCGCGATGTCGTCGCATACGCGCCGCCATTCCCGGTCCATGCGTTCCAGCGTGGCTTCGTCCTCATGGCGCAGGTCCGTGGTGAAGCGGACCTGCCCGGGAATCACATTGCGCGAGCCCGGATGCGCATGAATCTCTCCCACGGTGCCGCGCCCATGGGGCTGGTGGGTATTCGCGATGTTCACGACGGCCTGCAGCAGGAAGCTCGTGGCAAAGAGCGCGTCGCGCCGGATCGCCATGGGCGTCGGGCCGGCATGCATTTCCATGCCCGTCACCGTAACGTCGTACCAGCGCAGGCCGAGCGACCCGGTCACCACGCCGATGGTCTTTTCCTCGTGCTCGAGGATCGGGCCTTGTTCGATATGCGCCTCGAAATAGGCGTCCACCGGGCGCCCGCCCACGGGGTCGGCGCCCGCGTAGCCGATGGCCTGGAGTTCGTCGCGCACACTGATGCCCTGCGCGTCCCGGGCGGACAGGGCGGTTTCAAGCGGGAATTTCCCGGCGAAGACGCCCGAGCCCATCATGACGGGCACGAAGCGCGAACCTTCTTCGTTGGTCCAGATAGCCACTTCCAGCGGCGCTTCGGTCTGCACCCCCGCGTCATTGAGCGTGCGCATGACCTCCAGCCCGGCCAGCACCCCATAGCAGCCATCGAACTTGCCGCCGGTGGGCTGGGTGTCGATGTGGCTGCCCGTCATGACCGGCGGCAGGCTGTCATTGCGCCCGGCGCGCCGGGCGAAGATGTTGCCGACCTGGTCCACGCGCACCGTCAGCCCGGCGTCGCGCATCCAGCCGGTGACCAGGTCGCGGCCCTGTCCGTCCAACGCGGTCAGGGCCAGGCGGCAGTTGCCGCCCTTGGGGGTGGCGCCGATCCGCGCCAGGTCCATCAAGGACTGCCACAGCCGGTTGCCGTCGATGGACAGGGGGGGAGTCGTCATAGGTCGCCTCGGTGATGGGAAAGGTCGGCAAAGTCCTCGCGCAACCGCGCCAGGATGCCAAGCAGGTGCGCATGCATCGCATGGCGCGCGCGGATGGGGTCGCGCGCCACGATGGCGGCCAGGATGCGCTGGTGTTCGGCGTGGGCCACTGCCCACACCTTGGTGTCGACGAAGTAGTCCTGCATCCGGCGGTACACCGAGCTGGACTGCGTCAGGTTCCACAGATGGGCCACCGACGCGGCCAGCGCGGCGTTGCCGCACGCGGCGGCGATGGCGCTGTGGAATTCCCGGTCGTGGCGTCCCGGCGCGTCGGTCAGCGACATGCCCTCGTGGGCCTCGCGGATCGCGGCAAGCTGGGCCGGCGTGGCGTGCTGCGCGGCCATGCCGGCGCATTCGGGTTCGATGATGAGACGGGCTTCCAGCAGGTCAAACGGGCCGATGTCGTCGGCGCTGTGCGCCGCGTCGGCGATCGAGCCGCCGCCCGGGGCCCCGGCGCTGCCTTCCTTGTCGGCGACGAACACGCCGGTGCCGACGCGGACCTCTACGTAACCCTCGATCTCAAGCGCGATCAGCGCTTCGCGGATCGATGCGCGGCTGACCTGCAACTGTTCGGCCAGGTCTCTTTCCGAAGGCAGCCGCCGGCCGCGGGGGAAATCGCCAGCCCTGATCCGCCCGGCGATCTGGTCGGCGATCATGCGGTACAGGCGAGTGACTGCGACGGCTTGGAAGGTGCTCATCGGGCGGTCTGCACGAAACGTTGGTCTGGTGGTCAGGCCACCAATATAGGCACCTCGCTATTGAAATAAAAGGAAAAACCACGCATTTCAGGGAAAACGATGTGAGGGATACCACCGCTGTTCGTCTGGTGGTCAGGCCAGTTTGGGCCTAATTTTGGGCCTAATGTTGGGCCTAATAAAAGATGGGATAGGGGGCGGCAGCACGTTGGCGGCGACGTGTGGGCCGACAGGCGCCCGCCGAAAGGGCACGAGCGATGGCCGGGCCGTCGCCGCCCGGCCAGGCGCGACATTACTGCGCGTCTTCGTCGGGGTCGGGGGTCTGGGTGAAGGCCCGCACCAGGCGGGCGATGCCGTCGAGCTCATCGTGCGCGCCCACCACCCACTCGGGCTTTTCAAACGGGCTGTCCGCCGGCGTCCTGTCCAGGTTGGCCTTCAGGTCGTCCAGCAGTTCCAGCGCCATGTCGGTGGCCTGGGGGCTGCTGCGGGTGGATAGGGCGATGGCGATCGCCAGCGCCTGGCGCATGGCCAGCAGGCGGCCTTCCAGTTCGGTTTCCATTGTCGCGTCCTTGTTTTGCGGCTTGAATCGCCGCATTTTAGGGCCGCGCCGGGCTGGCCGCGCCTGGCCGGCCGCGCCGCATGGCCGCTTGCCCGGCGGCAGGGCAGGCACCCGGGGTTTGCGCAAGATCAAGTCACGGGCGTGCGCACAGGCGAATAATCCAGGCTATGCAAGCCGTCCTACGCCCACAACCTTCGGAATCGCCGGCGCCCGCCAACGCCGAGCCGTTTTTTCCCCCGCAACTGCTGGCCCGGTTGGATAAGAACGGCCCGCGGTACACCTCGTACCCGACGGCGGACCGGTATCACGCAGGCTTCGGGGACCAGGACTATCGCCTCGCGCTGCAGCAGCGGCGCGCCGCCAGTCCGGACGAGCCGCTGTCGCTGTACGTCCACGTCCCGTTCTGTGAATCCGTCTGCTATTACTGCGCCTGTAACAAGGTGGTGACGCGCCACCACGACCGGGCGGCGCGCTACCTCGATGCGTTGGCCCGGGAAATCGCCTTGCACGTGCAGGAACTGGGCTCGGGAGTGCCCGTGTCGCAAGTGCACTTCGGAGGAGGAACGCCGACGTTCCTGTCCGACGAAGAGCTGGCCCGGCTGATGACGGACCTGCGCGGCGCTTTTCGCTTCGAGCCGGACGCCGAGATCTCCATCGAAGTCGATCCCCGCACGGCAACGCCCGAACGCCTGGCCTACCTGCAGACGCTGGGCTTCAACCGGCTCAGCTTCGGGGTGCAGGATTTTGACGAGCGGGTCCAGGTGGCGGTGCATCGTGTCCAGTCGTACGAGGACGTGGCTGCGTTGATGCGCAGCGCCCGTGCGCTGGGCTACGCCTCGGTCAATGTGGACCTGATCTATGGCCTGCCGCTGCAGACGACGGAATCCTTCGCCCGGACCATCGAGCAGGTCATCGCGCTGCGCCCGGACCGCATCGCGCTCTACGCCTACGCGCACCTGCCCGAGCGCTTCAAGCCCCAGCGCCGCATTCATGAAGCAGACCTTCCCGACCGCGCCACGCGCGTGGGGCTGCTCAGTTCGGCCATCCAGGGTTTTCTGGCGCAGGGCTATACCTACATCGGGATGGACCATTTCGCGCTGAATACCGACGCGCTGGCGATCGCCAAGCAACGCGGCGAACTGCACCGCAACTTCCAGGGCTACAGCACGCAGCCCGACCGTGATCTCGTCGCGCTTGGCGTGTCGGCCATCGGACGCATCGGCAACACCTACAGCCAGAACGCCAAGGTGCTCGACGACTATTACGCCGCCATCGAAGGCGGCAGGTTCGCGGTCGAACGCGGTCTGGCGCTCAGTCCCGATGACCTGGTCCGCCGCGACGTCATCATGGACATCATGTGCCAGGGGCGCGTGGACTACGCCCGGGTCGAAGCGCGCCATGGACTGAAATTCGGCGACTACTTCAGCCGAGAGCTGTCGCAGATGGCCAGCCTGGCCGAACTCGGCCTGGTGAACCTGCATCTGGGCGAATTGCGGGTGACCGGACTGGGCTGGTACTTCGTGCGCGCGGTGGCCATGGCGTTCGACGGCTACCTGCGCACCGCCGCCACGGGCGCCACCTACTCGCGCATCATCTGATTTCAGGTCCGCCAAGGCGCCGCTCCGCTCACTCGGCGAACTTGTCGCGCAGATACAGCGCCAGCGACAGGTCGTCCGAAAGCTGCAGCTTGCGCATGGCCCGGCGTTTGTGGGTGCTGACGGTCTTCTTGCTGCGGACCAGCCGTTCGGCGATCTGCGTGACCGACAGCCCCTGCCGGATGTGGCGCAGGATCTCCACTTCGGACGTCGTCAGCAGCGCGTGCGGCGCAGGCGGAGGCGAACTGCGGATCTTGCCGTCCTGAACCGACAGGAACGGGGCCTTGGCGCCCACGACGCCGCGGATCATGTCCGGCAGCAGGATCATGCCTGACTGCTTGGCCAGGTAGCCATTGGCGCCCGCGCGATAGGCGGCGTACTCGGTCTCAAGCCGGTTGCCCGCCGAGAACGTGATGATCGCCATGTTGGGGTGGTAGCGCCGCACCCGGCGCAGGTAGTTGACGCCGTCCCAAGGTTCCAGGGGCAGGTAGAAGTCGATCAGCGCCACGTCGCACGGCGCCTCCGCCAGCTTTTCCAGCAGCGCGCGCGATGAGGTCTCGCGGTGCAGGACCTGAAAGCCCGGTCGGCTTTCCAGGAAGGCGCCGACACCCAGCGCCACCACGGGATGGTCGTCCAGGATGGCTACGCGTATGAGCGGGGGCGGCCGCGACAGCAGCAGATGGCGACGCGTGCCGGGGCCGTTTGCCGGCGTGTCCGGGCGTTCGTGGGGCGAGGGGCGGGGCGCCTGGCTTGCTGACTCTGAAACCGGATTCATCGTTGCTCCACGATCGGAAAATGGGTCGCCGGCAAGCCCGTGCGCAGGGTGGCGGGAGGGCGGCGCGGGTCCCAGCGGGTCCTAGAATTTCGTGGGCAGATTACGTTCTCGATGGGCGGTTCGGACGAGAGAGGGGGCAAAATCAGACCGATGCACCATCGGTCTGGCGGAAATTCGGGACACATATACCAGCGGGATCCAGAGAGGGTCGAAAAACGGCAAACGTGGCGTTATAAAGCCCGCTGCCAGACGATGCAGTCCCCTGGCTGTCCGCCGTCGCGTTTTCGCCACGATCGAGCCGCAAACGGTGCTACAATCGGCAACGATCCATGCAGCTTTCAAGGCTGCATTTGTTTTGCTGTATGTGCTGCGCGCCGCCCGGCGGCGCCTACCAACCGGTCCCAAAAGACATGTTTTTCCCGCGCGCACGAACTACGACCCGGAACTTTCGCCCTATGTCGCGTTAGTTTTTTCGTGCGTCGGGTTTCACCGTGTCAGGTCAGCGGTAGGACTCATCAAGACAATCAAATGAACGCGGCTTTGAAGCCGCGTTTTTCGTTTCTGTTTTTCGATTTTTCAGTTCCAAGAACCCCAGGAAGCACTCCCGATGGTACAGATCACATTGCCCGATGGTTCGCAGCGCCAATTTCCGGGGCCGGTAACGGTCGCCGAAGTGGCGCAATCGATCGGTACGGGCCTGGCGAAGGCGGCCTTGGGCGGCCGCGTGACGGTTGACGGCGCCGAATCCCGCCTCGTCGACACCAGTTTCCGCATCGAGGGCGACGCCCGCCTGGCCATCGTGACCGCCAAGGACGCCGATGGCCTGGATCTGATTCGCCATTCCACGGCGCACCTGCTGGCCTACGCGGTCAAGGAACTGTTCCCGGATGCGCAGGTCACCATCGGCCCCGTGATCGATAACGGCTTCTACTACGATTTCTCGTACAAGCGTCCCTTTACGCCCGAAGACCTGGCCGCCATCGAAAAGAAGATGGCCGAACTGGCCAAGAAGGACGAAGTCGTCACGCGCGAAGAATGGTCGCGCGACGACGCCGTCGAGTTCTTCAAGAGCATCGGCGAAAAGTACAAGGCGGAGATCATCGCGTCGATCCCCTCCAACGAGACGCTCAGCCTGTACCGTGAAGGCGACTTCATCGACCTGTGCCGCGGCCCGCACGTGCCGTCCACGGGCAAGCTCAAGGTCTTCAAGCTGATGAAGGTGGCCGGCGCCTACTGGCGCGGCGACAGCAAGAACGAGATGCTCCAGCGCATCTACGGCACCGCCTGGGCGACCAAGGAAGAGCAGGAAGCCTACCTGCACATGCTGGAAGAAGCCGAGCGCCGCGATCACCGCAAGATCGGCCGCGAACTCGACCTGTTCCACTTCCAGGACGAAGCGCCTGGCCTGATCTTCTGGCATCCCAAGGGTTGGACCCTGTGGCAGCAGGTCGAGCAGTACATGCGCAGCGTGTATCGCGACAACGGCTACCAGGAAGTCAAGGCGCCGCAGATCCTGGACATTTCGCTCTGGAAAAAGACCGGCCACTGGGATAACTATCGTGAAAACATGTTCACGACCGAGTCCGAAAACCGCGTCTATGGCCTGAAGCCGATGAACTGCCCGGGCCACGTGCAGATTTTCAACGCCGGCCTGCATTCCTACCGCGAGCTGCCCCTGCGCTACGGTGAATTCGGCCAATGCCATCGCAACGAACCCTCGGGCTCGCTGCACGGCATGATGCGCGTGCGCGGCTTTACCCAGGACGACGGCCACATCTTCTGTACCGAAGACCAGCTCCAGGACGAATGCGCCGATTTCACGGCCCTGCTGCAAAAGGTCTACCGCGACTTCGGCTTCACCGAAGTCCTGTACAAGGTCGCCACGCGCCCTGAAAAGCGCATCGGCTCGGACGAGGTCTGGGATACGGCCGAATCCGCCCTGATGGAAAGCCTGCGCCGCACCGGCTGCGAGTTCGAAATTTCCCCGGGCGAGGGCGCGTTCTACGGTCCCAAGGTGGAATACACGCTCAAGGATGCCATCGGCCGTCACTGGCAATGCGGTACGATCCAGGTGGATTTCTCCATGCCCGTGCGCCTGGGCGCCGAGTACGTGGACCAGAACGACCAGCGCCGTCCCCCGGTCATGCTGCACCGCGCGATCCTCGGTTCGCTCGAGCGTTTCATCGGCATGTTGATCGAAAACCACGCAGGCGCCATGCCGCCCTGGCTGGCTCCGGTGCAGGCCGTGGTGTGTTGCATTTCCGAACCTTCGGCCGATTATGCGGCCCAAATTACGCAAAGCCTGAAAAAACAAGGCTTTAGAGTAGAGTCCGATTTGCGCGGTGAAAAAATCACTCGTAAAATTCGGGAGCACAGCCTGCAAAAGGTGCCGTACATTCTTGTCGTCGGCGACAAGGAAAAACAAAACGGCACTGTCGCCGTACGTGGACTGGGCGGCCTGGACCTTGGCGCCATCGCTTACGACGACTTCGTCGCGCGGTTGGCCGAGGACGTGGCCACCCGCCGCGACGTCAATCAACCTGATAGCAGCGCTGCTTAACATTTCTAGGAGCTTTCAACATCGCCACTGAAAAAGCCAATCGCATCAACGGTGAAATCCGCGTCCCCGAGGTGCGCCTGATAGGTCTGGACGGAGAACAGCTGGGCATCGTCAAGATTGCCGAGGCATTCCGCCTTTCCGAGCAAAGCGACGTGGATCTGGTGGAAATCGCGCCGAACGCCGAGCCCCCGGTCTGCCGTTTGATGGACTACGGCAAGTTCAAGTACCAAGAGCAAAAGCGCCAAGCCGAAGCCCGTTCCAAGCAGAAGGTCATCCAGGTCAAGGAAGTGAAGTTCCGTCCGGCGACCGACGAGGGTGACTATCAGGTCAAGCTGCGCAACCTGCGCCGCTTCCTCGAGGAAGGCGACAAGGCCAAGGTGACGCTGCGTTTCCGTGGCCGCGAAATGGCTCACCAGGAACTCGGTATGCGAGTGCTTGAACGTGTGCGCGACGATCTGCTGGAACTTGCCCAGGTCGAAGCCATGCCCAAGCTCGAAGGCCGTCAGATGGTCATGGTGCTGGCGCCGAAGAAGAAGGCCGTGCCTGCGGGCAAGCCTGAATCGGCGGCCTGAGCGCCAGCCGTACCCGTTTAGGCAAGGCCCAGCCTTCCATTCCTGCAACCCGCCGTGTCCGTCTCGTGACCGGCGGGTTCGCTTATTGGGCGGCTCTGGGCTACGATGTCACAAAGCATAGCCGCCTTCCCGCGAGGGGAGGCGGCGTCCGTTCAGGGTGTCGCGATGCACGTTTTGTTCGTTTTGGATCCCTTGCCGCTGCTCAAAGCGTACAAGGACAGTTCTGTCGCCATGATGCGGGCCCTCGTGGCGCGCGGTCACACGCTCAGCGTGGCCATGCAGGGCGATCTCTATATCGAGGCGGGCATCGTCAAGGCGTCCACCACCCCGATCGAGCTGGTCGCGGATGCCGACCTGCACGGCAACGACTGGTGGCGAGAATCGGCCGCGCGGGATCTGCCGCTGGCCGATTTCGGTGCGGTCGTGATGCGCAAGGACCCGCCTTTCGACATGGAATACGTGTATTCCACGCACCTGCTCGAATACGCCGAAGCCCAGGGCGCGCGCGTGTTCAACGGCGGTGCGGCCATCCGCAACCATCCTGAAAAGCTGGCCATCACCGAGATCAGCGAGTTCGCCGCGCCCACGCTGGTGACGCGCAACATGGCCCGCCTGAAAGCCTTTCACGACAAGCACCAGGATGTCATCGTCAAGCCGCTGGACGGCATGGGCGGCACCGGCGTGTTCCGCCTGCAGCCCAAGGACCCCAACCTGAACGCCATCCTGGAAACGCTGACCGACAACGGCGCGCGCACCATCATGGCGCAGCGCTACATTCCCGACATCGTCAAGGGCGACAAGCGCATCCTGCTGATCGGCGGCGAACCTGTGCCGTATTCGCTGGCCCGCATCCCTCTGGCGGGCGAGACGCGCGGCAATCTGGCCGCCGGCGGCCGTGGCGTGGCGCAAGAGCTGTCCCCGCGCGACCGCGAGATCGCCGAGGCCGTGGCGCCCAAGCTGGCGGCCCGCGGCCTGCTGCTGGTCGGCCTGGACGTCATCGGCGACTACGTCACCGAAGTCAATGTCACCAGTCCCACCTGTTTCGTGGAAATCGCCGAACAGACCGGCTTCGACGTCGCCGGCATGTTCGTGCAGGCGCTGGAAAAAGCGGTGGCCGGTGCCGCCGCGCCCGGCGCCGCCGCTGCCTGATTCCCCGGAACCAACATGACCACGGGTATTGTGATCGTCGTGCATGCGCCCCTGGGCGCCGCCATGCGCGAGTGCGCGAGCCACGTCATGGGCAATCTGGACGGCATGCTCGCAATCCATGACATCCAGCCGGAAGACCTGCCGGACGACCTGGCGCCGGATGTCCTGAAAGACATCCTCGAACAGGATCATGGGGGCGGCGTGCTGGTGTTGACCGACCTGATCGGCGCCACGCCCGCCAATATTTCCAAGCGCGCCGTCGCCGATGCCCAGGCCCAGGGCATCCAGTGCTGTGTGCTGGCGGGGCTCAACACGCCGATGCTGCTGCGGGCGTTGACTTACCGCAACCTGCCGCTGGCCGAGACGCGCGAAAAGGCGCTCGCCGGCGGGGTGCAGGGCGTCTTGCGTGTAGACTGACGGGCGGAAAATTGCCCTATTATGTCGGCTATTATTTCTAGCCGAAGATCGGTTCGACGATTGGCTGCGATCAACACCGCGGCGTAGCCCGCGGTCATCCTCTTTCCTATGCCTAATACTGACATTGTCATCAGCAACAAACTGGGATTGCACGCTCGGGCCGCGGCCAAGCTGACGCAGCTTGCAAGCAAGTTCTCCAGCGAAATCTTCATCTCCCGAGGTGCGCAGCGTGTGAACGCCAAGAGCATCATGGGCGTCATGATGCTCGCAGCCGGGCTCGGCGTGACGGTCAAGCTGGAGGCTTCCGGCAGCGATGCCGAGCAGGCCCTTTCCGAAATCGAAACCTTGTTCGACAGCAAATTCGGTGAGCAGGAATAGAATGCCTTCTGAAGCAACCGGCCGGGGCCCCGCTTCGGCCGGTTCGTCCGCGTCCCCCTCCGACGCTCGCAACGGGGCTGGCTCTGCCAGCCCCGTTGTGTGTCTGTACGGAAAAGGCGTCGCCAAGGGATACGCCATCGGCCGCGCCGTCGTCATGGGCGCCGCCGCGCTGGAAGTCGCGCACTACCGCATCGCGCCGGAAGACGTGCCCGCCGAAAGCAGCCGCCTGACCCAAGCCCTGGCATCGGCGCAGCAGGAACTGCTGCAACTGGCCGACACGCTGCCGGCCGACGCGCCGCGCGAACTGGGTGCGATGCTCAATGTCCATAGCCTGTTGCTGGGCGATCCCCTGTTGGCCGAACAGACGCTTGCCCTGATCGCCGAGCGCCACTACAACGCCGAATGGGCGTTGACGACGCAGGGCCAGATCCTGGGGCAGCAGTTCGACGCCATGGAGGACGAATACCTGCGCGAGCGCGGGGCGGATGTGCGCCAGGTGATCGAACGTGTGCTGCACGTTCTGGCGGGCACCTCGGCCATTCTGCCCGACATGTCCCACATGGGCGGCGACGACGCCCTGGTCGTGGTGGCGCATGATATCTCTCCCGCGGACATGCTGCGTCTGCGCGGCGGCCGGTTCGCCGCCTTCGTCACCGACCTGGGCGGCCCGACCTCGCACACGGCGATCGTCGCGCGCAGCATGGGCGTGCCCGCGGTGGTCGCAATGGGCAATGTGCGCGAACTGGTCCGCGACGGCGACATGCTGATCATCGACGGTTCGGTCGGCGCGGTGGTGGTCAATCCATCGGACCGCATCCTCGAGGAATACCGCCGCCGGCAAGCCGTCTACGCGGACGAGCGCGCGGAGCTCAGCCTCTTGCGCGACGAGCCCTCCATCACCCTGGACGGGATCGACATCGTCCTGCATGCCAACATCGAGCTGCCGGACGAAGCCGCGATTGCGCTGGCGTCCGGCGCGCATGGCATCGGGCTCTTTCGCAGCGAATTCCTCTTCATGGGGCGGCCGGACCTGCCCGGCGAAGAAGAACAGTACGAGGCCTATGCCTCTGTCGTGAAGGTCATGGCCGGCCGGCCCGTCACGATCCGCACGCTGGACATCGGTTCGGACAAGACCCTGGACGGCGAAGCCACCGTCGCAACCAACCCCGCGCTGGGCCAGCGCGCCATCCGCTATTGCCTCGCGCGTCCGGAAATGTTCGCGACCCAGTTGCGGGCGATCCTGCGCGCCTCGGCCCACGGGCCGGTGCGGCTGCTGATCCCGATGATCTCCCATATGCATGAGGTCGTGGCCACCAAGGCCGCGATCGAGGCTGCCCGGCGCGAGCTCGACGCCCGGGGCCAGGCCTATGCGCCGCACATGGAAGTGGGCGCCATGGTCGAGGTTCCCGCGATCGCCATTGCGATCGAACCCTTCGCCCAGGCGCTGGACTTCCTGTCCATCGGCACCAACGACCTGATTCAATACACGCTCGCCATCGACCGGGGCGACCACGATGTGGCGGGGCTGTACGACCCGCTGCACCCGGCGGTCCTGCGCCTGGTGGCCAACACCATCAACGCCGGCGAACGCGCGGGCAAGCCGGTCGCCGTCTGCGGCGAAATGGCGGGCGACTCGCGCATGACGCGGCTGCTGCTGGGACTGGGCCTGACCGAGTTCTCGATGCACCCCCAGCAGCTCCTGGACGTCAAACGCGAAATCCGCCGGGCGCATTCCAATGCGCTGCGCATCAAGGTGGCGGCGGCGCTGAATCGGGCGCTGCCCGTCGACCTGGATGCCCTCGGTCCAGTCTGATTTTTTGCGGCGTAGCTGACCCGTCCTGCCATAGGTTGACACCTACGGCACGGTATCCGTAGCAGGCTACGGACTGAACACCCGATGAACTTCATCGGGTGTTTTGCATTGTAGGGACAGGTGCGGTCGCTCGGTGTTGTAGATATCGACGGACTGCTTGACCATGAGCCGGGCTTGGGCCAGATCAGCGGGCCTGTGGAGCAACAACTCTCCCTTCAGGATGCCGTTGACCCGTTCTGCCAAGGCATTCTGGTAGCAGTCGTAGCCGTCAGTCATTGAGCAACGGATGCCGTGCCGCGCGTGCAGGCGCTGGTAGTACGTTGAGCAATACTGGATTCCTCGATCCGAGTGGTGCACCAGCGATTGGCTCGAGCGCCGCGAGCGCAGCGCCATCTCCAGTGCGCGGCGCACCCCCTCGGTTTGCAGATTCTCTGCCACGTGGTACCCCACGATCTTGCGCGAGTAGGCGTCAGTCACCAAGCTCAAGTAGGTGCACCGCTGGGCGGTCGGCAGGTAGGTGATGTCGGCTACCCAGACCTGCTCGGGGCCCGTCGGCACCACTTGGCCTTCGCCTGCCTTGAGCAGGTTCGGGTGGCGTCGGAAGCGGTGATGGCTATCTGTGGTCTTGTGATACGCCCGGCGCGGCCGCACCAGCATCCGGGCGCTGCGCAGGATGTCGAACAGCGCATCGCGCCCGGCCTTGATCCCCGCCTCGCGTAGCGGCTGGCCCAGCACGTGATGCAGCTTGCGCGTACCCAACTTCGGTTGACGTACCCGCAGCGCGGTGACCATTGATACCACTTGGCATGCCTGCTGCTGGCGCTCGCGCTCTTTATGCCTGCTCTTGTAATACGCCTGGCGGCTATGGCCCATGTAACGGCAAGCCCTTGCCACGCTCAGCCCTTGGACGAGCTTTTGCGTGAGGACTTGCCCAAAGGCTTTTTTACGACGCGTACCCCGTAATCCTTCTCCAACACATTGACCACGGCCTCAAACAACTGCGCCTTCTCGCGGGCTTCCTTGAGCTGAATCTCCAGTTCCTTGATCCGCTGCTCGGGGGTAAGCACTTTGCCTTGACGATCCATGTCCACTCCTCTGACCGTCGGCAGGCTCCAGCCGCTTAGTCCCGGCCGACCATGCTTGCGCAGCCACACCAGCACCGTCGACCGACCTTGGATTCCATAGCGGCGCTGAGCCTCTTTGTACGTCAGCTCGCCTTTTTCCACCTGCTCGACAACGGACAGTTTAAAAGCCAGGCTGTAGTCCCGCTGGGTGCGCTTGATCCTTGATTCCAATTGACTCTCCCTTTTTCTCTCAAAAAGGTGTCAACCAATTCCAGGACGGGTCAAGCAAATAAAAAAGAGCCCTTCGTGATGAAGGGCTCTTTTCTTGATACCTACCCCGCTGCGAGGCGCAGCGGGGTGTTGCAGCGTTTAGCTGTGGTAGGCGGACTCGCCGTGGCTGGTGACGTCCAGGCCTTCGCGTTCCTGGTCTTCCGGCACACGCAGGCCGCACAGGGCGTTGGCGATCTTGTACGCAATCCATGCCACCACGCCGGACCAGACAATGGTCAGCAGCACGCCTTCGAGCTGGACCCACACCTGGTGGGCGATCATGCCGGGTTCGGCCAGGCCGGGGCCGCCGAAGACCTGGGCATTGAACACGCCGGTCAGCAGGGCGCCGACAATGCCGCCCACGCCGTGGATGCCGAACACGTCCAGCGCGTCATCGGCACGCAGCAGGCGCTTCAGGCCGTTCACGCCCCAGACGCAGACCACGCCGGCAATCACGCCGATGATCAAGGCGCCCACCGGGCCGACCAGGCCAGCGGCGGGAGTGATGCCGACCAGGCCGGCGATGGCGCCGGAAGCGGCACCCAGCATCGAGGGCTTGCCCTTGATGGCCCATTCCGTGAACAGCCAGGCCAGGACGGCGCCCGCGGTGGCGATCATCGTATTGAAGAAGGCCAGGGTGGAGTTTTCATTGGCGGCCAGCGCGGAGCCGGCGTTGAAGCCGAACCAGCCCACCCACAGCAGGGCAGCGCCCACGAAGGTCATCGGCAGGTTGTGCGGCTGCATGGCTTCGCGGCCATACCCCACGCGCTTGCCGACCACGTAAGCGCCCACCAGGCCGGCCACGCCGGCGTTGATGTGCACCACCGTGCCGCCTGCGAAGTCCAGCGCGCCCTGGGCGTTCAGCAGGCCCGGCGCGGTTTCGGAGGCGAACCACACCATGTGCGCAATGGGAACGTAGGCAAACGTGAACCAGATCACCGTGAACACCAGCACCGCCGAAAAGCGGGCGCGTTCGGCGAAGCTGCCGACGACCAGCGCGCACGTGATGCCGGCGAACGTGGCCTGGAACGAGGCGAACAGCAGCTCGGTCAGGCTATTCGACATGGCATACGTGCCGTCGGCCGGGTTGAACATGCCCGAGAAGAAGGCGCGCGACAGGCCGCCGAAGAAGGCATTGCCTTCCGTGAACGCGAGGGAATATCCATAGATGAACCAGAGGACCAGGCCCAGCACGAACGTGCACAACACTTGCAGCAGTACGGACAACACGTTCTTGCTGCGTACCAGGCCGCCATAGAACATCGCCAGACCGGGTACGGCCATCATCAATACAAGCAGGGTAGAGACGAGCAACCAGGAGATATCTGCTTTATCCATTTTCAGGCTCCATTGAGTCTTTATTTATTTACAGCGCAGCTTCGCCGGCTTCGCCAGTTCTGATACGGATCACTTGTTCAAGGGGGGCGGCGAAGATCTTGCCGTCGCCGATCTTGCCGGTGCGGGCGGCTTGTTCGATTGCCTCGATGACCTGATCGACCAGGTGATCGGGCACGGCGGCCTCGACTCGCAGCTTGGGCAGGAAGTCGACGGCGTATTCGGCGCCGCGATAGAGTTCGGTGTGGCCTTTCTGGCGGCCGAAGCCCTTGACCTCGGTGACGGTGAGGCCTTGGACCCCGATTCCGGACAGAGCCACCCGCACTTCGTCGAGCTTGAAGGGCTTGATGATGGCGATGATGAGTTTCATGGCATTTCCTCTCATGGTTGCACGCTACCTGGGTAAAGCAATATCCATGCCATGTCCGGGCGAGGCTGCAAGGCCCGGGAAGGCGCGGAAATTGTGCGCAACAGCACCATAATGGTGCGTAATGCACGGCATGGTGGCCTCAGTTTGGTGCGCGGCCGGGCGAACGGGGGCATGCAACCGGATGTGTTCGGCAGGGCCGATTTGTAGCGATTTAATGCACACCCGATCGGCGCGCTGGCCAGCCCGCGCCCCAACCCGTGCGCCGCCCGATGGTGCGTAGCCGGGCGCTGAGCGTTGCGGGCCGGGGCTTTCGGGCCAGGCGTGCGCGCAGCCGTCCTGCTGTTTGCCGGAAGGCGGAGCCTAAATTGGGGAGCGATCGTGATACGAGGGTTTACACGGGCCCGCTTGTTGCCTGCGCGGGGCTCGAGAAGAATCCGAATCAGGATGCGCATCGGACATATGGACGATGCACGGCGCGGCCGGAGCGATCGGCGGCGCGGCTAGCGGTGTTGGTAGGGGGTTGCCGTCAGGCAGCCCGGTTTTCTCCTGTGCTTTGAAGGGCGGTCACCGCATGCGGCCCGCCCCTTTTTTTGGGCGAACACAAATGGGCGCACCTGAAACCCGTCATCCGACGCACTACACTTGAGGCATCGAGAACTCAGAGAGGCCCCGTATGAACAATCGCACCCAGTGGATGGAAGACCTTCAGAAGAACATCTCCGACCTGATCGCCCGCAGTCCGGCGGCGGACGTGGAGCGCAACGTGCGCGCCATGATGACGCAGGCATTTTCCAAGCTGGACCTGGTCACCCGCGAAGAGTTCGACGTGCAGGCCGACCTGCTTGCCCGCACACGCGCACGAGTGGATCAACTGGCGGCCCAGGTCCAGCAGATGGAAGAGCGCCTGTCTGGTCTGGACAAGGGGCCGGGCGCGGGTCTGGACAAGTAAACAAGTCAGCAAGGCTTCTCGCTGCCCGCCCGCAGGCGGTTCCGAGCGAGATGGTTTTGTCACGGCCGCCTGCGCGGCCGTTTGTGTTTTTGCGGATACTTGGCGGCCCCGCACCCACAGGAGACCGCCATGACGCTTGCCGTACTCGCCAGCAGGGCCCTTTGTGGCATGCACGCCCACGCGGTCCGCGTCGAAACGCACCTGGGACCCGGGTTGCCGGGATTCAATGTAGTGGGCCTGGCCGACACCGAGGTCCGCGAAAGCCGCGAGCGCGTAAGGGCGGCCATCCTCAGCAGTGGCTTCGAGTTTCCCGCCGGGCGCATCACGGTCAGCCTGTCGCCGGCGGACATGCCCAAAGAGTCCGGCCGCTTCGACCTGCCCATCGCGCTGGGGCTGCTGCTCGCCTCCGGGCAACTGGCCGCTCCCCCCAGCGACGGCGCGCAACCTGCCGCGCCCGATCCCGCGCTGGCGCACCTGGTGCTTGCCGGCGAGCTCTCCCTGACCGGGGCGCTCGTGCCGGTCGCCGCGCCGCTGGTCATCGCGTTGAGCGTGGCGCGGGACGCGCCGGACGCCACGTTGATCCTGCCTGCCGGCAGCGCCGAGCAGGCGGCCTGGGTACCCGGGTTGCGGGTGCTGTCGGCACGCTGCCTGGCGGACGTGGCGGCGCATGCGGCGGGGGCCTGCCTGCTGCCCAATGCCGCTCCAAATCCCTGGCCGACCCCCGCGCCAGTGCCTTGCCTGTCGGACGTTCGCGGGCAGCCCGGTGCCCGGCGGGCGCTGGAGGTCGCGGCGGCGGGCGGCCACAGCCTCCTCATGCTGGGGCCGCCGGGGGCGGGCAAGAGTATGTTGGCCGCTCGCCTGCCGGGCCTGCTGCCCCCGCTTGACCGCAGCCAGGCGCTGGAAGCCGCCGCCGTGGCGGCGATGGCCGGATTGCCGGACACGCTCAGCGGGCAGCCGCCGTTCAGGGCGCCGCATCATTCCACGTCGGTCGCGGCGCTGGTTGGCGGGGGCAGCCGGCCGCGCCCCGGCGAAATCAGCCTGGCCCACCACGGCGTGCTCTTCCTGGATGAACTGCCCGAGTTCAGTCGCCGTTCACTGGAGGCGCTGCGCGAACCGCTGGAGGCGGGCAGGGTGGTCATTGCTCGGGCCCTGTACGCCGCGCAATTTCCGGCCCGGTTCCAGCTCGTCGCCGCCATGAATCCCTGCCCGTGCGGATGGCGCGGTCATCCGGTGCGCACATGCTCGTGCACGCCGGATCAGGTAGCGCGGTACGCGGGCAAGATCTCCGGTCCGCTGCTGGACCGAATCGACCTGCACGTGGTGTTGCCGCCTTCCGATCCGGTCTGGATGGCCGCGCCGCCTGGCGAGCCTTCCGCCGCCGTCCGGGAGCGCGTAATGCGTTGCCGCGAGCGCCAGTATGCCCGCCAAGGCAAGGCGAACGCAGACCTCGCGGGGGCCGAACTGGATGAGTTCTGCCTCCTGGCCCCTGATGCGCAGTCGCTGCTGCAGGAGGCCATGCGCCGCCTTGCGGGGTCCGGCCGGGCGCTGCACCGGGCACTTCGGGTTGCCCGCACGATCGCCGATCTGGACGGCGAGGACACACTGGCGGCCAGCCACGTCGCCCAGGCGGTGCAATACCGGCGTCCCGGCGTATGATCGCCGCGGGCCGCGCGTCGCCCGGCTTCGCGGTGTGCTCCCGACTCGACAAAGCGCAGGAAATCACCATATAATCAAAGGCTTTCCCGGATCTGGGCCGCCTTTTTTGCCTGGCTCTGGGAAGAAACGCGTAAATGAACGCGGTGCAGTTGGCCGCAGCAATTTGCGCGTTACCTCCAGAAGTGGCAACAGGTCTACAAGTTTTGCCGCAGGAATGGTAGTAGCCCTTGAAAAGGTAACTCCTAAGGTAGCCCTTGAAAGGGTAACCCCTGAAATGGGGCTCCGCAGGCGTTAAGCCTTCAGGCTCGAACCCTTCCTCGTCAAGCACCTGGCGTCATGTAAATCAACAATGCGTGTTTAGTTTAGGGAATCATCATGCCCAAGATGAAAACCAAGAAAAGCGCCTCGAAGCGCTTTAAGGTGCGCGGCAGCGGCTCCATCAAGCGTGGTCAGGCGTTCAAGCGTCACATCCTGACCAAGAAGACCACCAAGAACAAGCGCCAACTGCGCGGTTCGGCGGCGGTTCATGAAACCAACGTGGCCTCCGTCAAGGCCATGATGCCTTTCGCTTGATCTAAGGGAGATCTACTATGCCTCGCGTCAAACGCGGCGTTACCGCCCGCGCACGTCACAAGAAAGTCATTGCCGCCGCCAAGGGTTACCGTGGCCGCCGCGGTAATGTGTTCCGCATTGCCAAGCAAGCGGTCATGCGCGCTGGCCAATACGCCTACCGCGACCGCCGCAACAAGAAGCGCACGTTCCGCGCTCTCTGGATCACGCGTATCAACGCCGCCGTCCGTGAGCATGGCGTGAGCTACAGCGTGTTCATCGCTGGCCTGAAGAAGGCTTCGATCGAACTCGACCGCAAGGTCCTGGCCGATCTGGCCGTGCGCGACAAGGCCGGCTTTGCCGCCATCGTGCAGCAAGCCAAGGCTGCCTTGGCTGCCTGATCGCGCGCTTTAACTCATCGCGCATCGCTGCAAACGGGGCTGTAATGGCCCCGTTTGCGTTTTGAAGGCTGGATTTCATGACTCGATTGGTTGACGACCTGGTAGACCAGGCGCAAGAACGGTTCGCCGCGGCAACGGATGCCGCCGCGCTCGAGAACGCAAAAGCTCGTTTCCTGGGCAAGGAAGGCGCCCTGACGGTGCTGCTCAAGGGGCTGGGCAAGCTCGATCCCGAGCAGAAGCGAGAGGCGGGCGCTCGGATCAACCAGGCCAAGCAGAAGATCGAAGAGCTTCTGAACTCGCGCCGCGCCGCGCTGGCGCAGGCGGAGCTGGATGCCCGTCTGGCATCCGAAACCATTGACGTCACCCTGCCGGGCCGCGGTCGCGCGCCGGGCGGCATCCATCCGGTGATCCGGACCTGGGAGCGCGTGGAAGAGATCTTCCGCTCCATCGGCTTCGACGTGGCCGACGGCCCCGAAGTGGAAAACGACTGGACCAATTTCACCGCATTGAACAACCCGCTGGATCATCCGGCGCGTTCCATGCAGGACACGTTCTACGTCGACATGAACGACGCGGACGGCCTGCCGCTGTTGCTGCGCACGCACACCAGCCCCATGCAGGTGCGCTACGCCCGCATGCACAAGCCGCCCATCAAGGTCATCGCGCCCGGGCGCACCTATCGCGTCGACAGCGACGCCACGCACTCGCCCATGTTCCACCAGGTGGAAGGGCTCTGGATCGCCGAGGACATCTCGTTTGCCGACCTGAAGGGCGTATACACCGATTTCCTGCGTTGCTTCTTTGAAAGCGACGACCTGGTCGTGCGTTTCCGGCCGTCGTTCTTCCCGTTCACGGAGCCATCCGCCGAGATCGACATGATGTTCACCTCGGGTCCCAATCGCGGCCGCTGGCTGGAAATCTCCGGATCCGGCCAGGTGCATCCGCAGGTCGTGCGCAACTTCGGGCTGGATCCCGAGCGCTACATCGGCTTTGCCTTCGGTTCCGGACTCGAGCGCCTGACGATGTTGCGCTACGGCGTCAACGATCTGCGCCAGTTCTACGAAGGCGATTTGCGCTTCCTGCGCCAGTTCAACGAATAACAGACGGCTGATCATGCAATTTCCCGAATCCTGGCTGCGTACGCTGGTCAATCCTCCGATCGCAACCGATGAACTCGCGCACCGGCTCACCATGGCCGGCCTGGAAGTCGAAGAGACCGCGCCCGCCGCACCGGCGTTCACGGGCGTGGTCGTGGCGCACATCGTCGAAATCGCCCCACACCCTGACGCCGACAAGCTGCGCGTCTGCCAGGTGGACGACGGCTCGGGCGAGCGCCTGCAAATCGTGTGCGGCGCGCCCAATGCTGCCGCCGGCCTCAAGGTGCCGCTCGCCCGCGTGGGCGCGGAACTGCCCGGCGGCATGAAGATCGGCGTTGCCAAGATGCGCGGCGTCCAGTCATCCGGCATGCTGTGCTCGGCCCGCGAGCTGGGCCTGTCGCAGGACCATGCAGGCCTGCTGGAATTGCCGGAGGACATGGTTCCGGGTCAGTCCATCCGCGAGGCCCTGGACCTGGACGACACGCTCTTCACGCTCAAGCTCACGCCCAACCGCGCCGACTGCCTGTCGATCCTGGGCGTGGCGCGCGAAGTGGCCGCGTTGACCGGCGCGCCGCTGTCGGTTCCCACCGCGGCCGCCGTGCCCGTCACCCTGGATGAGCGCCTGCCCGTCAAGATCGAGGCCCCCGACCTCTGCGGCCGCTTTGGCGGCCGCGTCATCCGCGGCGTCAACGCCCGCGCCTCGACGCCCGAGTGGATGAAGACGCGCCTGGAGCGCGCCGGCCAACGCTCGCTGTCGGCGCTGGTGGACATCTCCAATTACGTGATGCTCGAACTGGGCCGCCCGTCGCACGTCTTCGATCTGGACAAGATCGGCGGCGACATCAGCGTGCGCTGGGCGCGCGAAGGCGAAACGCTCGAACTGCTCAACGGCCAGACCGTCACGCTGGACCCGAAGTTCGGCGTGGTCGTTGCTGGCGAGCAGGTCGAAAGCCTGGCCGGCATCATGGGCGGCGAAGCCACCTCCGTGACGCTGGACACGCAGAACATCTATCTCGAAGCCGCGTTCTGGTGGCCGCAAGCCATTGCCGGCCGCGCGCGCCGCTTCAAGTTCAGCTCGGAAGCCAGCCACCGCTTCGAGCGCGGCGTGGACTACGCCAGCATTCCCGAGCATCTGGAATTCATCACCCGCCTCATCGTCGACATTTGCGGCGGCCAGGTGGGGCCCATCGACGATCAGATCGTCAATCTGCCCCAGCGTCCGCCGGTGCGCATGCGCCTGGCGCGCTGCCATCGCGTTCTGGGCGTGCCGGTCACGCGCGAACAGGTCGCCACGATCTTCGGCAGCCTGGGCCTGGAGTACGCGGTCGAAGGAGACGATTTCATCGTCAACCCGCCGTCGTACCGCTTCGATCTGGAAATCGAGGAAGACCTGATCGAAGAAGTGGCGCGCATCTACGGCTTCGAAAGCATCCCCGACGTGCCGCCCATGGCGCGCGCCAAGATGTTCTCGCAACCCGAGGTGCACCGCGGCGCGCATGCGCTGCGTCGTCTGACTGCCGCGCAGGACTACCAGGAAGTCGTCAACTACAGCTTCGTGGAAGCGGATTGGGAACGCGACTACGCCGGCAACGACAATCCGGTGCGCCTGGTCAATCCCATCGCCAGCCATCTGTCGGTCATGCGTTCCAGCCTGATCGGCGGGCTGGTCGCCAATATCCGCCACAACGCCAATCGCAAGCAGTCGCGCGTGCGCCTGTTCGAGCTGGGTCGCGTGTTCATGCGCGACGCGTCGGCCCAGGATGGTCCGCTGGAAGTGGCGGGCGTGCGCCAGCCCATGAAGCTCGCAGGCGCGGCCTGGGGCCCGGCGGCTGAAGAGCAGTGGGGCGTGCCGACACGCCAGGTGGACTTCTTTGACGTGAAGATGGACGTGGAGTCGCTGTTCGGCGCTCGTGGCCGTCGCCTGCGTTTCGAAGCGGCTTCGCATCCGGCGCTGCACCCCGGTCGTGGCGCGCGCGTCATGCTGGACGGCAAGGAAGTCGGCTGGATCGGCGAACTCCATCCGCGCTGGGCGCAGCAGGCCGACCTGGCGCATGCGCCGGTGGTCTTCGAACTGGACGTGGAGGCGCTGTCGGAAGGCGAACTGCCGCAGGTGCGCGAACTCTCGCGCCAGCCCGTGGTGGTGCGCGATCTGGCGTTGTGGGTGGACGAACACGTGACGGTCCAATCCATGCTGGACACCGTTGCCGCAGCCGTCAAGGGCGATGCGCAACTGGCAGTCGTGCAGGATGCGCGCGTGTTCGACGTGTGGCGCGACAAGGCCCAGGGCAGCGAGCCCGTCGCCGAGAAAAGCCTTGCTTTCCGTTTCTGGCTACAGGACACTGAAGTCACATTGGACGAAGCCCGCGTGGCGGATTGCCTGGCGCGCATCAAGGATGCCTTGGTCGCTGCGCACGGCGCGCGCCAGCGTGCCTGAACCAAGGGGACCAGTATGCTTGCCGAGCAACGCACCCTCACCAAGGCCGAGCTGGCCGAACTGCTCTTCGAGCGGGTCGGCCTGAACAAGCGCGAGGCCAAGGACATCGTCGATACGTTCTTCGAGGAAATCCGCGACGCCCTGGCGCGCGGAGATTCCGTGAAGCTGTCGGGTTTTGGCAATTTCCAGGTGCGCGACAAACCGCCGCGCCCTGGCCGCAATCCGAAGACCGGAGAGACCATTCCCATCGCCGCGCGGCGCGTGGTTACGTTCCACGCCAGCCAGAAACTCAAGAGCGTGGTTGAGCAGGCGGTCCCCGCAGCGCCCGACGCCGCGGAGTGATACGCTTTGTCGGTAATTGTTATCGGCGCCCCACGTTTCGCGCGCATAAAATCCGCTTATGACACGTACTGAATCCACCGTTACCTTACCGCCCATTCCCGCCAAGCGTTACTTCACCATCGGCGAAGTCAGCGACCTGTGTGGCGTCAAGCCTCATGTATTGCGGTACTGGGAACAGGAATTCACGCAGCTCAAGCCCGTGAAGCGCCGCGGCAACCGCCGTTATTACCAGCACCACGAAGTGCTGCTGATCCGCCGCATCCGCTCCCTGCTCTACGAACAAGGCTTCACGATCAGCGGCGCGCGCAATCGTCTGGGCGACGCGCGCGACGTGCCGCACGATCAGGACGCCGCCGTGCGCCTGTCGGGCACCGAGATCCAGTCGCTGCGCAGCGAACTCACCAACGTGTCCGCGATGCTCGCCGAGGCGCTGGGCAATCCGGCGGCTGCGACTCCGTCTGCCGCAACCGCAACGCAAGCGGCTCCCGCCGCGTGACGCGCGCGCAGCGCATGCGCGTCATTTGATATCCCTAGATTGATCGCAGTATCCGCAACGCGCGCTGGCCTTTATGGCGGCGCGCGTTGCCATCTGTAGTACCTATCGTCTCGCGCGCGCCGGTTCGCCAGGAATGGCACGGCATGCGGCGAGGTGAAGCAAAAAAATTTCGAGTATTCAGCTTTTTTTTGCACCAATGCGTGCAAACATTTTTTAGTTCTGCTATACTCTTTTTCTTTCGGGGCGTAGCGCAGCCTGGTAGCGCACTTGCATGGGGTGCAAGGGGTCGCGAGTTCGAATCCCGCCGTCCCGACCAGCAGTTCCAAGGCCGTTAGTGAGTGATCTCACTAGCGGCCTTTCTCATTTCCGGGCCTTTCTCATTTCCGTGCCAATCTCATTCTGGCACCGCGCATGCATGCCCCATGCAGCCGAGCGCGTTAATCCACCGATTGCTGCAGCACTCTGCGTCGATGCAATTCAGCAAGCCGCGCAGCGGTTTCTTCGCGCCAGCCGGCTTCCCAGGAGGCCAGCCTGGCGCGCCATGTGGGTAGGGGTTCGCCGGTGTGGTCCGGCATGTTCATCGCCTTCATGAGGGGACAAGCCGAAAGCGGTACGCCATATCTGGCGGCTTCCTGGCCGGCTCGGTGGATTGGGTCATCCATTTCGCGCCTCCTGGGGGGATAGGTCCTAAGCCAAAAGATGAGCGCGATCGCCATCCAAGTCCAGAAAAGTTACGCGAAGAAATAGCGGGATGGATCAGTCCGGATCAGTCCGATCCGTTCCATCAGGCGCCTCACGCCTGCCTCCATGCTTGCCCGATGCTTGCCTCGTCCCTTCGCAAGTTCGAAAGTTTCTGATGGAGGTCGATGACTGCCACGCCTAAGCTGGCAGCCTCTGCGCGACAACGCGCCGCTGGTAACGGGGTCGGGATGATAGGACTGCTGTGGAGATGGATCCGGGAAGGCACGCATCAGGTGGACAGCGACTTCTACTTGCGGGAGTACCCCGACGTCGCCCGGTCGCCGATATCGCCAGATCATCATTACGTGCGCCACGGTGCGCTGGAAGGGCGCGTGCCGAATGAGCGGGTCAAGGTCGTGCGTCTGTACGGATTCTGGAGAGGGCGCTGGAAGCGACTGACGGGGGGCCGCGATCACGCGCTGGCGGGGCGTTTCGGGGAGCATGCATGCCGCGGTATGCAAGGCGCTGTGCAAGCGAAAGGTCCCTTGGCGCACGGCGGCCTTGGCGAGCGCACCGCGCGAACCACGGGCGGCATTCTGCGGGAAGAATGAGTCGGCCAGTGGTTCAATTGCACAAGAGCGCCAAGGCGCGCGATTCGTAGCGGCACCGCCCCTCCGGCAACGGCTTGCCGGCGCCGCAGGCCTCATGCCATCCGGCTTCCCACGCTTGAACCTTGTTATGCCATTCGGCGATCGATTCGCCTGTGTGGCCAGGCATGGCGGCGGCGCGATAATACGGGCAGTCCCAACAGGTCAGTCCGTCGCGGGCCGCTTGGGCGCCCAGCTTTTGAATGTCTTCGCGTTGCATCGCAATCTCCTCCAAAGTGGAGGCTCGGGACGCAAAGTATTCCGCAGACCCCTGCGGTTTTCAATAGTGACGGCGCACCATATGCTCCAGTGCCGGCGTCACGTCGAGGCGCGCGCGATGCGCTTCGCACTTCAACGCCGTCGCATAGGCTGTTATGCGCGAAATTTCTCTCGACTGTGCCTGTTGCGCGCGTGCCGCGACACGCACAATCTCCGCTCCCCGCCCGGACCGGGCGGCTCTGGAGGACGCTGTATGCGCTACCGCTATGTCACCGCCGATGTGTTCACTGGCCATGCTTATCTTGGCAACCCGCTGGCCGTCGTGCTCGATGCCCAGGGGCTCGATGCAAGCCAGATGCAGCGGATCGCACGTGAATTCAATTATTCGGAAACCAGTTTTGTAATGCCCGCTCGCGATCCGGCCCATACGGCGCGGGTGCGCATCTTTACGCCGGATCGCGAGGTGCCGTTTGCCGGTCATCCGAACGTCGGCACGGCCGTGGTGCTGGCGCGCGAGCAGATCGCGGCGGGGCGGCCAGCGCCGCAAGCGTTCGTGTTCGAAGAGGAGGCGGGCCTGGTGCGTATTGCGCTGGTCTACGGCGAGCGCGGTCTGCAGGGTGCGCAACTGCTTGCGCCGCAGCCATTGTCCCGCGGCAGCGAGGCGCCGGTGGAGGCGGTGGCGCGCGCGCTGCGGCTGGCGCCCGCCGACATCGCGGTGTCCGAACACGCGCCCATGGTGGTATCGGTCGGCTTACCGTTTCTCGTCGTGCAGCTTGCCAGCCGCGAGGCCTTGCGGCGGGCGGCGCCGAATTCTTGCGGCTATGCAGCCTTGATGCCGCAGCTCGGCGCCAAGTCGATTTATGCGTACACGACCGATACGGCCGGCAACACGACGGACGCGCCCACCGATATCCAGGCGCGCATGTTGACCGGCCGGATGACCGAGGATCCCGCCACGGGCAGTGCGACGGCTGCGGTCACGGCGCTGCGGGCATCGATCGCGGGCAAGGGCGACTTGCGCTTGCGTGTGGGGCAGGGCGTTGACATGGGGCGCGCCAGCCTGTTGCTGGCCGAGGCGCAGCCGCGGGACGATGGTGTATGGGCCAAAGTGTCGGGGCAGGCGGTGGTGGTGATGGAAGGCACGCTGCCCGCGCCGGCCGGTCATTGACGGGCACACCGCCGCCACCCGCGACGTAGCGTGCGGGCTGGCCTCTCGTGTATGCTCTGACGCATGAACGCATCGCCAGCCGCTGCCGCATGCCGCGCAGATTTTCGACGAATCACTCGACGTCTACGTTGAGTGGTCAGTCGCGTTCGGGCGCCGTTCTTGCGGCGCTCTTCCCAGAAGGCCACGATATCCTCGTGGCCTTTTGTTTGCAGGGTCGACCCCGCCCGAGGCGTATCGCAAGGTCTTCGCTTTTCCAGAGAAAGGAATCAAGCATGACCCTTCAAGCCCTCGCCATCCGGCCTTTCCATCCGTCCGACGAGACGGCGATCATTGCGTTGTGGCACGCCTGCGGATTGACGCGGCCGTGGAACGATCCTCGCAAGGACGTTGCGCGCAAGCTTTCGGTCCAGTCCGATCTGTTCCTGGTCGGCACGGTGGATGGCGTCATCGTCGCAACGCTGATGGGCGGTTATGACGGCCATCGTGGATGGATCAACTATCTGGCGGTGTCGCCCGCGCATCGGCGGCGCAATTACGCCACGGCGCTGATGCGCGCGGTGGAGCGCAAGCTGCTGGCGATGGGGTGTCCGAAGATCAATCTGCTGATCCGCTCGGAGAATGTGGCGGTCAAGCGCTTCTACGACAGCCTGGGCTTTGAGCAGGATGCGGTGATCAGCATGGGAAAGCGTTTGATTCCGGATCGTTGAACGCCGCGGCGGACGCATCGGCGCGGCGGCAATGGAGGTCCGCTTCGGGACGCGGCTGCAACCGCGCTCGTTGATGGAGCGCCAGCGCGCCGTGTCCCTGGGAATGCGTCAGATCGCTTGCGTCAAATACACGGCCTCGCGGCCGACGATGGGCATGCGCGTGGGCATGAAGATCGTGCACTGGTCGCACGGCGAGCGGATTTCCTCGGCGCCGTTCATGGCGATCAGTTCGCCCTTGTCGAACGTTTCGAAGCCGATGACGGGGCGCGTGAAGGCGAAGTCTTCGGACTTCACCATGTGGACCTCCAGCAGGCGATAGCGTTGCGGGATGGGCGGCGGCGCGGCGTCGGTCGGCGTATCGATGAGACCCAGGTGTGCCAGGAACCGCATCGTCACGTCGGTCGCCAGTTCGGCTGCGGAGCGGGCGAAATGCTGCCCGCATTCCACGACGAGCGCGCCGCCGCTGTCCGACATGGGGTCGCCGTGATGGCCATAGCCCATGACGCCGGTGCCGGGAAACTTGTCCTGCGGCATGACCAGATGCACCTGTGGCGCGCCCACTGCGGCGGCCAGGGCGGTGTTGCGATCCATTTCGTTGTAGACCCAGAATGGCTGCACGGGCGCGCGGGTGGAATGGATATCCAGCACGAAGTCGGCGGCGTCCAGCACGGGGCGCATTTCGCGGGCGCGGCGCAATTCCGGGCTGTCCTCGGGGCCGTCGAGCATGGCCGCGGACCAGATGCGGTTCAGGTTGTGGACGAGCTGGCGATTGTCGTACGGCCTGTCGATGTCGAAGGCCTCGTAGGCCTCCACATGCGCAAAGCTGACCGTCAGCGTGCCGATCTTCGGACGCACGCCGGTGTCCAGCAAATGCGTGGCGGCCACCATGCCGCAGATCTCGTTGCCATGGGTGATGGCGTTGATCAGCACATGCGGGCCGGGCTTGCCGGAATCGAAGCGATGGACGTACGGTATGCCGGTATTGCCCTCGCGGTAGGCGGACAGGTCGCGAGGCAGGATCTCCAAGGGAGCGGTGTCAGGTTCGAAGGCGGATTTGTTCATGGGTGTCATGGGCTGTTTAAGCGTGGGCCGACGCGATCGCCTGTCAGGAAAATGGGGCGGGCGCCCGGACATTATGGCCGCGATCCGCGGGTTCGTCCGGACAGCTGGAAAAAAATGATAAGCATTGCCATGCGTTGACGATTGCGCCGACTGTCGATTTCCCAGGTTGCGGCGCCAGAATAATCGCCAGAACAAAATGTGCGGCACCCCCGAAAATAGCCTTGTTTTCAGACTATTTTGCAGTATTCAAGATGCGTCGATACTACCCCCATTAGTATGGTTTAACCCCCTGAAAACAGTGCTTTGCAAGCCAGTTTGTTTTTGGCATATTGCGGCCGGGCAAGCAGATTTTCACAGGTGCAGAATGGGCGGGTGGCCGCAGCGTCATATCAACGGGTTTCAAGTGGAGTGCGAAGTCGTCAACCTGAATCCCGGTGTATTGGCCATTGAAATAACCGTCAGCCGCAATGGCGACGGAGCGGGTCGGCAGCGTTGGTCGTTGCCGCGGTTCGTGACGTTCAATGATCCCGCGGTCGCGCGCCGGCATGCGGAACTGGTGCTGTCGGGCATCGTGTCGGTGGACGAATTCACTGGCGAGCCTCGCTACGGCATTCTGTAGAGCCGCATATCCGCCGCTAGTTTTTTGTTTCGTTTATCACATTCGTGTGTCTTGTCGGATGAGGAATGACCGGTAAAGTTGTCACTGGACGACAACAAAAGGAGAGTTCCATGTTCGACACTTTTCCTGCTCTGCGCCGTACCGGCATGGCAATCACGCTGGGCGCCGCTGGCCTGCTGTTTGCGGGATGTACAACGACCACGCCGTCCAAGTCGCCAGCCGCCTCGACGGCCGAGCAGCGGCAGTCGCTGAACAGCGCGGCCAATGCGACCCTCACCAAACTGTATGAAGCTTCGCCGCAGTCCAAGGATCTGGTGGCCCGGGCCAAGGGTGTGCTGGTGTTCCCGGATGTCTTGAGCGGCAGCTTTATTGTCGGGGCTGAGCATGGCAAGGGTGTGCTGCGCGTGAATGGCGCGAACGCGGGCTACTACAGCACGACCGCGGGCTCGATCGGCTTCCAGGCCGGCGCGCAGTCCAAGGCGATGGTCCTGCTGTTCATGACGGACGACGCGCTAAACAAATTCCGCAACAGCAGCGGCTGGACGGTTGGCGCCGATGCCACGGTGGCGGTGGTCAATATTGGCGCCAACGGCCGTATCGACACCAACACGGCGCAGCAGCCGGTGGTCGGATTCGTGATGAACAATGGCGGCCTGATGGCGGGCGTGTCGCTGGCGGGCACCAAGATTTCGAAGCTCGAACCCTGATCGGCCCAGTGCCAGTAAAAACGCCGCGGACGATTATGTCCGCGGCGCTTTTTTTGCGAGGCAGGAGGGCACTGCCTCGCCGGATTGTGCCGGCCGGTCAGCCGATCACGCCGTCGCTGCTTTTGCGGATGGCTGCTTCGCGATCGATCTCGGCTTGTTCGATCTTGGGATCCAGGCCGCGCCAGCGCACGATATGGCCGCGCTCTTCCTCGGGCTCCCAGCCCAGCATGCCGTAGCGCGTGATTTCAGTTTCGCCCGTGGCGAACTCCACTTCAAAGTAACCCTGACGATCGGGTAGCGTATTGCCGGGGAACCATTCGGTTTCGGGCATGGTTTGCTCCTTGCTAAGCGATGGGAGGGATGCTGGCGCCGATCAGGACAAGCCGGCGCCAGGCGCATTCATTGTGGGCTTGCGGCCGCGATCCCGCAAGTGCTGGATGGGCGCCGATGCGGTGTCAGGCAAGCGGTACGGCAGTGGTGTAGAGAACCTGCTTGAGCGCAAAGCTGGAGCGTATGCTTGCCACGCCCGGGATGCGCGTAATGTGCTCGACGATCAGGCGTTCGAGCGCGTCGACGTCCGGCACCAGGGCGCGGATCAGGTAGTCCGCGTCGCCCGACATCAGGTAGCACTCCATGATCTCGGGCAGCACTGCGATTTCGCGTTCAAACACGTCCAGCGCCGCCTTGCGTTGTTTGTCGAGCGAGATCTGGATGAAGACGTTGACTTTGAGGCCCAACTTGCGGGCGTTCAGCAGCGTGACGCGCCGATGGATGAGGCCCTCGGTCTCCAGGCGCCGCACGCGCGCCAGGCAGGGGGAGGCGGACAGGTTCACGCGCGCGGCCAGCTCCACGTTCGTGAGGCGGGCGTCGCGTTGAAGTTCGTTCAGGATGCGGATGTCGGTGGCATCCAGGTTGATTTCCGGCATAAGTCACCTAGCGATGGCGGGTTTGCAGTGTATCTGTGCTGAGTATGCCGTCTCTTGGGCTGGAAAGCGGTGAAAAATGCTGGGGTTTACCCTATAGACTTTGCTGTCGTTCGGCCATGGGGCCGAAATGCAGAATAAGCAGCAGTAGGTCCAGTCGGTATGAGTCAGCCAAGCAGTCTTCGCACGTTCTTGCCGCTTGCCGGCGCGGTTGCCATCTGGGGTGGAAACTGGCCCGTCATGAAATTGGGCCTGGGGCACATGAGTCCGCTGTGGCTGGCCGCCAGCCGTTTTGGATCAGCCGCGCTGATCAGCGTGCTGGTGCTAGGGATGCTGGGACGCCTGCGCCTGCCGATACGCCAGGAATGGCCGCTGGTGGCTGGCGTTGCGTTGCTGCAGATGGGCGCCTTCACGGCGCTGGCGTTGTGGGCGCTGCAGTATGTGGCGCCGGGACGCGCATCGGTCATTGCCTATGCGACGTCCATCTGGGTGATCCCGCTGTCGTCGCTGGTCCTGAAGGAGCGCTTGTCGATCGGGCAATGGCTTGCGACGGCGCTGAGCTATGCGGGCATCGGCGTCATCGTGGCGCCGGCCTTCAGTCCTTGGCAGGCGCATACCGTCATCGGTCTGGTCATGTTGCTGGGCGCCTCGTTTGCGTGGGCCTGCAACATCATCCAGTTGCGCGCCAACCGCCACGTGCGGCTGGGTGCGGACATGATTCCGTGGCAGACCGCGACGGCCACGATACCGCTGGCCGCGCTGGCATGGATGCGCGACGGTGCGCCCACGTTCCTGGGCGACGCGCAGGCCTGGCCGCTGATCCTGTATACCGGACCGCTAGCCACCGCGCTGACGTTCATCGTCGTGCTGGGCATGACGCAAAAGCTCGCGCCGGCCGCGACGTCCATCGCGATGCTTTGCGTGCCGGTGATCGGATTGATCGTGTCGTCCGTCGTGTTCCACGAGCGCATCTCGCCCGATCTGGCCCTTGGCCTTGCGCTGATCGCGGCGAGCGTGGCGGCTTCGGCATTGGCCGCGCGGCTGCGGCGTCCGCTGGCGCTGCGGGTTTCGTAGAAGGCTCTAGAATGGCGTGCGCCGCAATGGTGCCGGCACTTCACGCGCAAAGCGCAGCGGATATGGATTCCTTATACATTGTGGTCGCGGTGGGCGCCATGGCGGCAGGCTTTGTTCAGGGCTTGTCGGGCTTCGGCTTCGGCATGGTGGCCATGTCGTTCTGGGCCTGGACCATCGACCCGCGGCTCGCGGCGGCGATGGCCGTCTTCGGTGCGCTGACCGGCCAGCTGCTGGCGGCGTTCACCGTGCGCCGCGGTTTTGCGACGGCCCACCTGCTGCCGTTCGTCGTGGGGGGATTGCTGGGCATTCCGCTGGGCGTGAAGGTGCTGCCGCATCTGGATCCATTGGTGTTCAAAGCCTTTATCGGCGGGCTGCTCGCGATCTGGTGTCCGATCATGCTGTTCGCGGCGCGCATCCCGCGCATCACGGTGGGCGGCAAGGTGGCCGATGGCGTCGCGGGCGCGATCGGCGGCGTCATGGGCGGATTGGGCGGCTTTACGGGCGTCATCCCGACCTTGTGGTGCACCTTGCGCGGGTTCGATCGAGACGTGCAGCGCGCCGTGATCCAGAACTTCAATTTGTCGATGCTGATGGTGACGATGGCGGGCTATGTGCTGACCGGCGTGGTGACGCGCGACATGCTGCCCCTGTTTGCGTTGATCGTTCCCGCGATGCTGTTGCCCACGTTGTGGGGCACGCGTGTCTATGTCGGCATCAGCGACGTCGCCTTTCGCCGCGTCGTGCTCGGCCTGTTGACGTTGTCGGGCGTTGCGCTGCTCGCCGCTTCCGTGCCGAAGCTGCTGGCCTGACGGCGAGCCCCATGCCGGCGGGCGATGGCGGCCGGCATGCTATCGTTGAGCCATTCAAGAGAGAACCACGCATGGCATTGCATCGTTTCGAAAAGGGCGAACTTGGACATTGGCTGCGCGTCGTGGCCGACAACAACGCGCCCGGCGCGGTCCAGACCGACGTGCCCGCGCACGTCGCCCAGGCGCTGGAAACCCTGCGCTGCATCGAATCCGGCGCCGACGGGCGTTGGGTCATCACGGACAAAGGCAGGCTGTCGCTGCGCATGGAAGAACCCGGCGCCATCCATTTGCGCTAGGGCATTTTTTTCGTCGCGCGCCCCGACCAGACCAGGCTTGCGCCATTCGCATTGATTCCCTCGGCCGAGGGGACGCCGATGATTACGGCATAGTTGCGAATGTTTTCGCGGTATTTCGCCCGACATGCCGTCTTTCCGAGGTCACCGGGAAATTCTTGAGACGGAATGTGCGAATTGACATCTTTCGGACGTATCCGGCCCCGCGCCGCGCCGGTAAGATGAACTTGCGTGACGGTTGCGGGTCTATTCATTTGCGCGGGAACATTTGTTCTGGCGCGGCGTCACGCGTGGTTCGCGCGTATAAGTAACCGACTGGGAGGTAGCACATGCAGCATCGTGACCAGGAAGTACTGATCGACGTTTCCACAGCGGCCATGGACACCGGCGGATATGGCGTATTGCTGACGGTAACGGCCGAGGGCGGCACCGAAGTGGATGCCGCATTTTCCCACTTGGGTAACTGCGCTTCGTTGGACGAAGCACGTGATCGCGCGGAAATCTTCGCGCAAAACTGGGTAGAGGAAAATATCTTCCGATAGGGCTTCGGCCCTGGAAGGAGCTGGCCGGCACAACCGGTCTGTGCGCGCATGAAACCTTGGTGGACTCTCAGAGAATGGCGACGACGATTTCGGTTATCGTTGCTGCTCCAAAACATGGGGCCCGCACCGGGTTCGCGACGTTCCAAAATGGCTGCCGCACAGACCAACTCCTTACTTGCGGACGATATCCGCGCGCTGCGCGAGCATTATGATGCGGTCGTGTTGCCCATGTGGCTGGACCGCGGTTTCAACGACATGCTCGGCCTGCCTTTCGAATCATTGGATGGCGCTGGCGGTCAGCCATTGGCGCCGGTGCGTTATCGCGCGATGGCCTGTGCGCGCCAGTTGTATGTCTTTTCGCAGGCCCCGGGCATGGCGGCCGCGCAGCATGCCGACCGCCTCTTTGAATCCTTGACGCGCGTGTTTCACGATGCGCATGGCGGCTGGCGCTACAGCGTGGACGCGCAGGCGCGTCCGCTGGACGACACGCAGGATCTCTATACGCACGCGTTCATCGTGCTGGCGTGCGCGGCGTATTTTCAACGCAGCCGCAATGCGCAGGCGCGCAAGCTCATGCTTGCGACGGCGCACACGATCGAAGCGCGATTCAAGACCGCCGATTCGCTGTACCACGCGGCGCTCAGTGCGGACTTTTCCCGGCCGCTGAAACCCCCCGCGCAAAATCCCATGATGCACCTGACCGAAGCCTACCTGGCGGCGGCGCAGGTCGCCGAGCCGGCGTTGTTCGCGCAACATCTGCGCGAGCTGGCGCAGGGCATCAGCCAGCGCTTCGTGCATGCGCCGACGCAGTGCGTGGCCGAATCGTTGCAGGGCAGCGTGGATAACCGTCTTGAGCCGGGCCATCAGTTCGAATGGCTGTCGCTCGTGCAGGACTCCGCGCAGGTGTTCGAAGGCCTGGATCTGGCCGAATCGCTGCCGCGCGCCGTGCAATGGTCCAGGGATCATGGGGTGGATGGCGGGGGCGTGAAGGCGGCGCTGGACGAGTCCGGCGCGGTGGTGGACGACACGCGCCGCATCTGGGCGCAGACCGAGTATCTGCGGGTGTTGGCCGTCATGGGCGACTTGGCCGCGTTGCAGCCGGCCCTGGCCGCGTTTCGCGCCCGCTTCCTGCACCCCGGCGGGTGGTACGAGTGTCTGGACGCCAAGGGCGCGGTGACGCGGTCCGACATGCCGTCAACGTCCCCCTACCATCTGGCAACCTGCCTAGTGGCGTTACAAAACGTTGTATCTTGATCACGTTAACAATTTTTGTTCCCCTGTGAAGTGTTTTTAATAGAAAGACATTGGTGAAATCCCTTACAATTTGCTAACACTGTTTGTGGGGAAGCATCAATGAGCGTTATGTGCTTGGCTTGCCAACGCATTAACCCGGGACTTGCAGGCGTCGCGCCGCATTCGCACCTGGGACATCAAGGATTTACCAACCCAACGCAGAAGGGACGGGAGGAAAGCCGCGAAGACCACTTCCGCTGCCTGAACTGCGGCGCCAAATGGCTGCGCGAAACCGACAAATGGGGCGTGGACCTGGGCTTCAAGCTCGCGCCCTGAACGTTCCCACTGCCACTCGCACGACACGGGCCCCAATCGGGGCCCGTTGCATTTGGGGCGATCCGCGCGCGGTGACCGGGGCCAGCGCCACCGGATGGGGCGACCCCGTCCCCTCAGGCGGGCGCGCCGGCCGCCACGACGTCGGGATCGAGGCTGGCGGTTTCCAGCAGCCATCGCCGAAAACAGGCGAGCGCATAGTGATCGCGCCGCTGCGCCGGCGCGCACAGGTGATAGCCGCGGTCGATGCGGATGGCCAGTTCGGGGAAGGGCGCGGCGACCCGGCCGGCCAGCAGTTCGTCGCGCACCAGGCAGCGCTGCAGCACCGCAATGCCCATGTCGGCCATGACGGCGCGTATCAGGATGGACACTTGGTCAAACCCGTTCGACAACGCGACGTTGCCGCGCGGAACACCGGCCGCGGCGAACCATTGCGCCCAGTTGTCCATGCCGTTGGTGTGGTACAGCAGCGGCTCGCCCAGCAGGCCTTGCGGCGTGGCCCACTGGCCCCGCGCCTGGCGCGCCGCCAGGCGGCCTGGATGGCAGATCACCACCATCTCGCGTCCGATCACGTAGTCGGCCTGCCAGCCGGGCCATTGGGCCGGCGTGCCCGACAGGATGCTTGCGTCCGGCGTGGCGCCGGAGAAGTCCTCGTTGCGGCGGTAGGCGGAGAAACCGAGCTGGATGTCGGGGTGGCGCTGGTGGAAGTCCGGCAGGCGCGGGACGAGCCAGGCGCTGGCCAGCGTGGGCACGGACGACAGAGTCAGGCGCAGGCGCCGGTCATCGGCGCGCAGCCCGGCGCTCAGCGCCTCGATGGCTTGCAAGGGCGATTGCGCGCCGTCGTAGAGCTTGCGGCCGGTCTCGGTCAGGGTGAGACCGTGGGCGTTGCGGTGCATGAGGGGCTGGCCGAAATGCGCTTCCAGCCGGGAGATGGCGCGGCTGATGGCGCCCTGCGTCACGCACAGCACCTGGGCCGCCTGGGTGAAGCTGCCCAGCCGCGCCGCCGTCACGAAGGCGTGCAGCTCGGACATGGACGGCGAGTGCAGCCGCATTGAGCATGACCTTTGGTAATGAAGGAGTGCAATATAGTCGTTTGAAAGGGGATCGTAAAGTTCGGACACTGGCGGCCTTCAGAACAACAACCTCAGGAGTCGCCACATGTCACGCCGTCTTTTTGGCCGGTCCGCGCGCTTTGCGCTCGCCGGCATGTTTGCCACGCTGTCCTTCGCCGGTATCGCGCAGGCCGCCGATTACCCCGCCCGTCCCATCAAGCTGGTGGTGCCGTTCGCCGCCGGCGGCTCGACGGACATCGTCGCGCGCCTGGTGGCCGAATACGCCGGCCGCGACCTGAAGCAGACCATCGTGGTCGAGAACAAGGCCGGCGCCGGCGGTTCGCTGGGCATGGAACAAGTTGCCCGCGCGACGCCGGACGGCTACACGATCGGCATGGCGACGATGAGCACGCACGGCTCCAATCCGGCCGTGTTCCGCAAGATGAACTACGACCCGGTCAAGGACTTCGTGCCGGTGGCCAATGTGCTGGCCGTACCGAGCATCTTCGCGATCAATCCGAACGTGCCGGCCAAGAACATGGCGGAGTTTGTCGCGCTGGCCAAGAGCGCGCCGGAACGCTACAGCTTTGCGTCGCCGGGCGTGGGATCGCTGGGCCATGTGAATATCGAGAACTTCATGATGCTGTCCGGCATCAAGCTGCTGCACGTGCCTTATCGCGGCGCCGGCCCGGCCCTGAACGACGTGATGGGCGGGCAGGTGGACGCGATCACGGACAACCTGTCGTCGACGCTGCCGCAGGTGCTGGGCGGCAAGCTGCGTCCGTTGGCGGTGCTGGGCGCCGAGCGCTCGCCGCTGCTGCCCGACGTGCCGACCTATATCGAGCTGGGGTATCCCGACATGGGCACCGGCGGCTGGTTCGGCCTGGTGGCGCCGGCCGGCACGCCGCAAGCCGTGGTGGAGCGCCTGAACAAGGCCGTGCGCGCGGCGATGGACAATCCGGAGTTCCGCAAGAAGGCCGAGGAGGTGGGTGGTACGCTGATGCCCACGACGCCTCAGGAATTCCAGGTGCAGATCGACCAGGCCCTGGCCCGCTACGCAAAAGTGGCCAAGGCCGCCGACATCAAGGCTGACTGACGATGACGACCGCCGACTTCCCCGCAGTTTCCGTGCATGAACCGACTGGACCGGCCTTGCCGCTGGTCTGCGATTCGCCGCATAGCGGCGAGCGCTATCCCGAGGATTTCGGGGCGGCGGCGACGCTTGCGCAATTGCGCCAGGGCGAGGACACGCACGTGGACGCGTTGTGGTCGGCGGCGCCGGCGCTGGGCGCCACGCTGATCGCGGCAAATTTCCCGCGGGTCTATATCGATCCGAACCGCACCCTGCAGGACCTGGATCCGGAATTGCTGGCCGAACCCTGGCCCGAGCCGCTGGACCCGGGCGAGAAGACGCGCCTGGGCAAGGGCCTGATCTGGCGCCGCATGGACAAGGCGACGCCGATCTACGACCGCCGGCTCACGCTGGCGCAGGTGCGCCACCGCATCCAGGCGTACTACGAGCCCTATCACGCCGCGCTGGCGGGGGCGATCCGGCGGGTCGAGCAGCGCTTTGGCGCGGTCTGGCACCTGAACCTGCATTCCATGCCCAATGACGCTTACGAGCGGCTGGGCCGCCAGAGCGAACACCCGCTGGCCGATTTCGTGCTGGGCGATCGCGACGGCACCACGTGCGAGCCGGAGTTCATCGCGCTGATCGAGACGGCGCTGCGCGACAAGGGCTATACCGTGGCCCGCAACGATCCCTACAAAGGCGTGCAACTGATCGCGCAGATCGGCCAGCCGGCGCGCAACCGGCACAGCCTGCAGGTCGAGATCCGCCGTCCGCTTTACATGGACGAGGCGACGCGCGAGCGCAATGCGGGCTTCGAGTCGCTGCGCGCGGACCTGTCGCAGGTGCTGGAGCAGGTGGCGGCCTATGTGCGCGTGCGCGCCCAGGCCGCGGCGTCGACAAAATAGAATCGACTGCGCACCGGCGCGCGGGCCGGATGGGCTTCCCCGTTTAAGTTTTCTGGCGGCAGGCCGTTGTGGATCGTGTCGGTGCGCCCGCACGTATGCGCCCAAGGAAACCGGAATGTCCGAGAAGATCATCAGTGGATTTTCAGTGGTCGCGTACGCGACGCAACCTGAGGGGCGCATCCCGCCGCGCGCGTTTCTTGAAACGCGTCGCCTGCCCGTGAAAGGCGACGCGGCGGCTGACGCAACGGCCGAAGGCGCGGAACCGGACGCGGCACAGGCCCCGCCGGAGCCCCAGAGCCAGGCGT
This sequence comes from Achromobacter sp. MFA1 R4, assembly GCF_900156745.1. NCBI lineage: Bacteria > Pseudomonadati > Pseudomonadota > Betaproteobacteria > Burkholderiales > Alcaligenaceae > Achromobacter > Achromobacter sp. MFA1 R4. The sequence goes on along the minus strand of NZ_LT707065.1, from coordinate 6,106,082 downwards.
TCGAGATCTTTCTGAGCCGGCGCTTTCGCAGCACGATCGAAGCCATGTCCGCGGCGCGCAACGCGCTGGACCGCGTGAAGTCCGTCGATGCGGATGGCGTGCCGGACCCGCTGCCCGAGTAGCGGCCGTCGCGCCAGGGCTGCGGCGCGCAGGCGAGCCGGCCCGGTGTCTGTGCCTCAGACCAGGCGCTTCAGACCAGCGTGCTGCGCATCAGGATCTCCGTCAACGCGCGCGTCGGCTTGTTGGGCGCCGGGGCCGAGATGACGATGAGTTCGACCTGGGGGAGGGCGGGCAGGTGCGCCGCGCCCGCCGGCGCCGACAGGCCGGCCGTCGACAGGTGCGAAGGTTGCACGGTGATGCCCAGGCCCGCGCGCGCGGCGGCCTGGCAGCCCGCGTAGCTGGTGCTGGTGCACACGATCTGCCAGCTCCGGCCGGCGCGGGCCAGCGCATCGAGCGTCAGCGTGCGGGTCACGCTGGGCTCGCGCAGCAGGATCAGCGGCAGGGGCTCGTCGGGCACGACCCGCAGGCCTTCCTTGGCGCGCCACAGCAGCGCCTCTTTGTGCAGCGTCTGGCCGCGGCGGTCGCCGCGCCGGCGCTTGCCGATCATCACGTCCAGGCGGTTGTCGTCCAGCAGCTTGTAGAGTTCGCTGGTGACGCCGATGGTCAAATCCAGTTCGACCTCGGGATGCGCGATCCGGAACGCGGCCAGGACATCGGGCAGGGGGCCCATCGCCAGGTCGTCCGATGTGCCCAGCCGGATGCGGCCGCGCAGGCGCGGCGCGTCGAACAGGCGCTCGGCCTTTTCGTGGGCGGCCAGGATGATCTCGGCATGGACGAGCAGGCTGCGGCCATCGCTGGTCAGGGCGAGCGAATGCGTGTCGCGCTGGAAGAGGCGCCGGTTCACGGCCTGTTCGAGCTGCCGGATGTGTTCGCTGACGGTGGGCTGGGTCAGGCCGAGCCGCCGGGCGGCTTCGGTGAAGCTCGGCGCGCCGGCGGCCGCGGCAAAGGTCTGGAGCCACAGGGGATTGAGCATGGACGGGGGCTTGTCATAGGAAATGCCGATGACAGTTAAAGTACCCAGTGGCCTTCACGATGGCAAGAGGCGCACCTATAGTGAGCGCAACTTCTGGACATTCTCTTGCCATGCGCCGTTTCCTGCCTGACCAATTCACGCTCATCCTGATCGCCACCGTCGTATTCGCCAGTTTCTTCCCCGCCGTGGGCAAGGGCGCGACCTTCATGATGGTGGCAAGCAACGTGGCCATTTCGCTGCTGTTCTTTCTGCATGGGGCGCGGCTGTCCACGGACGCCATCGTGGCCGGCGTCAAGGACGTGCGGCTGCATGCGCTGATCCTGGCGTGCACCTTCCTGCTGTTTCCCGCCCTGGGGCTGGCCCTGCGGGCCCTGTTCCCCGGCTTGCTGGTGCCGTCGCTGTGGCTGGGCGTGCTGTTCGTCTGCACGCTGTCCTCGACCGTGCAGTCCTCGATTGCGTTCACTTCCATGGCGCGCGGCAATGTGCCGGGCGCCATCTGCGCGGCGACCGCCTCCAATCTGCTGGGCACCGTGGTGACGCCGCTGCTCGTCGCGCTGCTGCTGCATCGCCAGGGCGGCGGCCACGGGTTGGCCGACGCCGGCCGCATCCTGCTGCAACTGCTGTTGCCGTTCGCGGTGGGCAGCCTGCTGCGGCCGTGGATCGGCGCATGGGCGCAGCGCAACAGCCGCACGCTGGCCAAGGTGGATCGCAGTTCGATCCTGCTGGCGGTCTATACCGCGTTCAGCGAGGCGGTTGCGCAAGGGATCTGGCACGCGTTCCCGGCCATCGACCTGGCGACCATGTTGCTGGTGAATGCGCTGTTGCTGGGATCGGTGCTGCTGATCACGACCTGGGGCAGCCGCAAGCTGGGGCTGTCCAAGGAAAACGAGATCACGCTGGTCTTCTGCGGATCGAAGAAGTCGCTGGCGTCCGGCATTCCGCTCGCGACCGTACTGTTCGGCACGTCGCAGATGGGGGTGGTGTTGCTGCCGCTGATGCTTTTTCACCAGATGCAGCTCATGGTCTGCGCGGTGCTGGCGCGGCGCTATGCCGAACGCGCCGAGCCGGCGCAGGCGGCGGCGGTGGCCCGGGCGTAGGCCGCGCGGCGCCGTGCGGGGTCAGCCGTTGTCCGCGTCCAGGGGGCGGATCTTGCCCGCGGGCAGCCAGAACACGCTGCCGTCGCGCTCCTGCACGGCCAGGGCGGTCAGGCGCCCGTTCTTGCAGGGACCGCCCACGCACAGGCCGGTGTCGGGCTGATAGGTGGCGCCGTGGCGCGCGCACATGATGAGGTCGCCCGCGCGCGTGAAGAAGCTGCCTTCCCAATCCAGTTCGACGCCGACGTGGGCGCAGCGGTTCAGGTAGCCGTGCACGCGGTCCTGGTAGCGCACGAAGAAGGCGGTGGTGCGGCCCGCGCCGTCGGTGACGGGCACCTTGACGCCCAGGCCGCCGTTGACCAGGTCGGCCGCGGCGCAGACGCGCACTTCGGGTAGGGAGGGAGATTCCTGCATGGAAGGCCTGGCAAGCAAAGGGTGCGATGTTCGGACAGGGCGCGCGGCTTGTCAATCGGCCGGCGCCGCCTGCGCGCTTTCCTGCTGGCGGGTCCACATGCCGGCGTAGATGCCGCCCTGGGCCAGCAATTGCGAATGGCGTCCGCGTTCGACGATGCGGCCGTCGGCCAGCACGATGATCTCGTCCGCGTCCGCCACCGTGGACAGCCGGTGCGCGATGATCAGCGTACTACGGCCCTGGCTGACCTCGCGCAGGTTCGCCTGGATCTCGCGTTCCGTATGGGTGTCCAGCGCGCTGGTGGCTTCGTCGAAGAGGAAGATGGCCGGGTTCTTGAGGATCGTGCGGGCGATGGCCACGCGCTGTTTTTCGCCGCCCGACAGCTTCAGGCCGCGCTCTCCCACTTTGGTCTCGTAGCCGTCCGGCATCGTCAGGATGAGGTCGTGGATGTGCGCCAGCCGCGCGGCGGCCTCGATCTCTGCATCCGTGGCGCCGGGCCGGCCGTAGCCGATGTTGTAGCGGATGGTGTCGTTGAAAAGCACGGTGTCCTGCGGCACGACGCCGATCGCGGCCCTGACGCTGGCCTGCGTGACGTCGCGCACGTCCTGGCCGTCGATCAGGATGGCGCCGCGGTCGGCGTCGTAAAAGCGGAACAGCAGGCGCGCGATCGTGGACTTGCCCGCGCCGGACGTGCCGACGACGGCCACCGTCTTGCCGGCGGGGATGGTGAAGCTGACGCCCTTCAGGATGGAGCGGCGCGGGTCATAGCCGAAATGCACGTCGCGGAATTCGACCGCGCCGCCCGCGATCCGCAGCGGCATGGCGCCCGGGCGGTCCGCCACCTCGCGGTCCTGGCCCAGCAGTTCGAACATGCGCTCCATGTCGATCAGCGCCTGCTTGATTTCCCGGTAGATGAAGCCAAAGAAGCTGAGCGGCGTGTAGAGCTGCAGCAGGTAGGTGTTGACCAGCACGAAGTCGCCCAGCGTGTAGCGGCCTTCGGCGATGCCATTGGCCGCCATCCACATGACCAGGGTCAGCCCCACGGAAATGATGGCGGCCTGGCCCACGTTCAGGATCGAGAGGCTGACCTGGCTGCGCACGGCCGCGCGTTCGTAGCGGGTCAGCGAGGCGTCGTAGCGCCGCGCTTCGTGTTCCTCGTTGCCGAAGTATTTGACGGTCTCGTAGTTCAGCAGGCTTTCGATGGCCTTGGTGTTGGCTTCGGAGTCCGTTTCGTTCATCTGGCGCCGGAACTTGGTGCGCCATTCCGTGACGGCCAGCGTGTAGGCCATGTAGAGCGTGACCGTGGCGCCCGTGGCCAGCGCCAGCCAGCCGTCGAACATCTTCCACAGCACGACGCAGACCAGGCCGATCTCGAAGAAGGTCGGCAGGATGTTGAAGAGCAGGAACGACAGCAGCGTCTGGATGCCCTTGGTGCCGCGTTCGATGGCGCGGTTCAGGCCGCCGGTCTGGCGGGCCAGGTGAAAACGCAGCGCCAGGCCGTGCAGGTGGCGGAAGATCTGCATGCCGACCGAGCGGATCGCGTGCTGGCCGACACGCGCGAAGAGGGCGTCGCGCAGCTCCGAGAACAGCAGCGACAGCACCCGCGCGGTGCCGTAGGCCAGGATCAGGCCCAGCGGCACCGTCACGGTGCCGGGCGCGCCCTTGCCCAGTTCGTCCACCGCCTGCTTGTATAACAACGGCACATAGACGGTCGCGGCCTTGGCGGCGAACAGGCACAGCAGCGCGGCCACGACGCGCGCTTTCAGGCCGGTCTTGCCGGGCGGCCACAGGTAGGGAAAGAGGGTCCGAAGCGTGGAAAAGCCACCGCCCTTGCGGGGCGGCGTTTCTGAAGGATTCATGCTCGCAATGCCGTGGTTGAGGGCGCCTGCGCCAGGGGAGTTACACCGTTTGGAGGGCATTATGGAGCACCGGCGGTACTATTCGAGGGATAACCCCTGGGCCGGATGGTCCTGGACCGGGGGCGATCAAGGCGGTATTTCGGCACGGGCGCAGCGCGTCGGGCCCGATTTTTCTCTTTCATCCAGGGATCCGTCCGGCTGCATCCCTGGTTGCGCGACCTGGCGCGTATTCGCCGCGCGGGCGTCGTGTCGCAAGCTACGGAGGGTCTTATGGCGAAGGTACCCACAGTGAAATTGAACGACGGGGGCAAGATTCCGCAGTTGGGCCTGGGGGTCTGGCAGGTGCCGGACGATCAGGCGGCCTCCAGCGTGAAGGAAGCGCTGGCGGCAGGTTACCGGTCGGTGGACACGGCGGCCATCTATGGCAACGAAGCGGGCGTGGGCGTCGGCCTGCGTTCGGCCGGCGTGGCGCGCAAGGACCTGTTCATCACGACCAAGCTCTGGAACGACAAGCACGGCTACGACGATGCGCACAAAGCCATGGACGAGAGCCTGGAGAAACTGGGCCTGGCCTATGTGGACTTGTACCTCATCCACTGGCCGGTCGCCGGCAGCGAGAAGTTCCTGGACGCCTGGCGCGCCATGGTCGAGATGAAGGAAGACGGCCGCGCGCGCGCGATCGGCGTGTCCAATTTCACACAGTCCAACCTGGAGCGCCTGATGGATGCGTCCGGCGTTGCGCCCGCGGTCAACCAGATCGAACTGCACCCGGGTTTCACGCAGACCGCATTGCGGGCCTTTCATGCGAAGCACGGCATCGTGACCGAGTCCTGGAGCCCGCTGGCGCAAGGCCGCATCACCCAGGAAAAGGTGATCCTGGACCTGGCGCAGAAGCACGGCAAGTCGCCCGCCCAGGTGACGCTGCGCTGGCATTTGCAGCATGGCCTGGTCGTGATTCCGAAGTCCGTCACGCCGGCCCGCATCCGCGAGAATATCGACGTGTTCGATTTCGAGCTGTCGTCCGAGGACATGGCGGCCATCGACGGCATCAAGGAAGGCCCGCGGCTGGGGCCGGACCCGCAGAAGTTCGCGTAGCGCGATCCCGGATGGTTGCCGCGGCGCGCGGGGCCGCGGGGCCGGCCGGGGGGGCTCGCTAGCGCTTGGGTGGAAAGGCCCAATAGCGCACGATGACCACGAGCAGCAGGCTCAGGGTGGTCCAGGACGCCCAATGCCAGGCGCCCGTGCCCAGCAGCGCCGCCAGCAGGCCGAAGATGCTGAGGACACCCAGCACGATGGGCGCGCCCCAGACAAACAGGAAACCGCGGCCGCGCTTGCCTGGCGTAGGGGTCATGCGGGCGTCCTTTGCGGGGCCGCGGCGGCCTGGTGTTTCTTGATGAGTTCGTTGATGCGCGCTTCGGTGGCGCGGCGGCGCGCCAGCCACAGATACAGTCCGCTGACCAGCACGACGATGGTGACCAGGTCGAGCAGGGCCCAGATGATCTTGAGCGGCAGGCCGCCGTAATCGCCGAAATGCAGCGGGCGCGACACTTCCAGCGCGGTCAGGTACCACGGCATGCGGGCCACGGTCGTGAGTTCGCCGGTCCGGCCGTCCACCAGCACGGGCGTGTTCAGCTTGGAGGTCAGGGGCGAGTCGCCGCGCATCCAGGCGATGAAATGCTGCGGACTGCCAAAGGCGTTGCCGGGGAAGGAAATGAACGACACCTCATTGCCGGGCATGGCCTTGCGCGCGGTGTCCGCGGCAAGCTGCGCCGACGCCAGTTGCGTGGGGATGGGCTGGCCCTTGTAGGGCTCCAGGACGCGCGGCAGCTCGGTGGATTGCCACAGCCGGAACAGCGGCGTGGACAGCTCGTTGATGACGCCCGTGATGCCCACGACCAGCGCCCACACCAGCGTGACGATGCCCAGCAGATTGTGCAGGTCCAGCCATTTCAGGCGCGTCGACCGCGCGGCGCGCACGGTGCCGAATTCCAGCTTCTTCATGAAGGGGCCGTAGAGCACGACGCCGGATACGATGGCCACGCAGAACAGCAGGCCCATGAAGCCGAGGAACAGCTCGCCGGCCAGGCCCGCGAAAAGGTCCACGTGCAACGCGAGCATGACGCCCATGAAGGAAAACTTGTCCTCGGTATACAGCGGGCCGTCCAGCAGCACGTCGCCCGTGCGAGCGTCCATGCGGATGGCGTGGCCCGAGGCCTGGCCGTCGCCCGGCGTCTTGGCCATGCCGACGAAGACCTGGGGCTCGTCGGGGTCGAAGAAGAGGTAATCCACGACCTCGTTCGGGTACATGGCGCGTGCGTTGGCGACCAGGGTGTCAAGGTTGGCCGGGGGCGTGCCGGGCGGCACCTGCGATAGCGGCTTGGCGTCATCCAGCCAGTGCTCGATTTCGTGGTGGAACACGAGCGGCAGCCCGGTCAGGCAGATGATGAGCAGGAAAATCGTACAGACCAGGCTGGTCCATTTATGGACCAGATACCAGGTTTTGATGGTGGATGCGGCGGTCATGGCGACGGCGGGAAGGCGGCTTGCGCCGATTCCTTGCAGGGCAGAACGGGAGGAGCCAACATTATCACGAACAAGAGCGATTCTCGTATCGCTATTTGCCGGTTGTTCATTTGCCGTTGTTCATTTGCCGTTGTTCATTCGCCCGTTGTTCATTAGCCCGTTGTGCGTATGACCCTTTCGGCAACCGGGCCTATGCCGGAAGCGCGGAAAAGCGGGTTAAAAAGAAGGGTCAGTTTTTTCCCTGCGGCAACCCGAAACACCATGGAGCAACGTTTTCTGAAGGTCCCGCGCAACGCGTCCGGCCGCGATTTCGCGGTGGGCGACGTGCACGGACATTTTTCGCGCCTGCAGCGCGCGCTGGACGAATTGGGGTTCGACCCCGCCTACGACCGGCTGTTTTCCGTGGGCGACCTGGTCGACCGCGGCCCCGAGAGCGAGGCGGCGCTGGAATGGCTGGCGCAGCCCTGGTTCCACGCCGTGCAGGGCAATCATGAGGACTACGCGATCCGCCACGTGCGCACCGGCGAGGTGGACGTGATGAACTGGCGCGGTTATGGCGGCGGCTGGTTCCTGGATCTGCCTGCCGAGCGGCAGGCGGTGTTTGCCGAGGCGTTCACCCGGCTTCCCATCGCCATCGAGGTGGAGACCTCGGCGGGCGCGGTGGGGCTGCTGCACGCCGATTGCCCCGTGCTGTTCTGGCCCCGGCTCGAATCCGCGTTGCAGGACCGCTACAAGCGCACCAGCGCGGCCTGCCAGTGGTCGCGAGACCGCCTGCGGCAGATGGACCGCACGGGCATCCTGGGCGTGCGGGCCGTGGTGGCGGGGCATACCCCGGTGCCTTCGCCGCTGGCGCTGGGCAACGTCTACCACATCGACACGGAAGGCTGGAATGAAGGCTACTTCACCTTCCTGGACCTCGAATCCCTGCGGGCGTGGCCGCGTGAGGTCGTGACCGACCCCGCACCCGCCAGTTGAGGCGGCGGGGCAGAAGTAAAAAAACGGGCGCCGAGGCGCCCGTTTTGCGTGTTGCGCGGCGCTGTTAAAGCGGCCGGGCCGTCACCGTGCCCGGGCTGGTGACCGCGCTGGCGCGTGCGCCGTCCGGATCGGCGGGCGCGCCCGCGGCCGGGATGGCCTGCGCCGGGGCGCCGCCGCCAGCGGGAATGGCCTGGGCAGGCGGCGCGGCGAGGGCGTTGTCGGCGCGCGGCACGGGAATCGGCATCAAGGGCGGCTGGATGGGGCTGTCCTGGGGCGCGGCGGCGCCGCCGGGGGGCAGCGGCTTGACCGAGGTGTCGACGCCGTCAGTCGAACGGTTGTTGTTCAGGAAGTCGGTCAGCGCGTCGCCCGAGGAGAGGTCCAGCGAGGCGACCGCCTGCCCGGGCGGGAACTCGGAGAAGTAGTACTCGCCGTTGTCCACCAGCAGGCCGTCGGGGCGCGGCGCGGGCTTGGCTTCGGGCACGCCCTTGAGGACCGGCTGCATGTAATCCAGCCAGGTGCTCAGCGCCAGGCCGCTGCCGAATTCATTGGTGCCCAGCGACTTGGGCTGGTCAAAGCCCATCCACACGGTGGTGGCCAGGGTGGGCGTGAAGCCCGAGAACCAGACGTCCACGGCGTCGTTCGTGGTGCCGGTCTTGCCGCCGATGTCGTTGCGCTTGAGCACCTGGTGCGCGCGCGCGGCCGTGCCGTTGACGGTGACGTCGCGCAGGATGTCGTCCATGACCCAGGCGGTGCGCGGGTCGATGGCGCGCGCCTGGGCGTCGCCGGCCACGACGGGCTGCGCCTGCATCAGCACGTTGCCGGAGCGGTCGGTGACGTGGTCGATGAGATAGGGCGTGACGCGGTAGCCGCCATTGGCAAACACGCTGTAGCCGTTGGCGACCTGCAGCGGCGTGGCGCCGCCCGCGCCCAGGGCGAGCGGCAGCACGGCCGGCCAGCGCGACTTGTCAAAGCCGAAGCGCGTCAGGTAGTCCTGCGCGTACTGCGGCGAAATGGCCTGCAGGATGCGGATCGACACCATGTTCTTGGAACGCATGAGCCCCTGGCGCAGGGTCAGCATGGGCTCGTATTTGTTGCCGTCGTTCTTGGGTTGCCACGCCTTGGAGCCGGTCTGCTCGGCCGTCAGCATGAAGGGCTGGTCCGAGATCTGCGTGGCGGGCGTGAGGCCGCGTTCCAGCGCGGCCGCATAGACGAAGGGCTTGATGTTGGAGCCCGGCTGGCGCCATGCCTGCGTGACGCGGTTGAAATGGCCGCGGTTGAAGTCAAACCCGCCGATCATGGCGCGGATGGCGCCATCCTGCGGCACCATCGACACCAGCGCCGCCTGCAGCGCGGGCATGTTGATGATCTCCCAGTTGTCGCCGTTCTTGTGGATGTAGACCACGGAACCGCGGCGGATGCGCTGGCTGTCGCTGGCCTTGGGATTGAGCGCGCGGGCGACGACCGCCAGGGCCTTCTTGTCCGAAATCGTGATGATGTCGCGCCCGCTGCGCGCGACGGTGACTTCGGTGGGACTGGCGGCCAGCACGACGGCGGAGAGCAGGTCTTCGCTGTCGGGGGACTTTTCCTGCACGCCATCCAGGATCTCGTCGAGCGCCTGCGCGTCCTTTTCCACGCCGTCGGGCAGGTCGACCTGTTCTTCCGGGCCCGGATAGACGGCGCGGCGCGTGTAGTCGATGATGCCGTCGCGCACGGCGCGGTAAGCGGCCTCCTGGGCCTTGGAGTCGATGGTGGTGTAGACGTCGATGCCCTTGGAGTAGGTGTCTTCCTGGAAGATGCCGTACATCAGCTGGCGGGCCAGCTCGGCCGGATAGTCGCCGTGCACCGCGAAGCCGCGCGCGCTGCCGCCCTCGGTGCCGCGGATCGTGAGGCGCTGTTTCAGGGCCTCGTCGGTCTGCTCCGGCGTCAGGTAACCCAGCGTCTTCATGCGGCCCAGCACGTAGTGCTGCCGGATCTCCGCGCGCGGGAAGTTGGTGATGGGATTGAAGCGCGACGGCGCCTTCGGAATGCCGGCCAGCATGGCGGCTTCGGCCGGGGTGACCTCGGACAGCGGCTTGCCGAAGTACGTGCGCGAGGCGGCCGCGAATCCATAGGCCCGATGGCCCAGGTAGATCTGGTTCATGTAGAGCTCGAGGATCTGGTCCTTGGTGAGCTCGGATTCGATCTTGAACGTCAGCAGCAGTTCGTAGAACTTGCGCGAGTACGTCTTTTCCGACGACAGGTAGAAGTTGCGCGCGACCTGCATGGTGATCGTGCTGCCGCCCTGGGACTTGGAGCCCTTGACGATGTTGGTCAGCACGGCGCGCGCCACGCCCATCCAATCGACGCCGCCGTGGCTGTAGAAACGGTCGTCCTCGGCCGCCAGCACGGCCTGCCGCATCACGGGGGGGATTTCATCGAAGCGCAGCACGTTGCGGTGTTCTTCGCCGTACTCGCCGATCAGCACCTTGTCGGCGGTATAGACGCGCAGCGGCACGCGCGGCCGGTAGTCGGTCATCGCGTGCAGGTCGGGCAGGCTGGGCCACGCCAGGGCGAGCGCGAGGCCGAGCAGGACGGCGCCGCACAGGGCTGCGCCGGCCGCGGCGATGCCCGCTTTGACCAGGAGAGGTTTCCAGGGAAGGCCCGATTTGCCGCCCGGGGTGGCGGAGGATTGCTGGGGATTGCTCATTGCAGGCGATTCTAGGGCAGAACGGTATAGACCGCCCAGGGCCCGATAAGGTTTCGGTAACGAAATCTGGCTGTGCCCGAGGGGTTCAGCTTTCGTTCAGGTTTCTGGTCACGCCGGGGACGGATTGCAGGTAGCGGTGGGGCGGTGCGCCCAGCGCGCGGTGGAACATGGCCGAGAATGCGCTGGCGCTGCGGTAGCCCAGGTCCGACGCGATGCGCGCCACCGGCACGCCCAGCGACAGCCGGCAGACCGCATCGGCCAGCCGCACCTGCTGCACCCATTGCCGGTAATTGAGGCCCAGCTCGGACTGGAACAGGCGGATCAGCGTGCGGGCGCTGGCGCCGACCTCGCTACCCCAGTCTTCGATGCCGCGCTGCAGGCCGGGCTGGTCCAGGATGGCCGCGCAGATGGCCTGCAGGCGCCGGTCGCGCGGCCAGGGTATCTGGATGGGCACGACGCGCGCGGCCGCCAGTTCCGCGAGGATCAGCGCGGCGATCTGTTCGCTCCGTCCCCCCAGCGGGTAGTCGATGGGTTCGGCGGTCAGCGCCAGGATCAGCTCGCGCAGCAGGCCGCTGACCTCGATCACCTGGCATTGCGGCCAATAATCCCGGGCCGCGTCGGCCTGGATGTAGAGCGAACGCATGGAGACCGCGCCCACCATGTCCACGCCATGCGGCACGCCGGCAGGCACCCAGAGTGCGCGCAGCGGCGGCAGCGCCCAGAAGCCGCTGGGCGTGGTGACCCGCATGACGCCGTCAACCGCATAGATGAGCTGGGCGCGCGGGTGCGAGTGCGAGCCGGTCTGCGCGCCGGCGGCAAACTCCTTGGCCATCGCGGTGACCACGCGGGGGCGGTGCTGGTAGTCCTGCGCGTCAATGCTGCGGGCAGGATCGCGCACGAGGGCGGGACGGGCGGCCATGATGTCACTTCCGACGAAAGGATGAGCGGGATGCCTGAAAGCGCGGCTGGCCTATTTTGTCACTTTGCCGACGGAAATTGGCAGATCGCTTTGCGACCGGATTTCTACACTGACGGCTGATTCCGGGGACCGGCTGGTCCGTCCCCCGGTGATTCATTCCCCGCTGGCCCATTCCTCTCGCAGGCGCTCCATGAACTCCGCCCAGAATCCCGCCGCCGCCATCCCCGCCGCTCCTGCCGCCGCCGCTCCCGCGTCCGATCCGTCCACGGCCTTCAAGGTGCTGGGCGCGATCAGCGTGGCGCATCTGATGAACGACATGATCCAGTCGATCCTGCTCGCCATCTATCCCATGCTCAAGGATTCGTTCAGCCTGACGTTCACGCAGATCGGGCTGATCACGCTGGTCTACCAGCTCGCCGCCTCGTTGCTGCAGCCGTTCATCGGCTTCTACACCGACCGGCATCCCAAGCCGTACTCGCTGCCCGTGGGCATGGGCTTTACGCTGGCGGGGTTGCTGATGCTGTCGATGGCGCCGTCCTTCGGCTGGCTGCTGGCGGCGGCGGTGCTGGTGGGCACGGGCTCGTCGGTGTTCCATCCGGAGTCCTCGCGCGTGGCGCGCATGGCCTCGGGGGGGCGGCACGGGCTGGCGCAGTCGCTGTTCCAGGTGGGCGGCAATGTGGGGTCGGCGCTGGGGCCGCTGCTGGCGGCGCTTTTCATCATTCCGCACGGCCAGGGCAGCGTGGCGTGGTTCTCGCTGGCGGCGCTGTTCGGCATCGTCGTGTTGATGCGGATCGGGCGCTGGTATGCCGCCAACCGCGTGCTGCTCAAGCCGCGCGCGCGCCGCGACGGCGCGGATAACGGGCTGTCGCGCAAGCAGGTGCTGGGGGCCTTGGGCGTCCTGGGCGTGCTGGTGTTTTCCAAGTACTTCTACCTGGCCAGCCTGAACAGCTACTTCACGTTCTACCTGATCGACAAGTTCGCGCTGTCGGTGCGCGAGGCGCAGCTTTATCTCTTCCTGTTCCTGGCCGCCGTGGCGGTGGGCACGGTGGTGGGCGGACCGGTCGGGGACCGCATCGGCCGCAAGATCGTCATCTGGGTGTCGATCCTGGGCGTCGCGCCCTTTACGCTGCTGCTGCCGCACGCCGACCTTTTCTGGACGGGCGTGCTGGTCGTGATCATTGGCGTGGTGCTGGCGTCGGCGTTTTCCGCGATCGTGGTCTATGCCCAGGAGCTGGTTCCGGGCAAGGTCGGCATGATCGCGGGGCTTTTCTTCGGCTTCGCCTTCGGTATGGGCGGCCTGGGCGCCGCCGCGCTGGGCAAGCTGGCCGATGCCACCAGCATCGCCTATGTCTACCAGGTCTGCGCCTATCTGCCGCTGCTGGGCGTGGTGGCCATCCTGCTGCCGCGGGGCGCGCGCCCGCGCGCCTGAATGCGGGTTTTCCGGTAGGCCCACGCCGTCGCCCTGCAAAATTTGCGGTTTTTTGCGCAAGTTAACTGTCAATTACTGCAAAGTGGCCGTCACCAAGCCATCGGCTTGGCGTATTCTTTGTTGCAAGCCGTGCGATCGTCCTGGCGCGGGCTGTAAAGGTTCCAGACGAATAGACGCGCGCCGCCCAGGGTGAGCGCGCGTGGTCGTCTTTTCGCCGTTCTGGTAACAAAAAGCATCAAAAATGCTTGCTTGTAACGCGTTTTCTAGTGCGAACCCAGTGCAACAGCAGTTCCCAAAGGCGGGGCAGGCCCAGAAGGCCTGGGCCGGCATACACCATGACGACTAGCCTGTTTTTCCTGATGTGGGGCCTGGCGACGGCCCTGGCGCTTCCGTTGCTGCTTCCGTTTCACGGCCGCGGCGTCGACGGCGTGCCCGCGTTCATGGCGGCCAACGCGCTTGCCGTGCTGTCCCTGCTGGCCTACGCATCCGCCGACATCATTCCGCCCGCAGCCTATGTGATGGTGTCGAACGCGGCCTGGGCCTGTTCCGCCGCGCTCGTGTATGTGGGCGTGCGGCAGTTTTTCGGCCTGCGCCCGCATGTGCTGCGCACGACCGTGCTGTGCTCGCTCAGCACGGTCGGCTTTGCGCTGCTGCTGTACCGCAACGACAGCCTGGTGCTGCGGATGTTGCTGTATTCGGTCTATACCTGCGTGCTGATGTCGGCGACGGGCGTGGTCATTTTCCGGCAGCGCCGCCAGTTCCAGGCGCGCGGCGTGGTGCTCTACCTGTTGCTGGCGTTCTTCGGCCTGGTGGGTCTGCATGCCCTGCGCGTGTATGTCTATGGCGCCGGCGTGGACACGGCCGTGTCGCTGCTGCAGCCGTCGGCCTGGGGACTCTTTTTCATCGTCTGCGGGTCGGTGACGGTGCCGGGTCTGTTCCTCGCGCTGCTCTTCATGATCCAGACGAGCCAGGCGGAAAAAATGCAGGCCGCGCTGACGTTCGACAGCCTGACGCACGCGTACTCCCGCCGCAGCATCATGGACGAGCTGGAGCGCGAGCTCCTGCGGGCCGAGCGCACCGGCGGCAAGCTGGCCGTGCTGGTGCTGGACATCGACCACTTCAAGTCCATCAACGACCGCTATGGCCACGCGGCGGGTGATACCGCGCTGCGCCACTTCGCGCAGGTGGTGCAGAACGCGGTGCGTTCGAGCGACCGCTTCGGCCGGCTGGGCGGCGAGGAATTCGTGCTGCTGATGTACGACTGCGATCCGGCGCGGGCGCTGGTGCAGGCGCAGCGCGTGTGCGATGCCTTGCGCGACACGCCCTTGTACCTGCAGGGGCTGGAAGTGCAGATGACCACGAGCGGCGGGCTGGCGTCCTACCAGCCGGGCGACAGCGCCGACGGCATCCTGGCGCGGGCCGACCTGGCGCTGTACCAGGCCAAGGCCCAGGGGCGCGACCGCGTGGAAATGGCCTGGAGCGGTCGCGGCCAGGTCCGCGCGGGCAGCGGCCAGATGGCCGCCGCCCCGCTGGCCCTGAACGAGGAAACGGCAGGGACTACGGCTTGAGGTGTTCCGTCAGGAACTTCTCCATGGCCTCGTAGAACTCGAACTTGTTCTCGTCGTTGTGAAAGCCGTGGCCTTCGTTGTCCTTGACCATGTATTCCACGTCCACCCCGCGGGCCTTTAGCGCGGACACCATCTGATCGCTTTCGTCCTTGTTCACGCGCGGGTCCTTGGCGCCCTGCGCCACGAAGAGCGGCGTCTTGATGCGGTCCGCATGCAGCGCGGGCGAGGTCGCGGTCAGGCGGTCGCGATCGCGCACGGGGTCTCCAACCATGTCGTGCATCTTGTCCAGCATCGGCTTCCAGTAGGGCGGAATGGACTTCATGAACGTGAAGAGGTTGGACACGCCCACGTAGTCGACCGCCGCCGCGTACAGATCCGGCGTGAATGCGACGCCCGCCAGCGTCGCATAGCCGCCGTAGCTTGCGCCATAGATGCCGATGCGCGCGGGGTCGGCGATGCCTTGCTCGACCAGCCATTGCACGCCGTCCGTGATGTCGTCCTGCATCTTCAGGCCCCATTGCCCGAAGCCGGCCTCCCAGAAGTCGCGGCCGTAGCCCGTGGACCCGCGGAAGTTCATCTGCAGCACGCAGAACCCGCGGTTGGCGAGGAACTGCACTTCGGGGTTGTAGCCCCAGCCGTCGCGCGCCCAGGGTCCGCCGTGCGGGTTCACGACGCAGGCCAGGTTCTTGGGCGGGCGGCCCGCCGGCAGTGTCAGGTAGCCATGGATGGTCCTGCCGTCGCGGCTCTGGTAGCTGATGGGCTGCACCCGCGACATGTCTTTCTCGGGGATGGCGGGGTTCAGGTCGGCCAGCTTGGTCAGGGTGCCGGCCACGGCGTCGTAGATGTAGCGCGCGCCGGGCGTGCGGTCGTTGTACGCGGCGACGATGAATTTGTTCTCGTCGCGGTTGCCGCCCTGGATGGCGATGTCATAGCCATCCAGGCGCTTGGACAGGGTGCGGTACAGGGCCTCGGTCTCGGCGTCGAAGAAGCGGTACTGCGGCTTGTCCGTCTGGTAGGACGCCACGGTCAGCACGCGGCGCTTGCGCGAGAACGCCGCGCCGTCCAGGTCGACCTCGGCCGGCGTGAAGATGACTTCCTCGGCGTCCGGATTGGCGGGGTCGATGATGACCAGGGACAGCTTGTCGCGCCCGCGGTTGCTCAGGGCGTAGAACTTCTTGTCGTCGAAGGTGAAGAAGGCCGGGCTGACGCTGGTGCGGTAGTCGGTGGTGATGAGGGGGCGGAACTCGGACGCTTCGTCGTCGCGGTAGAGCAGGGTGGTGTTCAGGCCGTCGCTTGCGATGGCGGCGCGCACCTTGCCTGCGTGGTCCGTCTGCCAGCCCACGATGTTGCCGGGGTTCTGGGCCACCAGCACGGCCGCGCCAGTGTGCACGTTGACGCGGTAGACGTCGAACACCTCGGGGTTGCGCTGGTTGTGGCTGATCAGCACGTGGTCGGGATCGTCTTCGAGGTCGTCCTCGATGCCCGCGCGCACGCCCTCGTAGGGCGTCAGGTCGGTGATCTTGCCCGTCTTCGCGTCGACGGCCAGCACGTGGAAGTTCTCGTCTCCGCCGAAATCCTTCTGGTAGAGCACCACGTCCGCGCCCTTCCAGAAGTAGGCGCTGATGTCGCGCGCGGTCTCGCGGGTCAGTTGCCGCGGTTCGCCCACGAGCTGGCTGCCCTGCAGGGGCTGCACAAAGATGTTCATGCGGGCGGGATGGCCGTCCACGCTGGTGGGCTGCATGAAGGCCAGCGTCTGGCCGTCGTCGGACAGCCGGAAAAATCCGCGTTCCGGATTGCGGAAGAAGTCTTTCAGGGGATAGGCGCGGGGAGGCGGCTGCGTGGCGCAGGCACCCAGGGTGGCGCCGACGATGCCGGCGGTCAGGACGGTGCGCAGGAATGAGAACAAGGGAAACCCTCCGTGGTGACGATCCGCGTTGCAGGGGACGCGCGGGACGAAGGGGCGCACGCGGACGCACGCGCGCCAGTGGCGGCGCTGCGGCGGGCCGGTCCCGGCGGCTCGTCGATAATGCCATAGCCGCGCAAAGGGTGTCGAACCGGCCCCACTTATCCCGCCAGGCCGTTTGCGGGATAATCGCGGCAATTCTTCTGGAGATTTACATGTACAGGAATCTGGTCGCGGCATCGGCGCTGGCCCTGGGGCTGGCTGGCTGCTCGATGGGCATTTCGCAGGACGGCTCGTCGCCGCACAGCGAATTCAAGGCGCCGGTGGCCTTCAAGGACGCCTACGATGCGGTCATCCGCCAGTCCAACGCCTGCCTGCGCAGCACCGACAATGCCTACCGCGTGGTGTCCGACCTGAACGAAAGCGCGCAGTCCGGCGTGGTGCGCGTGCTGGCCCCTTATTCGGACCGCGAGATGTCGCGCGTCGACCTGAAATCGCTGGGGGCAAAATCCACGGACGTGCGCATCGTGATGTGGGGCAAGGGCACCTGGGACGCGGCCGCCATGCGTGCGATGCAGGACGCGGTGTATTACGGCCTGGTGTCGTGCAGCACCTACATGCCGCTGGACCCGCGTCCGCCCGTCAAGCCGTCGCGCGACCTGCCGAAGTAAGGCGCGCGCGCTGGATCAGTCTGGGTCGGTCTGGGTCAGTCGCCGCCCGGACGGCGGCGGATGATCTTGAAGGTGGCGGTGGCGCGCGCCACCAGTTCGCCGTCGGCGCGCCGGATGTCGCCCTCGCAGAAGGCGATGGACGCGCCGCGGCGCAGGCAGCGCGCTTCGATCACCAGGTCGCCCGTGCCCGGGGACAGGAAGGTGGTGTTCATGTCTATCGTGGCCATGCCTTCGGTGGCGTCCGCGGACCCGCGCGCCGCGGCGCTCAACGTGAAATCCAGGACGCTCATCAGCGTGCCGCCGTGCACGTCGCCGCGGCTGTTGGTGAGGTCTTCGCGCCAGGGCAGCGTCGTGCGGGCATAGGCCGGCGCGATGCTTTCGGGCACCAGGCCAATGAAATGCATGAAGGGAATCGTCAGGCCGAAGTAGTCGGTTGTGGGGGCGGATGCAGTCATGGAACCGTCGTGTGCGGGAATGGGTAGCGGATTGTCGCCGGTCATAATATATGTTTTTGCCACGGGATTGAGGCCATGACGGGGCAGGAGACTGCGCGTTCCCAGCGCAAGATCGTGCATGTGGACATGGACGCTTTCTATGCGTCGGTGGAGCAGCGCGACAACCCCGAACTGCGCGGCAAGCCGGTGGTGGTGGCCTGGACCGGACCGCGCTCGGTCGTGTGCGCGGCCTCTTATGAGGCGCGGCGCTACGGCATCCATTCAGCGATGTCCGCCATCAAGGCGGAGCGCCTTTGTCCGCACGCGATCTACGTGCCGCCCGATTTCAACCGCTACCGGGCCGTGTCGCGCCAGGTCCGGCAGATCTTCGCCCGCCATACCGACCTGATCGAACCCCTGTCGCTCGACGAGGCCTATCTGGACGTCACGCACAACAAGTGCGGGCTGCCTTCGGCCACCGAGGTCGCGCAGGTCATCCGCCAGCAGATCCGCGAGGAAACCGGCCTGACGGCGTCGGCCGGCGTGGCGCCGAACAAATTCCTGGCCAAGATCGCGTCCGACTGGAACAAGCCCGACGGCCTGTTCGTGGTGCGTCCCAACAAGGTGCTGGCGTTCCTGGAGCCCTTGCCCGTGCGCAAGGTGCCGGGCGTGGGTAAGGTCACCCAGGCGCGGCTGGAGCAGCTGGGCATCCAGACGGTGGGCGACCTGGCCACGCACAGCGCGCAGGAACTGGAGCATTATTTTGGCCGCTACGGCCGCCGCCTGTATGAGCTGGCGCGCGGCATCGACGAGCGCGAGGTCCAGACCGACCAGCCCTTGCAGCAGGTGTCGGCCGAAACCACGTTTTCGCAGGACGTCCGGCTGGACGCCGTGGGCGAGGCGCTGGACCGCATGGCGGAAAAAGTGTGGGACCAGGCGCTGAAGAAGGGCGCCCTGGGCCGCACGGTGGTGCTCAAGTTGAAGACCGACCGCTTCCGCATCCTGACGCGCAGCCAGACCAGCGCCCAGCCGCCGGCGTCGGCGGCGGAACTGGCAGCCCTGGCCAGGTTGCTGTGCGAACGCGTCGAACTCCCGCCTGAAACGCTGTATCGGCTGGCGGGCGTGGGCATGAGCAACTTCGCGGATCCGGCGCAGCAGTCGCGCCAGCCGGACCTGTTTGGCGGCGCGTTTTAGGCGAGGCGAGCCTTCACCTGCTGCGACAGCGCGGTCATGTCCGCGCGTCCGGCCAGG
Organism: Achromobacter sp. MFA1 R4; assembly: GCF_900156745.1. Lineage (NCBI taxonomy): Bacteria > Pseudomonadati > Pseudomonadota > Betaproteobacteria > Burkholderiales > Alcaligenaceae > Achromobacter > Achromobacter sp. MFA1 R4. The sequence goes on along the minus strand of NZ_LT707065.1, from coordinate 6,087,325 downwards.
GCCTGCTTGAGGATACCCATGACCTTGCCCATCGCGGGCGCGCCGGTCACGCCTTGCGCGGCCACTTCGGCCAGCGCGGCGTCGATGGCGGCGGTCACTTCCTCGGGCGTGGCGGCCTGGGGCAGGAATTCTTGCAACACGGCCAGTTCGGCCTTTTCCTGTTCCGCGGTTTCGGTGCGGCCGGCCTGCTCGAACGCGGCGATCGACTCGCGGCGCTGCTTGACCTGCTTTTCGATGATGGCGGTGATTTCCGCGTCGGACAGGTCGCGGCGTTCGTCCACTTCCTTCTGCTTGACGGCGGCCAGCAGGAAACGCAGCGTGGTCAGGCGCTCGGCGGCCTTGGCGCGCATCGCGTCCTTGACGGAGTCGGACAGGCGGGTCTTGAGCGTAGCAGTGCTCATGGGTAAACCTTTGTGGTGTTGCGGTAAACGGGAAGTTTAAACCGGGCGGGGGCGGGCAGGCTGCCCCGCCCCGGGCTTACTTCACGGTGGCGAGGTCGCCGCGCAAGGCCACGCCCGCGACCATCGCGCCGGCGTGGCATTCGTAGTCGGTGGTGCTGCGGTATTCGTTCTTGCGGTAGTAGCTGACGATATTGGTGACGGCATTGGCGCCCGCCTTCTTGGCGGCTTCATGCAGGGCGATCACGGCCGATTGCGCCACCCACAGGCAGGCATCCGCGTCCTTCTTGGCGAAGGCATTCGTTTTGCGGTTGGTGATCACGCCGGCTTCCAGCACTTTGCCCTTGGGGCCCGTGCCGGCCAGGTAGAACTTCACACTGCCGTCGATCTTGCCGGCCGCCTGCGCGGCCTCGATGGCGGCCTGCATGGGAAGGTGGACGGTGCGATCCGCGGCCAGGACAGGCGCCGAGACAGCGAACGACAGGGCCAGCGCGCCAGCGAGCTTGCAGTGAAGGTTCATGATTTGCATTCCTTGGGAAGACAGTGAAAAAGCGGAGTGGAACGGGTGCCAGGGCAGCGTCATGGCCAGCGCCGGAAGATCAGGGACGTGTTGATGCCGCCGAACGCGAAATTGTTGTTCATGACGAATTCGTTGTTCATGCGCCGGCCTTCGCCCGTCAGGTAGTCCAGGTCGCCGCACAGCGGGTCGACATGCCGCAGGTTCAACGTCGGCGCGTACCAGTCGTTGCGGAGCATCTCGATGCTGAACCAGGATTCCAGCGCGCCGCAGGCGCCCAGCGTGTGGCCGAGGTAGCTTTTCTGGGAGCTGATGGGCATGCGGTTGCCGAAGAGCCGGGCCGTGGCCTGGGTCTCGGCCACGTCGCCTTGCTCGGTGGCCGTGCCGTGGCCGTTCACGTAGCCGATCGCGTCGGGCGAAAGGCCGGCATCGGCCAGCGCCATCTCCATGGCGACGCGCATGGTGGCCGCTTCCGGGCGGGTGATGTGCGTGCCATCCGAATTGCTGCCAAAGCCGACGATTTCCGCGTGGATGTGCGCGCCGCGGGCCTGCGCGTGTTCCAGCGATTCCAGCACCAGCATGCCGCTGCCTTCGCCGATGACCAGTCCGTCCCGGTCGCGGTCGTAGGGCCGGGGCGTCAGTTCCGGCGTGTCGTTCTTCTGGCTGGTCGCATACAGCGCGTCGAACACCAGCGCCTCGCTGGGGCATAGCTCTTCGGCGCCGCCGGCCAGCATCAGGTCCTGGCGGCCGTAGCGGATGGCTTCGTAGGCGTAGCCGATCCCCTGGCTGCCGGAGGTGCAGGCGCTGGAGGTCGGGATGATCCGGCCCTTCAGTTCGAAGAAGATGCCGATATTGGCGGCGGTCGTGTGCGGCATCATGCGCACATAGGAGTTCGCGTTCAAGTCGTCGGTCACGCCATTGAGCAGCATGTTGCCGAAGGCGCGGATTTCCGCCGTGCTGCCGACGGACGACCCGCAGGCTACGCCCATGCGCCCGTCGGTGATGCTGCGATCGCCAAGCAGTCCCGCGTCGGCCAGCGCGATTTCCGCGGCCCGCACCGCAAGCTGCGAGACGCGGCCCATGCTGCGCAATTGCTTGCGCGTCCAGTGCGACGGGGCCTGGAAATCCTCGACCGGCCCGCCCAGGCGGGTGTTCAGCTCCGCGTAGCGCGACCAGTCCGGCATGACGCGGATGGCGCTGCGGCCTGCCTGGAAAGCCTGCTGGATGCGCGGCCAGTCCGATCCCAGCGCGCTGATGCCGGCCATGCCGGTGATGACGACCCGCTTCATCAGCACAGTCCTCCATTGACGGCGATGACCTGGCGCGTGATGTACGCGGCGCCGGGGGACATCAGGAATGCCACGGTCGCGGCCACTTCTTCGGGCTTGCCCATGCGTTGCGCGGGGACGGCTTTCAGGATTTCATCGACGGGCACATGTTCGTCGATCATGTCGGTGTCGATCAGCCCCGGCGCGACGCAGTTCACGGTGATCTGGCGCTTGGCCAGTTCCACGGCCAGGGCCTTGGCCGCGCCGATCAGGCCGGCCTTGGAGGCGCTGTAGTTCACCTGGCCGCGGTTGCCGACCAGTCCGGAAACGGACGCCATGCATACCACGCGCCCCGGAGCGCGGCGCCGGATCATGGGCATGGCCAGCGGGCTGAGCACGTTGTAGAAGCCATCGAGGTTGGTCCGCAGGACCTGGTCCCAGTCATCGCCGGTGAGGGCGGGAAATGCGCCGTCGCGTGTCAGGCCGGCGTTCAGGACCACGCCGTAATAGGCCCCGTGGGCCTCGATGTCCGCCTGCAGCGCGGCGGCGCACTGCGCGCGGTCGGCCACGTCGAATTGCAGCACGCGCGCCTTTTGGCCGCGGGCCTGCACTTCGGCCTGGACGGCTTCGGCCTGGGCGCGCTGCTGGCGGCAGTGCAGCACCAGATCGTGGCCGGCGTCGGCCAGGGCCAGCGCGATGGCGCGGCCTATGCCGCGGCTCGAGCCGGTGACGAGGATGGGGTCGGCGCTCATTGGGGGGCTTCTTCCTGCATAAAGGTTTGCGGGTCGCTGGGCTGATAGACGTTCAGGCGGGCTTCGGCCAGCAAGCGGGTCGGGTCGCGCAGTTCACATTCAAAGACGCTCATGCCGCTGGCGTCGATCAGGCCGCGCCGGACATGGATGGTGACGGCGGCGCCCGCGGGCAGCGAGGCCGCATGGCATTCATAGCGCCGCGTGCCAAGCAGGAAACCCAGCTTGACGGCTTCGTTCGCCTGCCGCGCCTGGCATCCCGCCCAGGCGCCCACGGCCTGCGCCATGAGTTCCATCCCCAGCCACGGCGGCAGCGAACCGTCCGCCAGCGAATAGGGGCCCGGCCGGATGACGGCATGCGCGGTGAGGCTGTCCGCGTCGTAGTGGCTGACCGTGTCGATCAGGATCATGTTGCCCGCGTGCGGCAGCAGGCTGGCCACCGGCCATGGGATCATGGATGACCTCCGAATACGAGGCTGGCATTGTTGCCGCCGAAGGCGAAGGAGTTGCTCATCGCCACGCGGCGCCGGCCCGCGGCGTAGCGATGCGCGGGGGTGCTGAATTCCAGCGCGGGCAGCGCCGGATCGGGATGGCCGTCCCAGACATGGGGCATGAGCCGGCCTTCGGCGTTGGACGCGGACAGGGTGATCCAGGCCAGCGCGGCTTCCAGCGCGCCTGCCGCGCCCAGCGTGTGGCCGGTCAGGGCTTTGGTCGATGCGCAGGGCACGCCGTTCGGAAACACGGCGTTCGTGGCGTGGCTTTCCATCGCGTCGTTGTGAGGGGTGCCGGTGCCGTGCAGGTTGAGCCACCCGATGCTGGCGGCGTCCACGTCCGCCGACCGCAGGGCGGCCAGCATGGCCCGGCGGGCGCCTTCGCCGGTGGGGTCGGGCGCGGACATGTGCCAGGCGTCCGAGCTGGCGCCGCCGCCGAGCAGCGCCACGGCATTCGCATCGGCGGGGTCGCGCTCCATCAAAAAGAGGACCCCGGCCTCGCCGATATTGATGCCGCGGCGATGGACCGAAAACGGCGTGCATAGCGCGTCGTCGACGGCTTCGAGCGTGGCGAAGCCGTTGATGGTCAGGCGGCACAGCGTGTCGGCGCCGCCGCAGACCACGGCGTCGCACAGGCCCAGCCGCAGCAGGCGCTGCGCCGACAGCAGGGCGCGGGCGCTGGACGTGCAGGCCGTGGAAAGCGTGTAGGCCGGTCCCGTCGTGCCCAGCCAGTCGGCGAGGAACGAGCCGGGGGACGACAGGGCCTGTCGGCGGTAGTCGTAGGTGGCGGGCCAGGCGCCATGCTGGCGCAAGTCGCGGAATGCGGGCGCGTTGTCATTGACGCCGGACGTGCTGGTGCCCAGCACCACGGCGACGCGGTCCGCGCCATAGCGGGCGATGGCGGCGCGCAGCGGCGCCTCGATCTGCGCCGCGGCCGCCAGCAGCAGTTGATTGTTGCGGCTGTGGTGATGCGCGGGCACTTCCCGGGGCAGGGCCGGCAGCGCGCTCGTGCAGGCCCCCAGCGTCAGGACGCGGCCATTGACCCAGCCGGCCTGGGCGCGCATGCCGGTGGTGTCGCCGGCGAACGCGGCGCGGCCGACGGCCTCGACGCCGGCGCCAAGCGCGCACACCACGCCGGGGGTGCCTAGCCAGGTCATCATGGCTGCTCCTTCAAGGGGGTGATCCGCCACGTCACGTCGTCGGCGGTCCGGATGGAAAACGCCGGGCCTTGCGCATCGCCCGGCCAGGTGACGGTCCAGCGCGCCTTGCCCTGCCCGAGCAGAACGCGCTGCGTCACGCCGCCGCCGGGCCCGGCGGCGCGCCACGACGCGGCGCCGTACTCGGCGTCCAGATCCGCTTGCGGCGTCCAGGCGAACATCAGCGCGGCGAACAGCTCGCGCGCCTGCGCATTGGGGCGCATGAAGCCATCGTTGCGCCATTGGCCCCGTTCCAGCATCTGCCGCGCCTGCGGCACCCCCATGGGATCGAACAACGACCACCGCAGGGCGGCGCCTTCGCGCTGGACCACGAGGAGCAGGTCGGCGGCGGGCTGGCCGGGCGCCGTCTGCGCCACGTGCAACTGGCGCGGCAGCGCAAAGCCGGCATCGTGGGCGGGCAGGGGCGGCGCGCCGGCGCAACCGGCCAGCGCCAGCAGCGCAAGCGCCAGGCTTCGGCGTACGGTCGGGAAGAGGGCGGCAGCGGCGTTCATGGGGCGGCTCAGGCGGGCTGCGCAAGCGGGGCGCCCGCGCGGCAGAGTTCGCTCAGCATGCGCAGGCGGCGCTGCGGGTTGGCGACAAAGGGGTTGCGGGTGTCCCACGCGTAGCCGGCCAGGATGGCGCTGATCATGCGGCGTATTTCCGGTTGCGCGCGCGGGTAGAACACGACGTCCTGGAATTCGCCGCTGTACCAGCCCTGGACATAGGCGCGGAATGTTTCGACGCCCACCATCAGCGGGTCGGCGAACTCGGCTTGCCAGTCCACCTGGGCGCCGCCCAGCTGCCGGTGCAGCGCATCGGCCGCCAGCTTGGACGAGCGCAGCGCGATGGTGACCCCGGACGAAAACACCGGATCCAGGAACTCCGCGGCGTTGCCCAGCAAGGCATAGCCCGGGCCGTGCAGGCGCGTCACGCTGGCCGAGTAGCCGCCTATCGTGTTGGCGGGCGTATCCCAGACCGCGTTCTTCAAGACGCGCTTCAGGTTGGGCGCGGCCTGCGCCATGGCGCGCAAGGTGGTCATCAGGTCTACACCGGGGGCGCCGAAAAGGTCCTCGCCGCCGACGACGCCGAACGAGCAGCGGCCGTTGGAGAAGGGAATCAGCCAGTACCAGATGCCCCGTTGTTCGGGATGCACCGTGATCAGGATCTTTTCGCGGTCAAAGCCGGGATCGTCGATGCGGTCCTCGATGTGGGTGAAGATGGCCTTGCGCGGCGGCATGGACGACGGGCGTTCCAGGTCCAGCATGCGCGCCAGGACGCGGCCGTAGCCGCTGGCGTCCAGCACGAACCGGCTCTTGACCTGATAGCTATCGCCTTCGGCGGTGCGCACGTCCAGCAGCGGGCCGTCGTTGCCGAAGTCGGCCGCGGTGACTTCCTGCCGGTAGCGCACCTCGACGCCTTGGCGGGCGGCGTCGTCGGCGAGCACTTGGTCGAAGTGCGCGCGCTGCACCTGGAAGGTCGTGCCCGGCCCGGCGGTGAACTTGTCGCGAAAGTCGAAGTAGGTGTAGGCGTCGCCGCAGGCAAATGCGGCGCCGTTCTTGACCTGGAAGCCGGCGGCCTGGACGGCGGGCATCATGCCTGCCTCGTCCAGGTATTCCAGGCAGTGCGCCAGCAGGCTTTCGCCGATGGAAAAGCGCGGGAACTGCTGGCGTTCAAGGATCAGGACGTCGTGCCCCTGCCGTTTGAGCAAGGCCGCGGCGACCGCGCCGGCCGGGCCCGCCCCGATGACCACGACTTCCCGATGTTCCATGCTGGATGTTTCCATGTTGCGATGCGTGATGAGAGGAAAGCGTCAGCGCCCGCGGGGCGGGCCGATCCACGGCGCCCACAGCAGCGAAAAGGCCACGCCAAGCGCCACGGCCAGCCCGAAGTTGGCAATGGCGGGGGTCTGGCTGAGGGCGAGCAGTCCGAACGACAGCAGCGTCGTGACCGCGCCCAGGAGAATGCCCACCAGGCTGGCGGCCGCGCCCGCGACGCGCTCGAACATGAAGATCGCGTAATCCACCCCGATGGCGGACACCAGCAGCAGGCCGAACAGGCTGAACAGCGTCAGGGGCTGGCCAAGATAGCCCAGCGCGGCGAGGCTGCAGGCGGTGGCCGCCAGGGGCACGGCCAGGATGCGCCAGGTCGCCGCGCGGCCCAGCGTCAGCAGCAGCAGCACCGCGGCGGCCACATAGGAAATGAGCTTGAGTTCGGCGGCTTCGATCCGGGTGGCGGCGAACATGCGGTTGAGTTCGCCGCTGCGGTCGACCAGGCTGACGCCCGGCGCGTCCTGCGCCACGGCGGCCAGGGCCGCCGGGTCGCGCAGGCCGAGCAGGGTGATCATGCCCGCATATTCGCCGCCGTGCTGGCCCAGCCACAGCGCGCGCCAGCGTTCGGCCTGGGGGCCGCGCAGCGCGTCGTCGATCGTGAGCGGGGGCAGCGCCGCGAGCGACTGCAGCTCCTGCGCGATGGCCTCGAAAGGAATGCCGAGGTCGGTCATGGCCTTCCAGGCCTGCGGCTGTGCGGCCAGGGCGGCCAGTCTGCCGCGCAGGGCCTCCTGCTCGGCGGCCGGCGACACGAGCTGGCTCAGCGCGTTGTACGTGGCCAGTTTGCCGTCGCGCACCAGCGCATCGAGCCGCTGGGCGACCCGCGCCTGGCGGCGCAGCAGTTCGTCGGGATCGCGGGCGCGCACCAGGAAGAACTGGCTGGTGGGCACGACGCCGGTGATGTCGCCGATCTGCCTGGCCTGCGCCATCAGGGGCGCCGGCAGGCTCAGCCACTGGCGCAGGTCGTCCTGGATGCCAAGCCGCGCAATGCCGCCCGCGACGCCCGCCGCCACCAGGGCCGCGCCGATCCACAGGACGCCGCGCCGGGCGGCCAGCCGTTCGCGCGTGCGCAGCGCACGCTGGGCAAAGCCCAGCAGGGGCAGCCAGGGATGTGGCCGCCAGCCGCGCATCCAGGCAGGAAGCTGGCACACGGTGCATGCATAAGCGCCCAGCAGGCCGGCCGCCGAGAACACGGCGGTCTGGGTCAGCGCCGGGAACGGCGTGAACGCCAGCGCGAGGTAGCCCACCAGGCTGGCGGCCAGGCTGATGGTCAGGCCGGGGAGCACCCGGCGCAAGGCCGGCCAGGCTTGCCAGTCCGGCATCCCAAAGCTCTTTCCCAGCCAGTGCATGGGGAAGTCCACGGCCACGCCGATCAGGCTGGCGCCGATGACGAGCGTGAGGACGTGGATGGAGCCGAATACGGCGACGCACGCGACCGTGCCGGTCACCAGCCCCACGGCCACGGGCACGAACGCCAGCAGCACGCGCCAGCGGCGCATCGCCAGCAGCAGCACCAGCACGATCCCGATGGCGGCGCCGGTTCCGATCCAGCCGCTTTCGGCGACGGCCTGGGCCTTGCCGGCCGCGGCATACAGGGGGCCGCCCGCCACCAGCAGCTCGGCGCCCGCCGCGCCCAGGGCCGCTCGATCCTGGTCGATTTGCGCCGCAATGCGTTGCGGCGCGTCGGCGTCGAAGGCGTCGGCGCGCGTATCGGCGCGCACGAGCACCCAGCGCCGGCCGCCCTGTTCGGCCTGCAACGTGCCCGAACCCATGTCGAAATGCACCAGTCCGCCGGGACGCAGCGCCTGTTCGGCGCGGCGCGTCAGCCCCAGCCAGTCCTGATCGGCGGGCACCAGGCCCGACGAGGAGAAGGGATCGGACAGTTCGCGGGCACGGCGCTGCGCGTAGGCCGCGGGGTCGTTTTCCAGTTGCTGGCGGTCCGCCAGCGGGAGCATGGCCAGGCGGCCCGCCAGGAGGTGCTCGCGCAGGGCGGCCAGGTCGACGTTCAGGTCTACCTGCACCTGGGAGAACAGGCCGCTGTCCGTCCACCGCTTTGCCAGCAGACGCGCCGGCGGCACGGGATCGGCGCCGTCGCGCGCGGCGACCAGCGCAATGAGCTGGCGCGAGAGCGGTTCCTGGATGCGGCTCTCGGCCAGCCGCCGCGTGGCGTCAACGGACGCCTGCGGCACCAGCTCCATCAGATTGGCGGAAACCGGCCAGCCGTTGCGGCACTGCCAGGCGCCGGCCAGCAGCACCAGCAGCAGCCCCAACTTGAACAGGCGGGGCAGCCAGCGTTCAGTCCGCGAACGCACGCTCTTCCTCGGGGGTCAAGGCTTGCGCGGCGATGGCGCCGGTCATCTGCAGCACGCTGCGGTCGCCTTGGGTTTCACGCAGTTCGATGCGGTCAACGAGCGCGCCGCCATCGATCCGGATGGTGTCGAAGATCTGGCGCAGCAGCGCCGAGCGCGGTGTCAGGGTCAAATGCCAGTCGGTGGACTCGCCCGTCAGCGCCAGGTCGAAGTTTTCCTGCAGCGCGCGGGTGTCGCCGGCCAGCACGGAAAGAAAGAGCTGGTTCTCGCGGCCGCCGCCCGTCTGCTGGGGCAGCTTTGTCCAGGCGCCGGACGCGTCCCGGCGCGAGATGCCGTTGGCATCGATGCGCAGGTCCTGCGCGATGGGCGTGCGCAGCAGCCATAGCAGGCCTTTTCCGGCCGCCAGCGTGAAGTCGCCGCGGCTGGTCAGGGGCTGGGGCAGCGAGCGCAGGAATTTCTGCTGCACGAACTGGCCGCGCACGATCGGCGTGGCGCGCAGTTGTGCCCGCAGGTCGTCCAGGTCGAAGGCCGCGGCGGTCAGGGGCAGCAGGGCCAGCGCCAGCAGGCAGGCGAGCCGCTTCCAGAACGGGCGGGGGGTGGGAATGCGCATCATGTGCCGGCCTCCAGGGACTGGAGCCTGCTTCGGACCGCGGCGACGAAGACCTCGGGCGAGGCCAGTTGCATCTCGCCGCTGGCCAGGCAGACGGCCACCTGCTCGGACGTGGCGCGCGTCAGCCGCTGGCCCGTGTCCGCATCCTGGATCAGGTAGTTGATCTTGAGCCGATGTTCCCATTCCACCAGTTCGGCGCGCACGACCAGCCGTTGGCCGAACTGCGCCGGCTGGGCGTAGCGCAGGTGCAGGTCGATCACCGGCCACACATAGCCGCTGGCGCGCATGGCGCCGTAATTGTGGCCAAGGCTGTCCAGCAGCTCGCAGCGCGCCTGCTCCAGGTACTTCACGTAGTGACCATGCCAGACGACATTGATCGAATCGACGTCGAAAAAGGGCACGCGAATTTCGACTTCCGCGCCGATGGCGCCGCGTTTACGCATCGTCTTTCCAGAAGGGGTAGAAGTTGAACCACTGCAGCGGGGCCAGTCGGCAGTGCGCCGCGAGGCGGTCGGCATAGCGCTGCGCCCAGTCGGCGATCCGTTGCTGGCGCGTCGCGCGCGTCCAGGCGATGCCGTCCGACAGCCGCTCCATCGACACGCGGTAGCGATCGCCCTGGCGGGTGCAGAACAGCAGATTCACCGGGCAACCCAGCAACCCGGCCAACAGCCAGGGGCCCTGGGGCAGTCGCGCGGTCGCGCCCAGGAATTGCACCGGCACCGTGCGATCGCCCTGCAGCGGCACGCGGTCGCCGGCGATGGCCAGCCATTCGCCCCGATCGAGGCGTTGCGCCAGATCGAGCATGACGGCCGCGTCCAGTTCGCTGACCTGGATCATGCGCAGCCCGCCGCCGGCTTCATCGAGCAGGCGGTTGAAGTGGACGGCATGTTTGCTGTGGACCAGCACGTTCAATCTGAGCGCGCCGGTCTGCTCGGCGAGCGCGCGGCAGATTTCAAGGTTGCCCAGGTGCGAGCCCACCAGGATCTGGCCGCGGCCATGGCCCATCTGGCCGTGCAGGCCATCCGGGTCGGCGATGTCCAGTTGGGCCATGGTGATCCTGCCCTGCCAGACGTCCAGCTTGTCGAGCATGGCGGTGGCGAAGGCCAGGTATTGCCGGTAGACAGGAAAGGCGCGGGGCAGCGGCGCGACGAGGCCGCCGGCGTTCACCAGGCGCCGCTGATACGCGGCGATCGCGCGACGGGCGCGCGCGCCGAAGGCATAGAAATACAGCACGACGAGCCAGACCACGGGCGCGACGGTGCGCCGGCCCAGCCTGCGCGCGGCCCAGGCCGTCAGGCGCATCAGCGCCGGATGGCCGCGTTCCCGCTGCCCCGCCCAATGGCTGTCGGGGGCGCTCATGGACGGACGCTCCCGGTCAGGCGGCGCCACAGCAGGGCTGGCGACCGGGCCAGCATCCCGAAAAACAGCCGCGCATGCATGCGGCTGATCAGCAGGTTGTCCTGCAGCCCCTTGAAGTGCGAGATGCCGCCTTCGGGATAGACGACGCGCGTCGGCAGCCACGCCATGGGCATGCCGCGCCAATGCAGCCGCACCAGAATGGCGATGTCGAAATCCATGCGCCGGCCGACATGGGCGCCGTCGATCACGGGCAGGACGGCGGCCAGCGGATAGACGCGAAAGCCGCACATGGCGTCGGGGATGTCGAACGACAAAGTGTTGATCCATACCCAGACGCGGGTCAGCCAGCGGCCGTAGAGGCGGCTGCGGGGCATGTCGTCGCCATAGACTGGCGCGCCGCAGATCACCGAGTCCGGCTGCGCGCGGGAGGCGTCGGAAAATGCCGTCACGTCCTGCAGCGCGTGCTGGCCGTCGGCGTCCACCTGCAGCGCATGCGTGTAGCCCAGCGCGCGGGCGGCGCGCAATCCGTCCTGCACCGCCGCGCCTTTGCCGCCATTGACTGCGCGGCGCACGAGCCGTATGTCGGGCTGCATACCGGGCTGCGCGGCCAACTGGTCCAGCACCGCCGCGCACGCCGGGTCCGAGCCGTCATCGACCAGCACGCAGGGCAGGCCCTGCGCCGTCAGTTGCGCCACCACCGCGGACACGGTGCCGCCGTGGTTGAACACGGGGATGACGGCGCACAGCTTATGCGGCGCCATGGTCCGCCCCTTGGAGAATGCGTCCCGACGAGCAGGGCGAGCCGTCCACCGTGAACGCGAAGTACAGCTTTTGCCGGTCCGCGTCCCATTTCAGCGCCAGGGCGGCGGTGTCGCCCGGGCGCAGGAGACGCTGGAACTTCAGCGCCTCCATGCCGGCAAAGCTCAGTTCCGGCTTCAGGTCGCGCTGGGCAAGCGACATGGCCCAACTGATCTGGGCCACGCCCGGCACCACGGGCGCGATCGGAAAGTGGCCGCTGAAGTACGCCAGGTCATAGGGAATGTCGAGCGTGTAGCGCCGCTCGTTGTCCGGCAAGGCCGCCACGTCCGTGGGGATGGCGACGGGCGCCAGCGGGCGCGGGCCGGCCGCGGCGTCGAACTCGGCCTGCGGCAGCTTGCCTTGCGCGTTGGCGGGCAGGTCCCGGAAGAATCTCCAGCCGCGGGGCACCGCCAGCGATTCGAAGCGCGTGGCCATATGGGCCCGCAAGGCATCGACCACGGCTGCGCGGCCCTGGTTGCGCAGCGCATGCAGGCCATGGGCCGTCAGCGCCACCAGCGCCGTCAGGCGCGGCGCGCCGGCCGCCTTGCCCACGCGCACGTCGGCGACGTAGGCGTGTTCCGTCAGTGCGTGTTCCAGCATGGGCAGCGACACACGCTTTTCTTCGATCTTCACGATGCGGTCCAGGCGGCCCAGCAGCCGGAAGCCGCCGGCCGTGAGCTCGGCGCCGTCCGCGGTCTGGCGGTCGTCGGCATGGACCCATGGCGATGCGACGCGCAGGGCGCCGTCGCCGTTCACGTCCACGGTCACGCCGGGCAGCGGCTGCCAGTCCGCGTCGCCGGTGCGCCAGGCCACCGCGCCGGTTTCCGAGCTGCCGTAGATTTCCGTGGGACGCACGCCGAGCGACCGCGCGATGTCATCGGACACGTCCCGCGGCAAGGCGCCGCCCGACGAGTGGATGCGGGTCAGCCTGCCGCGCAGCTGCGCCCAGTCCAGGCGCTGGCCCAGCCGCCGCAGCAGGGCCGGGCTGGCGATCCAGGTGAAGGAAGGATGGCGCAGGCTGGCCTGCTGCAGGTCTTCGGGGTAGAGGCGCTGCGGCCGGTCGATCTGCCGGCCCGCGCACAGCGGCCAGAGCACGCGGAAGGGCAGGCCGTACATGTGCTGCGCCGACACGCTGCCCAGCACGGGCGCCTGCGGGTCGGGCCACTGCTGCTGCAGCGCCTGCACTTCCTGCGCCAGTTGGCCCCAGGTCTTGGCAATGTGCTTGGGCGTGCCGCTGGAACCGGAGGTGCACAGCACCAGGGTCTGCGACGCGTCCAGTTCCGCCGGTTCGAGGGGCGGATGTTCATGCAGGTCGGCGAGCCGCCACTGGCGGGCGGCGGGCAAGGGCAGCGCGGCGTCGGTCAGCCACGCGTCGACGGTGGCGTCCAGGCCCTGGCAGGTCTGGGCCTGGCGGTCGCCCGGCAGGACGGCCACCACGCCCGCGCGCCAGCAGGCGAACAGCGCGCAGGCGAGTTCGGCCGCGTCGTCGAACCAGAGCGCCGCGCGCCGCAGCGAGCGGGCGCGCAGCGTGCCCGCGATGCGCAGGCTGGCCTGCGCGAAGGCGTCACGGGTCAGCAGGGGCGAATCGGCGACCGGGGCGTTGCCGTCGCCGGGCGAGGCCGGCAACAGCAGGCGGGGCAGGGGCGTCCAGGCCATGGATCAGGCCGCCTTGGCCATGGCCGGGCGCAGCAGCCACTCGCCGGCGGCCATCAATCCCATCAGCACGTAGCTGACGCAGCCGTTGTAGGCCACCCACCAGCTCCAGGGCCCCCAGACCGCCAGCGCGGCCGCGACCGAGCCATTCAGCGCGAAAAAGACGCACCATGCGCGGGTGACGTTCCGGGTATAGCGCACGCCTTCGGGCGGCAGCGCCGGATGGCGCAATCGCGCCAGGCGTTCGACGACGGGCTGCGGGCCGCGCAGGCTCATGCCGAAGATGGCCAGCATCAGGGCATTGACCAGCACGGGATACCAGCGCAGCCAGCTTTGCGAATCGGAGACGGCGAGGATCAGGCAGAAGACCAGGGCGACGGCCGGCAGCAGGCGGTCGCCGGGCTGTGTGGCGCGCGCCGTGAGCGCGCGCGCCAGCCAAAGCAGCGCCAGCGGCAACGCGAGCCAGGCGGCGCTTACCCTGTCCAGCGTCGCGTAGACGAGGAACGGGTAGGCCACGGCGGCGGCGGCCAGCGCGGCCGCGACGCCACGTTTCATGCGGCGGGATCCTGCTTTTGCCACATCGCCTGGACCACGTCCTCGACGGTGCGGACCGTGCGGAAATCATTGGCGTCCAGCTTGCGGCCAGTCTGGCGGCGGACGTGGTCGATGAGGTCGATCGCGTCGATGCTGTCGATTTCCAGGTCGGTGTACAGGTGAGCGTCGGGCGTGATCCGTTCCGGTTCGATCTCGAACAGTTCGACCAGCGCGCCGCGCAGCGTATTGAATATTTCTTCGCGGGTATGCATCGTGACTCCGTGTGCGTCAGTCGCGGCGTTGCGCCGTGACAAATGCCGCCAGGCTGGCAATGCTGGCGAAATGCTCGCGCATGTTGCGCGTTTCGGGATCCATGGTGATGGCATAGCGCTTTTGCAGCGCCAGGCCCAGCTCCAGCGCATCGACCGAATCCAGGCCCAGCCCGTCGCCGAACAGCGCGGCCTCGCGGTCGATGTCGTCGGGGGTGATGTCTTCCAGTCCCAGGGACTCGATGACGAGCGTTTTCAGCTCAAGTTCCAGTTGATTCATCCAGCTTTGACTCCACTTCCACCGTCTGGGGCGACAGCGCGTTCATTGAGGCGCCGTCCGGCGCGCTGCGCGCCAGTTCGGCTTCGAAATAGGCATGCAGATAGGCATTCATCTTGCGGCCGGCGATGGGCAGCGGATGCACGGCGCTCCAGGTCGTCGGGTCGATGTCCTCGCCGACCTCGATGACATAGCGCATGCGGGAAGGCGGAATGCGGTACCAGGGCTCGCCCTTGGTCAGGCTGCGCGGATTCATGCGGATGACGACCGGCGTCACGACCCGCGCGCCGCGCAAGGCAATCGCGCAGGCGCCGCGATGGAACTGCGGCAGGGCGCGGGGCGGCGTGCGCGTGCCCTCGGGAAATACGATCAGCGTTTCGCCATTGCGCAGCACGTCCGCGGCGCGATCGAACATGTCGAAGCTTTCGTCGTTGGTGATGTAGCCCGCGCTTGCCACCGGCCCGCGGGTAAAGGGATTGGTCGCCAGGCCGTGCTTGACGATGCAATTGGCGTTCTTGACGTGCCCGACCAGGAACACCACGTCCAGCAGCGACGGATGATTGGCAAGAATCATCTGGCCCGGACGGCCCAGGCGTTCGGCGCCCTTGAATTCCACGGTCAGGATGCCCACGCGCACCATGAAGCGGATGAACAGCCTGAAGGTGCCATGCAGCGCCCAGCGTGCCCGGCGCTGCCGGTCGTGGCGGTCGCCCGGCAACAGCCGTTGAGGCGGGAACACCATCAGGCGCAGCAGCACGCCGCCCAGGCCGAACAGGGTGAAGGCCATGCCAGTGGCGACCAGGCGCCAGAGCCAGAAATCCTGGCGGACTTGTGCCGTGCTGTTCATGCGTTGCGTGTCCAGGTCCATTGGCGGGTGCGGTTGGCGTGCCGCCAGCTTGGGGTCCGCAGCGCGAGATGGCGAAGGAGGTTCAAGGGATTGGGCCAGATCTGCGGCGCAGCGTCGCCGGGGGGGGCGGGGCTGGGCGCTAGCGCCCAGTCCGTGCCCGGGCGCAGCCGGAAGGCGGCAGCGTAAGAGAACGGCACATCGTCCACCCACGGGGCGTAGGGGCGGGGCGGCTGTTCTTCGGCCAGCACCACCAGCACGTTGTCATGGCCTTGATCGAACAGCATGGCCGCTTCAATAAAGGCGTGTTCCAGGCCGTCGTCCTCGACGGCAATCGCGACGGACTCGGCGGTGTCGCGGCGTATGATCGACCACTGCGCGGCGATCGCATTGTGGACCGACAGTCCGAATGCGGTGGGGGACAGCGGCTCGTCCGCCGCCAGCGATTCCAACAGCCCGAAGTTGCGCGACGTTTCTCCGTGGCGCGAGGCGAATACGAACGGCATGTCCGGATATCCGTCGGCCAGCGGCCAGGCGCAAGCAAAGACGCCGCGGGCCAGGGGGCTGAGGCGGCGGCGTTGCATGGGGGGCAGGAAGTCGAGGCGGGGGGCGCTTTGCTCTCCGAGGGGGCAGTAGGGGTGTTCGGCCCAGTGCTGCCAGCGGCTCGGGTCTTGAAATCCGTGCGTCCAACCTTGCCAGTGCGCGATTGAGAACGTCAACATAGCGCGCGATTCTACTATGGTGAACACGGTCGGAAACGATTTAAACAGTTACAAATTACACAAAATAACCCATATTACCGATAATTTTATCCAATAGTTACTTTTAAGCCGTGGGCGTTCAGGAACTTTTAATCTGGTGGGCCGATCAAAGCGCCGCCTCTCAATACCGGGTTGAACACCTGTCTGCGGACGACGTCCGGCGGGCGGCGGCGATCCGCAGCGGCAAGGCGCTGCAGGACTGGAAAGTCAGCCGCGCGGTGTTGCAGCATCTGCGCCGCGCACGGCCGGTTCCCGGGGCAACGTCCCTGAGCCACAGTGGCGGACATGCCGTTTGCGCAACGGCGCCGCCCGGCTGGAAGATCGGCATCGACCTGGAGGCCATCCGGCCACGCAACGTGGACGGGCTTGCGCAGTGGGTCTGTTCGCCAGACGAACGCGAGGCATTGGCCGACTTGCAGGGCGAAGCGCGCCTGCAACACTTCTATCGGCTCTGGACACTGAAAGAAGCCTTCATTAAAGGAGCGGGGCTGGATTTTCCCGCGGACATGGCCTGCGTGGGTTTGTCCGAGTCGCCGGAAAGCCCGCTGCTGCGCGCGCCCGGGGGCGCGTGGCAGGCGTGTTCCTACCGCATCGGAAGCGATTGGGTGGCCTCGGTGGTGTGGCAGGCCCCGCAGGATCGAGCCGCGGACGCGGTGGCGCCGCAATGGATCTGCCTGCCCGCTTGCGCCTTGCCGCCGCCCGCGCCGTTTGGCCGCTGGCGCTCCGATTCAGACTGATCCTAGCTGCGATTTTTCTGCCCGCCCTTAAAGATGTATTATGAATATATGTTTAAAGGCGAGCACGATCGCCATTCAAGGAGCCGTAGATGTTGAGTCCCCAAGTCCGCGAGCTGGTCAAGGCCACCGCCCCTGTCCTGAAGGTCCATGGCGTGGCCCTGACGAAGCACTTTTACGCGCGCATGTTCCAGCACAATCCGGAACTCAAGCACGTGTTCAACCAGGCCCACCAGGCCGGCGGCGCGCAGCAGCATGCGCTGGCCGGCGCGGTAACCGCCTATGCGGAGCACATCGACGATCCCTCCGTGCTGATGCCGGTGGTGACGCGCATCGTGCACAAGCACGTCAGCCTGGGTATCCGGCCCGAGCACTACGCCATCGTGGGCAAGCATCTGCTGGCGTCCATCCGTGAAGTGCTGGGCGACGCCGCCACGGACGAACTGGTGGATGCGTGGGCCGCGGCCTACGGGCAGTTGGCCGATCTGCTGATTGCCGAAGAGGCGCGCCTGTACGCGGAATCGGCCAACAAGCCGGGCGGCTGGACCGGCTGGCGTGCGTTCCGCGTGGTGGGCAAACAGCCGGAAAGCGCCGAGATCACCTCCTTCTACCTGGCGCCGGCCGATGGCGGCACGGTGCCGGCGTACCGGCCGGGGCAGTACGTGTCGGTGCGCGTGTATGTGCCGGAACTGGGACTGATGCAGCCTCGCCAGTACAGCCTGTCGGACGCGCCGGGGCAGGACCGCCTGCGCATCTCGGTCAAGCGCGAACCCGCTGGCGACCAGACGCCGGCGGGGCGCGTGTCCAATGCGCTGCACGACCGCCTGGAAGAGGGCGGCGTGCTGGACGTGGCGCCGCCGCAGGGCGATTTCCACCTGCGTGAAGACGGCGACGCGCCGGTCGTGCTGCTGAGCGGGGGCGTGGGCCTGACGCCGATGGTGTCGATCCTGAACCATCTGGTGCGGGCCAACGACGATCGGCAGATCCGCTTCGTGCACGGCTGCCGCGACCGGTCGGTGCATGCCATGCGCGACCACGTGAACGATATCGCCGCGTCGCGCGCCAATGTGCGCAAGGCGGTGTTCTACGAAGAGGTGGCCCATGGCGACCAGCCTGGCCGCGATTACGACCACAAGGGGCGCGTCGATCTGCACGCCATCCGCGAGGAGGCCATCGTGCCGGGCGCCGATTACTACCTGTGCGGCCCGGCTGCTTTCATGCGGGCGCAGCGCGAGGCGCTGCTGGGCCTGGGCGTGGCCGAAGACCGCATCCACGCCGAGGCATTCGGCACCGGCGGCGTCGCCGCCTGAGCGGTGTATCCTGGCGGCCTGATGTTTCCGGGCCGCCCGGTCTCCGCCCCACACCCATGCAATTGACCCGATTCACCGACTTCGGCCTGCGCGTCCTGATGTACCTGACGCAATGCCGCGACCGGCCCGCCGCCGTCACGATCCCCGAGATCGCGGACCGCTTCGACTTGTCGCGCAACCATCTGGTGAAGGTGGTGCATTTCATGTCGCAGCGCGGCTGGGTCAGCACCTCGCGCGGCAAGGGCGGGGGCCTTGCGCTGGCGCATCCGGCCACCCACTACCGGGTCGGCGACCTGGTGCGCGAGCTGGAACAGCAGGGACCGCTCATCGACTGCCGCGAGCCGCCCTGTGCGCTGGACGGCGTGTGCCGGCTGGCGGGCGTGCTGGCGCAAACGCTGCAGGCGTTCTACGACGCGCTCAACGCCTACACGCTGGCCGATCTGGTGCGCGAACCGACCGCCGCCGCCATCATCAAGCTGCACCGGATCGCCTGATCCCAGGGCATGAAGTTTGGTTATGGCCCCTGCGGCGTTTGGCATTTGCCGGCGCCGGGACCCCGTTACAGAATGGACCGGTTCGCGGTCTTTTTTGGATAACGGTATGCGCGTTTGCGTGATTGGCGCGGGCGTCGTCGGTGTGACGTCGGCCTATTTCCTGGCGCGCCAGGGTCATGAAGTGGTGCTGGTCGACAGCCAGCCCCGTCCGGCGGAAGTCTCCAGCTATGCCAACGGCGGTCAGCTCAGCTACAGCTATGTGGCGCCGCTGGCCGGCCCCGGCGTGCTGCCCAGCGTGCCGGGCTGGCTGCTGCGCCAGGATTCGCCGCTGCGTTTCCGGCCCCGGCTGGACCCGCACCAATGGCGCTGGTGCCTGCAGTTCGCGCTGGCCTGCCGCGCGTCGGTGGCCAAGGCGTCCACGGCGCAGATGCTGACGCTGTCCTACCTCAGCCGGGACGTGATGCATTCCCTGCTCGAACAGGAAGACCTGGCCTTCGGGCACCTGAAGAACGGCAAGCTCATTGCGTACCGCAGCGCTGAACTGCTCGATAAGGCGCGCGCGCTGGTGGCCTACCAGGCCGCGCACGGCGCGGACCAGCAGGTGCTGGACGCCGCCCAGACCGTGGCGCGCGAGCCGGCGCTGGCCGGCATGGGCGCCAGCCTGGCGGGCGCCATCTACACCCCAAGCGAAGAAGCCGGCGACTGCCGACAGTTCACCGAAGCGCTGTTCGATCGCCTGCAAACCCTGGGCAACGTCGAGTGCGCCATGTCCAATCCCGTGTCCGGCCTGCAGCGCGAAGGCCGCCGCATCGTCGCGGTCAACACGCGCGATGGCGATATCGGCGCCGACGCCGTGGTGCTGGCCACCGGCATCGGCACGCGCGCCTTGCTCAATCCGCTGGGCCACGACGTGCCGCTGTACCCGCTGAAGGGCTACAGCCTGACCGTTCCGCTGGCCGATGACGACAACGTGGCGCCGCGCATCAGCGTGACCGACTACGAGCGGCGCATCGTCTACGCCCGCGTGGGCAGGGTGCTGCGGATCGCGGCCATGGTGGACATCGGCAGCAACAACGCCGACATCGACCCGGCGCGCATCGGCCTGCTCAAGCGCCAGGTGCGCGAAGCCTTCCCGCAACTGGACCTGAGCCAGGCCATCCCCTGGGCTGGACTGCGGCCGGCCACACCCACCGGCAAGCCGCTGATCGGCCGCAGTCCGGCCGCCGACAACCTCTGGCTGAACGTCGGCCAGGGCGCGCTGGGTTTCACCCTGGCCTGCGGCAGCGCGGCGCTGCTGACCGCCCAGATGGGCGGGCTGGAGCTGCCGCTGGATCCCGCGCCGTTCCGGCCCTGATCCGGGCCTGATCCGGGCCTGATCGGAATCCCGGCATGTCCCGGCGTCCGTTCACGGGCGTTCAAGACAGCCTTTCGCCGTCGCTGCATAGTGGCCGCTTTGCGCGGTGAGGCGATGAGCATTTTCCAGAGAACCACGATTGCGTTGGCGCGCAGCCCGGCGGTCGGGCAGGCGATGCGGGCGATGGCCGCCCGGACCTCGCTGGCCCGCCGGTTCGTCGGCGGCGCCGACGTGCACGAGGCCGTGCGCACGGCCGTGCGGCTGCGCGAGGTGCATGGCATTCGCGCATCGCTCTTCTACCTGGGCGAGTACGTCGCGGACCGGGCCGCCATCGCGCACAACGTCGATCAGGCCATCGGCGCATGCAAGGCGTTGGCCGACGCCGGCCTGGACGTGCACGTGTCCGTCGACCCCACCGCCATCGGCTACATGCAGGGCGACGCGCTGGGCGAGGACAACGCGCGGCGCATCGGCATCGCGGCGCAAGGCGCCGCGCGCGGGGGACGCGGCTGCCTGATGCTGGATATGGAAGATTCCGCCATCCGCGACCGCACCTGCGCGCTGCATCGCCACTTGCTGGAAGCGGGCGTCCCCGCCGGGCTCACGCTGCAGGCGCGGCGCCGCCGCACGCCGGAAGACCTGGCCTGGGCGATTCGCCAGCGGACCTCGCTGCGGCTGGTGAAGGGCGCGTTCCCGGAGCGGGCGCTGGATCACGCGGGGCGCGCGCGCATCGACCTGGCCTATCTGGACGCGGCCGCCATCATGCTGTCGCGCGAGGCGCGGGACTCGGGCTTCTACCCGGTCTTCGGCACGCACGACGACCGGCTGGCGGGCGCCATCATCGACCTGGCGCGCGAACGTGGCTGGTCCCCCGCCGACTTCGAATTTGAAATGCTCTACGGCGTGCGCCCGGACTGGCAACTGGCGCTGCGCGGATTGGGCTATAACGTCAGGGTCTATCTCCCGTTCGGCGCGGACTGGTGGCCGTATGCCATCCGGCGCGTCGGAGAAAATCCTCGCAACGCGTGGCTGCTGGCCCGATCCCTGACGTCGGATGGGCGCTACTTCGGATAGCCGCGAGACGGCTGACCCTCTACCCATGGCGGTTTCTCAACACATCTGGCATTGCGGCGCGGGCCTGCCCGGCGACGTGCTGATCGCAGACCTGCGCGCCTATCGCTACGCGCCGCATTTCCATGACGCCTGGGCCATCGGCGCGGTCGAGCAGGGCTGCTGCGAATTCACGGTGCAAGGCGCGCCCTACACCGCGCGGGCAGGCGAACTCGTGGTGATCGCCCCGGGACAGGTGCACACCGGCGGCACGGCTGCCGGGTCGCTGGTGTACCGCATGGCCTATCTCGACCCCGCCTGGTTCCAGGACCACGAGCAGGCGCTGGATGCGCATGGCGTGCGGCGGGCCGGGCCGGTGATCGCCGATGCCTCGCTGTGCGCGACCTGGCTGAATGCGCTGACGGCCGACGAGATTCCCGCCGCGCAGCGCCGCGCGCGCATGTCGGCGGCCGTGTTCGGCCTGCTGGCCGCGCATGGCAGGACGCCGGACGGCGGCAACGAGAGTGGCCGTGTAGCGTCGGGCGACCCTGCCGGCGTGGCCGACATGGCCGACCTGACCGACCTGACCGACGTATGCGCCTTGCTGCGCGAACGCATGGCCGCCGATCCGGCCTGCGCGCCGGACCTGGAGGCGCTGGCGCAGGCGCAGGACCGGCACCGCACCACGCTGGTCAAGCAGTTCGCGCGGCGCTATGGCCTGCCGCCGCAGGCGTGGCTGCGCAACTGGCGGGTGGCGCGCGCCCGCGCGCTGCTGCGCGGCGGCCTGCCGCTGGCCGACGCCGCGCAGGCGGTGGGCTTTGCGGACCAGGCGCATCTGACCCGTGTGTTCAAGCAGGTCTATGGCAGCCCGCCCGGCGTGCTGCTCAAGGCGGGCGCGGCCTCCCAGACGTTGTGACGGCGGGGCGTCTCGATCCGGTAGTCGGAGTATTTGCGGGTGAAGAACTCGGCGCCCAAGGTCTGCGCGGCCGCCAGGGGCTGGCGCGGATCCCGCGCGATCTCGCCGCGCTTGTTGCCCGCGCCGTGCACGTAGCCGACAAAGTCGGAATGGGTGTAGCGCGCATATTCCTGGACCTGGTGCACGATGCCCAGCGCCGCGCCGGGATAGGTCTCTTCCGAGGCGACCGCCAGGCCCAGCCGCTTGCCGGTCATGCGCGCCATGACGCGCTGCGGCTCGGGTCCCGCCCCGGCGTAATGGCTGAACGACCGGTCGAAGAACGCCTTGGCCTGCGCCGACATCCCATACCAATAGACGGGCGTGCAGAGCAGCATGCCGTCGGCGGGCAGAAAGTGTTCCAGGAAGAGTTCGGCGTACCGGTCCGCCGGCGCGCGGGCGTGCCGCAGGTCCGGAAGGAAACCGTGGATGTAGTCATCGATAAAGAGCAGGGTGGCGGCGGTGCCGGCGGCCTCGGCCCCGCGCAGGGCGGCCTTGCCCAGCGCGGCGCTGTTGCCATCGCGGCGCGGACTGCCCACCAGGATGAGCAGCCGGTTGGATTGCTGATTTGAATTCATGTTTGGCTCCCGCAAGAGTGATTGGAAACGATCTTCATGGCCATGTTGCAGGCCATGTTGGCCGCAAGCCGCCGCCGCGACAAATGATCATTCCTGAATTAAGCTGAATCAAATTCATCCAGGTCTGCCGCCTATGTTTGCCACGCTTCCCGTCACCGCGCTACGCACCTTCGAGGCTGCCGCGCGCCTGCGCAGTTTCAAGCTGGCCGCGAACGAGCTGTCGGTCACGCCCACCGCCGTCTCCCATCAGGTCAAGGCGCTGGAGCGCCACGTGGGGTGCGCGCTGTTCGACCGCGTGCCGCGCGGCGTGCGCCTCACCGACAAGGGCGCGCGCCTGTTTGCGGGCGTGCATGGCGCCCTGCTCGATGTCGCCCAGGCGGTGGACGCATTGCGCCCCGCGCCGGCGTCGGGCGCGCTGACCGTCTCCACCACGCACTCCTTCGCCGCGCTCTGGCTGGTGCCCCGGCTGGGGCGTTTCCATCAGGCGCATCCCCAATACCAACTGCGCCTGGACGCGACGCCCGACCCCGTCGACCTGCTCCAGGACGCCAGCGTGGACGTGGCCATCCGCTACAGCGGCGAGCGCTATCCCGCGCTGCACGCGGCTTGCGCGCTGCCGGAGTGGTTCGGCGTGTACGGCGCGCCGGCCCGCATCGCGCGGGCAGGACGGCGAGCACCCGCGCTGGTGACGGTGCGCTGGCGCGATTCGCCACTCTATGAGCAGGGGTGGCAGGCGTGGTGCGACGCGGCGGGCCTGCCGGCATGGCGCCGCCCGGCCGCCGAGCATGCCTACACCGAGGAACACTACGCCTTGCAGGCCGCCATCGCCGGGCAGGGACTGGTGCTGACCAGTTCGGTGATGGTGTCCGACAGCGTGGCGGCCGGCACCCTGGTGCCGTTCCGGCCGGAGATCCGCGTCGCGGGCTCGGCCTACACCGCGCTGTGCGCCCCGGGGCGCGAGCGTCACCCGCCTGTCAAGGCGTTTCTGGCGTGGCTGCGCAAGGAGTTCCGCGGCCAGGCGCTGCGCGGCGGGCAGGACAAGGCGCACGCTCGCGGGTAAATTGCAGGCAACGGCGCGAGACGCGACGCCACCACGCATCACACGACTACGGAGCCCGTCCCGCTGTGAACCGATTCCATGAGATGACGGTATTTCTTGCCGTGGCCGACGCGGGCAGCTTTGCCGCGGCGGCGCGGCGCCTGCAGATGTCGGCGCCCACCGTCACGCGCAGCGTCGCCGCGCTGGAGCGCCGCCTGGGCGCGTTGCTGCTGGTGCGCACCACGCGCAGCCTGCGCCTGACCGAAGCGGGCCAGCGTTATGCGGCCGACTGCCGCCGCATTCTGGACGACGTCGAACAGGCGGACGACGCCGCGGCGGGGGCCATGGCCGCGCCGCGCGGCGCGCTCGCCATCACCGCGCCCGCGCTGTTCGGCGAACTGCACGTCATGCCGGCCGTGCTGGGCTATCTGCGCGAGCATCGCCAGGTTTCGGTGCGCGCGCTGCTGGTGGATCGCGTGGTCAATCTTGTGGACGAGGACATCGACGTGGCCGTGCGCATCGGTGCGTTGCCGGATTCCTCGCTGACCGCGGTGCCGGTCGGCCACGTGCGCCGCGTGGTCTGCGCATCGCCGGATTTCCTGCGCGAGCGCGGCGTGCCCGAAACCCCCGACGCCCTGCATCGCTTCTGCACGATCACCGCGGCGATGGAGGGCAGGGCGCCGCAGTGGCGTTTCGTGCAGGACAACCAGATCCAGCGGCTCAACGTGCAGTCCCAGCTCACCGTCACCTCGTTCCAGGCCGCAGTCATGGCCGCCCGCGAGGGCTGGGGCCTGACGCAGGTGATGTCCTACCAGGTGGCGCCGCACCTGGCCAGTGGCGCGCTGCAGGTGGTGCTGCGTGAATTCGAGATGCCGCCCGTGCCGGTCCACGTGGTGTACCCGGAAGGGCGCAAAAGCTCGGCCAAGGTGCGCAGCTTCGTGGAATTCTGCGTGCAGGCCCTGCGCCGGGACCTGGCCGCGCTGCCGGCCTGACCGGTTTATTTCATGTACGGCAAGAGTGTCTTGCCGGCGCCGGCCGTTCCCGATCCGGCCGGCGCGCCCCAAGATGGAGCCCTGAATCCACCTGGGAGCCCGCCATGCCGTCCACCCCCCTGAAGTTCTACCGTTACCCCTTGTCCGGCCACGCGCATCGCGTCGAGCTGATGCTGTCCCTGCTCGACGTGCCGCATGAGGCCGTCGACGTGGACCTGCGCCAGCGCGAGCAGAAGCGGCCCGAGTTCCTGGCGCTCAATGCCTTCGGGCAGGTCCCGGTGATCGATGACAACGGCGTCGTGGTCGCCGATTCGACCGCCATCCTGGTGTACCTGGCCAAGCGCTATGGCGGGCAGGCGTGGTTGCCGCAGGATCCTGTGGGGGCGGCCGCGGTCCAGCGCTGGCTGTCGGTGGCGTCCGGGCCGCTGGCCGCCGGCCCTGCGTCGGCGCGCCTGGTGACGCTGTTCGGCGCGCCGCTCGACGCGGACGCCACGCTGGCGCGCGCGCATGCGCTGCTTGCCGTCATGGAAGGCGAACTGCGCCGACGCGATTTCCTGGCGGGCGATGTCCCGACGATTGCCGACGTGGCCTGCTATGCCTACGTGGCGCATGCGCCGGAGGGCAACGTGTCGCTGGCGGACTATCCCCATATCCGCGCGTGGCTCGACCGGATCGAGCATCTGCCGCGCTTCGTGCCCATGGCGTCGTCCGCCGTGGGCCTGCTCGCGGCCTGAGGCCGGGCGCCCGCCGCAAGGAGACCATCATGAATGCTTCCGAGACCCCCGCGCCCTCGCCGTGGCACGCCGGGGAACGCCAATTGCAGAACCACACGGGCGTGGCCGCGCGCATGGACCTCGTCGGACGCAAGGTCATCCGCGACTACATGCCCGACCAGCACCGCGAGTTCTTCGCGCAGCTTCCATTCCTGGTGGCGGGCGCCGTCGATGCGCAGGGCGATCCCTGGGCCGGCATCCTGGAAGGGGAGCCCGGTTTTGCCGCGTCGCCCGACCCGCACACGCTGCGCATCGCCGCGATGCCCGACACGGACGATCCGCTGCGCGCCGGGCTGGGGCCGGGCAAGGCGGTGGGGCTCCTGGGCATCGAGCTGCATACGCGCCGGCGCAACCGCATGAACGGCCGCATCCAGGCCTGGGATGGCAAGCGTTTCGACGTGGCGGTGGCGCAATCCTTCGGCAATTGCCCGCAGTACATCCAGTCGCGCGACTTCTATTTCTCGCGCTCGCCGTCGCTGCGCTTTGCCGCGGCGCTGCCCGGGCAGGCCGGACTGGACGCGGCGGCGCGCGCGCTGATCGCGGCGGCCGACACCTTTTTCGTCGCCAGCTACGTCGACCGCGAGGACGGCGACGGCGGCCGGAGCGTGGATGTCTCGCATCGCGGCGGCAAGCCCGGCTTCGTGCGGGTGGACGGCGACGTGCTGACGATTCCGGATTTTTCGGGCAACCGCTTTTTCAACACCTTGGGCAACCTCGTGGCCAATCCCGTGGCCGGACTGCTCTTCATCGACTTCGAGCGCGGCGACGTGCTGCAACTGACCGGGCGGGCGGAAGTGGTCCTGGACGGCCCCGAGATCGCGCAATTCCAGGGCGCCGAACGCCTGTGGCGCGTCCATGTGCGCCGGGTGGTGCGGCGGCCGGGGGCGCTGGCCTTGCGCTGGCGCTTCGAGTCGTGGTCGCCGACGGCGCTCGCGACCGGCCGCTGGCCCGCGGCGGCCTAGGGCGGGGAAGTTGGCCGGCCGTGGCCGGCCCTGCGCATCAGCGTGCGGCGTCGCCCCGCGGATCCGGTGCGGACGGCGCCACCTTGCGCACGACCGTGTCGCCCGGCGCCAGCACGCGGCCGTCCTGCGCGCGGATCTCCAGGCGCCGCACCGGCTGGCCGCGCTGGCGGTCGATGAGCGCCGAATGCGCTTCGTCAGGGCCGTAGTAATGGTCTTCACCCCATTGGCGCAGCCCCACGATCACCGGAAACAGCGCCTCGCCCTTACTGGTGAGCACGTACTCCTGGTAGGCGCTTCCGTCCGAGGCGGGCGCGACCTGCAGGATGCCGTGCGCGACCAGCGTGCGCAGGCGGTCGCTGAGGATGTTCTTGGCCATGCCCAGGTTCTTCTGGAATTCGCCGAAGCGGCGCAACCCGTCGAACGCGTCGCGCACGATGAGCAGCGACCACCAGTCGCCGATGGCGTCGAGCGAGCGCGCCACGGGGCAGGCGGCGCCTTCAAGGCTGGTGCGTTTGACCATGTCGGGTTCCTTGCTGGGTCTGGGGCTGGATCTGGATCTGGATCTGGGCCTGGGCCTGGGCCTGCGGCCGGTCGCGCCGGCCGAAAGTTGGTTGCATTATAAAACCTGGTCGCCTAGCATTCTGGTTTCGTAATAAAACTGGATTTGCCATGAAACCCTCCCCCTCGCCGGACGGCAACGCGCCCGCTACGCCCGCCCTGCTGGTCTTGCTGCTGGCCGCGGCCTGCGCCCTGAGCGTGGCGAACGTCTACTACGCGCAGCCCCTGCTGGACGCCATCGGACGGGAATTCCACCTGGACGAGGCGGCGGTCGGCATCGTCGTCACCGCCACCCAGCTCGGCTGCGCGCTGGCCCTGTTCTTCGTGGTGCCGCTGGGCGACCTGCTGGACCGCCGCCGGCTGATGCTGGGGCAACTGGCCCTGCTGGTGCTGGCCCTGGCCGCGGTGGCGAGCGCGGCGAATCCGCCATGGCTGCTGGCGGGCATGGTGGCGCTTGGCCTGCTGGGCACCGCGATGACGCAGGGCCTGCTGGCGCTGTCCGCGGCGCTGGCGGCCCCGTCCGAGCGCGGGCGCGTCGTGGGCGCGGCGCAGGGCGGGGTGGTGATCGGCCTGCTGCTGGCGCGCACGCTGGCCGGCGTGCTGGCGGACCTGTGGGGCTGGCGCGCGGTGTACCTGGCCTCGGCTGGCCTGTCCGCCTTGCTGGCCGTGGCGCTGGCCCGCTGGCTGCCGCGGCGGCGCCTGCCCGCCGCGGGCCTGCGTTACGGCGCGCTGCTGCGCTCGGTGTTCACCTTGCTGGCGACCGAGCGCGTCCTGCGGGTGCGCGGCATGATCGCGCTGTTGATGTTCGCCGCGTTCAGCGCCTTCTGGACCGCGCTGGTGCTGCCGCTGAGCGCGCCGCCGCATGCCTTGTCGCACACCGCGGTGGGCGCGTTCGGGCTGGTGGGGGTGGTGGGCGTGCTGATGGCGGCGCGCGCCGGACGGTCGGCGGATGCCGGCCATGGCCAGCGCACCACCGCGATGGGCCTGGCGTTGCTGTGCCTGGCCTGGGTGCCCATCGCCTTCCTGGACCGCAGCCTGTGGCTGCTCGCGGTCGGCGTGCTGGCGCTGGACCTCGCCCTGCAGGCGCTGCATGTGACCAACCAGGCCATGATTTTCAGCATCGGCGCGCAGGCGCACAGCCGCCTGGTGGCGGGCTACATGTTGTTCTACGCGGTGGGCAGCGGACTGGGGTCGATCGCGGCCACGGCCGTGTATGCGCGGGCCGGCTGGCTGGGCGTCTGCGTGCTGGGCGCGGGCATCAGCGTGGCGGCGTTGCTGTTCTGGGCAGCGACGGCCCCGCGCGCGGCGCGCGCCGCCTGTCCCGCGGACGGGCGGGCGCGCACCTAGCCGGCTGCGCCCGCCGCGCTCAATCCAGCCAGCGCCGGATGCGGGCGGCCAGCGCTTCGCGGCTGATGCCGTAGCGGTCATGCAGCGTGGGCAGGGCGCCCGCGTCCAGGAAGGCGTCCGGCAGCCCGGCCAGCTGGAACCGGGCCGGTTGCACGCGGTGCCGCAGCAGGGCGCTGGCCACGGCCTCGCCCAACCCGCCGATCACCGAATGGTTCTCGGCCACGACCACCAGCCGGTGCTTGTAGCGCACCGCCTCGACCAGACTGGCCTCGTCCAGGGGCTTGATGGTCGGGCTGTGCATCACCGCTACGCCGATGTTGTCCCGCGCCAGGTCCTCGGCGGCCTCCAGCGCGCGCATGGTCATGATGCCGCTCGAAATGATCAGCACGTCGCCGCCTTCGCGCAGCATCTTCGCCTTGCCCAGTTCGAAGCGGTAGCCCTCGATCTCGTCCAGCACCAGCGGCACCTGCCCGCGCAGCAGCCGCATGTACACCGGTCCCTGGTGTTCGGCGATCTGCGGAACGGCCTGTTCGATGTCCAGCGCGTCGCAGGGGTCGACGATGGTCAGGCCCGGAATGCCGCGCATCATGGCCAGGTCCTCGGTGGCCTGGTGGCTGGGCCCGTAGCCGGTGGTCAGCCCCGGGAGCGCGCAGCAGATCTTCACATTCAGGTTCTCTTCGGCGATCACCTGGTGGATGAAGTCGTACGCGCGGCGCGTGCCGAACACGGCATAGGTCGTGGCAAACGGCACGAGGCCCTCTTTGGCCATGCCGCCGGCCGCGCCCATGAGCAGTTGCTCGGCCATGCCCATTTGGAAAAAGCGTTCGGGATAGGCCTGCGCGAACAGGTGCAGGTCGGTGTACTTGGCCAGGTCGGCGGTCAGTCCCACGACGTCCGGCCGGGACTGCGCGTAGTCGACCAGGGCCTTGCCGAAGGGAGCGGCCCGGACGCGCTGTCCCTCCGAGGCGATCGACGCGATCATGGCCGACGTGGTGAGGCGGGGTTTTTGCGGGGTGCTGGCGCGGCTCATGACCAGGCTCCTTCGGTCGTGGGGGTGGGGCGGTTCTGGTCCAGGATGTCCAGCGCCTGCTGCCATTCGGGCGGGTCGACGCGGATGAAGTGGTTTTTCTCGCGCTGTTCGAGAAAGGGGATGCCCTTGCCCATCCGCGTATCGAAGAGGATGACGCGCGGCTTGCGGTCCGGCAGCGTGCGCGCGGCATCGAATGCCTGGATCACGGCGGCCATGTCATTGCCGTCCACGCGCTGCACGTGCCAGCCGAAGGCCGCCCATTTGTCGGCCAGCGGCTCGAATCCCAGCACCTTGCCGGAAGGGCCGTCCGCCTGCTGGTTGTTGATGTCGACCAGGCAGATGAGGTTGTCCAGTTCATGGTGCGCGGCGCCCATCGCGGCTTCCCAGGTGGATCCTTCGTCCAGTTCGCCGTCCGACATGGAGTTGTAGACGAAGGCCGGATTGCGCTTGTGCTTGAGCCCCAGCGCGATGCCGACCCCGATGGACAGGCCCTGGCCCAGCGAGCCGCCCGAGATCTCCATGCCCGGCGTGTAGGCCGCCATGCCCGACATGGGCAGGCGGCTGTCGTCGCTGCCGTAGGTGTCGAGCTCGCTTTCCGGGATGACGCCGGCCTCGATCAGCGCGGCGTAGTGGGCGATCGCGTAGTGGCCGTGGGACAGCAGAAAGCGGTCGCGGCCTTCCCATTGCGGATCTGCGGGCTGCAGGTTCATGGCGTGCCGATAGGCCACGGCCAGGACGTCGGCCCATCCGAGCGCCTGCCCGATGTACCCCTGGCCTTGGACTTCTCCCATGCGGACCGCGTAGCGGCGGATGCGCCACGCGGCCGTCGCCAGTTCATTCAAAGCGGTGGACTGCTCCATTCGAAGCTCCCTTTTGTTCAGTTGTGGTTCATTGCAGGATGCTGGCCGGCACGTAGGAAACCAGCCCCAGCACGGCAAACGCGACCAGATAGAAGGGCACCAGTTCGCGCACGGTCTGGCCCACCTTCACCTTGGCCAGCGCGCTGGTGATGAATAGCGTCGTGCCCACCGGTGGCGTGTACAGGCCGATCGCCAGGTTCACGACCATCATCACGCCGAGCTGGGTCATGTCCATGCCGATGCTTTGGGCCAGCGGGACGAAGACCGGCGCCAGCAGCAGCACGGCGGCGGGCAGGTCGATGAACATGCCGAGGAACAGCATCATCAGGTTCATCAACAGGATGACGAGCCATTTGGCATGCACGTTCTCCTGCACCCAATGCGCAATTCCCTGCGGCGTCTGGTCGAAGGTCAGCAGCCAGCCGATGGCCGACGACGCCATGATCACCAGCAGCACCACGCCGGTCGCCAGCCCGGCATGGACGACGGCGGCGTTGAGCCGCTGCCAGCTCAGGTCGCGATAGATCACCGCGGAAACCAGGCCGGCATACAGCGTGGACAGGACCGCGACCTCGGTCGGCGTGGCGATGCCAAAGCGCAGGAAGACGATGATCAGCAGCGGCAGGATCACGGCAGGCATCGCGAAGAACAGATGGCGCCGAAACGCCGCGCCATCGAAGGGCGCCGTGTCGCGCGGGAAGTTGCGCCGCCGCCCCACCCACCAGCAAGCCGCCATGAATCCGCCGCACAGCAGCAGGCCCGGCAGTACGCCCGCGACGAAGAGCGACGCGATGGAGGCGTTGGCCGTCAGGGCAAACAGGATCAAGGGAATCGACGGCGGAATCAGGATGTCGATCGTGGCGGCGGCGGACAACGTGGCCGCCGAAAACGCGGCCGGGTAGCCCAGCCGCTTGTGCCACGGGATCATCAGCGAACCGATGGCCGAGGCGTCGGCCACCGCCGAGCCCGACACCCCGCCGAACAGCGTGGACGACAGCACGCCGACCTGCGCGGGTCCGCCGTGATAACGGCCGATCATCGCCGACAGCACGCCCACCAGCGCCTCGCCAAGCTTGCCGCCCATCATGAGCGAGCCGGTCAGCATGAAGAACGGAATGGCGATCAGGGGAAAGCTCTGCACCTGCGCGACCATCTGCTGGACCACCACATCCAGCGGCACGCGGTCCGTGCTGGCCACTGCCGCCATGGCGGCGACGAGCAGCGCGTGGGCAATGGGCATGGCCGCGACCGCGGCGCCCATGAAGACGATAAGTATCACTGCACTCATGGCTATCCTCCGTCCTCACCAGTGCGCGGCGCGCGCCGGCGGCTCGCCCTCTGACTGGGCCGCGGTTTCGAGACAATGCCAGCTGTGCCACGCCGACTGCAGCGCCAGCACGGCGAGCAACATCATTGCGCCCATCACGCAGGCATAGGTCAGCGAGCCGGGCATCTGCAGGATGGGGGACTTTTCGTCGTGGACGATTTCCAGCATGTTGAAGGTCGCCCAGGACAAGGTGGCGTACAGCGCGGCCACCACGCTCCAGACCCCGGTGGCCACCAGGCGGCGGACGGGGGCCGGCACGGCGTCCATCATGAACGTGGTGGCGATGTGCGCGTGATGCAGCGCCGCGAGCACCACGCCCGACATGACGAGCCACGGAAAGAGCAGCTCGGGTATTTCGTTGGCCCATTTCAGGCTTGAACCGGTTGCGTAGCGCAGGCCGGTGTTGACGACGAGGATCACGAAGATCACCGTGGTGGACAGCCAGAGCACCACGCGGCATAGGCCGTCGATGATCCTGCCGACCCGTCCGTGTCGATCGGTATGCATGTTGTCTCCTGCCTTGTGCACGGTCCGCCCCTGACCGCCGCGGCGGTCAGGGGCGGACCCGGGACATGTCAGTTGGCGCGCGCCGCGGCCAAAACCTTTTTGACGTAGGGACCGATGGGGCCGGCCAGCCATTTCTCGTCCACGGACGCGGTCGCTTTTGCGAACGTCGCGGTATCGGGCGTCGTGACCTGCACACCCTTGGCCTTCAGCTCGGCCAGCAGCCTGTCGTCCGCGTCCTTGCTCAGCTTGCGCTGGAGCGCCGACGCTTCGTCCGCCGCCTCCTGCACGGCCTTGCGGTCGGCTTCGCTCAGGCGGTCCCAGGTGCGCTTGCTCATCAGGAACGGCGTCATCTGGAACTGGTGATTGGTCATCGCCAGGTGCTTCTGCACTTCGTAGAGCTTGCTCGCCTCGAAGTTCATGAGCGGGTTTTCCTGGCCGTCCACCACGCCTTGCTGCAACGCCACGTAGAGCTCGGCGAACTTGATCTGCTGCGCCTGGGCGCCAAGGGCGTTCATGATGTCGACCAGGGTGGCGTCGGGCGGCACGCGCATCTTCAGGCCTTTCATGTCCTCGACCTTGTTGATGGGGTGCTTGCTGTTGGTCATCTGGCGGATGCCGTTGTCCCAGGTTCCCAGCAGGATCAGGTTCTTGGCGGCCGATTTTTCGGCCAGCTCCTTGCCCAGCGGGCCGTCCAGCAGCTTGAAGGCCGCGCCGGCATCCCGGAACAGGAAGGGCATGCCGAACGCGGCGTACTCCGGCACCGCGGCCGCGACGGCGCCCTGCGAGTTGGCGCTCAGGTCCAGGGCGCCAGTGCGCAGCGCGGTCACCATCGCGGCGTCGTCGCCGAGCTGGGCGGACGGCGCGACCTGGACCTCGATGCGCCCGCCGGTCTTGGCCTTGAGCACCTCGGCGAATTTCACCGACGCTTCGTGGCGGGGATTGCCCACCGCCGCGCCGTGCCCCAGGGTCAGCTTGATGTTCTGCGCCTGCGCCACGACGGGCAGCAGGGCGGCGGCGGCGAGTGCCAGGCCCGCGCGAAGCAATGTCTTGCTTTTCATGATTTGTCTCCTTGGATTTTTTTATGGGTGCTGCGATCGGTAAATCGGGGACTCGGTGAATCAGTGAATCAGCATGCCGCCGTTGACGTCGAGCGTGATGCCCGTGCAGTACGCCGACAGGTCGCTGGACAGGAACACGCATGCGCCCGCGACGTCGTCGGCCTTGCCCAGCCGCGCCAACGGGATGGTGGCCTCGATGTCGGCCTTGCGCTCGGCCGACAGCTTGCCCTGCGTGATGTCGGTTTCGATCAGGCCGGGCGTGATGCAGTTGACCCGGATGCCGTCCCCGCCGAACTCGCGCGCCATGGCGCGCGCCAGGCCCAGCACGCCCGCCTTGGCGGCCGAATAGTGCGGCCCGCCGAAAATGCCGCCGCCGCGCTGCGCGGACACCGAAGAAATGCAGACGATGGACCCGGAACGTTGCGCCTGCATGGCGGGCAGCACCGCCTGCGACAGGTAGAGCGTGCCGCGCAGGCTGACGTCCAGGATGCGGTCATAGTCCGCGCCCGTGATTTCCAGTGTCTTGACCGGTTGCGTGATCCCGGCGTTATTCACCAGGATGTCGATCTTGCCGTAAGTCTTGAGGGCCTGTTCGACGGCCGCGAGGCACGCGGCCTTGTCGGTCACGTCCGCGACCAGGCCCAGATGGCCGTCGCCCAGCCTGGCGGCCGCGGCCGCCGGCTCCGCGCGTTCCAGGTCCAGGATCACGACGCGGGCGCCGTGCGCGGCCATGTGGCGCGCGGTGGCGAATCCCAGTCCGTTGATCCCTGCGCCGCCTGAAATCACGGCGACCTTGTCCTTGAGCAGCATTTGTCGTCCTCCTGTCGTTGTATGGGTCAGCGAGGACAATTCTGGACGCGGCCTAGCATTAAGACAAACGATGTGTCATCAGTCTAAGATGACGAATCTTCATCTGAAGTCAGGGTCTACCCCCATGCCTGCTCTGCCGCCCATCGTCAATCTGCTGGCGTTCGAAGCTGTGGCGCGCAGGCGCAGTTTTGCCATCGCCGCCACGGAGCTGCACCTGACCGCGTCAGCCGTCAGCCATCAGATTTCCCGGCTGGAAGCCGACCTGGGCGTGCGCCTGTTCGAACGCAGCGCGCACGGCGTGCGCCTGAGCAGCGCGGGCGAACAGTACCTGGCGCGCATCGGCGGGGCGCTGGCGGCCATTTCTTCGGCGACCGAAGATCTGCGCCAGGGCGTCAGCAACAGCCTGTATGTGCATTCGGCGCCCAGCATCGCCAGCCTGTGGCTGATGCCCAGGCTCCGACGGTTTGCCGAGGCGCATCCGCACGTGGCGCTGAATTTGTCGGCGGCGCATTCGCACAGCGATTTCGCGCTGGGCCAGTCTGACATCGACATCCGCTACGGGGTGCCGCATTGGGACGATGTGGTGGTGGAGCCGTTGTTTGAAGAGCGCATCCTGCCGCTCGCGAGTGCGGCGTTCATCCGCGAGCACGGCATCAAACGCATCGACCAGTTGCTGGACGTGCCCCTGATCCAGAGCAACGTCAGCGTCATCCAGTGGTCCGACTGGTTCGGGCGTTATTCGGACCGGCGGGCGCCGGACCACTTCACGATCCGGTTCGACCGGGCGCAAATGTCGCTGGATGCCGCGGCCCAGGGGCTGGGCGTGGCGCTGGAAAGCGCCACCATCGCGGGAATGCATCTTGACCAGGGCAGCCTGCAGCCGGTATTCGGCATGGCCAAGGCCATTCTGGTGAAGGCGCACTTCGTCGTGTACCCGGCCCGGCATGCCAAGCGCCCGTCGGTGGAGGCCTTTCTGGCCTGGATCCACGCCGAGGCGTCCGGCACCGGCGGGCAGCGCTGAAACCCGGCTCGCGGGCCGGGCCCCACGCGCCGCGCTACGGCTGGATGTCGTATTCCGCCGTGCCCAGCACGACCGCCGCCATGCCGGGCGCCTGGGTCAGCTTGTGCAGGGCGTAGCACTGCGCGGTGGCGATCTTGGCGTCATGGAAGGCCGGGTCTTCGGCCCGCAGGTCCAGGCTGACGAGCAGGGCGCGGGCCATCTGCCAGCCGGCGAAGGTGGTGCCCGCCAGCAGCAGGTAGGGCACGGCGGCGCCGAACACCGCGTTGGGATTGCCGGCTGCATTGGCCAGGATGAATTCGACGGCGCTGGCCAGCGCTTCGCGCGCCTCGCGCAGCGGCTTGACCATGCGTTGGGCGGCGGGCTCGCTGCGGGCGGCGAGGTCGGCTTCGGTCTGGCGCACGGCCTCCAGCAGCGCGCGCGCGACCGCGCCGCCGTCGCGCAGGGTCTTGCGGCCGACGAGGTCGTTGGCCTGGATGGCGGTCGTGCCCTCGTAGATGGTGAGGATGCGGGCGTCGCGGTAATACTGCGCGGCGCCGGTCTCCTCGATGAACCCCATGCCGCCATGGACCTGCACGCCCAGGCTGGCGACGTCGATCGACATTTCGGTGCACCAGCCCTTGACGATGGGCACCAGGAATTCCTGGATGGCGAGGTGGCGCTTGCGCGCGTCGGCGTCCGGGCTGGCATGGGCCAGGTCGGCGTGGCCCGCGGTGACGTAGGCCAGCGCGCGGCCGGCTTCGGTCAGGGCGCGCATGGTGCCCAGCATGCGGCGCACGTCCGGATGCTGGATGATGGGCACGGCCTCTCGCGAGGAACCGTCCACCGGACGGCTCTGCACGCGGTCGGCGGCATAGGCCAGCGCATGCTGGTAGGCGCGGTCGGCGATGGCGATGCCCTGCACGCCGACGGCGTAGCGGGCGGCGTTCATCATGATGAACATCGCGTCCAGGCCGCGGTTCTCCTGGCCGACCAGATAGCCGACCGCGCCGCCCGCGTCGCCGAACTGCAGCGTGGCCGTGGGGCTGGCCTTGATGCCCAGCTTGTGTTCGATGGAGACGCACGCGACGTCGTTGCGCGCGCCCAGGGTGCCGTCTTCGTTGACCAGGAACTTGGGCACCAGGAAAAGCGAAATGCCCTTTACGCCCTCCGGCGCGTCGGGCAGCCGGGCCAGGACCAGATGCAGGATGTTCTCGGCGAGGTCATGTTCGCCGTAGGTGATGAAGATCTTGGTGCCCGACAGTCGGTAGGTGCCGTCGCCCATCGGCTGGGCGCGGGTGCGGATCATGGCGAGGTCCGAACCCGCCTGCGGCTCGGTCAGGTTCATGGTGCCGGTCCATTGCCCGGAGATCATCGGGCCGATGAAGCGCTGGCGCAATTCGGGCGAGCCGGCCGTCATCAGGGCCTCGATGGCGCCGTTGGTGAGCAGGGGGCAGAGGGCGAACGACAGGTTCGCGGCGTTCAGCATTTCGGAGCAGGGCGACCCGATCAGGCCGGGCAGTCCCTGGCCGCCGTATTCCACGGGGTGGGTCATGCCCTGCCAGCCGGCGTCGGCGTACTGGCGAAACGCCTGCTTGAAGCCGGGCGCGGTGGTGACCGCGCCGTCGTGCCAGGCGCTGGGCTCGCGGTCCGCGGGGTGGTTCAGCGGCGCCAGCACCTCGGCGGCGAAGTGGGCGGATTCTTCCAGCACGGCTTGCGCGGTGTCGGGCGTGGCTTCCTCGAAGCCGGGCAGGGCGGCCACCTGGGCCAGGCCGGCCAGGTGGTTCATCACGAACAGCATGTCTTTCACGGGGGCTTGGTACGTCATGGCGTAAGCGCTCCTGGATTCAGCGGGTAATTGTTCAGCGAGTGATCGTGGGAAAGGGGCAAGGGCCAGCGGGTCAGTCCGGCTTGCCGGGCTTGGCCACGTCGATCGCCGACGTGGCGCCGACGGCGGCGCGCAGCTCGAATTTCTGGATCTTGCCGGTGGACGTCTTGGGCAATTCGCCAAAGCGCACCGCGCGCGGCACCTTGAAGCCGGGCAGCAGCAGCTTGCAATGCGCGATGATTTCGTCGGCGGTGGCGGTGCAGCCGGGCTTGAGCTCGACGAAGGCGCAGGGCGTCTCGCCCCATTTGGGATCCGGCATGGCCACCACGGCCACCGCCGCCACGGCCGGATGCCGGTACAGCGCGTCCTCGACCTCGATGCTGGAGATGTTCTCGCCGCCCGAGATGATGATGTCCTTGCTGCGGTCCTTGATGCGGACATAGCCGTCGGCCGTCATCACGCCCAGGTCGCCGGTATGGAACCAGCCGCCGGCGAAGGCGTCCTCGGTCGCGCGTTCGTTCTTCAGGTAGCCCTTCATGCAGATGTTGCCGCGGAACATGACCTCGCCGATGGTGGCTTCGTCGGCCGGCACCTCCTGCATGGTTTCCGGATCGCGCACCGATACGCCGGCCTGCAGGTGATAGCGCACGCCCTGGCGCGCGGTCAGCAGCGCGCGGCGTTCGGGGTCGAGCGCGTCCCAGGCGTCCTGGTGGGCGCACACGGCGGCCGGGCCATAGACTTCGGTCAGGCCGTACACGTGGGTCAGCTCAAAGCCGATCTCGCGCATCTTGTCGATGACCGCGGGCGCGGGGGCGGCGCCCGCCACCATGGTGCGCACGGTATGCGCGATGCCCGCGCGCATCTCGGCCGGCGCGTTGGCGAGCGCGCTCTGCACGATGGGCGCGCCGCAATAATGCGTGACGCCTTCGTCGCGGATCAGGTCGAACACCGTCTTGGGGTCGAACTTGCGCAGGCATACGTTCACGCCCGCGCGCGCGGCGACCGTCCACGCGAAGCACCAGCCGTTGCAATGAAAGAGCGGCAGCGTCCACAGGTAGACGGGGTGCTTGGGCATATCCCATTCGAGGATGTTGCTCAGCGCGTTCAGGTAGGCGCCGCGATAGTGGTAGACGACCCCCTTGGGATCGCCCGTGGTGCCGGACGTGTAGTTCAGGGCGATGGCGTCCCATTCGTCGGCGGGCGGCTTCCAGTCGAAGGTAGCCGGGGCGGCCGTCAGGAAGTCCTCGTAGTCGGTGGCGCCGGGCAGGGTGGCGGGGGCGCCGTCCAGGTCGTGGACCGAAATGACCTTGAGATGCGGAAACTCTGCCCGGGCGCGCTGGGCGAGGTCGGCGTATTCGGTGTCGACGATCAGCGCGCGGGCTTCGCCGTGGCCCAGCATGAACAGCACGCTGGGCGTGTCCAGGCGGGTGTTCAGCGTGTTGAGCACGGCGCCCAGCATGGGCACGCCGAAGTGCGCTTCGACCATGGCCGGAATGTTGGGCAGCATGACGGCGACCGTGTCGCCGCGCTGGATGCCGGCCTGCGCCAGCGCGCCGGCCAGGCGCTGCGCGCGCTCGTAGGTCTGGGCCCAGGTGCGGCGGACCTTGCCGTGGACGATGGCCAGCCGGTGGCCGTAGACCTGCGCGGCCCGGGCGATGAAATCCACGGGGGTCAGGGCTTCGTAATTGGCCTCGCGGCGCGCAAGGCCGTGGTCGAACATGCCGGTCATGCTTGGTCTCCAATTGGGGCGCGTACGCCTCTTATGTGTCTGCGGGGAAGTTTGATCCCCGTCGCTTGCCCTAGCTTATGGCCCGCCGGAAAATGGCGTCTGTCGCCTGCGCGACAGACGGCCGGCCGCGCACCCCCCAGTTTTACACGGTTCTTCCCATGTCCGATGTTTCAAACACAGTTTCCTCCGACGAACTGCCGGGGCTCTTTCGCGCCTGCCGTTGGTTCGGCGCGCTGGACGCGGCGCACCAGGACCTGGTGCTGGCGACCTCGCGCGCCGAACACGTGGGCAGCGGGGCGTGGATCGCGCGGCGCAACGCGCCGTCGGACTACTGGCTCGGGGTAAGCAAGGGGCTGCTCAAACTGGCGATCTACAACGAATCGGGCCGCAGCTGCACGTTTTCGGGGGTGCCGCTGGGCGGTTGGTTCGGCGAGGGCAGCGTCATCAAGCGCGAGCTGCGCAAATACGATGTGGTGGCGATCCAGCCGTCGCTGGTGATGCTGGTGCCGGCCGCCACGTTCCATGCGCTGCTGTCGGCAAGCCTGCCCTTTTCGCATTTCGTCATCGGCCAATTGAACGACCGCATGGGCGAGTTCATCGCGTCCATCCAGAACCACCGCCTGCTGGATGCCGACGCGCGCGTGGCGCAGTCGCTGGCGCAATTGTTCAACCCGCAGCTGTATCCCTCCACCGACCTGACCCTGGCGATCTCGCAGGAAGAGCTGGGCTACCTGACCGGCCTGTCGCGCCAGCGGGTCAACCAGGCGCTGCAGACCCTGGCCGACCTGGGCATCCTGGCGCTGGCCTACAACCAGATCCAGGTGCGGGACCTGGCCCGCCTGCGTCAGTACGGGCTGGACCAGATCTGAGCGGCGTCAGGGCGTCCGGCCGTTGATCGCGCGATCCAGCGCGGCGCGCGCCAGGATGCGGGTCGAATCCAGCGTGGGCAGGGCGCAGTTGTTGTCGTTCAGCACCAGCGGCAGTTCGGTGCAGCCCAGCACGACGGCGTCGCAGCCGTCGTCTTTCAGCCGGTCGACGATGCCCTGCAGCCGCGCCACCGACGCCGGCTCGAATACGCCGTAGACCAGCTCGTCCATGATGATGCGGCCGAGCAACTGGCGGTCTTCCTGCGCGGGGCGCGCGTAGTCCAGGCCCCGTTCGCCCAGCTTGCCGGGGTAGACGCCGCTGTCCACCAGCCAGTGCGTGCCCAGGATGCCGATCCGCCGGTAGCCGCGCGCCGACGCCACGGCGGCCACTTCGGCCGCGATGTGCAGCCAGGGCCGCGGCGCGTGCGCCACGATGCGGTCCAGCGCCTGGTGGATGGTGTTGTCCGGGCAGATCAGGAAATCCGCGCCGGCGCGCGCCAGCTTGTCGGCGGATGACAGCATCAGGGCGGCCACGCCGTCCAGGTCGCCTCGGTCCAGGCAGGCCACGTAATCGGCCAGCGAATGCGTGTGCAGCGAAATCTCGGGGTGGGCGTGCGGGCCCATGCGGCGCGCGCCTTCGGCGCACAGGGTGCGGTAGCAGAGCGCGGCGCCCTCCGCGGAGCAGGCGACGATTCCGATGTGCAGCGGCGCGGTGTTCATCCGGGCTATTCCTCGCGTGTGGGGCCGGCGGGTGGGACCAGGGCGTATGGCGGGCAGATGCCACGCCCATTGTAGTGACGGCAAGGGGATGGGGCGCCGGCGCTGCGCGGTGGAATTCACCCCGTGATGGTGATTTATACCTGCCGGCGCAACAGTAAAAAACACCACGCCCTTCACAGTGCATTGATTCCGAACGGTTTTTTTCTGGCACGGATTTCGCATGGGGGCAGGTACCCCAACCAACCGCAACACAGGAGGGCGTTCCCATCATGGGTCCGTATCGGAAATTATGGTTCACGCTGATCGCCGTGGTGGCGATCACCTTTGCACTGCTCGGCTTCTACGGCGGCGAGGTCTACCGGCAGGCGCCGCCCATTCCCGGCCACGTGGTGACGTCCGACGGCCGCGCGCTGTTTGGCCGCGACGACATCCTGGATGGGCAGACCGCCTGGCAATCCGTCGGGGGCATGCAGCTCGGTTCGATCTGGGGCCACGGCGCGTATCAGGCGCCCGACTGGACGGCCGACTGGCTGCATCGCGAGTTGACGGCCTGGCTGGACCTGGCCGCGCGCGACGAGCACGGCCAGGCCTATGCACAGCTTCCCGCGCCGCAGCAGGCCGCGCTGCGTGAAGCGCTCAAGGCCGAGTACCGCGCCAACCGCAGCGACGCCGCGACCGACACGTTGACGATCACGCCGCGCCGCGCAACAGCCATCGAGCAGACCGCGTCCT
Source organism: Achromobacter sp. MFA1 R4 (assembly GCF_900156745.1). Taxonomy (NCBI): domain Bacteria; kingdom Pseudomonadati; phylum Pseudomonadota; class Betaproteobacteria; order Burkholderiales; family Alcaligenaceae; genus Achromobacter; species Achromobacter sp. MFA1 R4. The sequence goes on along the minus strand of NZ_LT707065.1, from coordinate 6,046,859 downwards.
ACTACGACCAGCTGTTCTCCGACGCCCCGGCCCTGCACGGCAGCCGCGAGAGCTTCGCCATGAAGGAAAACACGCTGCCCGACGCCGCGCGCCGCACGCAGCTCACGCGCTTTTTCTACTGGACGGCCTGGGCCGCGTCGACCGAACGCGAAGGCATGCCGGTCACCTACACCAACAACTGGCCGCACGAACCGCTGATCGGCAATCAGCCCAGCGCCGAAAACGTGATGTGGTCCATCATCAGCGTCGTCGTGCTGCTGGCGGGCATCGGCTTCCTGGTCTGGGCCTGGGCCTTCCTGCGCGGGCAGGAAGAAGCGGAGCCGCAAGCGCCCGCGCGCGATCCGCTCACGGCCTTCGCCCTGACGCCCTCGCAGCGCGCCCTGGGCAAGTACCTGTTCCTGGTCGTGGCGCTGTTCGGCTTCCAGGTGCTGCTGGGCGGCTTCACCGCGCACTACACGGTTGAAGGACAGAAGTTCTATGGCATGGACGTGTCCCAGTGGTTCCCGTATTCGCTGGTGCGCACCTGGCACATCCAGAGTGCGCTGTTCTGGATCGCTACCGGGTTCCTGGCCGCCGGCCTGTTCCTGGCCCCGTTGATCAACGGCGGACGCGATCCGAAGTTCCAGAAGGCCGGGGTCGACATCCTGTTCTGGGCGCTGGTGCTGGTCGTGGTCGGCTCGTTCGCCGGCAACTATCTGGCGATCGCGCAGATCATGCCGCCCGAGCTGAACTTCTGGCTGGGCCACCAGGGCTATGAGTACGTGGACCTGGGCCGCCTGTGGCAGATCGGCAAGTTCGCCGGCATCTGCTTCTGGCTGGTGCTGATGCTGCGCGGCATCGTGCCGGCGCTGCGCACGCCCGGCGGCGACAAGAACCTGCTGGCGCTCCTGACGGCTTCCGTCGGCGCGATCGGCCTGTTCTACGGCGCGGGCTTTTTCTACGGCGAACGCACGCACCTGACCATCATGGAGTACTGGCGCTGGTGGATCGTCCACCTGTGGGTCGAAGGCTTCTTCGAAGTGTTCGCCACCACCGCGCTGGCCTTCATCTTCTCGACGCTCGGCCTCGTGTCGCGCCGCATGGCCACCACGGCCAGCCTGGCCTCGGCTTCGCTCTTCATGCTGGGCGGCATTCCCGGCACGTTCCACCACCTGTATTTCGCGGGCACGACCACGCCCGTGATGGCGGTCGGCGCCAGCTTCTCGGCGCTGGAAGTGGTGCCGCTGATCGTGCTGGGCTACGAAGCCTGGGAAAACTGGCGCCTGAAGACCCGCGCCGCCTGGATGGACAACCTGAAGTGGCCGCTGATGTGCTTCGTGGCCGTGGCCTTCTGGAACATGCTGGGCGCGGGCGTCTTCGGCTTCATGATCAACCCGCCGATCTCGCTGTACTACATCCAGGGCCTGAACACCACGCCGGTGCACGCGCACGCCGCGCTGTTCGGGGTGTACGGCTTCCTGGCGCTGGGCTTCACCCTGCTGGTGCTGCGCTACATCCGTCCGCAGTACGCGCTGAACCCCGGGCTGATGAAGCTGGCGTTCTGGGGCATGAACATCGGCCTGGTGCTGATGATCTTCACCAGCCTGTTGCCGGTAGGCCTGATCCAGTTCCATGCCAGCGTCAGCGAAGGCATGTGGTACGCCCGCAGCGAAGCCTTCATGCAGCAGGACCTGCTCAAGACCCTGCGCTGGGGCCGCACGTTCGGCGACGTGGTGTTCCTGCTGGGCGCGCTGGCCATGGTCATGCAGGTGATCCTGGGCCTGTTGAGCAGCAAGCCCGCGCGGGTCGAACCGCGCCTGACGCCCAAGGCGGCGCGCGGCTGATCCGCGCACGTGGGCGACTTTGCGCCAGCACAACGTCGCGGACCCTCGCGGCGGGTCCAATGCAAGCCAAGCCCGCGCCCGACCGGCGCGGGCGCCTCGGAGAACCTCCGCATGCGCTTGCTGCCTCTTGCCGCCATCCTTTGCTTATCGTTGACCGCATGCGGGCCCGCAGACCGGGCCCGTCTTGCCTTGCCGGACCTGACGCGGCTGCCGCCCGGCGTAGCCACCCATCAACCGCCCGGCGAGGCGCTGCGCAACGGCTATCCGGTGTCGCAGGCGCCGGTCACCACGCGCCATGCGCGCGGCGTGGCGATCATGACGCGCCAGGTCAGCCAGGCGGAATACGCGGCGTGCGTGGCCGCCGCCGCGTGCAAGCCCCTGGACGCCGCGCATCGCCAGGGCGCGTCGCCCGACCTGCCGGCCACGGGCATCAGCTGGTCGGACGCTTCCGCCTACGCGGCATGGCTGTCGGGCTCGACGGGCCAGCGCTATCGGCTGCCGCGTTACGCGGAATGGGTCTATGCCGCGGGCGAAGCCTATCGCGAAGAGACGCTGTCCGACCCGCAGAACGGCGGCCAGGACGCTGTCGACCCCGCGCAGCGCTGGCTGGTGGAATACGAACAGCAGAGCCGCCGGGGCGGGGAGGGCGCCGATACGTCGGTGCGTCCGTTCGGCGGCTATGGCGTCAACGCCGCTGGATTGCAGGACATGGCGGGCAGCGTGTGGGAATGGACATCGGACTGCCATTCGCGGCGCGTGCTGGATGCGCCGGCGGACGCGGCGCTCAGCCGAAACTGCGGCATCCGGGTCGCGGCGGGCCGGCATATCGCCTACCTGCCCGACTTCATCCGCGACCCCAAGAGCGGGGCCTGTTCGGTGGGCGTGCCGCCCGCGAACCTGGGGCTGCGGCTGGTGCTGGAGGAGGGGTAGCCGCGCGGCGCGGGCCGTGCGGGCCGCGCGGATCGTACCGGCCGTGCGGGCAACGCAGGCCGCGCTACGGGTGCGCGGCCGCCTCGGCGCGCTGGGCGGCCGGCGGATCGGCCGCCGGCGAACCGTCCCGGCACGACAGACACGACGCGCAGTCCATCGCCGGCTGCGCGTTTTCGGACAGGCGGGCCAGCGCCGCGGGCGAACGCAGCACGATGCGTTTGCGGCCGCTGGCCACGATGCCGCGCTGCTTCCAGTCGCTGAGCAGGCGGCTGACGGTGTGCAGCGTGGTGCCGGTCATCTCGGCCACGTCCTGCCGCGTGATGGGAAAGCCGATGCCGATGCCGTCCTGCATGGGCTGGCCGGACTGCTGCACCAGCCGCAGGATCGCGCGCGCCACGCGCTGTTCGACTTCGTCGGTGGAAAGCTCCTGGATGCGCAGGTGCGCGTCCTGCAGGCGTTGGCCCATGGTCTGGAGCGCGATGGCGCCCAATTGCGGATGGCTGGCGATAAAGCCTTCCCATGCCGACGCCGGCCACGCCAGGCAGACGCTTTCCTGCACGGCCAGCACGGTGGCCGGATAACAGGACTGCCGCATCGCGCACGCCAGCCCGAACATATCGCCCGGATTGACATATCTCACGACAACTTGATCGCCTTCCGATGTAAGTTGAGTGACCTTGAGGCAGCCGTGCAGCAACACGAAGAAGTGGGCGCCGTCGGCGCCTTGCCGGTAGGCGACTTCGCCCGCTTCAAGACGGCAGGGAACGGCGTCCCGGAGCGCGGCATCGAGCTGCGCGTCGGACAAGGGCCTGAAGACATCCAGGTTGCGCAGCAGGGCATGGCATAAAGGCGATGGCATGGCGGTCCGCGTGTGGCCGTGGAGGAATTCCACGGTCCGATGGTGACACCTGGGGGTGGCACTGACAATGCGCGGACGGCCGCAGGGTTATCCCGAATTTGCGCTACGACAAAGAACGCATTGGCCCGCGGTTCTTCAATGGGGCTGCCGACAGACTCGGCGTTGAAGAAACCGAAAGAGGAGTAGCACATGAACGCGTTGCGCCCCACCTTGCTTGCCGCCGCCCTGGTTCTCACGATGGCCGGAGGTCTGGCCCACGCCCAGGATGCCGACACGCTGCCGCGCGCCAAGGTCACGCTGGTTGCCCCGCCGATGGTCCACCCGCATGAGCAGGTGGCCAAGTCCGGCCCCAAGGTCGTCGAATTCACCATGACCATCGAGGAAAAGAAAATGGTCATCGACGGCAAGGGCACCACCCTGCGGGCCATGACCTTCAACGGGTCCATGCCCGGCCCCACCATGGTCGTGCACGAGGGCGATTACGTGGAACTGACCCTGGTCAATCCCAAGTCCAACGCCATGCCGCACAACGTGGACTTCCATGCCGCGACGGGCGCGCTGGGCGGCGCCAAGCTCACCAACGTGAATCCCGGTGAACAGGCCACGATGCGCTTCAAGGCCGACCGCGCCGGCACCTTCGTCTATCACTGTGCGCCGGAAGGCATGGTGCCCTGGCACGTGGTGTCCGGCATGAGCGGCACGATCATGGTGCTGCCGCGCGAGGGCCTGAAAGACCCGCAGGGCAAGCCGCTGCACTACGACCGCGTCTACACGATCGGCGAATTCGATCTGTATATCCCGAAGGACGCCAACGGCAAGTACAAGGACTACGCGACCCTGGCCGAAAGCTATGGCGACACGGTCGAAGTCATGCGCAAGCTGACCCCGTCCCACATCGTCTTCAATGGCAAGGTCGGCGCGCTGACCGGCGACAACGCGCTGACCGCCAAGGTCGGCGAAACCGTGCTGCTGATCCATTCGCAGGCCAACCGCGACACGCGCCCGCACCTGATCGGCGGCCACGGCGACTGGGTCTGGGAAACCGGCAAGTTCAACAACCCGCCGGAAAAGGACCTGGAAACCTGGTTCATCCGGGGCGGATCGGCCGGCGCGGCCCTCTACACGTTCAAGCAGCCGGGCGTGTACGCGTACCTGAACCACAACCTGATCGAAGCCTTCGAGCTGGGCGCGGCCGGGCACATCAAGGTCGAGGGCAAGTGGAATGACGACCTGATGAAGCAGATCAAGGCGCCGGGTCCGATCCCGCGCTGATCGATGCCGGGCAGGGCGCGCGCCGCGCGCCTTGCCGCTTCATTCCCACCCCGTAGACGAGAACCCCAGCCATGCCTCACTTTGCCCGACTCGCATTCGCCCTGGCCCTGGCCAGCCTGCCCGCGCACCAGGCGTCGGCGGACACCCTGGCCGCCGTCAACCCCGCCGGCGAAAAGCTCTACAAATCGGCCTGCGTCGTCTGCCATGCCAGCGGCGTGGCCAACGCGCCCAAGCTGGGCGACAAAGCGGCCTGGACGCCGTTCCTGGCGCAAGGCGCGGATGCGCTCATGGTCACCGTGCTGAAAGGCAAGGGCGCCATGCCGCCCCGGGGCGGCTCGGCCGCCGACGAGGCGACGCTGCGCGCCGCGGTGGAATACATGATGGCCGCGGCGCGGTAGCGTTCCGGTGGCGCCCTGGCTGCGCTAGGCGCGGCGGGCCAGCATGGCCCAGATGCCGGCGGCCGACAGCAGCGCGCCGCCGCCCAGATTGAAGCCGCGCTGCGCGCGCGGCGACGCCAGCATGCGCCGGGCCGAGCCTGCGAACACGGCGTAGGCGGCGGCGTTGATGCCGGCACAGGCGACAAAGGTCGCCGACAGCATCCAAAGCTGCCGCGTCACGTCGCCCGCTGGGTCGATGAATTGCGGCAGGAAAGCCACGAAGAAGATCATGCCCTTGGGGTTCAGCGCGGTGACCAGGTAGGTGTTGGCGAACAGCTTCCAGCGCGATCCCGTGGCCGTCGCCGCGGGCAGCGTGGCCGGCGACACGCCGGCGCGCAGCAGCCGGTAGCCGAGGTACAGCAGATACAGCCCGCCGACGGTCTTGACCACCGTGAACCAGAACGCCGAGGCGGCGAGCAGCGCGCCCAGTCCCAGCAGCGACAGCACCAGGGCGGTCGAATCGCCCAGCGCCACGGCCAGCACCAGCGGCAGGCGGGCGCGCTTGCCGTGGGTGAGCGAATAGCTGATGACGGTGAGGATGGTGGGGCCAGGCAGCATGACGAGCAGCGCCGAGGCGCCCAGGAAGGCCAGCCAGGTTTCGAGAGACATGGGATGCGCTCCGGATGAAGTGCCGGCCTGCGGGGCCGGCTGCGCCCACTGTATCCCAACCGTCGCCGCGTGGAAACCGGGCGGACGGCAGGGCGCGACCGGTGGCGCGTGCGATGGCTGGGATACAGTGGGCGGACGCGATGAGGCGGAGCCGGCGGCCCGGGACGCAGTGGTGTTAAATACAGCTTTCCCGGACAGTGAACGCCGGCCGCCAGGCCGCGCGAAGGAAACGACATGGCATTTGATTTTGATCTGTTTGTGATCGGCGCGGGCTCCGGCGGCGTCCGCGCGGCGCGCTTTTCGGCCAGCTTCGGCGCGCGCGTGGCGGTGGCCGAAAGCCGCTACCTGGGAGGCACGTGCGTGAACGTGGGCTGTGTGCCCAAGAAGCTGCTGGTCTACGGCGCGCACTACAGCGAAGACTTCGAGCAGGCGCACGGCTTCGGCTGGTCCGCCCAGGCGCCGAAATTCGACTGGCCCACGCTGATCGCCAACAAGAACCGCGAGATCGAACGCCTGAACGGCATCTACCGCAACCTGCTGGTCAACAGCGGCGTGACGCTGCTGGAAGGGCACGCTCGCATCGTCGATCCGCACAAGGTCGAAATCAACGGCAAGACCTACAGCGCCGCGCACATCCTGGTGGCGACGGGGGGCTGGCCCCAGGTGCCCGACATCCCGGGCAAGGAACACGCCATTACCTCCAACGAGGCCTTCTTCCTGAAGGACCTGCCGCGCCGCGTGCTGGTGGTGGGCGGGGGCTACATCGCCGTGGAGTTCGCGTCCATTTTCAACGGCATGGGCGCGCAGACCGTGCAGTCCTACCGCGGCCCGCTGTTCCTGCGCGGCTTTGACCTGGGCGTGCGCGAGCACCTGCGCGACGAGCTCACCAAGAAAGGCATCGACCTGCGCATGAACACCGAGGTCGCGCGCATCGACAAGCGCGAGGACGGCACGCTGGCCGCCACCTGCAAGGACGGGGCCGTCATCGAGACCGACTGCGTGTTCTACGCCACGGGCCGCCGCCCCATGCTCGACAACCTGGGGCTGGAAAGCACCGGCGTCAAGCTGCGCGAGGATGGCTTCATCGAGGTCGATGACGAATACCGGACGGCCGAACCGTCCATCCTCGCCATCGGCGACGTCATCGGCCGCGTGCCGCTAACGCCCGTGGCGCTGGCCGAGGGCATGGCCGTGGCGCGCCGCCTGTTCCGTCCGCAGGAATACCGCAAGGTGGACTACAAGCTGATCCCCACCGCGGTGTTCAGCCTGCCCAACATCGGCACGGTCGGCATGACGACCGAAGAGGCGCGCGAAGCCGGCTACGAATTGCAGCTCTTCGAAAGCCGCTTCCGGCCCATGAAGCTGACGCTGACCGAATCGCAGGAACGCACGCTGATGAAGGTGATCGTCGACGCGCAGACCGACCGGGTGCTGGGCGTGCACATGGTCGGTCCGGACGCGGGCGAGATCGTGCAGGGCCTTGCGGTGGCGCTGAAGGCGGGCGCGACCAAGGCGGTGTTTGACGACACCATCGGCATCCATCCGACGGCGGCCGAAGAGTTCGTGACGATGCGCACGCCGGTGGCGCAGTAAGCCTTTACAGCCGCTCGATCAAGGCGCGCGCCGCCGCCGGGGCGCGTTCCTTGGCCCCGTTGATGAAATACGCATAGACGTCCCGCGGCCGCGCCTTGGCGGCCTTCGCGGGCTCGCCGGCGTGCGGCAGGCCGTGCGGGTCCGCGCCGGACGACCACGCGCGTAGCCGGTCGGCCCAGGCGTCCAGCGCCTTGGGCGCATAGCCCGCCTTGAACCGGGCGCTGGCCCGCATCAGCCGCGCGTACACGAAGTCGCCCGTCTGGTCGGCAAGGGTAGGGTAGTCGTCGCTGTCGGTATGGACGGTGGCGGCACGGTGCTTGCGCGCCAGTTCGACGTATTCCTCGCAGGCGAAGCTGGGATGGCGCACGTCCAGCGCATGGCGCAGGGGCAGGCCCTCGATGCTGTCCGGCAGCAATGCCAGGAAGGCGCCGAAGTCCCGCGGGTCGAACGGCTTGGTCGGGGCGAACTGCCAGACGATGGGGCCGAGCTTCGGGCCCAGTTCGGCGATGCCGCTCTTGACGAAGCGGTCGATGGATTCCTTGGCGCCCGCCAGTTCGCGGCGGTTGGTCGCGTAGCGCGAGGCCTTGAGCGTAAACACGAAACCGTCCGGCGTGTCGTCGCGCCACTTGGCGAAGGTGGCGGGTTTCTGGGTGCCGTAGTAGGTGCTATTGATTTCGATGGCGGTCAATTTCCGGCTGGCGTATTCCAGCTCGCGCGCGTGCGGCAGGTCTTCGGGGTAGAAAGCGCCGCGCCACGGCTCGTAGGTCCAGCCGCCTATGCCGACGCGGATCGCGGCGGGGCGGGCTTCTGGGGACGAATGGCGTTTCGGCATGCCGGGGCTCCATCGGGTGAACGACCGGCAAACTGTATCGCCAGCGCGACCCGCCGCCAACCCCGCCGGAAAAATCCGCTGTTCCGGTACAGTTTTGGGCTAAGGTGTGCGTTCACGACCCGACTTCCGACCTCCGACTTCCGACCGGCGCGCGCCGGCTCATCATGCCCGACCTGACTCATTTGCTGACGTTCGCCCTGGTAGCGCTGGGCATGGTCCTCACGCCAGGGCCCAACATGATCTACCTGGTGTCGCGCTCCATCTCCCAAGGGCCGCAGGCCGGCCTGATCTCGCTGGGCGGCGTGGCGGTCGGATTCATCTTCTACGTGGCCTGCGCGGCGTTCGGCATCACCGCCTTGCTGATGGCCGTGCCCTACGCCTACGACGCGCTGCGCGTCGCCGGCGCCCTCTATCTGCTCTACATGGCCTGGCAGGCGATCCGGCCGGGCGGACGGTCGCCGTTCCAGGTCCATGACCTGCCCAAGAGCAGCCCGCGCCAGTTGTTCACGATGGGGCTGCTGACCAACCTGCTCAATCCCAAGATCGCCGTCATGTACGTGTCGCTGCTGCCGCAGTTCATCCAGCCCGACCACGGCAGCGTCTTCACCCAGTCGCTGGCGCTGGGGATGACGCAGGTGGTGATCAGCCTGTCGGTGAACGCGCTCATCGCCGTCATGGCCGGGTCCATCGCCGGGTTCCTGGCGGGCCGCCCGCTGTGGATGGTGGCGCAGCGCTGGCTGATGGGCACCGTGCTGGCCGGCCTGGCCGTGCGCATGCTTGTGGATACGCGTCGCTGATGCCGGCCCAGGACGGTTTTTTCGCAACGCTGGGCGGCATGCTCGGCGAGGGCCTGCGCGCCATCGTGGCAGGGATCAAATGGCTGCTGGGCGGGCTGGGCGGCGCGCTGGCGGACTTTTACGCCGGCCTGGCCGGCGCGATGGGCATGAGCCCGTCGATTTTCAACCTGGTGCTGCTGGCGCTGGGCCTCATGTTCCTGTGGGGCGCGGTGAAGGCGCTGCTGCGGCGCTCCATCCTCGGGTTCCTGTTCTGGCTGTTCATGACGCTGCTGGTGCTGGGCGGGCTGGTGGATTAGCCCGCTTTCTGGCCGGCCGCCACCTCGTGCAGCCGGCGCACCAGCGCGGGAAACCGCTCCGCGCCGGTATTGCCGTAGCCGATCACCAGCCCGTTGTCTTCTTCGCGCGGGTTCAGCGCAAAGGACGACAGCGCCGCGGGATGCATCCCCAGCTTGCGCGCCTGCGCCACGATGTCCACGTCGGAATAGGCCGGCGCGAGCCGCACCGTCAGGTGCAGGCCGCAATGTCCGCCCAGGACCTCGTGCTCGATGCCCAGATGCGTTGCCAGCGCCTCGCGCAAGGCGGCCTGCCGTTCGCGGTACAGGCGGCGCATGCGGCCCAGGTGGCGCGAGAACTGGCCGTTTTCGATGAAGGCGGCCATCGTGAGCTGTTCCAGCCGGTGGCCGCCGCGCTGCATCTCGATGATGGACGGCATGGCCCGGTCGGCGATCGCCTGCGGCAGCACCAGGAATCCCAGGCGCAGGGCGGGGAACATGGTCTTGCTGAACGTGCCGACGTAGAGGACCGGCGCGTCGGGCAGCAGGCCCTGCATGGCGGCGATCGGTTCGCCCTGGTGCCGGAACTCGCTGTCGTAGTCGTCCTCGATGATCCATGCGCCCGCGCGGCGGGCGCGTTCCAGCAGGTCCAGCCGGCGGGTCAGGGACAGCACGGCGCCCGTTGGGTACTGGTGCGAGGGCGTCGTCTGGATCAGGCGCGGCGGCTGGCTGGTCCACGCGCTTTCCGGGATGACGATGCCGTCGGCGTCCACGCGCATGGCCACCACATTCAGGTCGCCGCCATGGAACGCGGACTTGGCGCCGCGGTAGCCCGGATCTTCCAGCCACGCCGTGTCGCCGGGGTTGGTCAGCAATTGCACGCACAGCGCCAGCGCGCCCTGGGCGCCTTCGGTGATGACGATGCGCGACGCGTCGCAATGCACCCCGCGCGACACCCGCAGGTACTGGGCGATGGCCTCGCGCAGGGCCGGCTCGCCCGCCGGATCGCCATAGCCCAGCGCGGCGGCCGGGGCCGCCTGCAGGGCGCGGTCCTGCGCGCGGCGCCAGGCATTGAGGGGAAACTGGGTCAGGGCCGGCGTGCCGGGCGTCATCGGCAGCGATCCGTCTTGCGCCTGGCGCGCGGAGACGATGCGGGCCAGGCGGCGCGCGGTGGCGGGCGGCCGGTCGTCGGCCGGGGCGGCGTGGCGGGCCGCGCTGCGGGCGGCGGCCGACAGGGGCGCCACGCGCGTGCCCTGGCGGTCGGCGATCACGTAGCCTTCGGCCGTCAGTTGCTCGTAGGCGATCAGCACCGTGTTGCGGGAAATCTCCAGTTCCTCGGACAGCGCGCGCGACGAGGGCAGCCTGCCGCCGGCCGGCAGCCGGCCGGCCAGGATGGCCTGCTTCAGCCGCTGGATGAGCTGGCGCTGGCGCGGCAGCGCGCCGGGGCCGCGCGCCAGCGGGCTGGACAGCAACGATACGCCGGCGGAATCGCTCAAAGTGGTGTCGATCATGGCCCTATTAAACAAGAGGTTCGTGGCGCTTTTTATGATGCCACGGTTCCGATATCGTGAGGGCCTGGATGTCGCGCCCGCCACGCTCGGCGGCGCTCCCTGAACCGACCCGAGGCACCGTCGCATGCAACCCCGCACCAACGCTTTCCAACAACCGATCGGCCCGGCGCTGCCCGGCTGGACCCCGCGTCCGCGTCCCCCGCTGGAACCCGCCATCGGCCGCTACTGCCGGTTGGAACCCCTGTCGGCCGAACGCCATGCGGCTGACCTGTACCACGCCTTCAGCCAGGCGCCCGACGCCAGCGACTGGACCTACATGGGCATCGGACCGTTCGCCGACGAGGCGCAATACCGGGCCTTCGCGGAATCCGTGCAGGCGGGCCAGGATCCGATGCACCACGCCATCATCGATCTGGCCACGGGCCGCGCCATCGGGACGCTGGCCCTGATGCGCATCGATCCGGCCAACGGCGTCATCGAGGTGGGCTTCGTGTGCTATTCGCGCCAGCTCAAGCGCACCCGCATCGCCACCGAAGCGCAATTCCTGCTGATGCGCCGCGCGTTCGACGAACTGGGCTACCGCCGCTACGAATGGAAGTGCGACAGCCTGAACGCGCCCTCGCGCGCCGCGGCGCGGCGCCTGGGCTTCACGTTCGAGGGCGTATTCCGGCAGGCGACGGTCTACAAGGGCCGCAGCCGCGACACGGCGTGGTTTTCCATCATCGACAGCGAATGGCCCGCCCTGCGCGCGGCCTACGAACGCTGGCTTAGCCCGGACAACTTCGACGCCGAAGGCAACCAGCGCCGCGGATTGGCCGACCTTGCGGGCGCCGAAAGGGCAGACTCCCAGGGAGAACACGCCGCGTGCGCCTGATCCCGGTGGCCCTGGCCCTGTTCTGGGGCCTGAACTGGCCGGCGGTGAAGATCATCCTGTCGATCTTCCCGCCGTTCACGCTGCGCGTGCTGGGCCTGGGCAGCGGCGCGCTGCTGCTGTTGCTGCTGGCGGGGGCCAAGCGGCTGCCGCTTCTGCCGCCGCGCAGCGCGTGGCCCGGCATCGCGGTGGGCGGCATCCTGGCGGTCGCGGTCTTCAACCTGGCCGTGGCCTGGGCGCAGCTCAGCACCAGCACGTCGCGCGCGGCGGTGCTGACCTTCACCATGCCGATGATGTCGGCGCTGCTCGCGTGGCTGGTGCTGGGCGAACGGCTGGACCGCCGGCGCGGCCTGGCGCTGCTGCTGGGCGCCTGCGGCGTCGCGGTGCTGGCCTGGCCCGTGCTGCACGCGGTATTCGCCGGCAACGACGTGGCGGCCGCCAAGGGCCTGGTGTTCCCGCTGGTGGCGGCGTTTGGCTGGGCGGCCGGCACCGTCTACCTGAAGCGCTGGCCCGTGGCGGGCGACCGCATCGTCATCACGGCCTGGCAACTGGTCGTGGGCGCAAGCTGCGCCCTGGCCGGGGCGTTGATCGCCGGAGAATCCTTTCCCACGCGCGGCTGGACCGCCAGCGTCGCCGGCGCGCTCTCGTTCCACATCATCCTGGGCACCGCCGTGGCGTATTGGCTGTGGTTCGTGCTGAGCGAACGCGTCAGCGCCACGGTCGCCGCGCTGACCACCCTGATGGTGCCCGTGGTCGGCGTGCTGGGCGCGATGGCGCTGGTGGGGGACCGGCCGGGCGCGTCGGACTGGTGGGGCTTTGCGTTCGTGATGGCCGGGGCGGGGCTGATCGTCCTGAACCTGGGTCAGCGGCGCGCCTGATCCGCACCCGCGGGCGATGCCGGCATCCATGACCCATGCAGGCCGGCGGGGACGCGGCGCGGCAGGCGGATCGTCGCGACCGGGCCGGCGGCCAGGTCGCGGGCGTCCAGCACGATGAATCGCCCGCCCGCGTCGTTTTCGGCATGCACGAAGCTCAGGAGATAGCCGTTTGCCTCGTCCGCGGCGTCCGCGGCGGCCGGGTTTGCGGCCGGGTTTGCGGCGAACACCGGTTCGCACGCGGTCTGGCCGGCGGGCAGCCGGAACACTGTCTTTGCGCCCGTTTCCAGGTCGTAGCGGGCAAAGGCCTCGAAGGCGCCCGGTTGCGGCGTCTCGCCCGGGCGCGGGTCGCGCAGGCCGGCATAGCAGTACCGCGCGCGCCGGCCCAGCCAGGCGTCGTTGATCCGGCCGAACTCGCAGGGCTGGTCGTCCAGCATCTGGTCATCGACCTGCCCGCTGGCAAGGTCGATGCGCAGCCGGTGCAGTTCCAGCCGCTTGCGTGAGTCCGACCCAAAGCCGTCGTGCCAGGGCATCACCGCGTCGATCGTGTCGCCCTCCACGCAGGCGTTGGCGACGTGCCAGTTGAAGAAGGGGGCCGCCTCGATCCACCGGATCTGCGCCGCGTCGGTGCAGTCGCGCGGCACCAGCAGCACCTGTGTGCCGCGCTTCGGTTCCCACGCAGGCGCGGCCGGCCCGCGGCTGAAGTCGAAGACCAGCGGGCACACGAAAGCCACCGCGTGGGTGGCGGTCAGCCCGATGTCGTGGACCAGCGCGGGCCAGGGCGACGCAAACCGCACCTGGCGGTCCACCTGGCCGCTGGCGTCCAGGCGCAGGTATTCGAGCGTGCCCGCCATGAGGTCGTAATTGATCGCCACCATTTCCCCGGTCAGCGGATCGACCTTGGGATGCGCGGAGAAGGCGCCGGCAAGCCTGCCCTGGAACGCGTCCGGTCCCAGCGTCGCCAGCGTGTCATCGATGACGTAAGGGCATCCGCCTTCGTACAGCGCATAAATTCGACCGGCGTGGCGCAGCACGTTGGTATTGGCCAGGTTGGCTTGCGGCGGCGGTCCGAAAGTGGGGTTGTAGAGGCGGCGGCCGGCGTCCCGCTCTTCCTGCAGTTCACGCGTCAGCACCCAGCGATTGCGGTAGCGCGCCCGGCCGGCGTCCAGGTACAGCGCGTGGATCATGCCCGTGCCGTCGTAGGGGTAGGCGTAGCCGGGCCCGGGCTCGAACTGCGGATTGGGACCGTTGCGCATGAAGACGCCGGACAGGCCCGCGGGCAGCGCGCCTTCCACTGGAAGGTCCGTGTCGTCGCGTTCCTCGAAGACGGGGGCAAAGGCGCCCGCAAGCGCCGGGTTGTCGCTGTGCCAGGGTTGCATGGGGGGCTCCGCGCCGTGGCCGCGCGCCGGACCGGCCGGCCGGGCGGTGGGAAGGATGCTTGGTTATATCCGGTCGGCATTCTCGGCGCCAGCCGAGATAACCATGAGGCTACCGGCCATGGCGCCAGGCGCCGCGCGGTGCCGCGCCTAGCGTCGGCGCAGCAACTGCCTGACCATTTCCGCGCCGTTGACCAGGGTGATCCCCGCCAGCACCATCGCGGCGCCGATCACGAATCCCGCGTCCAGCGGCTCGTCCAGGATCAGCACGCCGAAGCTCACGCCAAAGAGCGGCGTCATGAACGACAGGATGGACAGGCGCGACGCGAGATAGCGGCGCAGCAGCCAGAACCAGGCCAGGTAGCTGGACAGCGCCACCACCACCGACTGGAAGCCGACGCTCAGCATCGCCGCCGGGGTGTAGCGGATGCCGTGCTGGCCAGTGGCCGCCGCGAACGCCAGCAGGCCCACCGAGGCCACCGCCATCTGGTAGAACAGGGTCTTGGCGGGCGCGGCTTCGGACAGCGAGGTCTTGCGGATCGCCACCGTCGTGGCGCCCCACAGCAGGCCGGCCAGCAGGCCCATGGCGTCGCCCAGCAGCATGTTGCCTGCGCCGCCCGGCGCGGCCGGCTGGCTGTCCTTGACCAGGAACGCGACCGTGATGCCGCAGAAGGCGATCGCCACGCCCAGCCACTGCAGCGGCTTCATGCGCTCTTCGGGCAGCAGCCAATGTAGGCCCAGCGCCGCGAAAATCGGCGCGGTGTACAGGAACACCGACATGTGCGAGGCCGTGGTGTGGAGCAGGCCCTGGGCCACGAACAGGAATTCACCGGCGAACAGCAGGCCCACGATCAGGCCGGGCAGGATGGTGCCGTCCGTGAAGGCGCGCCGGCCTTCGCCGCGCCACACCACCACGGCCAGGACCAGGGCCGCGAAGGTCGACCGCAATCCGATCTGCATGATCGGGGCCACGTCGTCCGCCACCAGCTTGATGGCGATCTGCTGGAAACCCCAGCACACGCACAGCAGCAGCATGGCGCCGGTGGCCAGCGCGTCCAGGGGCAGGCGCTGCGGTGTTGCCGTGGCGATGCTCACGGCAATTCGGCGGGGTAGCTGTCCAGCGCCAGGCCGATCTGCTGGCGCAGGTCCCATTCCGCCAGCGTGGACTGCACCGGTCCGTAGAAGGCGCCGTCGCGGGCGACGAACATGGCGGGCAGGTGGAAGACTTCGTAGCGCTCGACCAGGCCGCGGTTGTCGCCGGCGTCGATCCAGCAGAGACGCTCCACGGGCAGTTCCACGGCGGGAAGCTGCTCGCGCGCCACGCGGCAGGTGCCGCAGGTGCGGCTGTGAAAAACGATGAGCGACAGGCCGCGCGCGTCCAGCAGAAAGCGGTCGGCGGTGCTGTCGTTGAGTTCGATCTGTTCCATGGGGTCGTGAGCCTCAAGCGCCGCGCAGCGCGCGGTCCAGTTCCAGCACCGACTGGTACAGCACGCGGGTGCCGTCCAGCAGTTGCGCGGGTTCGATCCATTCTTCGGGGCAGTGGCTGCGGCCGTTCAGGCAGGGGATGAAGATCATGCCGATGGGGCCGGTGGGCGCCATGTAGACCGCGTCGTGCCCGGCGCCGCTGGGCAGGCGCATCGACGCATAGCCCAGTTGGTCGGCCGCGGCCTTGACGGCGTCCATGACCAGCGGCGAACAGTCGGTGGGCTGCGCGCGGCTGAGCTGCGTGAAGCCGGCGGTCAGGCGCAGCGCCTTCAGGTCGTCGGCCACCCCGGCCATCAGGGTTTCCGGGAAGGCATCCAGCACGGCGTTGCTGTCGCTGCGCATTTCCAGCGTCATCTCGACCCGGCCGGGCACCGCGTTGGCCGCGTTGGGCGTCAGGGACAGCCGGCCCACGGTGGCGACCACGTAGTGCGGGTTGCCGCTGGCGGCGCTGGCCTGGCGATGGGCGGCGTCGATGATGCGGGCCGCGCCCACCAGCGCGTCGCGGCGGATGTCCATGGGCGTGGTGCCCGCGTGGTCGGGCTGCCCCTCGACCACGATCTGCACGCGGCGGATGCCGACGATGTTGGTGACCACGCCGATCGGCAGCTTGCGGCTTTCCAGGACGGGGCCCTGTTCGATGTGCAGTTCGACGAAGGCGGCCGTTTCGCCCGCGCGGCGCAGCGGCGCGCCCAGCGCGGCCGGATCGCCGCCGATGCGGGCGATCCCCTGCGCCAGCGTCTCGCCCTGCGGATTGCGCGCGGCCAGCATGTCGGCGGTGAGCTGGCCGCACAACGCGCGGCTGCCCACGCACGAGATGCCGTAGTCGCTGGGTTCTTCGGACAGGAAATCAATGACCTCGAAGGGGTGGTCGAGCGTGATGCCGTGTTCCTGCATCGTGTGCGCGACTTCGATGCCGGCCAGCACGCCGATGATGCCGTCGAAGCGGCCGCCGCTCATCACGGTGTCGCAATGCGATCCGGTGGCGATGGGCTTGCGCGACGCGTCGCGCCCCGCCCGCGTGCCGATCAGGTTGCCGCCCGCATCCAGGCGGGTGACCAGGCCGGCGGCCTCGAACTCGCTGCGCAGCCAGGCGCGCGCGTCATCGAACAGCGGCGAAAAGGCGCGGCGCGTCCAGGGCACGTCGGGCAGGGTGAACCGGGACAGGGTTTCGACCCGTGCCCACAGGCGTTCGGCGTTCAGGGGAGGCAAGGCGGGCGGTGTGACGTGCGGCATGAGGCTTCCAGAAGATCCGCCCGGGATTATGGCATCAATGGCGCGGCGGCTCCGGGGCGCGGATCACGGGGTGCTGCGCCAGGCCGGCTCGCGCTTTTCCAGGAACGCCGTCACGCCCTCGCGGGCTTCATCGGTGCTGCGGATGGCCGCGATGCGTTCGACCGTATCGGCGATCAGGGCGGCGTCCAGGGGCTGGCCCGCAAAGTCCCGCACCAGCCGCTTGCTCGCCTGCACGGCGCCCGGACCGTTGGCGCACAGCGTGCGGCAAAGGGCTTCGGCGGCCTCGAGCGCCTGCGCCGCCGGGACCACCTCGTGGACCAGACCGAGCCGCAGCGCGGTGGCGGCGTCGAATCGTTCGGCGGTCAGGAAATAGCGGTTGGCCGCGCGCTCGCCCATCGCGCGGATCACATAGGGGCTGATGGTGGCGGGCAGCAGGCCCAGGCGGGTTTCCGACAGGCAGAAATGCGCGCTGTCCGCCGCGACGGCGATGTCGCAGGCCGCCACCAGGCCCATGCCGCCGGCATACGCATCGCCGTTGACGCAGGCCACGACGGGCTTCGGGCAGGTCCAGACCGCATTCAGCATGTCCGCCAGCCGCGTGGCGTCCTGGCGGTTGTCCGCGGCGGTCAGCGTGCCCATTTTGCGCATCCAGTTCAGGTCGCCGCCCGCGCAGAACGCCTTGCCCGCGCCCGTCAGCAACAGCACCCGCACCTGCGGATCGTCCGCGGCCGACCTGACCGCCGCCGTGAGCGCGGCAATCAGCGTATCGTCGAAAGCGTTGCGCATGTCCGGCCGGTTCAGCGTCAGCCGGGCGATGGCGCCGTCCAGGGCGACGTCCAGGGGGGTGTTCGGCGTCATGAGTAGTCTCCGGTTTTGTTGATGGTGGCTCAATGAATGCTGTCATCTGGTGGACTGATTCTATTGGCAAAAGACCAAAACGGCGACCCTTCCTTTCCAGTTATTGAGTTATGCTCAACAAAAAAAGGAGCGAGACATGAGCCAGCAGGCAGGCGGCGTTGCCGCCGATCAGCGTTATGCATCGGTATTCCGGCCGGGACTGTTCGACGGCAAGACCGTGATGGTGACCGGCGGCGGCAGCGGCCTGGGCCGCTGCACCGCGCACGAACTCGCGTCCCTGGGCGCCCGCCTGGCGCTGGTCGGGCGCAATCCCGACAAGCTGCGGATGGCGGCCGACGAAATCGCCCGCATCTATCCCGAGGCGGCGGGGCGCATCAGCCAGCACGCCTGCGACATCCGCGACGAGGCCGGCGTGCGCGCCGCCGTCGCCGATGCGCTGGCCGCGCATGGCGGCGTGGACGGGCTCTTTAACTGCGCGGGCGGCCAGTTTCCCGCGCCGCTGGACCGTATCAGCCTGAACGGCTGGAACGCCGTGGTGCAGAACAATCTGCACGGCACCTTCCTGGTATCGCGCGAGGTCTATACGCAGCATATGCGCCAGCACGGCGGGGCCATCGTCAACATGCTGGCCGACATCTGGGGCGGCATGCCGGGAATGGGGCATTCCGGCGCGGCGCGCGCCGGGGTATGGAACCTGACCGAGACCGCCGCCTGCGAATGGGCCCACGCGGGCGTGCGCGTCAATGCCGTGGCGCCGGGGTGGATCGCCTCCAGCGGCATGGACAGCTACGACGAACACTACCGCGGCGTGTTGCGCGAATTGAAGACCAAGGTGCCGCTGCAGCGCTTCGGCACCGAGGCCGAACTGGCTGCGGCCGTGGTCTTCCTGCTATCGCCCGCGGCGGCGTTCATCAATGGGAGCGTGATACGCGTCGATGGCGGCGTGCCCAACGCCCGCCACTCCTGGACGCTGCAGCCCGCCGAACGCAGCGAGACCTACAACGGCTTTCCTCAGTACGTGCCGCCTTCGCTCTTCTCGGACGACTGAAGACGATGCAGCGCGTCCTGGACTTCACCGCGAAACTGCGCCAGCGCCAGGGCGTCCCGGCGGGGCGGCTGCAGGGCCTGCCACAGAAAGCCGACCAGATGGTCGGCGGTGGCGGCCACGTCCGCGCCCGCACCCCGCAGGATCGCGTCCCACAGCACATGCTCCATCGGGCCGTAGACCGCCGACCGCAGCAGCCGCAGCGGCATGTCCTGGCGGATGTCGCCGTCGGCCTGGCCCTGCGCCAGGATGCGCATCAGCGGCGCGGTATAGCGGCGCTGCAGGTCGGCGTAGATCTCGCCGAAGTCGTCGTTGCGCGCACGGCCCTCGGAAAGAATGAACGCGCACAGGCCCGGCCCCTCGGCCAGCAGGTGGCGCAGGTGCGTGTGCACAAGATAATGCAGTTGGGCGCGCGCGCCGTGGATATGCGGCAGGTGGTCCTCCACCTTGGCGATGATTTCGTCGTACCAGTCGCTGATCACGCGCACGCAGAGTTCGCGCTTGCCGCCGAAATACGTGAACACGGTGGCCTCCGACACGCCCAGGCGCTGCGCGATCTCGGTGGTGGTCGCCGCCTGGAAGCCGGCTTCGGAAAACACCTGGCGCGCGACGCGCAGGATGTCCCGGATGCGTTGCTCGGATTTGGCGCTGGCCGGCGGGCGGCGCATGGGAACGGGTGGGGTCTTTTCCATACAGGCAGAAAGCGGAAGGAGAGGGCGGCCAGCCTGCCGGGCCGCCGCGCGAGGGCCTATTATTGAGCCAGGGTCAACTTCCAGGCAAGGCGGCGCATATGCCCCGCGCCGCGCCGGAGCCGGCCCGCATCCATAACAACACCAGAGACAGACCATGCTGCACAGCGCAGATTCCTACGATCAACTCGTGTCCACGTTCCAGTGGCAGGTGCCCGCCGCCTACAACATCGGCGTGGACGTGTGCGACAAATGGGCCGACGGCAGCGGCCGGCTGGCGCTGATCTACGAAAAGAGCGACGGCGCGCAGACGCGCTACACGTTCGATGAGATCAAGGCGCAGTCCAACCGGCTGGCCAACAGCCTGGCGCGCCATGGCATCCGGCGCGGCGACCGCGTGGCCATCTACCTGCCGCAGGCGCCGGAAACGGCGATCGCGCACGTCGCGGCCTACAAGCTGGGCGCGGTCGCGGTGCCGCTATTCACGCTGTTCGGGGTGGACGCCATCCAGTACCGGCTGGCCGACAGCGGCGCGGCGGCCCTCGTGACCGACGCGGACGGCTGCCGCAAGCTGCGCGAGATCCGCGACAGCCTGCCCGCCCTGAAAGTGATCTATTGCATCGATGGCGAAGGGCAGGACGGCGCCGAGGCGTCGTCCGCCGCTTCCGGCGCCCCGGCCCAGGTCGATGCATTGCCATTCAACCGCAGCCTCGCGTTGGAATCCGACGCCTACGACCCGGCGCCCACCGCGGCCGACGACCCGGCCGTCATCATCTATACCTCCGGCACCACCGGCAAGCCCAAGGGCGCGCTGCACGCGCATCGCGTCCTGCTGGGCCATCTGCCGGGCGTCGAGATGTCGCACGAGTTCTTCCCGCAAAACGCCGCCCTGATGTGGACGCCGGCCGACTGGGCCTGGATCGGCGGGCTGCTGGACGTGCTGCTGCCGTCCTGGCACCACGGCGTGCCCGTGCTGGCGCGCCGCTTCGAGAAATTCGACGGCGCCTCGGCGCTGGAACTCATGGCCCGCCACGGCGTGACGCACACCTTCCTGCCGCCCACCGCGCTGAAGATGATGCGCGGCTGCGACTGGCCCGGCCAGGCCGGGCCGCGCGCGCTGCGTTCCGTGGCCAGCGGCGGGGAGTCGCTGGGCGCGGAACTCATCGACTGGGGCCGCCGCGTCCTGGGCGTGACCATCAACGAGTTCTACGGCCAGACCGAGTGCAACATGATCGTGTCGTCGTGCTCGACGCTCTTTGACCCCTGCATCGGCGCCATCGGCCGGGCCGCGCCCGGTCACCACGTCGCTATTGTGGATGACGCCGGCGTCGAAGTGGCCGATGGACAGGAGGGCAACATCGGCGTATTGCGCCCCGATCCGGTCATGTTCCTGGGCTACTGGAACAACCCCGATGCGACCGCCGAGAAATTCGCGGGCGATTATCTGTTGACCGGCGACATCGGCGTGCGCGACGCGCAGGGGTTCATCCGCTTCGTCGGCCGCAACGATGACGTCATCACCAGCGCCGGCTACCGGATCGGCCCGGGCCCGATCGAAGATTGTCTGATCGGCCATCCCGCCGTGCGCATGGCGGCGGTGGTGGGCATGCCCGATGCGCAGCGCACCGAGATCGTGGTGGCGTACGTGGTGCTGAACGAGGGAGTCGAGGGCGACGAGGCGCTGGTCAAGGCGCTGCAGGAACATGTGCGCACTCGTCTCGCGGCGCACGAATATCCGCGCGCGATCCGCTTTGTAACCAGTTTGCCAACCACCGCGACGGGCAAGATTATCCGCAGGGAGCTACGCGCCGGTCGCCATGCCTGAGCGGTCTCACACGGTGACAATCTCCCCCATGAGGATGGGTTGACGGGTTGCCCGGCGCTGCAAGTATGATGGCGCAAACTGGATACGGCCCCACCTAATTGGGGCCGTATCACCTTTAGCCATAGTATGGAGATAGCCCCAATGAATAAGCCTTTGGACGGGGGATTGGCAGCCTTGAACGTGCCCGCGTACGTCAAGCATCGCGGACTGATCGACTGGGTCGCCAGTTTTGTCGCGCTGGCCAAGCCCGATCGCGTGGTGTGGTGCGATGGTTCTCAGGAAGAGTACGACCGCCTGTGCGAGCAGATGGTCCAGTCGGGCACCCTGCGCCGGCTCAACCCCGCCAAGCGCCCCAATTCCTATCTGGCCTGGTCCGATCCCTCCGACGTCGCGCGCGTGGAAGACCGCACCTTCATATGCTCGGACCGCGCCGAAGACGCCGGCCCCACGAACAACTGGGCCGATCCCGCCGAAATGCGCGACACGCTCAACGGCCTGTTCGACGGCGCCATGCGCGGCCGCACGCTGTACGTGGTGCCGTTCTCGATGGGCCCGCTGGGCTCGGACATCGCGCACATCGGCGTCGAACTGTCCGACAGCCCCTACGTGGCCGTCAACATGCGCATCATGACGCGCATGGGCAAGCAGGTCTATGACGTGCTGGGCACCGATGGCGACTTCGTGCCGTGCCTGCACTCGGTGGGCAAACCGCTGGCCGACGGCGAAGCCGACGTGGCCTGGCCGTGCAATCCCACCAAGTACATCGTCCATTTCCCCAAGACCCGCGAAATCTGGAGCTACGGCTCGGGCTACGGCGGCAACGCGCTGCTGGGCAAGAAGTGCTTCGCGCTGCGCATCGCGTCCACCATGGGCCGCGACCAGGGCTGGTTGGCCGAGCACATGCTGATCCTGGGCGTCACCTCGCCCAAGGGCCGCAAGTACCACGTCGCCGCCGCGTTCCCGTCGGCCTGCGGCAAGACCAACTTCGCCATGCTGATCCCGCCGCAGGGCATGGACGGCTGGAAGGTCACCACCATCGGCGACGACATCGCCTGGATCAAGCCCGGCCCGGACGGCCGCCTGCACGCCATCAACCCCGAGGCCGGCTATTTCGGCGTGGCCCCGGGCACCAGCGAGCAGACCAACTTCAACGCCATGGCCACGCTCAAGGCCAACGTTATCTTCACCAACGTCGCGCTGACCGACGACGGCGACGTCTGGTGGGAAGGCATGACCGACACGCCGCCCGCGCACCTGGTCGACTGGCAGGGCAAGGACTGGACGCCCGAGATCGCGCGCGAAACCGGCCGCAAGGCCGCGCACCCGAACGCGCGCTTCACCGCGCCGGCCTCGCAGTGCCCGTCCATCGACCCCGAATGGGAAAACCCCAAGGGCGTGGTCATCGACGCCTTCATCTTCGGCGGCCGCCGTTCCACCACCGTGCCGCTCGTCACCGAAGCCCGTAACTGGGTGGAAGGCGTCTACATGGCCGCCACCATGGGCTCGGAAACCACCGCCGCGGCCGCCGGCCAGCAAGGCGTGGTGCGCCGCGATCCCTTTGCCATGCTGCCGTTCTGCGGCTACAACATGAGCGACTACTTCGGCCACTGGCTCAATCTCGGCAAGCAGCTCGAAGCCGCCGGCGCGACCCTGCCGCGCATCTACTGCGTGAACTGGTTCCGCAAGGGCCCGGACGGCAAGTTCGTCTGGCCGGGCTTCGGCGACAACATGCGCGTGCTGCGCTGGATGCTGGGCCGCATCGACGGCCAATCCAAGGGCGTGGACCAGGTCTTCGGTGTGTCGCCCACGTACCAGGACATCGACTGGACCGGCCTGGAATTCAGCCCGGACAAGTTCGAACAGGTCATGTCGGTCGACGAAGCCGCGTGGCGCGAGGAACTGGCGCTGCACCATGAGCTGTTCGGCCAGTTGGCCCAGGGGCTGCCCGAAGAGCTGCGCTCGACCAAGACCGAGATCGAGGGCCGGCTGGCAGCCTGAGGCTGCTCAGGTTCGTCCCTGAAGGACCGTGGGCGGTCAATCCGCCGGTCTGTGAGAGAGTCAGCCCGATTTCCGCGCAGCGTTACGCTGCGTGGAGGTCGGGCTGATTTTTTTTTGCGGCTATCAGGGCACCGTATCGCCGGCTGACCGGGCGTCCGCAAATCAATCGGGCCAGATTTGACCCGACCGGGCCAAATCTGGCCCGGTGCGTTTTCTTATTTATCAATGACTTGGAAATAACCGGGCCAAATTTGGCTCGATTTTCCGGCCAAACCGCGGCTTTTCTTGAGCCGCGATGGCGATCGGCTGGCTGATTCGCGCGAGATTCAGCTTCAAGGCCTTGATGTTGCAGGGGTTTTCTTTGCACCGCCAACCCTGGCACGGATTTCGCATATGTCGCCGCATTCCCGCAACGGGATGCCTCCGGCCTCTTGAAGGCCTTTGCGACGACACCGGACTCCGTCATGCCAACCCCGCCAGGCGCTGCCCCCTCCATTCCAAAGCGAAACGCCCCTCCAGTCGAAGAGCACTACACCGACGCCGAATACCTGGAAGCCGAAGCCGAGAACGACGGCATCCAATGGAGTGACGAAGACCTGGACGGCCCGCAAGGCGTGGTCGCTCCGCTGAACACCATTGCCCCCGAAGACGTCGAAGCCGGCCAGAACGCCTTTGACCAGTGGCTGCGCGAAAACAGCGACGGCTGGGTCACGCTGCCGCGCATCAAGGCGGCCGCGGGCGCGGTGCCGGTGCTGGGCAACCTCATGGCGCTGGTGGATGCCATCGGCGACATCACCACATTGGTCGACAGCAATCCCACCCAATTCCTGGACTGGGTGAGCCTGGGCATCAACCTCTTCGGCGTGGTGCCCGTGCCCGGCACGGCGGCTGCGCGCATGAGCCTGCGGCCCGCGCTGTTTCTCGTGCAAAAGGAGGTCGCGCGCCAGGCCAAGGCGGGCCTGGGCAACGCGATCATCATGGCCTTGGCTGCGCACCTGAGCGAGAACATCGCCGGCGACATCGAAGACTTCGCGCAACAGGCGCAGGCACGGCTGGAAGGGCTGCTGCAGGATGCGGGGGCCAAGGCCGAAGAAATCATCAAGGCGCTGGCCGATGTCCTGGTCAGCCTGACCGTGCCGGCAAACGCGGATGCCTCGTTCGAGAAGGCGGGCGAGCAGCTCTCGTCCGCGTGGGACAAGAAGTGGGACTCGCCCTTGGGCGCCGCGCGCGACCTCTGGGATGGCCTCGGTAGCGGCGTGCGCGGCAGCAAGCAGTCGGTCGGCAACGCCGCCAAGGACCTGCTTCCCGCCAAGGCGCGCGACTTGATGCTGCGCTCCGCCCAGCGCCTGAACGCGCTCGCGCCGCAAGTCAATGACAGCATGCAATCGCTGGCCGACGAGAACAACGTCAACAGCATCGCGTCGCTGCTCATGCAACTGTCGGTGGCCGTGGTGCTGTGGCGCCAGCGCAAGGGGTACGCGATCGGCGCGAACGTCCGACCGGCCGTGGCGAGCAAGGCCCGGCAGATGGCGCGCTCCATGCGCCTGGCGCGCATCCGCCGCCAGGCCCGCGCGCGGCGAAATGCCAATAAAGACAAGAACGGCGCGTGCCCGGCCACCTGCCACAGCATCAGCTTTGCGATGGGGACGGAGCGGATCACGCATGTGGATTGCTCGCTGCCCGGGCCATTTCCGCTGCGCTGGGCACGCACGTATTCGTCGGATCTCGCCGCATTTGATCGCGGACCGCTGGGCGCGCGCTGGATCAACGAGTACACCACGCGCATCGACATCAAGACGGCAGGCGCCGATCGCGAAACCCTGCTCTATCACGCCGAAGACGGGCGCACGCACGCCTGGCCGTTGCCGGCGGTCGGCAAGTTCCACTACGACCCCGTCGAGAACCTGACGGTGGTTCGCACTTCCAACAGCGAACTGACCGTGGCGCAAGGGTGCGAGCGTCGCGCCACCTACCAACGCGAGGGCCGGCGGTTTCGGCTGACGGGCATCCACCTGCGCAACGGCGCGCGCGTTGCATTGCTCTACCGGCATATCGTCGGGCGGCGCAGCGTGCTGTCCGATCTTGTCACCCACCTGGACGACGCCATCCACACCCATGTCGGCACGCAGATCGACGACGCCGGCCGCATCGTCGCGCTCTGGCAACTCAAGGAGGGAGAATCGCAGCGGCAGTTGGCCGGCTACGACTACGACGAGCAAGGGGACCTGCTGCAAGCGCGCGACGAACACGGCGCCCAGTGGGACTACCACTATCGCCAGCACCTCATCACCCGCTACACCGACCGCACCGGACGAGGCATGAACCTGGAATGGGAAGGTTCAGGCCCCAAGGCGCGCGCCATCCGCGAATGGGCCGACGACGGCAGCTTCGACACGCGCCTGCGCTGGCACCCCGAGATCCGCCTGACCTATGTCACCGATGCGCTGGGCCACGTCACGGAGCACTACTACGACATCGACGGCTATACCTACCGCATCGTGCATCCGGACGGCCTGTCGGAATGGCTGTATCGCGACGACGCCAAGAACGTGGTCACGCACATTCACCCCGACGGCAACATCGACAGCTACGCCTACGACGAGCGCAGCAACCTGCTCGAACATCTGCGCGCGGATGGCACCTCGGTCCACTACGCCTACGACGACCAGGACCAGCTTTTCAAGATCCGCGACGCCGAGGGCGGCCTGTGGCAGCGCGACTACAGCCCGCGCGGGTACCTGACCGAGACCATCGATCCGCTGGGTCGCAAGACCGAATATGCCTATGACGCGGCGGGCAATCCGGTTGCGATCCGGGACGCCCGGGGCGGTCAGAAACTGCTGGCCTACAACGCGGCGGGGCTGCTCACGCAGTACACGGATTGCTCGGGCAAGCGCAGCGCCTGGACGTATGACGAACTCGGCCAGTTGCGTGAATACACCGATGCAGCCGGCAACGTCACCCGCTACCGGTACGAGATGGGGCACCTGGCCTACGTCACGCACCCGGACCAGACGGTCGAACACTTCGAACGCGACGCCGAGGGGCGGTTGCTGGCGCACATCGACGCGCTGGGCCGGCGCACGCAGTGGACGTACAACGGCGCGGGGCTCCTCGCCCAGCGCCTGGACGCGGCGGGCCGGACGCTCCAATACGAATGGGACAAGCTGGGCCGGCTCACGGCGCTCGCCAACGAGAACGACCGGCAGGCGAGATTCGTCTACGACCCGGCCGGGCGACTGCTGGAGGAGCGAGGCTTCGATGACGTCGCTACCCGATATCGCTATGACCCGGATAGCGGCACGTTGCTCTCGGCGCAGGATGGCGACCGGGTCATCGAGTTCACGTTCGACCCGCTGGGGCGCGTGACCCAACGTTTGGCGCGGCCGTATGCGCCGTCAGCGCAAGCGGCGGGGCAGACCGCAGCACAAGCGGCGGCGCGTACGTCGGCGCAAACGGCCACGCAAACGTCAGCACCCGCGTCCACACGCTCAGCACCGGTTCGCGTCGAGGCCCAGACAGAGCGCTACGCCTACGATGGCAACGGCCGCCTGATCCTCGCCGAGAACGCGGCCTGCCGGCTCCAATGGTTCCACGACGCCGCCGGCAACCTGACCCGCGAACACCTGCACTATCTACGTCTGGCGCAACCAGTCGTGGCAGTCTGGAAGCACGAGTACAACGAACTGAACCAGCGCATCGCCACGCTCCGCCCCGATGGCCATCGCGTCAGCGTGCTGACCTATGGCTCGGGCCACGTCCACGGCCTGCTGTTCGACGACCATGAGCTCGTCAGCATCGAACGCGACGACCTGCATCGGGAGACCACCCGCATGCAAGGCAATGGCCTGGCGCAAACGCAATCGTGGGACGCGATGGGGCGCCTCAATGCACAGAGCATCGCGCGGGGCGCGCAGCGCCTGATCCATCGCGGCTACCGCTACGATGCGGCGGGCCAATTGGAAGCAATCCAGGACAGCCGCCGAGGCCCCTTGGCGTATCGCTATGACCCCGTAGGACGCCTATTGGAGGCCACCAGCAGCCTCGGCAAGGAAACCTTCGCCTTCGATCCGGCAAGCAATCTCCTCGATCCGTCGAGCGACCCGGCCCACGCCAGCACGCTAGGCATGGCCGGCCCCGTCTACACCTACCGCCAGCGTTCCGCGCGCCTGGACAACCTGCTGCGCGAGTACGCTGGCAGCCATTACACCTACGACCCGCGCGGCAACCTCGTCGAGAAGCTGCACAACGGCCAGCGCTCGCGCTTCGAATGGGATCTCTTCAATCGCCTGACGGGCTACAGCAACGACCGCCTGCACGTGAGCTACCAGTACGACGCGCTGGGCCGCCGCCTGCTCAAGCAATCCGAAGCGCACTGGCGCGAACGGCCCGGCATGACGCCCGCACAGCGCCAGGAAGAACAAGCGCGCGCGAATCGCGCGATGGGCTGCAGCACAACGCTGTACGGTTGGGATGGCGACACCCTGGCATGGGAAGGCCGCGACGACCAGACCACGCACTACCTCTACGAACCCGGCAGCTTCGTCCCGCTGGCCCAGGCGATCAGTCGCAAGGCCGTACTGCTTCATCAGCAACCTGTTTACGCGGGTGCCTATGACATCGACCGCGATCCACTATGGACAACCTCGCCCGACCCGGACCCGGTGGATGCCCTGGTCTGGTATCACTGCGATCACCTGGGCACGCCACAGGAACTGACGGACGCGCAAGGCGAGATCGCCTGGAGCGCGCACTACCACGCGTGGGGCGCGGCGAAAGAAGCTATCACGGAAGCCGCCCGCGCGGCGGGAATACGTAATCCGATCCGATTCCAGGGGCAGTATCTGGACTCGGAAACGGGCCTGCACTACAACCGGCACCGGTACTATGATCCGCAGATCGGACGCTTCATTACGAAGGATCCGATCGGCTTTGCGGGGGGGCTGAATGTTTATCAGTATGCGGATAACCCGGTTGAATGGATAGATCCATCCGGCTTATCCAAAGGAAATAGAGGTGCGACAGGGAAAATCGAGGGCGGAAATATTCCCGGCGGCGTGGTGTCGGGCATGAGTACACGTGCGGGTGGGGCTGGAGTTCATCATCCGGTGGTACAGGACCTCTATGATTCCGTTGCTATCGAAGAACGAAGTCCGTTCCATTGCAAGTGCGCTGAAGGCGATGCCCTGTCTAAGATTGCAACTCAAACCCAGGCAGCGAGCATGGAAAAACTAAGGGAGATAACGTCTGGAGCCGAGTCTTCGGTGTATGGACCAAAGGGGGAATACAAGCCCGCATGCAGCTCATGCGCCCCAGTTCTTGACATGTTAGGGATCAGGCATAAGAGATGAGAGAAGACGCCATTCAATTGAGTGCTCTAGAGGGGCGCATCGATTTGGAACAGATTCCGTTCGATCGATCTTTAATCGTTTTTTCAAAATTCCTTTTGGATGTTTCGCGGGAGTATCTGAAAGAAAATAAGATAGAACACGATTTTTTTGAATGGATAGATGAAACCCTAAGATTTCCAGTTCTTTTTTTTTCCGGCAAATGCTCAGTCGAGGAGTTTGGGGGGCGCAGAATTGACGCTTGGGTAAGACATGATGCAGAGAAAAATTCACTGAAAAAAGCCATCCTTCGGGCAATTGTCTGCTGCTTATATGAAGGAACTTCAGATAGGGGGGAGGAATACGAAACGCCAGAGATGATGGAGTTGTTTTTCTCCGTTCTTCTGGACGTCGATGTGCATCTCTGTTCTAGGTTTCGGAAATTTTTTGAAAATGAAGTCGGATGTTAGGCAGTGACAGCACATAAAGTCAGTGATCGCGGATCTACATTCCCGATTTGACTCAAAAAACATGTAGTAGTTGCGTGCTCAGGGATTTGATTTATGAGAAATCTAGCTGGATTTAGAGCCTTTGGTACCGCAGTGGGTACCGACACGTCCTTAGCGCTGGACGAACTTTCCATTATTGGAAGCGCGGAAACCTTTCGTGCGCTGGGTGATTTTCTATTAAGGGCATCTCGGGAAATTCAACTCTATGATATTGAGCATATGCACCTTCAAGATGCAGTCGTGGATTTTTCTCCAGAGAATCATGTGGACATTATCGTCCTCAATGAGAGAAGAATAGAGCAGTAGGAGTGAAGCTATGTTCGGGCGGACCGGGCAAGTTGGGCCAGGGTTAATCTTGCAACTGGACAGCGCGCGCGGGAAGGGCCGGAAGCTTATCGGGCTTGTCGCCGGGTAATCCAACTTTGAACAGTGTGAAGATTGTCGCCCTACCCGGAACGAATAAGGTGGTCACTTAATTTCCCAAAAGAACGAGGAGGTTCATGGAAGATAAGTACTACGTAACTATGGCATTGAGCGTGGACTGCTATGAGCAAAGTGATTACTTGCATCTAATGACCTTGGATGGCGTTGAGATCATTGGTTACTCCGCGGAGTTCGACACGTGTACAACTGATGTGGCCCATGCGTGTGATCGGCACAATTATGAAAATACACGTTGGTTCGCTTGGGATGAGGATTGGCAATGGCGCCCCGCCAAACTCGCGGAGATAGCGGCCGCAAGGCTCGATAAGTATTTGATCGGCGCAAAAAGTGATATGAAAACGTCGACAGAGATTTGCCGTTTTTGATTGCCTCGCCGAGCGGAGTCAACGGCAGTGCATAGGGTAAAAACGTAAACCGCCATTAGGGCGGGGCCGTCTCCGTCGGCCTCGTCAGGTCATGCGCGAGTAGCCGCCCACCTGCGACTTCGCGGCATCCCGCCGCTCCAATGCCTCCCGCGGCGTTGACGGGCTCGCACTCAAGCCGGTTCGTGGGCCGCTATGTCATCCAGCGCCCTCGCCACATCCTCCGGCAATCGCAACGACCCCGCCGCCATATTCTCCCGCAGATGGCCGGTCGATGACGTGCCCGGTATCAGCAAGATATTCGGCGCACGCCGCAACAGCCACGCCAGCGCCGTCTGCATGGGCGTCGCGCCGATCCGCGCTGCCGCATCGTTGAGAATGGACGACTGCAATGGGCTGAAGCCGCCCAGCGGAAAGAACGGCACGTAGGCGATTCCCTCGCGGGCCAGGTCGTCGATCAGGGCATCGTCGCCCCGGTGGGCCACGTTGTACTGGTTCTGCACGCAGACGATTTCGCAGATCCGGCGGCCCTGGGCCACCTGGGTCGGCGTGACGTTGCTCAGGCCGATGTGGCGGATGAGCCCTTGCTGCTGCAGGCCGGCCAGCACGGAGAGCGGCTCCTCGATGGAACCTTCGGCCGGCCCGTGCACGTCAAACATGGCGCGCAGGTTGACCACGTCCAGCACGTCGCGGCCCAGGTTGCGCAGGTTGTCGTGGACGGCGCGGGTCAGTTGCTCGGGCGAGAAGGCGGGATTCCAGGAGGCATCGTCGCCGCGCACCGCGCCCACCTTGGTCACGATCACCAGATCGTCGGGGTAGGGGGCAAGCGCCTCCTTGATGAGCTGATTGGTGATGTGGGGGCCATAGAAGTCGCTGGTGTCGATATGGTCGACCCCGGCGGCCACGGCCTCGCGCAGCACGGCGATCGCCGCATCGCGATCCTTGGGCGGTCCGAAGACGCCGGGGCCGGCGAGCTGCATCGCGCCGTAGCCAAGCCGATGGACCTGGCGCGAGCCCAGGGGGTAAGTGCCGCTGTCTTGGAGATGGGACATGTGGGGTTCCTGTTCCGGTGAAATGTGGGTACGGACACACGATAGAGCTTCCGGCATACGCTGATAAGCCAATACAATCCGGACGGCTTGTACGGAATTCTGAACAATGGCGACCGATCTCGATGACCTCCATGCCTTCGTCGCGGTGGCGCGCGCCCAGGGTTTCCGGGGGGCGGCCCGGACCACGGGCACCAGCGCCTCGCGGCTCAGCGACACGGTGCGGCGGCTGGAGGCGCAGCTTGGCGTGCGGCTGTTCAACCGGACGACGCGCTCCGTGGCGCTGACGCAAGCGGGGCAGGAACTGTTGAGCCGGCTGGCGCCCGCGCTGACGGAAGTGGAGGCGGCGCTGGACGCCGTCAATGGCTTTCGCGACAAGCCGGCGGGCACGCTCAGGCTCAACGTGCCGCTGAGCGCTTCGCGGCTGGTGCTGCCGTCCCTCGTTCCCGACTTCCTGGCGGCGTATCCCGACATCCGCCTGGAGGTCGTGGCCGAGGAGAGTTTCGTCGACGTACTGGCGGCCGGCTGCGACGCCGGCATCCGCTACGACGACCGGCTGGAACAGGACATGATCGCGGTGCCCATCGGTCCGCGCGTCCAGCGCTTTGCGGCCGGCGCCTCGCCCGCGTACCTGGACCGGCGAGGGCGTCCCGCGCATCCCGGCGACCTGATGCAGCACGCCTGCCTGCGCGGCCGCTTTCCCAGCGGGGCCATGCCGGCCTGGGAATTCGAGCGGGACGGGGAGTCGGTGCGCATCGACGCGACGGGGCCGCTGGTCGTGCAGATCGGCGGCGCGGTGGACCTTGCCGTGGATGCGGCTATTGCCGGCGTGGGCGTCATGTATCTGTTCGAGGACTGGCTGCGTCCGCA
The DNA here is from genome assembly GCF_900156745.1 of Achromobacter sp. MFA1 R4. Taxonomy (NCBI): domain Bacteria; kingdom Pseudomonadati; phylum Pseudomonadota; class Betaproteobacteria; order Burkholderiales; family Alcaligenaceae; genus Achromobacter; species Achromobacter sp. MFA1 R4. Next base: position 6,015,108 of record NZ_LT707065.1, on the reverse strand, counting down.
CTTCGAAAGCGGGGCGCTGGAGCCGGTGCTGCAGCCGTGGTGGCCGCGGTTTTCGGGGCCGTTTCTTTACTACTCCGGGCGCCGCCTGGTGCCGTCGCCGCTCAAGGCGCTGATCGATTTCATCAAGGCGCGGCCGTTTCCCTGAGCTGGGACGGCCGTCTTTCCGGCAGTCGCGGTGCCCCTGAACGACGCCCGCCGCCTCGCCGGCCCGCGCCATTTCATGCACAATCGCCCCATGCACCTGGACCCCGAAGACCTCGCCAAGATTACCTCCCTGACGCTGGCCCACTACGAAGAGAACGCCGAGTCGTTCGAAGCCGGCACGCGGGACCACGATGTCAGCCAGAACATCGCGGCCTTGCTGCGGCACATCGAAGGGCAGCCGCCCTACGACATCCTGGACCTGGGCTGCGGTCCGGGGCGCGACCTGAAAACCTTCCTGGCCATGGGGCATCGGCCCGTGGGCGTGGACGGCACGCCGCGGTTCGTGCAGATGGCGCGCGCGGCAAGCGGATGCGAGGTCTGGGAGCAGGACTTCCTGCAACTCGAGCTTCCGGCGGCCCGGTTCGACGGCATTTTCGCCAACGCCGTGCTATTTCATGTGCCCGGGCAGGAGCTTCCCCGCGTGCTGCGCGAACTGCGCGCGGCATTGCGGCCGCGCGGCGTGCTGTTCAGCTCCAACCCCCGGGGCGGCAATCAGGAAGGATGGAATCGCGGGCGCTATGGGGCCTATCACGACCTGGACGGCTGGCGCGCCTTGATGGAAGCGGCCGGATTCGAGGAGCTGGAGCATTACTACCGGCCCGACGGCCTGCCGCGTGAACAGCAGCCCTGGCTGGCGAGCGTGTGGCGGCGCCTGGACTAGGGACGCGTCAGGCAAGCGGGGCGTTCAACAGGCGCTCATAGTGCATCAGGTCTTCGGTCGAGAAACAGCAAAAGATGACCTCCTGCACAGGCGAATCCCGCGACAGGCTTTCGCGGATGGTGTTGAACGCCACCTGCGCCGCCAGATCGATGGGATAGCCATATATGCCCGTGCTGATGCTGGGAAAGGCAATCGAGGCGACCGCCCTGTCTTGCGCCAGATCGATGCACCGGCGATAGCAGCTTGCCAGCAACGCCGGCTCCCCGCTGTCGCCGCCTCTCCAGACCGGCCCCACGGTATGAATGATGTAGCGAGCCGACAGCCGATAGGCGCCGGTCACCTTCGCATCGCCCGTCTTGCAGCCCCCCAGCAGCCGGCACTCATGCACCAGATCCGGCCCCGCGGCGCGATGGATGGCGCCATCGACGCCACCGCCGCCCAGCAGCGAGGAGTTGGCGGCGTTGACGATGGCGTCGACTTGGAGTTTTGTAATGTCGGAGCGCAGGGCGCGCAGGGTGGTGGGCATGATTTTGATCCTCATGGCGTGAATGCGGCTGCGGGCGTGACGGACGCCCACAACACTTCTCAGCGTACGCCGGAATGGCGCAGTGTTGGCTTTTCGGACAGCACTGATATTTTCGGCGCCATCTGCCAGGCAAGCTAACGCCCCACAGTTTGAAGGCCTATGGAATCGTAAATGTCCGATGTGGCGGAGTGAATTAATGCGACGACTTTTGCAATGCCTGGCGCTGCTGGTGTGGTTGACCCTATCCAGCCTGGCATTGGCCTACGTTTGGATTCGCAGCCCCGATGCCTGGAATCCCATCCCTCGTTGGATCTGGGAGCAAGTAGAGCGAAATGTCGAAATCGGGTGCTGTGAACAGGCTGCCGACGTGGAATATTCCGTCGTGCTTGGGGCGGCCGTTCTTACGATGCTGTTGGTAACGGCCGTGATCGGCTTGGGAATGCGATGGGCGACCTTCCGGTCGAGGCGACGGCAAGATTAATGTGTTGGGCCCAACTGCGGGAAGCCCGAGCCGGATGCACGCAGGTTGGTTGGCATGTTTCTGGCCGTCCTGACGGAAAGGCGTCGACATTCTTCCGGCACAATTCTTCCGGATAACGTCCGGCGCACCCAGCATTCGCCAATTCAAAAGCTCCCCTTGACCTGGCTGACATTTCCTCGGTTAATGCTTCGCTTGGCACGGCCTGATCGTGCCGGTACTGGAAATCTGCTTCCCTCTCGACGTTCATCTCATGGTTGCCTCCACGCTAGTCGGCATGCTGTGCGCACACCTGTTGTGCTTTTCCGGCATGTTTTTGCTTATCAGCCGTCGCCTGCCTGGCAACAGGATGGGGATGGATGTCTTTGCCGTGGGCAATCTGCTGCTGGCGGGGGCCTATATTCTGCAACTGGTTGAAGGCGGCCCCGCCTGGAGTGCGATGAGCGTCGTCAATCACTGCCTGACGCTGGCGGCCCCCATCGCCTACGTGCTCGGCGCCATGCGGTTCTTCGGGCATCAGGTTCGGTTATGGCGGCCTTTGATTGTGTTCTGCGTGGTTTATGGCGTTGCCCAGTGGTGGGTGCAAGCGCAAAGCGGGCCGGAGGCGCGCTACGCCATGCTTGCGGCGTCGGCGACGCTGCTTTTCTTTGCGATGACCGTCACCGTGCTCTACGGAGGGCGCACGTTCGCCAAAGACTTGTTCGGCGAGATGATCTTTTTCGCGTTGCTGATCGGCGGAATCTGTGTTCTGAACGCATTGAAATTTCTGAAGATCGTGGATGGCGGCCTGGACGCGCTGCACATGGACAGCCGCTTCCAGATGATTTTCTACATCTACATGTCGACCCTTGCCACCATCGTGCCGCCCTCCATTGTCTGGCTCGTCCTGCGCCGGCTGACCGACAGCCTGCGCAATATGGCGGCGCGCGATCCCCTGACGGACCTGTTCAATCGCCGAGGGCTTTCAGACGCGCTGACCCAGTATTTCAACGCCCGAAATGCCGCACCCGTCTATCTGCTGGAATTGGACGTCGACCATTTCAAGCGGATCAATGACAGTCATGGTCACCAGGCGGGCGACGAGGTGATCCGCCACGTCGCCAATCTGCTGCGCGCCACCGTGCGTCGCGGCGACCTGACAGGCCGGTTTGGGGGAGAGGAATTTGTCGCCATCATCCTGGAAGCGGATGTCGCGGATGTGATGCAACTGGCAGAGCGGTTACGTGTCAGCGTCGAAGAGCAGCCGATCAACGTCGCGGGCGTCGACAAACCGCTGCGCTGCACGGTCACGATCGGTGTGTCATCCCGCTTTCACGGGGCGCAGGGCCTGGACGAGGCGCTTCGACAGGCCGATTCCGCGCTTTATAGAGGAAAGGCCGCGGGGCGCAACCGGGTGGAGCTGGCAACCGCGCCTCACGGCCTGCCAGCGGCCGACATCGAACTGGCCGGCGCGCATTCCTGAGGAACCCAGGTCCCGTTCTTGCTGTCCCTCTTGTACAGCGCTGGCAGCGGGCCGGCGCCATAACAGGAGTCACACGCATGACACGATCACAACCTCTTCGGCTGGCTGCGTTCTGCGCCGGTGTCGCGCTTGCGGGCAGCGCCATCGCGGCGGACGCGCCCAAGGTGCCTGACTACGGTCCCAATCTGGAGCGTTTCGCGTATCCGCACGAGGTCAAGCGCATCTCGCTGGACACGCAGGGCCAGAAGCTCTCGATGGCCTACATGGACGTGGCCGCCGCCAAGCCCAATGGCAAGACCGTCGTGCTCATGCATGGCAAGAACTTCTGCGGCGCCACCTGGGAGGCCAGCATCGCCGCACTGAGCCAGGCCGGCTATCGCGTCGTGGTGCCCGACCAGATCGGCTTTTGCAAATCCGACAAGCCGCAGGCCTATCAGTTTTCGTTTCACCAACTCGCCGCCAACACGCACGCGCTGCTCGACCATTTGAAAATCGATCGCGCGAGCATCGTCGGCCACTCCATGGGCGGCATGCTGGCTGCGCGCTATGCGCTCATGTACGGCCCGCAAACCGAAGCCCTGGTGCTCGTCAACCCCATCGGGCTCGAAGACTGGAAACAGGAAGGGGTGCCGTACCGCAGCATCGACGACTGGTACCAGCGCGAGCTCAAAGCCAACTTCGACGGCATGAAGAAATACCAGCTCGGCACTTACTACGCCGGCCAATGGCGCGACGACTACGACAAGTGGGTTCTCATGGCCGCTGGCATGCTGCAGGGCGAAGGGCGCGAGCGCGTCGCCTGGAACCAGGCCCTCACTTACGACATGTTGTATACCCAGCCGGTCGTCCATGAATTCGGCCAGATCGCCGTGCCCACCACGCTGCTCATCGGCGAAAAGGACAACACGGCTCCCGGCAAGGACGCCGCCCCACCCGAAGTGGCCAAGCGCCTGGGCAACTACGCCGCGCTGGCGCCCAAGGCCGCCAAAGCCATCCCCAATGCCACCCTCGTCGTCTGGCCCGACCTCGGCCATTCCCCGCAGGTGCAGGATTCGACGCGGTTCAACGAAGCGCTGCTCAAGGCATTGCCCGCCCCGAAGGGGTGATGCGTGGCCCGTGTCCGCATGCCGTGACCGGCATGCGGACGTGAGGCGGGATTGCGGCACGCCGATAAAGTCGATCACCACATCCACGCCGCCCGCCGCCGCGTGGATCAGGACGGATCACCCTATCGGACTAAGGCCCGCGACGCGTCGGCCGATTCACGTTTATTCGACGCCGGAAAAGAAGGCGCAATGCCCCGGGTAGCCGGGCCGCGCGTCGCAGGCCTTCAAGCAGCCGGGCTTGCCGCCCGGGAAACCCGCCGCGACCGACATCCCGAACCCGTACGTCGGCGTGGTCACGTCGAAGCGGCTTTCGCACACGGTCTTCGTGCTGTAGGCGAACGTCATGCCCTCGCGTCGGCCGTTGATGGCGAACTCCACCTGGAAGCTGTTCGTGCTGGTCCACCCCGGCCGTGGCAAGACGACGAACCGGTAGTGCGTGGCGTCCAGGCGTTCGCCGAAGATCTTCAGTTGCGCGGACGTGGTCCGCGTCGTGGGCGACGGATACGGCAAGGCCAGCAACGTCCGCGGATCGCCCAGCACGCCCAGGTCCAGGCCCATGCCCTTCTGGTAGAACGGAACGTCGATGCTGGGATAGCCGGCGTATTCCACCACCTTTACCTTCGATCCGTACTCGATCGTCTGAGGATCGTAGTCGGGCGCCTGAGCAAACGCCACGTCCAGCGTCAGCACCACGTCCGCCGGGTTGGCGTCTTCGGCGCGGACGTGTCGTTCATATACGTCGGCGTGGGTTGCGCAGCCGGCAAGCGCCGCGGCGCACCCGAGCGCCAGCCAGCGCCAGCAATGAACCGCGGGAATCGGCCTCATCTCATTGCTCCTTCTTCGATTGCACGGGAAGCGCGGCGGGCTTCAGGCCCTGGCCGATGAATTGCCAGCCGTCCTTGCCTTGTTGCCATCGGAAATTCCGGTTGATCCATTCCGCCTTCAGGTTGTCGTGGAGGCGGCGCTGGTCAATGTGCTTGCCTTCGTCCAGCGCCGCGCGCGCACGCGCACGGCTCTGATCCCACGCCGGCTTGAAGGCCTCGCGCTGCATCGCCCTGGTGAACGGGACGCTAGCGTAGGGGCCTTCGCCCGCCACGCTGAGCCGGATCTCGTTGTCGAGCAGCAGGGCGCCATGGCGATTGTCCGGCGACACCGACACCAGCAGCGGGCTTGAGCGCAGGTACTCCTTGGGCAGCAGGTGCTCGAACCACAGCACCTGTCCGGTCGACGTCACCAAGGCCCGCGAACCCGCGGTGAACAGCAGCAGGTCCTGACGCCCGGGCTGCGCCAGGCCCATGTCCGGGTCGCGCACGTCGACGGTGGGACTCAGGACGCGCGCAAGGGGCGTGTCGTTCTGCACCGCGATCAGGATCGTGCCCACGCCCATGAAATCGTTCGACACCGCCAGCAGCATCGGCTGGCCGCCCTGGGTCGGGCCCAGCGCCCTGACGTGGATGAACTGGTATGCGTTCAGCGGCCGGTAAGGCTTGCCGCGGTACTTGATTCGGTAAAGGTTCGAATTCGGCTGGTCTTCCAGTTCAAAGGCGCCGCCTAGCGGTTGGGTGGCCTTGACCGGGGCTGATGCGGGGGCCGCCGGCTGCGCCTGGGCGTGAGCCATTATCGATAGCGTCAGGCCCAGTACGACGTTCGCGCAAACTCGGAAGCGGCGGCGGCCGGGAAAAACGATCTTCGTAGGATGAGGCACAACGTCTTTGGCGGCGGCGCCGCATGAAAGCGATGCCGGCATTCTAGGTCAAACGCTTAGCCGGGGACGGAGGGCGGCCGCGGGCCGCCAGCCCGGATGTCCCCGGCCTTGTGCCTGCGCTCGGCCTGTCGCGTCACTTCAGGTCCGGAAAATCCACCGTGGTGTCGTTCACGCGATTGAAGACGTTCGTGAACGTGATCACGGCGATGGCCAGTGCAATATCCACCACTGCCTCGTCCGGAAAGCCCGCTGCGCGCAACGCCGTGAGCGACTCGGCTTCGAGCGTGCCCTGGCCTTCCTGAAGGCGTCGTACAAACGCGATCAGCGCATCGCGCCTTGCGTCGCCCGTCGGTTCCAGCGCCCTGATGGCGCGGACCGTGTCCACGGACAGGCCGGACGCCTTTCCCGCCAGGCTGTGTGCCGCGACGCAGTAGTCGCAGCCGGCGATCGCGCTCACCACCAGTTTGACGGTTTCGCGGTCCTGCGCGGAAAGCACGCCACGCGCAAGCACCGCGTCGGCGGAAAGCATGGCCTTGAGCGCCGGCGTACTCAAGGCGCCAATGGCCGCATAGGCATTGGGGACCATGCCCACCGCCTTGCGGATACCGGCAAAAACGTCGGCGGTTTCGCCCGAAGCGCTGGTGGCGGCGGGGGTGTCGATACGGGAAGTCATTGTCTTGGTTCCATTCAAAGTGGGCTTGCGGGAAGACGGGTGCGCGATGCGCGCGAGTTCAGCGCAGGCGTTGCGATCACGACGCAACTGTCTTGAAAACGCAGTCCGCGCGAAGGCGAACGCGGACGCGTCGATCCGCTGGCTTTATACGGGGATGGGATTGGCCGCGATTTCAGCGTTGAAGCCATCGACCAGCGCATGTTCGCCGCTGCCGGGGTTATCGCGCAGGGCGCGAATCGCCTCGACGAACACTTCCGGCGCGTCGGTTGCCAGCCCCTTCATAGTTTCGGCGATGAAGGTGTCCAGCGGCATGGCGCGGGGATCTCCGCTCTTTTTGATGAGATCGGTGTCGACCCACGGCGGCGCGATTTCCTGGACCGTCACGCCGGTGCCCTTGAGCATGAACCGCTGCGACAAGGCGTAGGAGTGCAGCGCCGCCTTCGAGGCGGAATAGACCGCGTTGGTTGCGATCGGCACGAATGCCAGCATCGAGGTGTTGTGGACGATGGTCGCTCGCGGTTGCGCCTTCAGGTGTTCGATCAGCGCCGACGTCAGCCGGATCGGGCCAAGCAGGTTCGTGTCAAGGATCTGGCGCGAGACGGCGTCATCGATGCGGCCGGACGGATCGTCGAACGGCATGACGCCCGCATTGTTGATCAGGACGTTCAACGTCGGATAGTCGCGGATCAGTTGCGCGGCGACGCGGTCGATGTCGGCGGCATCGGAGATGTCCAGCGCCACACCCTCGATCCCTGGATGCGCGGCAGCCACTTCATCCAGCAGCGCCTGCCGGCGCCCGGCGATGATGACCTTGTTGCCCAGGGCATGGAATTGCTCGGCCAGCGCGCGGCCAATGCCCGAGGTGCCGCCGGTGATGAAGATCGTGTTGCCCGTCATTTGCATGATTTGTCCTTGTCTTGCGCCGGGGTGGCGCCTTCGATGGACGTACTATGCGCGGATCTGGTCAAGTCTTAAATGTCATAGATCCGGCAAAAACGGACATGGGCAGTCAGCACGGCCTGACAGGCCCCTCGGTCAGGCGTTGGTCTCTTGCATCGACATCAGGCCCCGCTTCACGCTGGCCGGCGGTTGGCCCAGGTTGCGCAGGAAGGCGCGCCGCATCCGGTCACGATCGGCAAAGCCCGTGTCGCGCGCCACGATTTCCAGGGGATGGCGGCCGTCTTCCAGCATCACGCGTGCGGCCTCCAGCCGCAGCATTTCCACGGCTTTGGCGGGCGATCGCCCGGTCTCTTCGCGGAATACCCGGCTGAACTGACGGGGCGACAGGCTGGCGGCTTCGGCAAGCTCTTCCACGGACAAGGGATTGCGCAGGTTTTCGCGGGCATAGGCCAGTGCGCGCTTGACCCGGTCCGAACGCGGCTCCAGCGCCAGCATCGCCGAGAACTGCGATTGGCCCCCGTGGCGGCGATGGTAGACGACAAGTTTCCGCGCCAGCGCCCGGGACAGCGTGGACCCATGGTCTTCTTCGATCAGGGCCAGCGTCAGATCGATGGCCGATGACATGCCCGCCGACGTCCAGATGTTGCCGTCACGCACGAAAATGCGGTCCTCTTCGACGCGAACCTTCGGAAAGCGCGCCTGAAGCGTGCGTGCATGCGCCCAATGCGTGGTGGCGGTGCGGCCATCGAGCAGCCCCGCCTGCGCCAGCACGAAGGCGCCCGTGCATACCCCGGCCACCCGGCGCGCCTGGTGGCCGGCAAGGGCGATGTATTCACGCAGCCCCGGCGAAATATCCTGGGGCACCAATTGCCCGGCCACCATCAGCGTGTCGGGGATGAAGTCCAGCGGCGAGGTTTCGATACCGGCATTCATCGACGACCTGATCGTGCCGCCTTTCTCGGACAGGACCGTCAGCCGATAGCCCGCGCCGCCCAGCTCCGCGTTGGCCAGTTCAAAGGCGGAGAGGGCCGCCAGCCCCATCAGCTGGAAGCCATCTTCAAGGATTAAACCGACGTGCTGCATGGTGTTTCCTTTTCAATGCATCTGCCCATACCGCCCGGCATTGAAATCCTGGATCGCTTCCACGATTTCCGCCTGCGAGTTCATCACGAAGGGTCCATAGCCCACCACCGGCTCATCGATCGGCTCTCCGCTCAACACCAAAAACACCGCGTCGTTGTTGGCCTCGACGGTGATGTCTTCCCCGTCGCGCGAGAACAGCGCCAGTTGCGCGTCGCGCGCAACCGATTCGCCGTTTACCAGCACCGTTCCACGCAGCATGACGAGCATGCTGTTGCGGCCCGCGGGGATGGGGAAGGTGGCCGACTTGCCAGCCGCCAGCTTTACGTCCCACACGTCCATCGGCGTGAAGGTGCGCGCCGGGCCTGTCTGGCCCGCGTAGGCGCCTGCGATCACGCGCAGGGTGCCGGCGCCGTCGGGCAGGGCCACGACGGGGATGTCCGTGCTGAGGATGCCCTGGTAGCCCGGCGCCGCCTTTTTGTCCTTGGCGGGCAGGTTGACCCAGAGCTGCACCATTTCCAGCTTTCCGCCCGTGCGGGTGAAGGCATGGGAGTGGAATTCCTCGTGCAGGATGCCGGAGGCCGCCGTCATCCATTGCACGTCGCCGGGGCCGATGACGCCGCCGTTGCCGGTGGAATCGCGGTGCTCGACTTCGCCGCTGTAGACGATGGTGACCGTTTCAAAGCCGCGATGGGGATGCTGGCCGACGCCGCGGGGCTGGCTGGCCGGGCCGAATTCGGCGGGGCCGGCGTAGTCCAGCAGCAGGAACGGGCTGGTGTCGCGGCCCTTGTCGTTGTACGAGAACAGGGAGCGCACCGGAAAGCCGTCGCCCACCCAGTGGGGACGGGGACTGGCGTGCAGGCCGAGGATCTTCTTCATGATGAGGTTTCCTGTTGCGCGGCGCCATCGGCGCCGTTCGTCATAGAAAGGAAGATAAGGGCGGAACGCCGATTCCGGTAGACCCCGCCTGCGATAAGCACTGTTCCATGTGTCGGACGATGGGGCGGCGCCAGCCGGGGGGCGGGGATTTCGGCGGTATGCTCCCCGGCATGGACAAGCAGAGGGATGGCGCCGCCGCGCGGCGCGAGGAACAGGTTTGGGGGTTTGCGCCGGTGGTGGGGCAGGGCGCGCGCGTGCTGGTGCTGGGATCGATGCCCGGCGTGGCGTCGCTGCGGCAAGGGCAGTATTACGCGCATCCGCGCAATGCATTCTGGCCCCTGGCGGCGCGCATCCTCGGTTTTGACGCGGGCCTGGATTACGACGCCCGCCTGCGGGCGCTGCAGGCCCGGGGCGTGGCGCTCTGGGATGTCCTGCAAGCCTGCGAACGGCCGGGCAGCCTGGACGCGGATATCCGGCGCGAGACGCTGGTGCCGAACGATTTCCCGGCCTTCCTCGCCCGCCATCCGTCCATCGTCCGCGTCTGCCTGAACGGCGGCAAGGCCGCGGCGATGTTCCGGCGCCACGTGTTGCCGGCGTTGGCGCGGGCGGACCTGGAATGCATCGAATTGCCATCGACGAGTCCGGCGCATGCGGCGGCCAGCTTCGAGCAGAAACTGACGGCGTGGCGGCCGGCGCTGACCCTGCCGATAGTCTGACGGCGGCGGTGCGGCGGTGCGGCGATCCTGCGATCCGGCGATCCGGCGGTCCGGTCGTCGCCGACGCGAGGCGTTCAGTCCTCCCTGATCCGGCGCACTCTGTCCCCGAATTGACAGATATCAAGGCTCTATATAACTGCGAGTGATAAGTTAATTCCCGTAACAGCTAAATGTTTCGGAGTTTAACGATGCACACCCCCACGAGCCCCCCGGAAACGCCTCTCCCGGGCAAGCGTGGCTTCCTGAAAGGGCTGCTTGGCCTGGGCGCCGCCGCCACCGTCATTCCCATCCATGCGCAAGCCGCGCCCGGCTTGAACGGCCAGCCGCCGCGCCGCCCCGGCATGGCCGGCAAGCGCTTCGGCATGGTCGTGGACATGCGCAAATGCATCGGGTGCCAGTCCTGTACGGTGAGCTGTTCGCTGGAGAACGTGCCGCCCATCGGGCAGTTCCGCACCACCGTCCTGCAGTACGAGGTCACGCCCGATGCGGGCGGGCCGTGTTCGATGGTCATGCTGCCGCGCCTGTGCAACCACTGCGACAAGCCGCCCTGTGTGCCGGTCTGTCCGGTGCAGGCGACCTTCCAGCGCGAAGACGGCATCGTGCTGGTCGACAACGCGCGCTGCGTGGGCTGCGGCTACTGCGTGCAGGCCTGTCCCTACGACGCGCGCTTCATCAATCACGAGACGCAGACGGCGGACAAGTGCACGTTCTGCGAGCACCGCCTGGAAGCCGGGCTGCTGCCGGCCTGTGTGGAAAGCTGCGTGGGCGGCGCGCGCGTGATCGGCGACATGAACGATCCCGACAGCGCCATCTCGCGCCTGCTGGCCGAGCACAAGGCCGATATCAAGGTGCTCAAGCCCGAGATGAAGACCGATCCCCACGTCTATTACATCGGCCTGCCCGACGCGTTCGTGCATCAGGTGGACGGCCAGGCCGGCGTGCGCCTGGCCGGCGGCCATTGAGCCATCGACGAGGACTCTCATGCAAATCTCCGAATTGCTCACGCCGGTCTACGACGCCGCCTGGCTGCCCTGGGCCGTGCAGTATTTCTTCCTGATCGGGATCAGCGCCACCACGGCGCTGACGGCCGCCTTCGCGTCCTTTGGCCGGGCGGATTCCGACGCGCGCCGGCTGTTGCCGGCGGCGGTGACGGTGCTGCTGGTCAGCGCCATCGCCGCGCCGGTGTCGCTGCTGGCCGACCTGCACCAGCCGGGCCGCTTCTGGCACTTCTATGCGCACATCACGCCGTGGTCGTGGATGTGGCTGGGCGCCTTGCTGCTGCCGGTCTTCGTATCGCTGGCGCTGCTCTTCTGCGCGGTCTGGTGGTGGGGGCGGATGGGATGGCTGCGGGTGGTGGCGGCGGCGCTGGCGCTGTCGGCCCTGTCCATCCTGGTCTACACGGGCGCCGAGGTGATGGTGCTGCGCTCGCGGCCGCTGTGGCACACCGTGTTCCTGCCGCTGAACTTTGCGTTGACGGCGTGGCTGGGCGCGCTGGGCGCGATGTTCCTGGTGGGCCGCTGGCTGCCGGGCGGACTGCGGGCGCTGCCGGTGGACGCGTTGCGCCGGCTGAGCGTGACGGCGGTGGCGATGATCGCGCTGGGGGCGGGCGCCTGGGCGGTGCTGGGGATGCTGGGGCTGGATGCGTCGTTCGACGCGGCGCTCCGGTTGTTCGCGGCGTTCCCGGTCTGGCGTCTCAGCCTGGCCGGCGCGGTGATGACTGCGTTTTGCATCGTCGCGCTGTTGCAGCGTCCGTCGCGCACGCTGGCCGCGCCCCTGCCGTCCGCCGCGCTGGCGCTGACGATGCTGGGCGCCGCGTGGATCTTCCGCTGGGTCGTCTTCATGAGCGTGCAGGGCGTGCCCAAGTACGGCGCCGGGCTGTACCTGTACGAGATGCCCTGGGGCAGCGACGGGCTGCTGGGCATGGCGGGCGTGCTGGGCCTGTGCGTGGCGCTGGTCACCGCCGTGACGTGGGCCATGGAAATCCTTCCGGCCCGCGCCCGCGCCGTGGCCGCCTGAACGGGCGGCGATACGCAAGAACATGGAAAAGAAAGCAATGGACAAGCAACACGAAGACGACAAGCGCCGCCCGGCGGACGATGGCCCGGACGTGCCGCACGATGAGGCCCGGCGCAAGCTGGTGATGCGCGGCGGCATGGTGGCCGGCGGCATGGCGGCCTTTGCCGCGGGATATGGCGAGACCGTCGTGAAGGCGGTCAAGGGTCTGTCGCAGGGCAGCGCCGGCGTGCCGACCGCGCATGCCGTGCGGGGCAACTCGCTCACGCCGGAGTTCCGCATCGATCCGCTGACGGGCGCGTTCGACGCGCAACCGGGCCAGATCGTCAGCCCGTCGAGCTGCCTGGGCTGCTGGACGCAGTGCGGCGTGCGCCTGCGGGTCGACACGGCCCAGAACCGCATCCTGCGCGTCGCCGGCAATCCGTATCATCCGCTGGCCACGACGCGGCCCGCGGCCATGGAGACGCCGGTGCGCGACGTCTACGCGCAGTTGGGCGGCGACAACGGCCTGGAGGGGCGGGCCACCTCGTGCGCGCGCGGCTCGGCCATGCTGGAGCAATTGGACAGCCCGTTTCGCGTGCTGCAGCCCATGAAGCGCGTCGGCAAGCGGGGCGAGGGCAAGTGGCAGACCATCACCTTCGAACAACTGGTCCTGGAGGTCTGCGAAGGCGGCGACCTGTTCGGCGAAGGCCACGTCGATGGCCTGCGCGCCATCTTCGACCGCGAGACGCCGCTGGACCCGGACAATCCGGAGTACGGCGCGAAGGTGAACCAGTTTCTTTTCACCGACGCTTCCAACGAAGGGCGCACGCCGCTGATCCAGCGCTTTGCCGGGCAGTCCTTCGGCACGGTCAATTTCAGCAATCACGGTTCCTATTGCGGGCAGAGCTTCCGCGTGGGCGCGGGCGCGGCGCTGGGCGACCTGAAAGGCATGCCGCACGGCAAGCCGGACTGGGACAACGCGCGCTTCGGGCTGTTCATCGGCGCCGCGCCGGCGCAGGCGGGCAATCCGTTTCAGCGCCAGGCGCGGCAACTGGCCGAAGCGCGCGTGCGGCCGCAGGAATCCGGTTTCACCTACGTGGTCGTGTCGCCGGTGCTGCCGGCCTCGTCCAGCCTGTCGGCCGGGTCGGGCAATGAATGGGTGCCCGTCAATCCGGCCAGCGACCTGGCGTTGGCCATGGGCCTGATCCGCTGGATTCTGGACAACGAACGTTTTGATGCGCGCATGCTGGCGCAACCGGGGCCGCAGGCCATGCAGGCGGCGGGCGAGGCGGCGTGGACCAATGCGACGCACCTGGTGGTGGCCGAACCCGGCCATCCGCGGCAGGGCGCGTTCCTGCGCGGCGCGGACCTGGGCTGGGCGCGCCCGGCCGACGCGGACGAGAAATGGGAAGACGTGTACGTCGTGCGCCTGGCGGACGGCACGCTGGCGCCGCATACGGGCGCGACGCCGGCTGAGCTTTTCGTGGACGAGGCCATCGCCGCCCCGGGCATGGCGGGCGCGCCCGAATCGCTGCGCGTGTGCTCGTCGCTGACGCTGCTGCGCACGGAAGCGCGCCGCAAGACGCTGGAGGAATACGCCGCGCTGTGCGGCGTCCCCGCAGCCAAGATTGCGTCGCTGGCCGAGCGCTTTACCAGCCATGGCAAGCGCGCGGTGGCCGATGCGCACGGCGGCACCATGAGCGGCGCGGGCTTCTACACCGCCTACGCCATCGCCATGTTGAACACGCTGGTGGGCAACCTGAACGTGGAGGGCGGTCTGGTGCTGGACGCCGGTCCGTTCCCGCCCTACGGCGCGGGTCCGCGCTACAACATCGCCGGCTTTGCCAACAAGGCGACGCCCAAGGGCGTGTCTTTGTCGCGCAACCGCTTTCCGTACGAGAAATCCAGCGAGTTCAAGCGCAAGAAGGCGGCCGGGCAGCCGGCGTATCCGGCGGCCGCGCCCTGGTATCCGGCCACCGGGGGCCTCAGTTCCGAGATGCTGGCGTCCGCGCTGGCGGGCTACCCGTACCGCGCCAAGGTCTGGTTCAACCACATGAGCAACCCGGTCTACGGCATTGCGGGGTTCAAGCAGGTGGCGCTGGAGAAGCTGAAGGATCCGGCCGTCCTGCCGCTGGCGGTGTCGATCAACCCCTTCATCAACGAGACCAATGCGCTGGCCGATTACATCGTGCCGGACACGGTCACCTATGAAAGCTGGGGCGTGTCGGCGCCCTGGGCGGACGTGGTGGCGAAGGCGTCCACCGTGCGCTGGCCCGCCGTGCAACCGCGCGTGGCGCGCACGGCCAGCGGCGAGCCGGTGTGCCTGGAGACCTTTCTCATCGCCTGCGCCAAGCGGCTGGGCATGCCGGGCTTTGGCGCGGGCGCCATCTCCGACAAGGAAGGCGCCAAGTATGCGCTGGACACGCCCGAGGACTTCTTCCTGCGCGGCATGGCCAATATTGCGTTCGCGGCGGGCCGCCCGGTGGGCGAGGCCAGCGACGACGACATGGCGCTGACCGGCGTGGACCGCCATCGCGAGCTGCTGCAGAGCATGTTGAAGCCGGGCGAGTGGCGGCAGGTGGCCATGCTGATGAGCCGCGGCGGTCGCTTTGACCGGATGGATGACGCGTGGACGCAGGACGCAGGGCAGGGCCGCCGCACGCGCGCCGCCTACGCCAGGCCGCTGCATGTGTGGAGCGAGGAACTGGCGGGCTTTCGTCATGCGATGACGGGCGAGCGCTACAGCGGCTGTCCGACCTGGTATCCCACGCGGCTGGCGGACGGGCGCGACGTGCGGGACGAATATCCGCGCGACGATTGGCCGTTCCTGCTGAGCTCGTTCAAGTCCAACCTGATGAGTTCTCTGTCGATCGGGGTGAACCGCCTGCGCCAGGTGCATCCGCACAACCCGGTGTCGATCAACCGGCAGGACGGCGAACGGCTGGGCATCCGCAACGGCGACGCGGTGCGCATCGTCACGCCGGGCGGTTCGGTGACGGGGCTGGCGCTGCTGCGAGACGGCGTGCAGCCGGGCGCGGTGGGGATCGAGCATGGCTACGGCCATACCGAGCTGGGCGCCCGCGCGCACGTGGTGGACGGCAAGCCGATGCCGCACGATCCGGCGCTGGGGGCGGGCGTCAACCTGAACGACCTGGGCTTTGCCGACGCCACGCGCGGCGCGCATGCCAACGTGTGGATCGACTGGGTGTCGGGCGCGGCGGTACGGCAGGGCCTGCCGGCACGGATCGAGCGGGCCTGATCGCACGGCGCGGCCGGCGCCGGCAATGGCGCGGCCGCTAGCGCACGACGGTGTCGGCCACCAGTTCCAGGCCTTCGGCGCGGGTGGCCACGTCATTAAGCACGCCGCTCAGGTCGCCGGCCTGGGCGGCGGCGTTGCCGGACGCGCTGACGCGGATCTCCACCCGCACGGTGCCCGCCTTCGACAAGGTGGCGTCCGGCGACATCGCCGTGCTGTCGTCCAGCACGAAGGCGCGCGGCAGGTCGGCCACGCGCATCCGCAGGATGGCGACGGGCATGCGCGGGCCGTCCACCGGCCGCGCCAAGATGAAGACGGTGTCGGCCGGTCGGACCTGTCCGCGCAGCGCCTCGGCGATGCGTGCCTGGCCGCTGATGCGGGCGGGCGCGGCGGGCGTGGGGGCGGTGGTGGTGGCGGCAGTGGTGGCGGTGGCCGCCGGCGCAGCGGAGGGCGAGGTCGCCGGGGGGGACCCCGGCGCGCCCGGCGCCGATGCCATGGCGCGCGCCTGCGAGATATTGGTCTGGATCTGGCGCGCGGCCTCGGAATCCGGGGGCAGCAGGGCTTGCAGCCGCTCCCAGTGCGTCAGGGCCTCGGCGGCGTCGCCCCGCCGCAACGCCATCATGCCGGCCAGCGCCAGCGCCTTGGGCTGGTCGGGTTCCGCCTCCAGCGCCTGCGCGACGGCGGCGATGGAATCCTCGTCGGGCCGACCCTGCCGCGCCGACAGCAGCGCGTCGGCCAGGTCGGCCAGCACGGCAGGCTGGCCGGGCACCCGCCGCAGCACCTGCTGGTAGGCGGCCACCGCATCGTTGTAGCGGCCCAGCGTCTCGTAGGAGCGGGCCAGCATGTACCAGCCATCGACATCGTCGGGCGCGGCGCGCAGGCGCTGGGCCAATGCGTTGATGGCCAGCGCCATGTCGTTGCCCGCCTGCGCCGCGTGCGGCTCGGCCGCTTGCGGCAGCGCGAACATGGCCGCCGCGCGGGGATTGCCGAGTTGTCCGTACAGCAGCACGGCGGCGACCGGGACGGCCACGGTGAGCAGGCAGGCCGCGGCGATCCCCGCGCGCTGTCCGCCCCGGCGCGCGCCGGAACCGCTGCGCAGGGCAAGGTCCTGCAGCAGCGCGCGCTGCAGCTCCTCGTCGGCTCGGGCGTGCGCCTGCGGCGTCAGGGCGCCGTCGTTCAGGTCGCGACGCAACTGGTCGCGTTGGGCCAGATAGAACGCCCGCACGCTGGCGTCCGACGCGTCGTCCGGGGGGGAGCCCGGGGCGTCGTCCGAACCCGGCGGGCGGCGCAGCAGCGGGGGCACCAGGCAGAACAGCGTGGCCAGCAGCAGGGCCAGGACGACGAGCCAGAGCGTGGTCATGAGCCGGAATCCAGGAAGCGGGCGGCGCGCTCGCGTTCGTCGGCGGTCAGCGGCGCGCGCATGCCGGCGCGCCGCTTGAGCGTGCGGGCCAGGACCAGAAAGCCCAGCGCCAGCAGCGCGAACGGGCCCAGCCAGAGCAGCCAGGTGGCCGGCTTGAAGGGCGGGTCATAGCGGACGAAGTCGCCATAGCGGTCCTGGAAGAAGCGCATGATCTGCGCGTCGGTCCTGCCCTCGGCAAGCTGGTCGCGGATGAGCTTGCGCATGTCCAGCGCCAGCGGCGCATTGGATTCGGCCAGAGTCTGATTCTGGCAGACCAGGCAGCGCAGGCCGTGCGCCAGCTTGTCGGCGCGTTGTTCCTGGTCGGCGGACAGTACAGGTACCGGCGCGGGCGCGGCGTGCAGGGCCGCCGGGGCCAGGAGCATAGCCAACAGCGCGGTCGCCACGGCGATCAGCAACGCGGCCGACGGCAGGCGCAGCAGTGGCGGGTGGGGCGGGATACGTGGCGCGGTCATTGCAGCGCCTCGATGACAGGTTGCAGGCGCGTGCGCCAGAGTTCGGGCGTGATGAGGCCCAGGTGCTTGTAGCGGATGCGACCGTCACCGTCGATCACAAAGGTCTCGGGCACCCCGTAGACGCCATATTCGATGCCCACCCGCCCGTCGGCGTCGCTGGCGGACGCGAGGTACGGATTGCCGTTGCGCGCCAGCCATGCGCGCGCCTCGTCGGGCTTGTCCTTGTAGTTCAGTCCGTAGAGCGCGATGCCGTGGCGCTGCGCGGCCTCGCGCAGCACGGGCAGCTCGTCCTTGCAGGGACCGCACCAGGAGGCCCACACGTTCAGCAGCCAGACCTTGCCGCGCAGGGACTCCACGTCCAGCGTGCGGCCCGGTTCCAGCAGGTCGGGCAGCCCGATGGCGGGGGCGGGCTTGTCGATCATCGCCGACGGCACCGCGCGCGGGTCGCGCGACAGGCCCATCGCCAGGAACACGGCCATCGCCAGGAACGCGGCCAGCGGCAGCAGGTAGCGCAGCATCAATAGCCCTCCCGCGCGGCACGCCCGGCAGCCGCGCCACGGGCCTGGGGGACGGCGGCGCCGGCCTGCTGCGTACGCCGGTAGCGGCCGTCGCCCGCCGCCAGCAGCCCGCCCAGCGCCATCAGGATGCACCCCGTCCAGATCCAGGTCATGAAGGGCTTGACCTGGATGCGCACGGTCCAGGCGTTCTCGCCCACCGGTTCGCCCAGGGCCACGAAGAGGTCGCGCGAAAAGCCGCTGTCGATGTCGGCCTGGCTGAGCGCCATGTCCTGCACGGTATACAGGCGCTTTTCGGGATACAGCGTGACCACCGGCCTGCCGTCGCGCGTGACGCGAAAGACGGCGCGCTGCGCGCTGTAGTTGGGTCCGGCGGCCGGGCCGATGCCGGCGAACGTGAAGCCGTAGCCGCCCGCTTCGTGGGACGCGCCCACCTCCAGCCGCAGCTCGCGCTTGACTTCGTAGCCGTTGGCCAGCGTGACGCCCGCGATGAAGACGCCCACGCCCGCGTGCGCCAGCAGCATTCCGTACCAGGAGCGCGGCTGGCGCGCCAGCCGCCGCAGCACCTCGCCTTCGCCATCCGTAATGCGCTGCCACGCGTGCGCGGCGGCGCTGGCGATGGACCAGGCGGCCAGCCACAGGCCCAGCACGATCATCGGCGATCCGAAGCGCGGCGGCCCGGGCATGGCCAGCGGCGCCAGCACCGCCGTCAGCACGCTGACCCCGAACGCCGCCTTCAGCCGCCTGGCGAGGTCGGGGACCTCGGCCTGCTTCCAGCGCGCGACCGGGCCCACGCCCATCAGGAAGATGGCAGGCGTCATCAGCGGCACGAACACGGCTTCGAAGTAGGGCGGGCCGATGGAGATCTTGCCCCAGGCCAGGACGTCCAGCACGACCGGATACAGCGTGCCCAGCAGCACCGAGCCCGCCGCGACCGTCAGCACCACGTTGTTCGACAGCAGCAGCGATTCGCGCGACAGCAGCGAAAAGCCGCCGCCCAGCCCGACCGAGGGCGCGCGCCAGGCATACAGCGCAAGCGATCCGCCCACGATCACCGTCATGAAGGCAAGGATGTACAGGCCCCGGCCCGGGTCCACCGCGAAGGCGTGCACCGAGGTCAGCACGCCCGAGCGGACCAGGAAGGTGCCCAGGATGCTGAGCGAGAACGTGCAGATGGCCAGCAGCACCGTCCAGCTTCGGAACGCGCCGCGCCGCTCGGTGACGATGAGCGAATGGATCAGCGCGGTGCCCGCCAGCCAGGGCATGAAAGAGGCGTTTTCGACCGGGTCCCAGAACCACCAGCCGCCCCAGCCCAGGACGTAATAGGCCCAGGCGCTGCCCAGCAGGATGCCGATGGTAAGGAACGTCCACGCGGCCAGGGTCCAGGGGCGCACCCAGCGCGCCCACAGCGCGTCCAGTTCGCCCGACAGGAGCGCGGCGATGGCGAAGGCGAACGCCACCGAGAAGCCCACATAGCCCATGTACAGCATGGGCGGATGCACGATCATGCCCGGGTCCTGCAGCAGCGGGTTCAGGTCGCGGCCCGCCATGGCGGGCGGAATCAGGCGTTCGAACGGGTTGGACAGGAACAGCATGAACAGCAGCAGGCCCACGCTGATCCAGCCCATCACCGCCAGCACGCGGCCGGCGAAGGCCAGAGGCAGCCGCCGGCTGCACAGCGCCACGGCCAGCGTCCAGGCTGTCAGCAGGGTCTGCCACAGCAGGAGCGACCCTTCGTGTCCGCCCCAGACTGCCGCGAAGCGGTATGCGGGCGGCAGGTCGGCGTGCGAGTTCGCGGCCACGTACAGCACGGAAAAGTCGTTGTGCACGAAGGACCATGCCAGACAGGCGAAGGCCAGCGCCGTGAGGGCGAACTGTCCCATGGCGGCAGGCCGCGCCACGCGCAGCCCCGCCTGCCAGCCGGCGGCCGCGCCGATGAGCGGCAGGATGCCCTGCGCCAGCGCCACCAGCAGCGCGAGGATCAGGCTGAAGAGACCGATCTCGGGAATCATCGCGCCTCCGCCTGCTTGATCGCCGCGGCGGCTTCCGGCGGCATGTAGTTCTCGTCGTGCTTGGCCAGCACCTCGGTGGCGCGGAATACGCCGTCACGGCCCATCTTGCCGGCCACGACCACGCCCTTGCCTTCGCGGAACAGGTCGGGCAGCAGCCCCTGGTAGGCGACGGGCACGGCGTGGGCCGTGTCGGTCACGGCAAAGCGCAGGGTCAGGCCGTCGGCCTCGCGGCGCAGCGAACCCTGTTCGACCAGGCCGCCCACGCGAAAGCTCCCCTGGCTGGGCGCCTCGCGGGCCGCCACCTGCGTCGGGCTGAAGAAGAACACCAGATTGGATTGCAGGGCGTTGAGCACCAGCGCGGTGGCCAGTCCCAGCAGCACGAGACCGCCCAGGACGGCGAGCGCGCGGCGCTTGCGCGGGCTCATGGACGGGTCCTGCCGGCGAGACCGCCGGAGTCGTCCCGCTGCCGCCGGGCGCGGCGCGCGCGCCGCCATAGCGACAGCGCCTCCCACCCCATCAGCAGGATGGTGACGCCGTAGGCGCCCAGGATGTACGGGCCGTGGCCCTGCAGCGAAAACAGGGTTTCCCAGCTCATTTTGCCTCCGTGCGCGCGCCGCGCGGGCCGGTCCGTCCCGCTGCCATGTCGCCGCCCGCCTGCACGGCGCCGGGCTCGCGCTCCAGGATGATGCCGCGCACGCGCGCCAGCGCCACCGCCGCGCTGTACAGCCAGAAGGCGGCGACCATCAGCAGCATGGCGGTGACCATGATCCGCGCCATGCTGGGCGCGGCCGTCAGGTTGATGGACGCGCCCTGATGCAGCGTGCTCCACCATTGCACCGAGAAATAGATGATGGGTACGTTGACCACCCCCGCCAGCAGCAGGATCGCGCCGCCCCGGTCCGCGCGTTGCGTGTCGTCGGTGGCGGCCAGCAGGGCCATGAACCCCAGATACAGGAACAGCAGGATCAGCTCGGACGTCAGCCGCGCATCCCACACCCACCATGCGCCCCACGTCGGCTTGCCCCACAGCGCGCCCGTCCACAGGGTCAGGAACGTGAACAGCGCGCCGGTGGGCGCCAGCGCGCGCATCATCATGAACGACAGCCGCGTGTTGAAGATGAGCCCCAGCGCGGCGTATCCCGCCATGACCAGGTACAGGAACATGGACATCCACGCCGCCGCCACGTGGATGAAAAGGATGCGATAGACCTCGCCCTGCTGGCTGTCCACGGGCGCGGCCACGAGGCCCGTGTACAGCCCGGCGGCCGCGAGCAGGGCGGCGCCCACGGCAAGGAACGGAATCATCCGGCCGGCCAGCGGGTAAAACAGCGCGGGCGAGGCGTAGCGCAGCCAGCGCGTGCGTGGCGGGGCGGGGCGGGGGGAGCCGAAGGCGGATGGGGGGATGTGCATGGAACCCTCAGTCCAGCGCCACGCGCAGCGCCGCCGATGCGCTCCAGGGGCAGAGCAGGATCGCCAGGCACAGGCCCGCGCCCAGCAACGAGAGCTGCGGTCCCGCGCTCAAACCGGCGTGCGTGGCCGACACGGCGCCCGCGCCAAATATCAGCACCGGCACGTACAGCGGCAGCACCACGAGCGGCAGCAGCGCGCCGCCGCGCAGTCCCAGCGTCAACGCCGCGCCCAGGCCGCCCACCAGCGCCAGCGTGGGCGTTCCCAGCAGCAGGGACAGCACGAGGATGCCGATGGCGTGCGGCGCCAGGCCGAACTGCAGGGCCAGCACCGGGCTGGCAAGAATGAGCGGCAGGCAGGTGCTGAACCAGTGCGCGCCCAGCTTCACGCCCACCAGCAGCGGCAGCGGATGCGGCGACACCAGCAACTGTTCCAACGCGCCGCTGTCGTAGTCCTGCGCAAAGGGGCGCTGCAGGCTGAGCAGGATGCCGAGCAGGGCGCAGACCCACAGCACGCCCGGTCCCATCGCCAGCAGCAACGCGGGCTCGGGCCCCACCGCCAGCGGGAACAGGGAACCCGTGACGATGAAGAACAGCGTCGCGCCCAGCGTGTCGGCCGGTCGCCGCCAGGCCAGCCGGATCTCACGCAGCGCCAACTGAGACAGCGTAGCCAGCATCCGCGTAGTCATCCATGTTCAGGGTTTGGGTAGGGGAGGCGCAGGTGGCCGGCGCCCGGTGCGAGGCGACGACAGCCGCGCCGCCCGCCGCCAGGTGCGCCTCCAGGGCCTGCCGCAGTTGGTCCAGGCTGGCTGCGTCCAGGCCCGCGTCGGGCTCGTCCAGCAGCCACAGGGGCTTGGCCCCCAGCACCACGGCAGCCAGCGCCAGGCGGCGGCCTTGGCCCTGCGACAGCCGGGCGGCGGGGGCATGCAGGCAGGCGCCCAGCCGCCACGTGCGCAGGCAGGCGGCGATCTCGGCGTCGGCGTGCGGCGTACCGGCCACGTGCAGGGCGCAGCGCAGGTTCTCCAGCGCGGTCAGGTCGCCGGACAGGCCGTTGCCATGGCCCAGGTAGGCGGTGCGCGCGTAGTGCGCGGCCGGATCGCGCCGGACGTCGCCGTCCGCGTTGAACACGGCGCCCGCCAGCGGCCGCAGCAGGCCCGCCAGCATGCGCAGCAGGCTGGTCTTGCCGCTGCCGTTGGCCCCCTGCACGTGCAGCAGCTGGCCGGCGTGCAGGTCGAAATCCAGGGGAGCAGGCCCGCCCGGTCCGCCGCGCCGGCTGACCAGTCCGCGCGCGCAGAGCACCGGGGACGGCGCGTCAGCGGGCCGCATTGGCCACCTCTTGGGACGCCCTGGCCGGCGGCGTCGCTTGGGAGGTCTGGCCAGGCGGAATGTGCGGCAGCGTGTGGGCAATGCCTTTGTGGCAGTCGATGCAGGTCTTGGACTTGTCGGCCAGGTAGGTGGAATGCATGTTCTGCGCCCGCACGCTCTGGCGGGTGAAGTCCATGTATTCGTAGTTGTGGCAGTTGCGGCATTCGAGCGAGTCGTTCGCCTTGAAGCGCGCCCACTCGTGCTGGGCCAGCTCCAGCCGCTTGTCGACGAACTTCTCGCGCGTGTCGATGGTGCCGAAGATCTTGCCCCAGACCTCTTTGGACGCCTGCATCTTGCGCGCGATCTTGTCGGTCCAGTTGTGCGGCACGTGGCAGTCCGAACACAGCGCCCGCACCCCCGAGCGGTTGGTGAAGTGGATGGTGCCCTTGAGTTCCGCGTAGACGTTGTCGCGCATTTCGTGGCAGCCGGTGCAGAACTTCTCGGTGTTCGTCAGCTCCATGGCGGTGTTGAACGCGCCCCAGAACAGGATGCCGCCAATGAATCCGCCCACGGTCAGAAAGCCCAGGCTGAAATGCACGCTGGGCCGGCGGATGATGTTCCAGTATCGCTTGATGAGCTTGACCATGACGGGCTCCTGTCCCTTACTTCTTGTCGGACGCCGGAGCGGTCAGGCGCTTGAGGATCACGTCGATGTCCTGGTAGTCATTGGCCACGAGCGGCTTGGCTTCGGCCTGCGGCACGTGGCATTGCACGCAGAAATAGCGCCGCGGCGACACCTCGGCCAGCACATTGCTGTCGCGGTCCATGTAGTGCGTGACGCTGAGCGGCGGGGCCTGCGTCTCTTCCGTGTTGACGCGCGCATGGCAGGTCAGGCAGCGATTGAAGTTCTTGTCGATCTGATAGCCATCGATCTTGTGCGGGATGGTGGGCGGCTGCATGGAATACGTGCGCATCCGCTTGATGTCCTTGTTCTCGATGGGGCTGATGAGCGGCGGGTCGGTCTCGTCCGCCACGGGCGTGGGGCCGCGCATCGGATCCACCACCTCGAAGGGCGGGGCCGCCCAGGCGGCCGAGCCGAGCAGGGCGCAAAGCGCGATTGCGGTGACGCGATTCTTCATGGCTGTCTCCCGGGCTCAGACCTTGACGATCTTCACGGCGCATTTCTTGAAGTCGGTCTGGAACGAGATCGGATCGGTGGCGTCCAGGGTGACCTTGTTGATGAGCTGACCGGCGTCGAACCAGGGCACGAAGACCAGGCCGCGCGGCGGCTTGTCGCGTCCCCGCGTTTCCAGCCGCGTGCGCATCCGGCCGCGCCGCGAGACGACTTCGACCTCCACGCCCCGGCGCAGTCCCATGGCCTGGGCGTCGTCCGGGTGCATGAAACAGACCGCATTGGGAAACGCCTTGTACAGTTCGGGAACGCGCCGCGTCATCGATCCCGAATGCCAGTGCTCCAGGACCCGGCCGGTGGACAGCCAGAACGGATATTCCTCGTCCGGCGACTCCGGGGGCGGCTCGTAGGGCAAGGCGTAGATCACGGCGCGGCCGTCCGGGTTGCCATAGAACTCGAAGCCCGCGCCCGCCTTCACGTAGGGGTCGCTGCCTTCGCGGTAGCGCCAGAGCGTCTCTTTGCCATTGACCACGGGCCAGCGCAGGCCGCGGACCTCGTGGTACGTGTCGAAGGGCGCAAGGTCGTGGCCGTGGCCGCGGCCGAACTCCGCGTATTCCTCGAACAGGCCCTTTTGCGCATAGAAGCCGAAGGCCTTGGCTTCTTGATTCTCATAGTCGGCGTTGAGCTCGGTATTGGGGAACTTGTTGACCTTGCCATTGGCGAACAGCACGTCGAACAGGGTCTTGCCCCGGTACTCGGGCTTCTTGGCCAGCAGGTCGGCCGGCCACACTTCCTCGACCTTGAAGCGCTTGGAGAACTCCATCAACTGCCACAGGTCCGAGCGCGCGTCGCCCGGCGCATTGACGAGCTGGTGCCAGAACTGGGTGCGGCGTTCGGCGTTGCCGTAGGCGCCTTCCTTTTCCACCCACATGGCGGCCGGCAGGATCAGGTCGGCCGAAATGGTCGTGACGGTGGGGTAGGCGTCCGACACCACGATGAAGTTGTCGGGATTGCGATAGCCCGGCAACCCTTCGTTCATGAGGTTCGCGGCCGCCTGCATGTTGTTGTTGACCATCACCCAATAGGCGTTGATCGTGCCGTCCTTGAGCATGCGGTTCTGCAGCACGGCATGGGCGCCGACCTTGTCGGGGATGGTGCCCGCGGGCAGTTGCCAGATCTCTTCGGCATGCGCGCGGTGCTTGGGATTGGTGACGACCAGGTCGGCGGGCAGGCGGTGCGAAAACGTCCCGACCTCGCGCGCCGTGCCGCAGGCCGAGGGCTGGCCGGTCAGCGAGAACGGGCTGTTGCCCGGCGTCGAGATCTTGCCCGTCAGCAGGTGGATGTTGTAGACCATGTTGTTGGCCCACACGCCGCGGGTGTGCTGGTTGAACCCCATGGTCCAGAACGAGGTGACGCGCACCTTGGGATCGGCGTAGAGCTCGGCCAGGTCCTGGAGCTGCTTCTTTGGCACGCCCGTCAGCTTGGCGGTGTAGTCCAGGTCGTAACTGGAGACGAACTTGGCGAATTCCTCGTAGGTGATCGGCTTGGACCCGCCCGCCTTGTCGGCGTTCTTGGCCGCCTTCTGCAGCGGGTGGTCCGGACGCAGCCCGTAGCCGATGTCGGTGTTGCCTTCGCGGAACACGGTGTGCTTGTCCACGAATTCGCGGTTCACCCGCTTGGTCTGGATGATGTGGTTGGCGATGTAGTTCAGGATCGCCAGGTCGGTCTGGGGGGTGAAGGTCAGCGTCAGGTCGGCCAGCTCATACGAGCGGTGCTCGAAGGTGGACAGCACCGCCACCTTGGTCTTGGGCGCGGACAGCCGCCGGTCCGTGACGCGCGTCCACAGAATGGGGTGCATCTCGGCCATGTTCGAACCCCACAGCACGAAGGCGTCGGCGTTCTCGATGTCGTCGTAACAGCCCATGGGCTCGTCCGCCCCGAAGGTGCGCATGAAGCCGACTGCCGCGGACGCCATGCAATGGCGCGCGTTGGGATCCAGGTTGTTGGACCGAAAGCCCGCCTTCATCAGCTTGAGCGCGGCATAGCCTTCCCAGACGGTCCACTGGCCCGATCCGAACATGCCGACCGCGGTGGGGCCCTTATCCTTCAGCACCCGCTTGAACTGCTCGGCCATCACGTCGAACGCGGTGTCCCAGGACACGGGCGCGAATTCGCCGTCCTTGGCGTACTTGCCGTCCTTCATGCGCAAGAGCGGCGTGGTCAGCCGGTCATTGCCGTACATGATCTTGGACAGGAAATAGCCCTTCACGCAGTTCAGGCCCTTGTTGACCTCGGCGTTGAAATCTCCGTGCGTGGCCACGACCAGGTTGTCCTTGACCGCGACGTTCACGCCGCAGCCGGTCCCGCAGAACCTACAGGGCGCCTTGGACCATTTCAGCTTGGCGGCCTCGGATTCGGTCACGATGTTCTGCGTGTAGCCCACGATCGGGATGCCGGCCACGGTGGCTGCGGCGGCAACGGCGGACTGCTTGATGAATTCCCTACGGGCGATGGCCATCGTCGATCTCCTGATTCATCGCGTCCAGCGTATCCGCGGCCTGGAAGACCAGCGCCGACGCCAGCACGCCATCCAGGCGCTGGATCGCGGAGATCTGCGCCATCATGTCGTCGGTGGAGGGGGCTTCCAGGGTGACCACCAGCTTGCCGGTGTCGGAAGCGCCGTGGATTTCCGCGCCCGCGATCGCCTGGATCGCGGCGCGCACGCCGGTCAGCCGGCGCGGCATGGCGTGCACCACCATGCTGGCGATATGCAGCTCGGGCGCCGCGCTACAGGATGCGGAGGAAGGCTGAGCTTGGGGGGAGGGGGGGCGCAGGGGCTGCATCAGCTTCCCGGGGGGCCTGCGAACATCTGGTAGATCCAGACGGCAAAACCGTAGCCGGCCACGATGAGAACCGCCAACACCGGGGCCATGACTGCCGCCAGGAACAGGAAACTTCGGAGTTCCTGGGCTTTTGTATAGCCATCAGACTCGTTTTGCACACACCACCTCTCAGTTGGAACTTTCAGGGGTATTGCGTAGAACGTGCGGATGCGGAACTTTTAGCAGAGGACTTTGCGCAGCGTCAATGTTGCGGCACAGCGAAAAAATGTCATCACGGCGCAATGCGCCCGGTGCAGGGAAATGGACGCCGGGACGCCGGGCGGGCGCAGGGCCCGGCGTCACAGGGCGGTCAGGTCAGCCGATGGCCCCGTAGATCCGCCGCGCGTCGGCGGCGGTGGCGAGCGGCCGGCCCAGCGCGCGCGCGCCCTGCGCGGCCTGCGCCACCAGCGCGGCATTGTGCGGCGCGATCGTGCCGTCGCGCAGCTTCAGGTTGTTTTCGAACCCGACCCGCATATGGCCGCCGAACGCCGCGGCGGTCGTGACGCAGGCGTTTTCCTCGGGGCCGAAGGCGCAGATGGCCCAGGGCAGCGCGTGGTCATAGGCCGCGAGAAAAGGCAGCAGGTCGTAGGCGGACGACGTCTGGCCCGCGCTGTAGCGGCCCAGCACGAACAGCACCGACCACGCGCCGGGCGGAACCAGCCCGCGCGCGCGCAGCGCCAGCCAGCGGCGCACGTCGGCGTCGTCGTACAGGATGATCTGCGTCATCACGCGGCGTTCGGCCAGCCACGCGAAGAACGCGGCGAGGTCCGCCTCGGCAATGCCGGGCACGGCGATCTCGCGCAGGCCGATGGAGACGGCCTCGGGCTGCAGCTCGCGCACCATCGCGATCTGTTCGGCCGCCTGGTAGACGCCCGCGGCTTCGCTGGTCACCTGCACCAGCAGCTCGTCGCCGACCGCCTTATGCACCGCGGCAAGCGCATCGCGATAGGCCTGCGCGTCCAGCAGATGGCTGCCGTCGGGCTTTCTGACGTGCATGTGCATCATGGCGGCGCCGGCTTCCAGGCAGGCGCGCGCTTCCGACGCCAGCGCGGCGGCGGTCAGCGGCACGGCCGGATGGTCGGCGGCCTTCTTGTAGGCGCCATTGGGCGCGACGGTGATGATGACGGGGGAATCGGCCAGCGCGGTGCGCGGCGGGACGGAAGCGTTCAAGGCTGGATCTCCGGCAGTTCAGGAGCGATCAGGTCCAGGCCGGCGCGCAGCAGCCTGTCGTAGCGGGCGCGTTCGGCCGCGATGGTTTCCGGCGTCCAGGCATAGAAGCCTTCGCCGGTCTTCATGCCGTGGCGGCCGTCGGCGGCGCGTTCGGTCAGGCAGCGCGCCGGGTGATCGGCGTTGCAGAACGTCGGGTACATGGTCGCGCCGGCCGCGGCGTGCACGTCGATGCCGGCGTGGTCGCGCTGCATGACGGGGCCGGCGGCCAGGAACCGGAAGCCAAAGCCGAAGCGCACGGCGGCGTCCACGTCCTCTGGCGACGCGATGCCGCGGTCGATGAGGTCGAAGGCCTCGCGCGACAGCGCGTGCTGCAGGCGGTTCGCCAGAAAGCCCGGCAGGTCCTGCTTGACCTTGACCGGCACGCTGCCGCAGCGCCGCATGAAGGCGATCAGCGTGTCGGCGCAGGCGTCGTCGCTGGCCTCGCCCAGCACCACCTCGACGAGCGGCACCAGGTGGGCCGGCATGAAAAAGTGCAGGCCAAGCATACGGCCCCGGGTGTCCAGGCCCTGGCTGATCGCGCTGATCGGAAAGCTGGAGCTGTTGCTGGCCAGGATGGCGTCGGGCCGGGCGCGTTGCGCCAGGTCGGCAAACAGCGCCTGCTTGATGTCCAGGCGCTCGGGGATGCATTCGATGACCAGATCCACCGTGGACCAGTCCACCTCGTCCAGCGAGGGCGCGGTGGCCAGCAGGGCGGCGTTCGCCTCGCGCCCGATGGTCTTCAGGTTTTCGGCCACCCGCGCGGGCAGGCCGGCCGCCCTGTCGGCATTCGATTCGATCACGGTCGTGCGGCAGGCCGCGCGGGTCAACACCACCGCGACATCGGCGCCCATCGTGCCGCCGCCCACCACCACCGCATGCGCCGCGCCCGGATTGGGCAGCGCCTTTGCGTCCTTCTGCATGCTGTTCTCCTGGTTCTGAAACCCTGCTTGGGGGCGAGTGTAGAGAAGCGCGGTTGATTGATGAATCAGAATTTTTGAATAGAATGATCGGTCAATCAGATCAATAAATCCATGCTTGAGGTGGGGGACGAATCATGCAGATCAATCTGTCGATGCGCGACATCGACACGACGCTGGTGCTGGGACGCACCCTCAATTTCCGGCAGGCCGCCGGGCAGCTTCATCTGTCGCAGTCCGCGCTGTCCACGCAGGTCCAGCGGATCGAGGACGCGCTGGGCGTGCGCCTGTTCGACCGCACGACGCGCACGGTGCGGCTGACGGCCGCGGGCGAGGTCTTCCTGCAGCAGGCCGCGACCCTGCAGGCGGCGTTTCGCGACGCCATTGCCGCCGTGGGCGGCATTTCCAGCGCGGAGCAGGGGCAGGTGTCGGTGGCGGCGCTGCCGTCGCTCGCGGCGCGGCTGCTGCCGCGCGTGCTGATGGCCTATCGCCAGGCGCATCCGCACGTTGCGCTCAAGGTGCGCGATACGCTGTCCGGCCCGGCGTTCGACCTGGTCCGCGCCGGCGAGGTGGACTTTGCGCTGACCGCGGCCGATCCGCAGCATGCGGACCTGCATTACGTGCCGTTGATGTCCGACAGTTTCATCCTGCTGATTCCCGAGGCGCACCCGCTGGCGCGGTCCAAGGGGCCGCTGCGCTGGGCCGATACGGCGGGCGCCGAGCACGTGTCCATGGTGCATCCGAGCAGTGTGCGCCAGTACACGGAATGGGCTTTCCTGCAGAACCGCATCCGCTTTGCGCCCGCCTTCGAGGCCGAGCACCTGACCACTATCGTGGCGATGGTGGAATGCGGTTTCGGGGTCGCGGCGCTGCCCGAGATCGCGGCGGGCGCGGTGGCGCAGAACGGCATCGTGCAGCGGCGCCTGACCGGGCCGGTGGCCGAGCGCTCCATCGGTCTGGTGACCGCGCGCAACCGCAGCCTGTCGCCCGCCGCCGTGGCGCTGGTGCAGACCCTGCGGGAATACGTGGCGGCCGCGCCGCGCCAATAAAAAACCGGCCCCTGTGCAGGGGCCGGCTGTCGTTGGCGCAAGCTGGGCAATCCGCGGCGCCGGCCGCGGTTCGCCGCTGGAGGTCCGTGGCGCCTAGAAGTCGATCTGCGCCGACAGCAGGAACGTGCGCGGCGCGGCGACCGTGGCGTAGGAGCCGCTGGCCAGCCAGTAGTCCTTGTTGAAAAGGTTCTCGATGTTGGCGCGGAACACCACCGCGCGGCCCAGGATCTCGGTGTTGTAGCGCGCGCCGATGTCATAGCGGGTCCACGAGGGCAGGGTCAGCGTGTTGGCCGCGTTGAAATACATCGACGACGTATGGATCACGCGCGCGTTCAGGCTCAGGCCGCGCACCCACGGCGTGTCCCAATCCACGCCCAGGTTGAAGGTGTTCTTCGGCACGCCGTTGGCCTCGTTGCCGTCGTTCACCCCGCCCGCGGTGCGCTTGAGCGTCGCGTCGTAGAACGTGGCGCTGGCCATCATGCGCAGGCCCGGCATGGCTTCGCCGAAGGCCGACAATTCCAGGCCGCGGTTGCGCTGTTCGCCGTCGAAGCTGTAGATCCGGGTGTCCGGGTCGGTCATCGAGTTGGGACGCGTGATCTGGAACACCGACGCGCTGGTGATGATCTTGCCCCAGTCGACTTTGACGCCCGCCTCGTACTGCTTGGACTTGTACGGCGCGAAGACCTGGCCGGCGTTCGCCGCGGTGGCCGGCGCGATGCCGCCGCGGGTCAGGCCCGAGGTGAAGTTGCCGTACAGCGAGACGTTGGAAATGGGCTTGAACACGATGCCCGCGACCGGCGAGATCGCGCTTTCGTCATACGAGCTGGTGCGCGCGCCGGTGGCCGTCGAATAGTTGTCCAGGGCCACGCGCTGATTGCGCAGGCCGCCCGTGATCAGCAGGGTGTCGTCGGCGAAGGACAGCGTGTCGGTCAGGGTGTAGCTGGTCAGCTCGGTCTTGGACGCCTTCTGCGGCGCGCCGCGGTCGGCGGTGACCGGGGGCAGCGGCGCGGGACGGAAGATGCTGGACGGCACCGAGGTGCCGGACGTGACGTAGGCGTTGCCGGATTCCTGGTCCAGGCGCGTGGCGGACAGGGTCAGGGTGTGGCCGACGCCCCAGGTGTCAAAGCGCGCGCGCAGGCCGACGTCGCCGGTCCAGGTGCGCGAATACGAATCGTAGTAGGCGTTCGTCACCGTGAAGTTGCCCAGCGCGTCGGCGGGGCCGGACGGGAAAGTCTGCTCGGCGGTGCCATAGCGGTAGCCGGTCGCGCCATAGACCATCAGGTGGTCGTTGATGTCGTATTCAAGACGCGTGGCGACGGTGGAATCGTTGAGCGTGAGCTCGGTGCCGGGGTAGAAATTGCGGTGGCCCGACGGCGGCGAGGGCAGCGAAGTCACGTTCGACTGGAACCCGATCTGCGGCCGGAAATTGTCGATGTCCTCGTGCTGCGTGTAGGCGTCCAGCGACCAGCGCAGCCGCGCGCCGCGATAGTCCAGCGCCAGCGCGCCCACGCCTTGCTCCTGTTTGCCGTCGTCGATGGTCGTGTCGCCGTTGTTGTACACGCCGTTGACGCGGATGCCCCATTCATTGTTCTCGCCAAAGCGCCGGCCCATGTCGAGCTGGCCGCCCAGCTGCGACTTGCTCTGGTACGTGGTGGTCAGCCGGGTCAGGGGCTCGTCGCCGGCGCGCTTGGTGACGATGTTGATGCCGCCGCCGATGCTGCCGCTGGGGCCGATGCCGTTCATCAGCGTGCCGGGGCCCTTCAGGACTTCGACGCGCTCCATCATGGCGGCGGGCATGCGGCTGGCGGAGGCCAGGCCGTACAGGCCGTTCAGGCCCACGTCGCCGGCGGACACGGAAGAGCCGCGGATCTGGAACTCGTCGGAAAAGCCGCCGCTGGAGGTCGTGGTGCGCACCGACGACTCGTTGATCACCACGTCGGCCAGCGTGCGGGCCTGCTGGTTCTCGATCATCTGCGCGGTGTAATTGGTGGTGCTGAACGGCGTGTCCATGATGTCGGCCGTGCCCAGCACGCCCAGGCCGCCGCCGCGCGCCACCTGGCCGCCCGCAAAGGGCGCGGGCAGGGCGGGATCGGCGGCCGAGGCGGTCACCGTCACGGCGGGCAGTTGCGTGGTCGCGATCCCCGCGCCTGCGGGACGGTCCAGCACATAGCTGCCGTTCGCCTGCGGCAGCACCCGGATGCCGGTGCCGGCCAGCAGCGCGTCCAGTCCGCCGCGCACGCCGTAGTTGCCCCGCAGGCCGTTGCTTTGCAGGCCGGCGGTCACATCGGGCCGGAACGACAGCACGATGCCGGCTTCGCGCCCGTAGCGGCCCAGCGCGTCCTCGAGCGTGCCCGCGGGAATGTCATAGCTGCGGGTCGCGGCGGCCTGCGCGTGGGCCGCGGTTGGAACGCCGAGGACCGGCGCCGCCAGCAGCGAGGCGGTGGCAATGCGTCCGGCCAGGCGCGCCGTGGCGGCGCGCCGCAGGAATCGAGGGGACTGGCGCTTGGGCGCCCGGACGTGGGTCATGTACTGGCCTTTCAGAGAGGTGAGGTTGCTGTGTGCTCACCTGTCATGACCCCCCAGATCGCAAAACGGATCAGCTTTTTTGTAACAGTGCCGATGGGCGTGCCGCCTCGGGTCCGGCGATCAGGTGCAGGCGCCGCCCGCGCCACAGGCGGGTTTCCGCTTGCACGCGGATGTTCAGGGTGGCGCTGAGCGCGGCCAGCACCTTGTCCACGTCGTTGACGGGAAACGAGCCCGACAGCCGAAGACCCGAGATGGCGGCATCGCAACTGAGCGTGTCCCGGCAATACCGTCCCAGCTCGGCGATGAAGTCATCGAGCCGCATGCCGCGCGCGACGATGAAGCCGTCCTTCCAGGCGATCTGGTTTTCCTCGGCCGCGGCCGGCTGGTCGACGCCGCGCGCCCAATAGTGCGCGCGCAGGCCCGCCTGCAGGGTCAGTCCGGGGTTGGCGCCGTTGCGCGGCTGGATCTGGACCGCGCCCTGGAAGACGCTGACCTCGGTCGATGCGCCCAGCAGCCGCACGGTGTATTCGGTGCCCAGCGCGCGCGCCGTGCCATGGGGGGTTTCGACGAGGAAGGGGCGCGCCGGCGCGGCCGTGTCGGGCGCGGTCGCGATCAGGATCTCGCCCGCGATGAGCGCCACGCGGCGTTGCAGGGCGTCGTAGCGCACGTCGATGGCGCTGTCCGTGTTCAGCACGACGCGCGTGCCGTCCGGCAGGGTCAGGCGGCGGCGTTCGCCCACGGCGCTGCGGTGGTCCGCTGTCCATTCGCGCCAGGGCGTGACCTGGCCGACGCCCCACGCCGCGCCGCTCGTGATCGCCAGGACGCTCATGGCCTTCAGCGCGCGGCGGCGCTGCGCACAGGCAGGCGCGGCAAGCGCGGCCTGCGCGATGGCGGCGCCGGCCGCGCCGGCGAGCGGCTGCAGCGTGCCCTGGACGGATTCGATGCGCAGCCAGGCCCGTTCATGGTCCGGGTGCGCGGCGCGCCAGGACGCCCATTCGCGCACCGTCTCCGGCGCGACCGCGTCGCCCTGCAGTTCCACCAGCCATTCCAGCGCGCGTTGCGCCACGGCGGGCGACAGGGCGCCGGCATCGCGCGTGGTCCGGTACCAGGGCGAGGCGGCCATGCGGGTCATCCGGTAAAGGAAAGGTCGGCAAAGCAGCAGCGCTGCAGGGCCTTGACGAGGTAACGCTTGACCGTGGGGATGGAGATGCCCAGCGTCTCGGCCACCTGGGCATGGGTGCGCCCCTCCAGTTGCGACAGCAGGAAGGCGCGCCGCACCAGGGCCGGCAGGCCGTCGAGCAGGCGGTCCAGCTCCAGCAGCGTTTCCAGCACGATGGCCCGGTCTTCGGGCGACCAGTACACCGCCTGCGGCGCCTGGGCCAGCGCCTCGAGGTACGCGCGCTCCAGCTTTTCGCGGCGCCAGTGGTTGGACACGAGATGCTGGGCCACGGTGGTGAGGAAGGCGCGCGGTTCGGCCAGCGTGGCCGGGACGCGTTCGCTGCTCAAGAGGCGGATGAAGGTGTCGTGGGCCAGGTCTTCGGCCTGGTCGGCGTTGCCCAGGCGACGGCGCAACCAGCCGCGCAGCCACGAGTGGTGGTCGCTATAGAGCGTTTCGATGGAGGAGGGGAAGGCGCATCCCGGCGTACTCAAGATCCAACCTTTTGATCAAGCCGCCGGCGCCTCGCAGGCCGAGGCGGGCCAACTGCTCATGCGAATTACGGGAAATAGTAATTGTTATTATTACCGATTCGGGGCGGGTCTTGTCAAATTGTTGCCGGCGCGGGCGCGCGGTGTTGCGCCGATGTCAGAAGGCGGCGCTGGCGGCGAGGGTCGCCCCGTGGGTCTGGGCGTACGCCTGCTGCGACGCCAGATAGGCGTCGCGCGAGGGGATCAGGTGGTCGCGGCAGACCGTCATCAGCGCCTGCCGGTCGCCGTCGCGCAAGGCCTGGATCATCGTCCAGTGCTCCTGGCGCGCGCGTTCGCGATGGCCCGCCGTCACCAGCGAGCCGAAGCGGATCGGGTGGGTGCGGCGCGCGTATTCCTCGATGGCCTGGCCCAGCACCGCGTTGTCCAGCAGCCCGAAGAATTCGCGGTGAAAGCGCTGGTTGCTGCGGAACACGCGGCGCGCGTCGCCCGCGGCCACCGCCGCGTCGTGCTCGCGCTGCACCGCCACCAGCGCGGCCAGCCGCGCTTCGGGCACGGGCAGCGGCATCTGGCGGGCGGCGTGCACTTCCAGCACTTCGCGCAGCGCGTACAACTCCATCACCTCGCGCACCGAAAACGCGCGCACCACCGCGCCGACATTGCGCTTCTTCTCGACCACGCCCAGCAGTTCCAGGTCGACCAGCACCTGGCGCACCGCATGCCGCTTCATGCCGAAGCGGGCCATGAGCTCGTCTTCGGTCAGGCGTTCGCGGGGGTGCAGCCGGCCGAAGACGATGTCTTCTTCCAGCGCGGCCACGGCCGCCTGGACGGCGTCGGCGGCGGGTTCCTGCAGGGCGGCGGGCGTGATGGCGTTCATGGCTAGGCAGGGCGTGTCGAGAATGGCTTACTGAAAATGGCTTACTTCTTGGGAACGGTGTCGTGCGTGACGCCCGCGCGCAGGAAGTCGAAGTCGACGCCCTGGTCGGCCTGCGTCACGGACTGCAGGAACAGCTTGCGGTAGCCACGGTCGGCGGCGGGCCGGGTAATGGGCTGGGCGGCGGCGCGGCGGGCCAGTTCGGCGTCATCGACCAGCAGCGCGATCTCGCGCCGGGCCACCGACAGGCGGATGCGGTCGCCATTCTGCACGTAGGCCAGCGGTCCGCCGATGGCGGCCTCGGGCGTCACGTGCAGCACGATGGTGCCGGCCGCGGTGCCGCTCATGCGGCCGTCCGAGATCCGCACCATGTCCTTGACGCCGGCGCGCGCCAGCTTCTTGGGAATGGGCATGTAGCCCGCTTCGGGCATGCCCGGCGCGCCGGTGGGTCCGATGCGCTTGAGCACCAGGATATCGTCGGCGGTCACGTCCAGCGCGTCGTCGTCGATGCGGCGCGCCATGTCCTCGGCGTCCTCGAACACCACGGCGCGGCCTTCGTGCTCCATCAGGTCGGGATTGGCCGCCGACTGCTTGATGATGGCGCCGCCGGGGGCCAGGTTGCCGCGCAGCACGGCCAGGCCGCCCACCGGATAGATGGGTGCGGCGGCGGTGCGGATGACGTCCTGCTTGAAAGGCGGGGGCGCGTCGTCCAGTTCTTCGCCCAGCGTGCGGCCGGATACCGTCAGCGCGTCCAGGTGCAGGAAGGGGCGCAGCTCGCGCAGCAGGGCAGGCATGCCGCCCGCGTCGTGGAAGTCTTCCATATAGTGCTGGCCCGAGGGCTTCAGGTCGACCAGCACGGGCGTCTCGCGGCTGATGCGGTCCAGGCCCGCCAGGTCGATGTCGATGCCCAGGCGGCCGGCGATGGCGGTCAGGTGGACGATGCCGTTGGTGGATCCGCCGATGGCGAGCAGCACGCGCAGGGCGTTCTCGATGGATTTGCCGGTCAGGATGCGGTCGGGCGTCAGGCGCGACGCCGCCATGGCGACGGCCGTGGCGCCGGTGCGCTCGGCCACGCGCACGCGGTCGGCGGTGACGGCCGGGGCGGACGCGCCGCCCGCCACCATCATGCCCAGGGCCTCGGTGATGCAGGCCATGGTGCTGGCCGTGCCCATCACGGAACAGGTGCCCACGCTGGCGACGAGCTGGTTGTTGACGTCGGCGATCTCGACGGCGTCGATTTCCTCGGCGCGGTAGCGGCCCCAGTAGCGGCGGCAGTCGGTGCAGGCGCCCACGCGCTCGCCGCGGTGCGAGCCGGTCAGCATCGAGCCGGTGACGAGCTGGATGGCGGGCACGCCGGCCGAGGCGGCGCCCATCAGTTGCGCCGGCACGGTCTTGTCGCAGCCGCCGATCAGCACGACCGCGTCCATGGGCTGCGCGCGGATCATCTCCTCGGTGTCCATGGACATCAGGTTGCGCAGGTACATGCTGGTGGGCTGCGAGAAGCTTTCGTGCACCGAGATGGTCGGGAAGTCCATCGGCAGGCCGCCCGCCAGCATGACGCCGCGCTTGACCGCCTCGATGAGCTGCGGGGCGTTGCCGTGGCAGGGGTTGTAGCTGCTGCCGGTGTTGACGATGCCGATGATGGGACGGGCCAGCGCGTCGTCCGACAGGCCGGCGCCCTTGATGAAGGCCTTGCGCAGGAACAGCGAAAAGCCCTTGTCGCCGTAGTTCGTGAGCCCGCGGGCGACGCCCTGCGCGGTGGCGCCGTCGCTGTCAAAGGGGCCCTTGGCGGGCTTGCCGCCCTTGGTCTCGTCCGTCATTTTCAGTCCCGATAATATTATTGATAATCCTGGGCCGACATCATATCCAGCCCGTGGCGAGGCCCGCAAGCGGTTTATCCAGCGGGTTGGGATTGATCTGCCTGGAAGATCAGTCGATAGAAAAATGGCGATTCTTCAATCAAGCTTGGCCCCCTACACTGGCGCGGTTGACGAACCGGGCGTCCGATCATTCCTATACCCATCCCGGCTGGAGAGACTGATATGTCAGACCTGCGTCTGCGGCCGCGCCGCGCCGTGCTCTTTTCCCTGCTGGCCCTGTGCGCCGGCATGTCCGCCCCGGCGTTGTCCGCCGACGCCTATCCCGACAAGCCCGTGCGCCTCATCGTGCCGTATCCGCCCGGGGGCGCCACCGACGTGATCGGCCGCGTGCTCGCGCAGGAACTGACCGGCGCGCTGGGCCAGACCGTGGTGGTCGAGAACCGGGCCGGCGCCGCCGGCAACATCGGCGCCGACCAGGTGGCCAAGGCCCAGCCCGACGGCTACACGCTGCTGATGGGTGCGCTGACCAGCCACTCCATCAACGCGGCGCTGTACCGCGGCCGCGTCACCTACGACGTGGAAAAGAGCTTCGCGCCGGTGGCCATCGTGGGCACGGTGCCGCTGGTATTCGTGGTGAATCCCTCGGTGCAGGCCAAGACGCTGTCCGAATTCATCGCGCTGGCCAAGTCCAAGCCCGGCTACGTGACCATGGCCTCGGCCGGCAACGGTTCGCCGCAGCATCTGGCCGGCGAAATGTTCAAGCGCACCGCGGGCGTCGACATCCTGCACGTGCCCTACAAGGGCAGCGGCCCCGCGATGACCGACCTGATGGGCGGACAGGTGCTCAGCATGATCGAGACCGTGCCTGCGGCGCAGGCCAACATCAAGGCCGGCAAGCTGCGCGCGCTGGCGGTGACCTCGCCGCAGCGCGTCGATGCGCTGCCCGACGTGCCCACCGCGGCCGAAGCCGGCCTGAAGGACTTCGAGGTCAGCTCGATGTTCGGCATCGTGGCGCCCGCCAACACCCCCGCGCCGGTCATCGAGCGGCTCAACGCCGAGCTCAAGAAGATCCTGGCCAAGCCCGAGGTGAAGGCATCGCTGCTGAACCAGGGCGCCGTCGCCACCTGGACCACGCCCGCCGACGCCGGCGCGCGCGTGTCGGCCGAGGTGGCCCGCTGGACCAAGGTGATCGACGAAGCCGGCGTCAAGGGCGAGTAAGCCGCCCCGTCCGGCGCGTTGCGCGCCATTTCCACCTTGCGCCGGAGATCCGACACGGATTTCCGGCGTTGTCGTTTTTATGGCAACGGAAAAGAACCGAAATAATCGGTTCCCCGTCCGCCGTCCGCGCGCCGGGATAAATCCTGTATTTCAGAGAGTTGCAATACCCGGGCCGACCGCTATGCAATAAATCGCAATAATCGCCTCGGAACGTACCGCGGAGGTGGTTGACCCCAAATTCAGTAGCCCGTAATGTGCTTTGCGGGCCTTAGGACGGCGGGGGGGATACCAATGACTGAGAACCAGGACGAAAAGTCGATCCTGCATACGCATTTCGGTACGTATAGCCCTTATTGGCGCTTGTCCGCCGATAGCGATGCCATTGAGCTCGCCGCGGTCAAAGGCGCCACCAATATCGCGATGGCCCTGCGGCCGGACCAGGCCGATGCGGTGCGCAGCCTGACGGGCATCACGTCCAGCGTGCGCATCGACATCATGCTGTATGGCGACCTGCTGCATCTGCACCTGGTCGGCCGCAAGATCAACCCCAACGAATGGGCCGGCACCGCGTCCGCCTACACCGACACCGATTCCGTCGCCAAGGACCTCGTCGAAGGCCTGTCGTTCGCGGAAACGGTCGTGTCCGAAGCCAATTCGGTCATCGCCATCGTGGACCAAAACGGCCGCGTGCAGCGCTTCAACAAGCTCTGCGAGGAATACACCGGCAAGCGCGAACAGGACATCGTGGGCCGCAGCGTCTTCGATATGTTCATGACGCGCGAAGAGGCCGTCGCGTCGCGCCGCAATATCGCCGAGTTCTACAAGCGGGGCCAGTCGTACGAGGTCGAGCGCACCATCAACACGGTCAAGGGGCCGCGCCTGTTCCTGTTCCGCAACAAGTTCGTCACCAGCGGCAGCGGCGAAAAGCGGGTCTACCTGATCTGCTCGGGCACCGACATCACCGAGGAACGCCAGGCGCAGGAGCGCCTGCGCGTGCTCGCCAACACCGACATGCTGACCAACCTGCCCAACCGCCACGCGATTACCTCGCGGCTCAAGGGCGCGCTGGCGGCCGGCAAGGAAGGGCGCGGCGGGGTGCTGTTCCTGGACCTGGACAATTTCAAGCGCATCAACGACCACTACGGCCACGGCTTCGGCGACCGGCTGCTCAAGGCGGTGGCGGTCGCCATTTCGAACTGCCTGTCCGAAGGCCAGACCCTGGCCCGCCTGGGCGGCGACGAATTCATCGTCCTGCAGGAAGAGGCCCAGGCCTGGCAGCTCGAGGCCACCGCGCAGCGCATCATCGAACGGTTGCGCGAGCCCTTCCGCCAGGGCCTCATCGAGGTCTACACCAGTTGCTCCATCGGCATTGCGATGTATCCCGACCACGGGGCCGACCTGGATAGCGTGGTGCGCAGCGCCGACATCGCCATGTATGTCGCCAAGGAAGCGGGCCGCCACACGTACCGCGTGTTCCAGAGCGAGATGGACCGCCGCAACGCGGACTACGTATGGCTGGACACCAATCTGCGCAAGGCGCTGGCCGAGAACCACCTGATGCTCTACTACCAGCCCAAGCTGGTGGGCCGCACGGGCGAGGTCGACGGCGTGGAAGCTCTGGTGCGCTGGCGCTCGCCGGAGCGCGGCATGGTGGGCCCCGACACCTTCATCCCCTACGCCGAAGAATCGGGCCTCATCTCGCCGCTGGGCGTCTGGGTCATGCGCGAAGCCGCCCGGCAGGCGGCGGCCTGGAAGCGCGATGGCCTGAATCTGCGCATCGCCATCAACATGTCCGCCCGCCAGCTCGACGACAAGGGCGTGGTCAGCGATTTCATGCGGGCCATCAACGATGCGAACCTCGATCCCTGCCTGCTCGACATCGAACTGACCGAAAGCTGCCTGATCGACGATGAAGACGCCGCCATCGAACTGATCAAGCAGTTCCGCCAGCTCGGCGCCCGCGTCCACCTGGACGACTTCGGCACCGGCTACTCGTCGCTGTCGCAGCTTGCGCGCATTCCGCTGGACGCGATCAAGCTCGACGCCAGCTTCGTTCGCGGCGTGAACGAGAACCCGGTGTCGCAGGCGCTGGCGCGCGCCATCGTCGCGGTGGCGCGCACGCTCGAGCTCAAGGTCATCGCCGAGGGCGTGGAGACCCAGGAAGAA
Source organism: Achromobacter sp. MFA1 R4 (assembly GCF_900156745.1). Lineage (NCBI taxonomy): Bacteria > Pseudomonadati > Pseudomonadota > Betaproteobacteria > Burkholderiales > Alcaligenaceae > Achromobacter > Achromobacter sp. MFA1 R4. Next base: position 5,974,920 of record NZ_LT707065.1, on the reverse strand, counting down.
ACGGCTTTCCTGGACACCCTGGGCGTGGACGCCAAGCAGGGCTATCTGTACGCCAAGCCGATGCCCGCGGAGGAGTTCACCGCCTGGCTGGCCAAGCGCCGCCGGCTGCATCTCATCGCGTGATGCAACCGGCGATGCCTCGCCGGATCAGTGCATGGTCGCCACTTCGGAGGCCTCCGAACTGCTCGCCGTGCGGCGGTTTTGCGCCATCACCAGCCGCTCCATGTAGGCGCGGTCCTTCGGGTCGATGGAGAACGCAGCCTCCACCCAATCCTCGGTGATGTCCATCAGCTCCGAGCGCGTCAGGCTCAGCACGCGCTGGCGGGCGCGCAGCATGGCGCGCATGCCGTTGAGCTTGGGCCGCATCACGTCGATGAAGGTGCGGGTGGCCTTGTAGGCCTCGCCCGGTTCGAACAGCACGTCCACCAGGCCCCGGCCGTGGAACCACTCGGCGGTGTGCGATTCGCCCGTGCCGATCAGCTCTTCGGCCAGCTTCATGCCCGAGCGGCGCGCGACCAGCGAATAGCCGCCCATGCCGGGGAACAGGTTGAACGCCATCTCGGGAAAGCCCATGCGCGCATTGTTCTGCGCCAGCACGAAGTGGTGGGCCAGCGCGGCCTCGAAGCCGCCGCCCAGCGCGGTGCCTTCGATCATGGCCAGCGAAATGGCGCCGGTGTCAAAGCCGCGCGTCGCGGCGTGCACGCAGTCGACGCAGGCGCGGGCATAGGCCCGCAGCGCTTCGCGCTTGCCGGTGCGGATGGCCTCGGCGAAGAAATTCAGGTCGCCGCCGACGTTGTAGATCTGCGGCACCAGCGAGCCCGTGACCCAGAAGTCGATGGGCAGGCCGGAATCCTTGGCGGCGCGCGCCAGGGTCATGATCTCGTCGATCAGTTCATGGTTAAAGCACGGGCGCGGTTGCGCGCGCAGCATCATCCACATGACACGGCGTCCCTCCTCGTAGAACGCGGAGATCTGCTTCAGATTGCCTGCTGCGGTAAAGGGGTGGCAGTCCGGATGAATGAGTTGATTCATTGCTTTCGTCCAATCGATCAAGGTGAGTCGGAGTACTGCCGGGTCAGGCTAAACCACGGCTTACGGAGTCCGTCTCATGCAAACCTCGTCCAACTGGCCAGACTTTTCCGTAAATCAAAGTCCGGGTCGCGCAATTCAAAAAATTCAAAACTGGCGGTGACGCCTCACCCCATCAGGGGATGGCCGCATGGGTAGAACGGATGAGGGGGGCAAGCAAATCCGCGGCGTTCCGGGCGATGCCGCGCGCAGCCGGCAAGGGCGCCGCGTTCATGCGTAGGGATGAGGGGTCTGCGTTGCGTCTGCGGTCCCAGCGCGCCGCGCGGGCCGTGAAATCGTCCGTCCGCACCCGTGCGCGTGCGACTGGTCCAGGCCAGATGGAGGGCGTAACGTGTTGCGCACCCTGAACGGTGGTCCTATCCAGAAGGTGGAACGACATGAACATGCTCGAACGATTCGCGCTTGTCTGCCTGGCCGGGCTGGTTACGGCTTGTGCGTCCACATCAACGGGTACGGGCGGCGGCACAAGCGTGCAGAAGGTGCCCGTATCGGTGCCCACGGACAGCGGCGTCGTCACGGGGGAATTGGTGGTGAGCGTGCATGTGCCCGCGGCGGCGGGCAAGCATCCGCTGCTGGTCCTCAACCATGGCCGGGGCGCGAGCGCGGCAGAGCGGGCGAAGATGAACCGCACGCCGTATCCGCAGGCGGTCAAATTCTTTACCGACGCCGGCTTCGTGGTCGCCGTGCCGCAGCGGCTGGGCTATGGAGAAACGGGCGGCCCCGACCTGGAAGACAGCGGACCTTGCGACGACCGGCAGTTCACGCCGATGTTCGACCGGGTCGCCAGCCAGATCGGCCAGGTGGTCAAGGCGCTGCAGCAACACCCGGCCGTGGAGCCCTCGCGCGTGGTGCTGGTGGGCCAGTCGGTGGGCGGGGCCGCCGTCATCGCATTGGCGGCGCAGAATCCGCCCGGCGTCAGTACCGCCATCAACTTCGCGGGGGGCGCGGGCGGGGACGCCAAGTCGCCGGGCCAACCCTGCGGACCCGAACGGCTGCAGCAGACCTTTGCGGCCAATGGCAAGACTTCCCGCCTGCCCACGCTCTGGATCTACGCCGAGAACGACCTCTTCTGGGGTGCGGACTGGCCCACCCGGTGGGTGGACGCCTACAACGCCGCGGGCGGTGCCGCCACCTTCATGGGGATGGGGCCCGATGGCAACAACGGCCATCTGCTGTTTACCCGTTCACCGCAGAAGTGGCAGCCCGTCGTCACCAAATACCTGCGCGACCTGGGCTACGCGATGCCCAAATAGGCCAGGCCGCGTCGCGGGCCACCTGCTCAGGCCACGCCGCCGTTGGCGCGCACGATCTGCCCGTTGACCCAGCCGCTGTCCGGCCCCGCCAGGAACGAGACGATCCCCGCAATATCATCCGGCTGGCCCAGGCGTTCCAGGGGCGGCATCTTGGCGTAGTGCTCGATGAGCTCGGGGCTCTTGCCCTTGAAGAAGAGCTCGGTGGCGACCGGGCCGGGCGCCACCGCGTTGACGCGGATCTGGCGCCCGCGCAGTTCCTTGGCGAAGACCTGCGTCAGGCTTTCCACCGCGGCTTTGCTGGCGATGTAGACCGAGTAGCCGGGCAGGTTGAGCGCGACAGTGGTGCTGGACACATTGACGATGCTGCCGCCATCGGCCAATCGCGTGGCGGCTTCGCGCATCGTATTGAAGGTGCCGCGCGTGTTGATGTCGAAGGTCCTGTCATAGAGCTCGTCGCTGGTCTCGGCCAGCGGCAGCACCTGCAGGACGCCGGCGCTGTTGACCAGCACATCGATCCGGCCGAATTCGGCCAGCACGGCGTCGAACAGGGCGCGGACCTCGGCCGTTTTGGATACGTCGGCGCGCACGGGCAGGGCGCGTCCGCCGGCCTGGCGGATCTCGGCGGCCAGGGCCTGCGCCTCGGCTTCGCTCGCGGCGCAGTTGATGGCGACGGCAAAGCCGTCGTTTGCCAGGCGCCGCACAATGGCGGCGCCGATGCCGCGCGATCCGCCGGTGACGAGGGCAACGCGCTGGGGGGCTTGGTCGTTCATGGAAACTCTCCGTCGAAAAGGGGTGGGACGTATGATCGACTATTCCTGAGCAAAGATAATTACCTTTACTTTGCTAAGATAATTTCATTTGCTTTAACAATGGGATCGGATCTACGACCCCGGATCTACGGCTCCGGATCTCAGGCCCCACACCTCAGATTTCAGACCACAGACCATGGACAACGGGCGGCAATAGGCATGGATCGCTTCCAGGAAATGCAGGTGTTCGTGCGCATCGCGGAGCGCGGCAGTTTTTCCAAGGCGTCGGAGGACCTGCGCATTCCGCGGGCCACGGTGACCAACCTGATCAAGCGCATGGAGGCCCGGCTGGGCGCGCGCCTGCTCGATCGCACGACGCGGCAGGTGCGCCTGACGCACGACGGCGAGGCGCATTACCAGCGCTGCGTACGCCTGCTGGCCGACCTGGAAGAAGCCGACGGCGCCTTTCTCGACACCGCGCCCAAGGGCCTGTTGCGGGTCAACGCGCAGGGCACGCTTGCCCGGTTCTTCGTGATGCCGGGGCTGCCGGACTTCCTGCAGCGCTATCCCGACATCGTGCTGCACCTGGGCGAAGACGACCGGCTGGTGGACCTGGTCCGGGAAGGCGTGGATTGCGTGCTGCGCGCGGGCGTCCTGCAGGATTCCACCCTGGCCGGCCGGCAAATCGCCCAGATGCCGCAGGTGACGGTGGCCAGTCCCGCCTACCTGGCGCGCCATGGCGTGCCCGCCAGCCTGCAGGACCTGGAGCGGCACCGGGCCGTGGATTACGTGTCCAGCGCCACGGGCCGCGCCGTGCCGCTGGATTTCATGGTGGAGGGCCGCAGCGTGCAGGTGCGCCCGCGTTCGGTCGTCAGCGTGACGGGCGCCGAACTCTACACCAGCGCCGCGCTGGCGGGGCTGGGACTGGCGCAGGTGCCGCGCTACCGGATCGAGCGCGAACTGGCGGCGGGGCATCTGCGGATCGTGCTGCCCCACGCGCCGCCCGCGCCCATGCCGGTATCGGTGCTGTATCCCCAGAACCGGCAGGTGTCGGCGCGGGTGCGCGTTTTCACACAGTGGCTGGCGGGCGTCTTCGCCGCCGCTTTCGATCAGACGATGCCGGTCAGGTAGAAGACGCCGATCACCACGAACACCGACAGGGTCGATATCAGCGTGATGGCGAAGATGTCGCCGTAGGACTGGCGGTGCGTCAGGCCAGTGACGGCCAGCAGCGTGATGACCGCCCCGTTGTGCGGCAGCGTGTCCATCCCGCCGCTCGCCATGGCTGCCACGCGGTGCAGCACCTCCATGGGAATGCCGGCCGCCAGCGCGCCGTCGATGAAGGTCTGCGACATCGCGGCCAGCGCGATGCTCATGCCGCCCGAGGCCGAGCCCGTGATGCCGGCCAGCGTCGTCACCGCCACGGCTTCGCCCACCAGCGGATCGGGGATGGCCTTGAGCGCCTGGGCCACCAGCAGAAAGCCCGGCAGCGCCGCGATGACGCCGCCGAAACCGTACTCGGCCGCGGTGTTCATGGAGGCCAGCAGCGCGCCCGACACGGCGCTTTTGCTGCCTTCGGCGAAATGCGACTTGATGGCCCGGAACGAAAACAGCAGGATGGTGACGATCCCCGCGATCAACGCGCCCATGACGGCCCACAGCGCCACCTGCTCGTCCGCGTTGACGGGCAGGGGCTTGGGCAGGCCGGGCAGGACGACTTCCGAGCCCGCCGGATACCACCCCGGAATCCAGCGCGTCAGCAGGAAGTTCATCACGCCCACCACCACCAGCGGCAGCAGCGCGATCAACGGATGATGGTCGCGTTCGCCGGTCGGCGTCGCGGGCTCGTTGCGCAGGTCCGTGCCGTAGGTTTCGCCGGCCGCGGCGGCGCGCTTGCGGCGCCATTCCAGGTAGGCGATGCCGGCGCACAGCGTGAACGCCGAGCCGATCAGGCCCAGCCAGGGAGCGGCCCAGGTCGTGGTCTCGAAGAACGTCGTGGGGATGATGTTCTGGATCTGGGGCGTGCCGGGCAGCGCCGTCATGGTGAAGGTGAAGGCGCCCAGCGCAATCGCGCCGGGCATCAGGCGCTTGGGAATGCCGCCCTGGCGGAACATCTCCGCGGCAAACGGGTACACCGCGAACACCACGACGAACAGCGATACGCCGCCATAGGTCAGCACCGCGCACACCAGCACGATGGCGACGATCGCGCGCTCGGCGCCGATCAGGCGCAGCACGGCCCGCACGATGGCGCGCGAAAAGCCCGACAGCTCGATGAGCTTGCCGAACACGGCGCCCAGCAGGAACACGGGGAAATAGAGCTTGGCAAAGCCCGCCATGCGCTCCATGAAGATGCCCGAGAACACGGGCGCCAGTGCCGACGGGTCCGTCAGCAGCACCGCGCCCATGGCTGCAATGGGCGCGCACAGGATCACGCTATAGCCTCGATACGCCGCCAGCATCAGAAACGCCAGCGCCGCCACCACGATGAACAATCCGGTCATTCGGTACTCCAGGAATGATGTGACAAGGGGTGTGGGGCTACACCTTAACGCATCGTCCCGGCGGTTTCGTTGCGCGGCGCGGACGGCCAGGCAAGATGGCGACGGCCGATACCGGGTCGGCGCTACCCAGCTCCTGCCCATCAGTATCGCAAGCGTAAATAAGAACCTTCTTATGTACGCGGCAGAATCTGGCATGCACGATCTGGACCCAAGTTCTTGGACGTCCATTGCTGTCAGAGGCGAATATCGCGTACGCCCGCGCGCGGCAGTGGATGCTCATTCCCCACATGGCCCGGACGCGGATGCTGACGCACAGGGCCGCCGATGCAGGAGCGCCGCGTGCATGCCCTATCCGATCCGCGCTTTTCTTTTGCCGTTGGCGCCGTCGCCGGCGCCGAGTCGCTGCATGAATCGCTGCACGAGCCGCTGCATGAATCGCTTGCCCGGCTTTCGACACCCCAAGACCGGGGGGCGCGGTCATGAAGCCGATTTCCCTCGACCAACTGCTATCACAGGCACTCGATATCGCGCGCAGCACCCGCCGGGACGAGCCCGCGAGCCCCTGCGTCGACTGCAAATCCGAAGTCGCCCTCCTGCCGCTGCGCTATGCCGTGGTGACCAGCGATGACCCGCAAGCCCTTGCCGCCCTGACGCCGGATCTTCCCGCCAACCTTGGCCGGGGACTGCCCCCGCTGGAAGCGGCGGGTGTGCGATACGCGGTGCGCGCCATGCGTCAGGGCTACCTGTACGCGTTCATCAAGCGCTTCGGAAAGTGGACGTGCGAGAGCGCATGGCGCGCCACGGGGACGGGGGTGTTCTCGCCAATCTGGCCCTACGCGCCGACTCTGCCCTATGCGCCGGACCAGAGCCGTCTGCTCGGGCTTGGCGCCTGGACCCTCCTGTTCAAGGCGCCCGAAGCCATCGACGAAGCGCGCCTGCTGTTCACGCCTGATCCCTTGACCGAACGCATGCTGGACAAGCTGCGCGATACCGACGCGCTGCGCAACAAGCTCCAGGCCTTCGACATCCGCGAGATCGCCAAGAGCTGTTCGTTCGCCGCGGATGTGCTGGATACCGCAACGCCCGCCAGCAGCGTCGCCGAGGACATCGCCGCAGCCAACAAGCATCTGGCGCCGGTGCTTGCCAACCAGCTTTACGCCGATCCGGATTACCACCACGCGCCGCAACTGATCGCGTCGGACCTGAAAGAAACGCGGACGCGCGCCCGCGGCGCCGCGATCGTCTTGCACGATCCCATCGGCATTACCCAGCAACTCAATGCCTGGCGCAACGAGGCCGTGGAGAAGTTGCGGGCCCACCTGAACAAAGGGGCGGCGAACAAGGGCATCAGCAACGAGCGCAAGATCCTGGTGGCGCAGGCGTTCGAGGACGTCAGGCGCCAGTTCGAAGAAAAGTCTGCCGCGCTGGAGGCGCAGCACTACATCGAGATCGAACGGGACAAGGTGTTCAATCCCGAGATGGCCCAGGCGCGCAACTGGATTCTCAATGATGAGGAGCAGAGGCGCTGGGACGAGGCGGCCGCGCAGCACGTGCGCGCCTATGAAGCGACGATACGGGCGCGCGTCCAGGCCAAGCTCGACAGCGGCGAATACCGCAATCGTTTCGAAAGCAAATACGTCACGCCACCGGATCCGCAAGCCGCCCTGCAGGTGGGCGCCATGAAGGCGGCGCTGGCGGATTTTGAAGCGCGGTGCCAGGCCGCCCAGACGGAAGCCGAACGGCGTGCGCGGCCCTATGAGGCATGGCTGCAAAGCGCGCAATTGCTGGACGGGTTGGAGGTCTATGACGATGCAGACCTGGCAAATGGCTGGCAGTTTGCGGGCCAGACCGGGCTGTGCGTGTTTGGCGCGGAAGGGTGCGAGAGCAGCGCCGACCTCATCCAGCAGTGGTGGCAGGGCCGCCCGCAAGACCGCAATAACCTGGCCCTGCGCAGTTTCGGGTTGAACCAGAAGACCATTCTGGCCGAGATGCATCGCACGCTGGAAGCGGCCCGGTCCCAACCGTTCCCCATCGATGCCGAAGCCATCTACCAGTACACGAAGACGGGCCTGGAAAAGGCAAAGACGCTTGCAGAGCTTTTTGACAAGGCCAACGGGGTGTTTGAAGAGCTGGAGAGAGCCGGCCGAGCGGGATTGTCCGGCGGCATCCTGGCCTGGTACAGCAGCCTGGGCCGCCAGACGCTGCGCCACGCGCCAAAAGGGGGAGAGTGGTTCGTCCACGGCGCCACCCGCGCCTGGCTGGCCGCCAGCATCGGCAAGGGCGCAGTCAACCTTCGCCTTGAGGAATTGCAGGCCGTCGGCCGCAGCGCCGATCGGGCGACCATGCGCGGGCAGATCAATAGGAACGTCCAACTCGCCTTTGCGACAGAACTGGTGGACGCGCGTTCGAGCGAGTTCTACAAGGTGCGCGCCAGCGGCTGGCTGCTGTTGCTGGAGGCGGGGCTGCTCAGTTTGAGGATGCGCAGCCTGCCGAAGGATGACAGGCAACGCGCGGAGCTGGCCGCCGCGGTCTTGGCGGCGGGCGCGGCCGGGATGGAGGTGCTGGCCTGCGGCACGGAATTAGTGCTGCGGCACTTCGGGGCCGCGAGTACGACGGGAGTGGGTGCGACGGTGTTTTTGGGGAGGTTGAAGTTGTGGGGAGGGGTGTTGGCAACGGCGGGCAGCGTGGTGCTGCTGATTCACGAGTGGAGGGATGGTACGGCGGCGTTCAAGGTCGATCGCACTGTACTCGGCGTCGCATACCGGATTCGCTTTTTTGCGGCAGCTGCGATGACAGCCAGTCAAGCCAGTTTGGCAATTGCGGCTGCGAGCCCCATGTTCAAGATACTGGCCGAGCGTGCGATGCTGAGCAAATTTGGCACCTTCTTCAACCTATTCGCTCGAATCTCGGCGCTGTTGGCCCAAAGAGCGGTGATGCTCTTCTTGAGGCGGGTGTTGCTTCGTGGAACGTTGATAACGATCGCCGTTACTGCGGTCATTGTGATCTTTGATGACGACGCCTTAGAAAAATGGTGCAAGCGCACACTCTATCGCGGTCCGAAATTCAAGGATGAAAAGGCGTTTGATGATGCGCCACAAGAACTGGGCGCCTTGTAAGGCGCGTTGTCGGAGGTTATCTGATGTACGTCGCAGAGTGGATCATGTGGTTAAGTTGCCTGAAATCCGATTCTTGGTTCAGGAAGAACCTGGATGAGTATAAGAATCCGGCGACGCCAATCATCCAGCCCGCCTATGAGGACAGCATCGTGGAAGACCGGGCGCGCCAGGCGGCAAAGCGGTTCAAGCATGCCAAATCCAGGGGGCCTGTCTATGCATGCAACGACACATACCTGGAACTGCGCTGCGGCGGCATGGAGGACAAAAGGGGATTCATTTCGCTCCTTACGATAGTGGTGATGTTCTTCCTTGTTGGTTCATGGATCGATTTTGATGGAAGACTTGTCTGGGCGGTCATTTCCGGTTCGGGAACCGTGTATGGCCGAGCACTTTCCAGCGGCGACCTGTTCATGTTTCTGGTTGGAACCAGCCTTACGGGGGGCGCGCTCTGGCTGTACTTCAAATATGCGTTCCGCTTCAGTCGCTTGGAACTTCTGACATCGCGTCATCTGCTCATCCGCTTCAACCGAATGACGCGCCAGGTCTTTCTTCATCGACCGGCAAGTTGCGGCGGCATCCTTGTCCTGCCTTGGGACGGGGTGCTTACAGAGGAAGTCGCCGGATTCAGCCTCACGATGGGCTGGTTTCCCGGCGACAGCACAGACTTGCCCTTTCCCACATTGGTCTTCATTGGCAGGCAAAGCAGTCGTCTATCGGACCTGCAATCCGAATGGGAATTCATCCGGCGCTACATGGATGAGGGCGGCGTCCAGGCTGTCGAGAAACCGCGCATCAGCTCGCAACTGCCCTTGCCGTGGCCTGCCTTTACCGCGCAGTTCGACGCCCTGGGGCCATTCCTGCGTAACAGCGGCCCTGTCGTATGGCTGGGTTGCCTGCTGATCTCGCCGGCCTTCGTCATCCTCGGTTTGTCGCACTGGGCATCGCTGCTGCTGTGCTGGCGTCCCCGTTGGCCGCGCATCATCCGCGAGGCCGGGCAGCCGGGCAAGCCGGTGCCGGCCTTTACGACCGTGGAAGACTATCCGCCAGAGGTGCGGGTGCAATTGCTGGCCAATGCGCACCGCTGGGCGTTGCGCCCGGGGCGTGCGCCAGAGAATCGGCGGCGCGGCGGGCGTTGAGTCTGGTTGAGAGTTCGGGCGACGCCAAGTGATGCTTTGGCAGCCTGGCACTGATAGTGCGTCATTCCCCTGGCAGGCTTTCCCTCATCAGGTCCGCTGCCTTGTGCGCCAGTTCCGCCACGCCGAAGCTGGTCGCCAGCGCATGGGCGTCCAGGTCGGCCAGGGGCACCCAGCGCGCATCGCGCGCATCGTCGCCCGCGACCGGTTCGCCGGATTGCCAGCGGCACAGCACCGCAATCAGGATGAAGTGGCGGCGCAGGGCGCCCGCCTCGTCGCGGTCGAACACGTCGACGGCGTCAAAGACGTGCAGCGGTTCGGCCGTCACGCCGGTTTCTTCCCGCAATTCCCGCGCGGCGGCGGCCTGCAAGGTTTCTCCCGCGTCGATCTTGCCGCCCGGGAATGCCCAGCGGTCCTGGTCGGGCGGGTTGGCGCGGCGCACCAGCAGCACGTGGCCGTCCCGCACGACGGCGGCGATGGTGGCGGCGATGGGGCGCGAAGCGGGCGTGGTCATGCGGGTTTCCTTGGGGGTGTCGTTCACCCCGCAAGAATACGCCGGTCCGGCCACGCCGCTTGGTCGCAGGCGCCCCGCGCTGCGCGCGCTACTTCTTGGCCAGCGGGCAGGTGGACCGGGACAGCGGCATGAAGGCCTGGTCGCCCGGCAGCGTTGCCACCAGCTTGTAGTAGTCCCACGGCCCCTTCGATTCCGACGGCTTCTTGACCTCGAACAGATACATGTCATGGACCATGCGGCCGTCTTCGCGGATGCGGCCGTTGGTGGCGAAGAAGTCGTTGATGGGCGTGGCCTTCATCTGCTTCATGACCGCGGTGGGCTCATCCGTGCCCGCCGCCTGCACCGCCTTCAGATAGTGCATCACGGACGAATACGTGCCGGCCTGGCTCATGTTGGGCATTTTCTTGAGCTTGTCGTAGTAGCGCTTCGACCAGGCCCGGGTCTGGTCGTTCATGTCCCAGTAGAAGGCTTCCGTCAGCGTCAGCCCCGCCGCCGCGTCCAGGCCGATGGCGTGGATGTCGTTGATGTACAGGAGCAGGCCGGCCATCTTCTGCCCGCCCTTGGTCAGCCCGAACTCGCTGGCCGCCTTGATGGCGTTGACCGTATCGCCCCCTGCGTTGGCCAGTCCCACGATCTGCGCCTTGCTCGCCTGGGCCTGCAGCAGGTACGAGGCGAAGTCGGCCGACCCCAGCGGATGCCGCGATGCGCCCAAGACCGTGCCGCCGTTGGCTTTCACGACCTCCGTGGCCGATGCCTGCAGCGTGTGGCCGAAGGCGTAGTCGGCCGTCAGGAAGTACCAACTCTTGCCGCCTTGCTCGACGGTGGCGCGCGCGGTGGTGTTGGCCAGCGACCAGGTGTCGTAGGTGTAGTGCACGGAATACGGCGAGCACAGGTCGTTGGTGATGCGCTCGGTGCCGGGGCCGCTGAAGACCACGATCTTTTTCTTTTCCCGCGCCACTTCCAGCACCGCCAGCGCGGGCGCGGAAGCCGCCACGTCCATGATGGCGTCCACCTTCTGGGTGTCGAACCACTCGCGCGCCTTGGCGGCGGCGATGTCGGCCTTGTTCTGGTGGTCCACCACCAGCAAGTCCACCTTTTTGCCCAGCACGCTGCCGCCGAAGTCGGCGATCGCCATTTCGGCGGCGGTGGCGCTGCCCTTGCCGGTCACGTCGGCGTAGACGCCGCTCATGTCCAGGATCAGGCCAAGCCGGACCACGTCGTCGGAAATGGCGGGCGAGGGCGCCTGGGCCTGCGCTTGCGCGCCGGCCGAGGCGGCGAACGCCGCGGTGGCGAACAATCGGGCGATCGTGCTGCGGCACTGCAATGAAATCCGGGTCCTGTCGGCATGTCTCATGGTTGTCTCCCTGTATGCCGGATTCTTTTCGGATGTTGCGGGCGCTTGTTCTGTTTTGAGGATGCGCCATGTGGGGTCGGACGGCGGTGATGGCGTGGGGTGGCGATCGTCTCCTTGGTCGGGTGGGCAATGCGCTCAGCGGCTGCCGAGCAGGTCGAATTCCATGCGCACTTTGCGGAACGGGAATTCCAGCCGCGCGAAATACACCACGCGGCCGTCGATGCAGGCGTAGCGGCGCAGCTCGGCCACGGGCGAGGACACCGGAATCTGCAGCGATTCGGCCGACTCCTGGCCCGCTTCGATCACGTTGAGAACCTGGCGCGCTTCGGAGATGCGCGCGCCGTAGAACTGGTCGAGCACCGGCGCCACGGTGCTCTTGCGGATGCGGGCGCGATGCTTGCGAAACAGGCCGCTTTCGAGGAAGACCTCGCTATAGCAGAACGGCCCGGCGTCGGTGGTGTGGACGCGGCGCAGGTACTGGAAGCTGCCGCTGCGGTCCGCCTGGCAAGGCATGCCCAGCGTGTCGGGCAGCGGCGAATCGGCGCTGGACTCCACCAGCGACACCGTGCCGAGCTGGTTGCTCAGTTCGACGGTTTCGGCCCAGGTCTTGGGGATGAGCAGGGTCGGTGTTTCCGGCAGCTCGGCGTTGACGAAGGTGCCCGAGCCGCGCGAGCGCCGGATCAGGCCGTCTTCTTCCAGCAGGCCGAATGCCTGGCGGATGGTCGCGCGCGAGATGCCGTAGGTCTGCATCAGCGATTCCAGCGGCGGGATCTGCTGTCCGGGGCGCCAGGTGCGGTTCTGGATGTGGCTGCGAAACAGCGCCGCCGCCTGCAGGTAGAGCGGCTGGGGGCTGTGCGAGAAAAGCTTGCGGGCGGTCATGGCGAGGCGTGGGGCTAGGAAGCGCAATCCGAGAGTATGGCGTCTGCCATCTCGCGCAGGCGGTGCTTCTGGATCTTGACCGAATTGGCGCTCTCGACCGACGGAAAGGCCTCCAGCACGGTAAAGCCCGCGGGCGCCTTGAATCCCGCCATCGCCGCCTTGCAGGCGGCAGTCCAGCCGACGGCGTCCGCCTGCGCGCCCGCGTGCAGCAAGACGAAGGCGTAGGGCACGATCCTGCCCTGGCGCGTCGCACCGACCACCTGGCAGGCGCGCACGCCCGGCAGCGTCTCGACGACCTGTTCGATTTCGACCGGATTGACCAGAAAGCCCGACAGCCGCAGCGAGTCTCCCATCCGGGTCTGGAACACGAACTGGCGCCCGGTCAGCGTATAGCCCAGGTCGCCGGTCTTGAAATAGCCGTCGTCCGTGAGCGCCGCCCGGGTGGCCTCGGGATTGTCCAGGTAGCCTCGCATCAGGCTGGGCGAGCGGATCTCGATTTCGCCGGACTGGCCATGCGGCAGGATCTGGCCGGTTTCGGGATCGCGGGCCCGCACGCGGGCATCGGGGTAGATCAGCGTGCCGCCGGGCTGGTGCCGGGCCGACACGTCGCCCTCGGCGGGATCGCGCGGTTGGCCGGCCACCAGCGCGATCAGTTCGCTGGAGCCGTACAGGCCCGTCAGCGGCACCCCCGCCTCGCCCGCCAGGTCCAGCAGATTGTCCAGCGCGGGCGTGAAGCTGGCGAAACCGAACAACTGCGCGCGGGAGAACGCGCCGGGCGCGGCGGCCTGCATCATGCCGACCAGGGCTTCGTTGTTTGCATAGGTGTGGGTGACGGCGTGGCGGGCGGCGGCCTGGGCCGATTGCGCCGCATCGAACACGGGCGCGCAGACGACGGGCACGCCGCGCGCCAGGCCGCCCACCAGCGTCGCAAAGCCGAAGGCGCCGCAGAATGGCGCGCTGGCCAGCACGCAGGCGTCGTCGCCGTAGCCGAAGGCCCGCGCCACCATCGCGCCGTGCCGCAGCAGGGTCTTTTGATCGTGCAGCACGAACTTGGGCTTGGACGTGGTGCCGGACGTGGTGAAGCACAGCACGCCCGCGTTGCCTTGCGCGGCGGGGGCCGGATCGGCGCAGGCCAGCAGGGCGTCATACCGGTGCACGGGCTTGCCGTGCACGGCGGCGGGAGAGAGCTCGTTCGCGCCGGACAGGGCGACCGCGCCCTGCAGCCGCGCCAGGTCCTCGGGCGCCACCCCGTCCAGGATGCCCTGGAAGTCGATGCCCTTGAAGCCCGGCCAGTACACCAGCCAGTCCGCCCGGCCGCGGCCCAGGATGTCGGCCACTTCCAGCGCGCGAAAACGCGTGTTGACGGCCAGCACCAGCGCGCCCAGGTGCGCGCAGGCCAGAAAGGATTCGACCCATGCCGCGCAATTGGGCAGCCAGACGGCCACGCGATGGCCGGGCTGCACGCCAAGGCGGGCCAGGCCCGCGGCCAGCGCCCGGCTGCGCGCGCGCAGGTTTGCGACGGAAATGGGCTGGTCCTGGTCGATCAGCGCGGCGGCGCCGGACTGGCGGGCGGCCAGCGCGTCCAGGTGCTCGGAAAACGTCGAGTACGGCAGGGGCATGGCTTACACCGTGGCGATGGGCGTCACGGGCGACCCCACCGCGCCGGGCATGCGCAGGGGCGGGGCGGTCAGCAGGAACCGGCTGCGGCCGTGTTCGTGCAGCCAGTCGGCCAGGTCCTTCAGATACCAAAGCTCGGCGAGCGGCACGCCCAGCTTGAAAAGGCAGTGATGATGCAGCGGCAGGATGGAATGGCCGGGGCCGGACGTGCGCGCCGGATAGGACTCCACCGCATAGTTGTCGGCGCAGATCGCGGCAATGCCCGATTGCGTGATCCAGTCCAGCAGCGCCGGGTCGGCGCCGTCCAGCACCGCGCCCGTCTCTTCGAGGCGGTGCGGGTCGGGCTTGCCCGCCATGGCCACGACGGCTTCGGCAAAGCCCGTGCGCAGCACCAGCATGTCGCCGGCTTCGGGCACGGCGTCCTGCTCCCGCATCGCGGCCTGCAACTGGTCGTGTCCCACCACCGTGCGTCCCGGGCCGAAGGCGCGCGCCAGATCGACCAGCACGCCGCGTCCCTGCATGCCTTTTTCGGCGTAGCGGCTGACGCTGAGCTTGCGCGCATACGACCCGCCCGGCGGGCAGCAGGCGTCCGCTGCGTTGTCCGGATCCGCGCCGCCGAACACATCGACGCCCGCCGCGTAGCCGTTGTAATAGACGCGGCGCGCCTGCCCGTCGCCCTGGATGTCGAACATCGCACCCACGTGGCACAGGCCGTCCCATTGCGTGGAGTACTGCATGGAAAGCGTGACCTGGTCGTCCGACAGCACGTCGATGGCCTCGGGCTGCACCTGCGACATGGCGAAGTTCAGGTAGGGCGTGCCTTCGCGGAAGGTGGGCTTGAGCGTGGGCGCGTGGCGGCGGGGATTGAGCACGTTGCCGCCGGGAAGATCCAGCGGCAGCGACAGGCAGAAGACCTTGCCGGCGCGGACTTCGCGCACCGCCTGCAGCACCTTTTCCTCGGTCAGCAGATTCAGGCGGCCGAGTTCGTCGTCCGGGCCGAAGTCGCCCCACGTGGAACCTTCGGGGCGTTGCGTCCAGCGTTTCATCTGCTTGTCTCCTGTCGGTTTTGTATGTTCTTATGGATGCGCTTGTGAGCATAGTACGTATTTACGTACTTTAAAGAAATACCCCATAAAAGAAATCCCCATAAAAGAAATCCGCATTCAGCGGGTTCGATAGGAGACAAGACCATGACGCAACCGCAGCATCCGCGCGCCGGCTGGCGCATCGCCTTCGCCGCGCTGGCCGTTCTGGCGCTGCCCGCCGCCCACGCGGCGGGGTATCCCGACCACCCGGTGACGGTCGTCGTGCCGTATCCGCCGGGCGGCGGCGCCGACCTCTTCGGCCGGGCCATCGCCAACGCGCTGCAACCCGGCCTGAAACAGACCGTGCTGGTCGAGAACAAGCCCGGCGCGGGCGGCAACATCGGCATGGCCTACGTGGCGCGCGCCAAGCCCGACGGCTACACGCTGGGGCTGGGCACGATCGGCACGCAGACCATCAACCAGTTTCTGTACGGCAACATGCCCTTCGATCCCGAGCGCGACCTGGTTCCCATCGCGCTGGTATCGACCACGCCCAACGTCATCGCCGTCAGCGCGAAATCGCCCTACAAATCGGTCGCGGACGTCATCAAAGCGGCCAAGCAGTCCAAGGACAAGAAGCTGACCTACGCATCGCCCGGCATCGGGTCGTCGGTGCACCTGACGGGGGCCTACTTCGAGGCCATGGCCGGGGTGACGATGCTGCACGTGCCCTTCAAGGGCTCATCGGCGTCGCTGCCGGCGGTGGCGGGCGGGCAGGTCGACCTGCTGTTCGACAACCTGCCTGGCGCGCTGGCGCAGATCAAGGACGGCAACCTGGTGCGCGGCGTGGCCGTGACCTCGGCCGCGCGCGATCCGTCGGTGCCCGACCTGCCCACCGTCGCGGAATCCGGCCTGCCGGGGTTCGACGTTACTGCCTGGTTCGCCCTGTACGCGCCGCGCAATACGCCCGCGCCGGTCGTCGAGCAACTGATCGCCGCCGCCCGCAGCGGGCTGCAGACGCCGGCCATCGCCGCCAGCTTCGCCACCATGGGCGCCAAGCCCGGCACGCTGTTCGGCGCGGACCTCGCCGCGTTCGAAACCACCGAGCGCAAGAAATGGGGCGGACTCATCAAGGACCAGGGGATCAAAGCGCAATGAACACGCCCATCGCTCTCGTCACCGGCGGCAGCCGGGGCATCGGCCGCGCCATCGTGGCGCGGCTCGTCGAAGACGGCTATCAGGTCGTCAACTTCAGCCGCACAGCGCCCGAGGCGTTGCTGCGCGGCGAAACGTTCCGCTCGGTCGACCTGGGCGATGCGGCGGCGACGACCGCCGCCGCGCGCGAACTCGCGGCGCAGCAGCCCGTGCTGAACCTGGTCAACAACGCCGGGATGATCCAGGTCGCCAACATCGAGGACATCACGCAGGAAGCGCTGGCGCGGACGATGGCGCTGAACCTCGTGGCGCCCATCCTGCTGCTGCAGGCGTTGCTGCCCGGCATGCGCCAGGCGAAATACGGGCGCGTCGTGAACATCGGCAGCCGGGCCGCGCTGGGCAAGGGCGGCCGCTCCGTGTATGGCGCATCCAAGGCCGGGCTGGCGGGCATGACCCGGACCTGGGCCCTGGAGCTGGCGGCCGACGGCATCACGGTGAACACCGTGGCGCCGGGGCCGGTCGCCACCGAGCTCTTCAATCAGTCCAATCCGCCGGGCGAGCCCAGGACGGTGGCGCTGGAAGCATCGATTCCGATGCGCCGCGTCGGCCGGCCCGACGAGGTGGCGCACACGGTGGCGATGTTCCTGGACCCGCGGGCCGGGTTCGTGACGGGGCAGGTGCTGTACGTGTGCGGCGGGATGTCGGTGGGATTGGCGGGGTAGCACGGGGCCGGCCCCGCGCAATGCGCCGTGTGCTCGGGGCCGGGCTCGCCTATGCTGGACGCTGGCGTTTTCAACGGAGCATCGTCATGCATGTGAATTTCGTCTTGTTTGAAGGATTGACCCAGCTGGACATGACCGGCCCCTACGAGGTGCTGGCGAACGCGCCGGGCTTTACCGTGGATTTTGTCGCGAAAACGGCGGAGCCGGTGCGCTGCGACCGGGGGCTGCGTTTCGTGCCCACCCAGACGCTGGCGTCCGCCCCGCCTTGCGACCTGCTCGTCCTGCCGGGAGGCCCCGGCACGGACGACGCCATCGTCGACCCGGACTGGGTGGCGTTCACGCGCCGCCAGGGGCTGGGCGCGAAATACCTGTTCGGTATCTGCACGGGGTCGCTGCTGCTGGGGGCGGCCGGGCTGCTGCGGGGCAAGCGGGCGTCCAGCCATTGGCGCGCGCGCGAGCTGCTGGCCCGCTTCGGGGCGACGCCGTGCGATGAGCGCCTGTGCGTGGACGGCAACGTGTTCACGGCGGGCGGCGTGACCTCGGGCATCGACATGGGCCTGAAGGTGGTGGCGGCGCTGTGCGGCGAGGACGTGGCCAAGCTCATCCAGCTACAGATCGAATACGACCCGAAGCCGCCGTTTCCCGGCGGCACGCCCAAGACCTCGGAGCCGGCGATCGTGGAACGCTATCTGGCGCTGTCGCAGGCGCGTTTCGAGCGCCGCAGCGCAGCCGTGGAGCGGGCGGCGGCGGCCATGCCGTGACCGCCGGCCG
Source organism: Achromobacter sp. MFA1 R4 (assembly GCF_900156745.1). NCBI lineage: Bacteria > Pseudomonadati > Pseudomonadota > Betaproteobacteria > Burkholderiales > Alcaligenaceae > Achromobacter > Achromobacter sp. MFA1 R4. The sequence continues at coordinate 5,957,039 of NZ_LT707065.1, read as the reverse complement.
TCCCGCAGCCCAGCGGCTTCGGCCGATTGCGCGGGCGCGGGCTTACTTGCCGAAGGCGAAGGACGAGGCGTCCACCTCCTGCGTCCGGGCGGTCGGGGCCGCGGCCCCGTCTCCCAGCAGGTCGGCGGGGTCCAGGCCCTTGGTCAGCTCCAGCGCCTGGCGCTCGAACAGGCGCCGGTACAGGCCGCCCTTGAGCCGGATCAGCGCGTCGTGGCTGCCTTCTTCGATGACGCGGCCATGGTCCATCACCAGCAGGCGGTCCAGCGCCCGGACCGTCGACAGGCGGTGCGCCACGACCAGCGTCGTGCGGCCTTGCATCAGGCGGTCCATCGCGCGCTGGATCAGCACCTCGCTCTCGCTGTCCAGGCTGGAGGTGGCTTCGTCCAGGATCAGGATGGGCGCGTCCGCCAGGAACGCCCGCGCGATCGCCACGCGCTGGCGTTCGCCGCCCGACAGCTTCACGCCGCGCTCGCCCACCAGCGTGTCGTAGCCCTTGGGCAGCGCCACGATGAAGTCGTGCGCGCTGGCCAGCCGGGCCGCCTGCTCGATCTGCGCCTGCGTGGCGCCCGGCCGGGCATAGGCGATGTTCTCCGCCAGCGTCCGGTGAAACAGCACCGGCTCCTGCTGCACGATGGCGATCTGGCTGCGCAGCGACGCCTGCTTCACCTGCGCGATGTCCTGCCCGTCGATGGTGATGCGGCCGCCGTTTACGTCGTACAGGCGCTGGATGAGCTTGATGAAGGTCGTCTTGCCCGATCCCGAGTGGCCGACCAGACCCACCCGTTCGCCCGGCGCGATCCGCGCCGAGAACCGCTCGTACAGCGCCGTCTCGTGCGCGCCATAGCGAAACGTCACGTCCTCGAAACGGATCTCACCCGCGGTCACCGCGATGTCGCCCGCGCCCGGCCGGTCCTCCACGCCCAGCGGCTGCTTTTCCAGCGACACCAGTTCCTCCATGTCGTTGACCGAGCGCTGCAGGTTGCGGATGTGCATGCCCACGTCGCGCAGATAGCCTTGCAGGACGAAGAACATGGTCAGCGTGAACGTGATGTCGCCCACGCTGGCCTGGTTGCGCGACCACAGCAGCAGCGATGCGCCCAGGATGGCCGCCTGCATGGCCACCAGCATCGCGCCCTGGATGCCGCCGTTGAGCGTGCCGCGGATCCAGGTGCGGCGCGTGCGCCGGCGCCACTTGTCGATCACGCGCTCCAGGCGGGCCTCTTCGCGCGTCTCCGCGCCAAAGGCCTTGACCACGGCGTTGCAGCTCACGGCATCGGCCAGCGCGCCGCCCATGCGCGTGTCCCAGGCATTGCCCAGCCTTGCAGCGGGCGCGACGTAAGCCAGCGACAGGGCCGTCGTGACGGCGATATACAGCACCGAGCCCAGGCCCACCACCAGTCCCATCACGGGCCAGTACGCGCCCAGCAGGGCGGTGGCGCCCACCAGCATGACGACGGACGGCAGCAGGGCCACCAGCAGCGTGTCGTTCAGGAGGTCGACCGCCCACATCCCGCGCGTGATCTTGCGCACCGTGGAGCCGGCGAAGCTGTTGGCATGCCAGTCGGTCGAAAAGCGCTGCACACGGTAGAAGGCATTGGAGGCGATGCCGTTCATCATCTTCAAAGTGAACGTGATGATGTTCTGGAACACGGCCTGGCGCAGCAAGGTGCCGCCTACGCCCAGCGCGACCAGCAGCCAGAAGGCCGCGATGGCGGCGTCCCACGCCAGCGTGTCGCCGGCCGCGCCCGACGCCACCGCGTCGACCAGGCGGCCGGCGTACATCGGGGTCAGCACGTCGGCCACGGCGGACAGCAGCGCCAACGCCACGATGAGCGCGATGCGCAGGGGTTGCCGTCCCCAATAACGGAAGGTAAAGCCCAGGACATCCTTGAAGGCCTGTCCTCGAAAGTCGATTTTTTTTCTAGCCATTGGCATGGCCCGGCGCCAGGAGACGCGCCAGGTTCCTTGTAAGAAAGGAGGGAAAACATGCCGCGCGCCTGTCGGGCGTCGGCAACTGCGTTCAAGGGTTCAGATGGGCGCGGCGGACCCGTCGCCAGATAGGGAACTGGCGAGGAAGCCGCGCGGGCGACGACTTAATGGCGTCGCGGAGACACGCGCGGGACGGCGTTCGGCATGGGGTACATCATGCAGCCTCCCTGTCGGTGGGTGAGGGTGAAAAAAGAAGGGCGAAGGCCCGAACTGCCGATTCTAGCGAAGCGGTCCGGGCGAATCAACGGGCCTTGCGCGGCCGACGGCGGGCGCTGTCGGCTTTTTTCAACGCGGCTAGCCGCGCAACGACGCCGCGCCCGCGGATGCGTAGCCGCCCTGATGGCTGGCCAGGCGCGCATACACGCCCTGCCTGCGCAGCAACTGGTCGTGCGTGCCGGCCTCCGCCAGCGTGCCGCGGTCCAGCACCAGGATCAGGTCGGCGTCGCGGATGGTGGACAGGCGGTGCGCGATGACGAGCGTGGTGCGGTGGCGCATCAAGACGTCGAGCGCGCCGCGCACCTGCATCTCGGACAAGGTGTCCAGGTGCGACGTGGCTTCGTCCAGGATCAGCACGGGCGCGTTCTTCAGGAAGGCCCGCGCAATCGAAATGCGCTGGCGCTGGCCGCCCGAAAGCTGCATGCCGCGTTCGCCCACGCGTGTCGCCAGTCCGTCGGGCAGGCTCTTGACGAAGTCCGTCAGCGCCGCCTGTTCCAGCGCGCGCGCCAGGTCTTCGCGGCTGGCCTCGGGACGCGCCAGCCGGATGTTGCCTTCCAGCGTGTCGTTAAAGAGGTAGGTGTCCTGCGTGACCAGCGCCACGCGCTCGCGCAGTCCGTCCAGCTTGAGCTGACGCACGTCCATGCCGTCCAGCTTGACGGCGCCCGCGCGCGGATCCCAGAAGCGCAGCAGCAGGCTGGCGACCGTGCTCTTGCCGGCCCCCGAGGCGCCCACGATGGCGACGGTGGCGCCGGCGGGCGCCGTGAAGCTGAGGTCGCGCAGCGTGTCCTCGGTCTTGCCCGGGTAGGCGAAGCTGACATGCTCGAACGCGAGCGACAGGCCGTTCGCGGCAACCGGGGCGGGCAGGGGGCCGTCCACCACCGGCTCGGGTTCATTGGCCACCACGTGCAGGCGGCGCGTGGCCGCGATGGTGTCGGCCAGTTGCCGGCTGACCTGCGATATCTCCGACACCGGCAGGAACGTCGCCAGGGCGATCAGCACCAGCAAGGGCAGCATGCCGGCGGCCAGCGCGCCCGCCTGCACCTGCAGGGCGCCCACGACGGCCACGGCCAGGCCGCCCAGGCCCATCGCGGTCTCGAACCAGGCGGTCTGGCGCGACAGGTCGCGCAGGATCTCCAGGCGCCGCGCGCGGTACTGGTCGGCGACCTTCAGGAACTGGTCGCGGCGGCGGCCGGTGGCCTGGAAGGCGGTCAGGTCGGCCAGGCCCTGGATGGTGTCGGTGGTGTGGGCGCTCATGTCGCCCAGGGCCCCGCGCGCCTTGTCGCCCAGGGCGTCGACGCGGCGCCGGCCGCGCACCGGCGAGACGAGCGCATAAGCCAGGAACGGCAGCAGCGCCAGCGCCACGGGCCAGCTGTAGACGCCCAGGAAACCCAGCACGGACAGCGGCACCAGCACCGACACGATGGCGGGCGCGATGGTGTGCGCGTAGAAATACTCCACCATTTCCACGTCCTGCGTGGCCAGCGCGACCAAGTCGCCCGAGCGGCGCTGCAGCAGATACGCGGGCGCCAGCCGCTCCAGCTTGTCGTAGAGCTTGACGCGCATGTCGGCGAGCAACTGATAGGCCATGGCGTGCGCCAGCCAGGATTCCAGCCAATGAAAGAGCGCGGCCAGCGGCGCCGCGATCAGCAGGCCGGCGATCAGGGCGGACGTGTCGCGGCCGTCGCGAATGGCTGCGACGATCAGCGCGCTGAACACACCCACGCCGATGAACGCGGCCACGCGCGCCACGCCCAGCAGAATGGTCGCGATGAGCGTGCCGCGCCAGGGCCGCACCACCGACAGCAGGGTGCCCAGCGTGGCGCGCCAGCCGACCTGGGCCGCGTCGGCGTCCAGCGGGCGCAGGGCAGGGCCCTGGCCGCCGTCGCCGACGGGCGCGGCCGTGGCGTCCGGCCGCTGCGCCGCCGCGGGCTGCCCGGCGGCCGGATTGCGGTGCGCCGCGGCCTGCTCGTGCATGAGGCGGTAGTACAGCCCGCCCTGGCGCATCAGGTCGGCATGCGGACCGGCTTCGGCCACGCGGCCCTGGTCCAGCACCAGGATGCGGTCGGCGCCGATCACGCTGGCCAGCCGGTGCGCCAGGATCAGCGTCGTGCGGCCTGCCATGAGGCGGTCCAGCGCCTGCTGGATCAGCGCTTCGTTTTCGGTGTCCACGGACGACAGCGCCTCGTCCAGGATCAGGATGGGCGCATCGCGCAGCAGGGCGCGGGCGATGGCCACGCGCTGGCGCTGCCCGCCCGACAGTTGCAGGCCGCGTTCGCCGATGCGCGTGGCGTAGCCCTCGGGCAGCGCCATGATGAAGTCATCGATGTTGGCGGCGCGCGCGGCGGCGCGCACCTGTTCATGGGTGGCATCCGGACGGCCCAGGCGCAGGTTGTCGTCGATGGTGCCGTGGAACAGGGTGATGTCCTGGCTGACCAGCGCAATGTGCGACAGCAGCGCCTGCGTGTCCAGCGTGTTGATGTCGTGCCCGCCGACGCGCACGGTGCCCGCCTGCGGCACGCATTCGCGCAGCAGCAGCCGCACGATGGTGGACTTGCCCGCGCCGCTGGGTCCGACGATGCCGACCCGCTCGCCCGCCGCGATGTGCAAGTCCAGGCCCTGGTGGGCGCGCCGCTCGGGCGTGTACGAGAACGTGACGCCGTCGAACGCGATGGTCGGCGCGAGACGGGCCGGGGCCGATTGCGCGGCGCGCGCCTGCGGGGCGGGCGTCAGCGGTTGCGCGTCCAGCAGCGCGTGGATGCTGGCGGCGGCCGACTGGCCGAGCATGCCTCGGTGCAGCACCGCGCGCAGGTCGCGCAGCGGGCGGAAGATTTCGGTTCCCGCCATCAGCACGATCAGCAGCGCCTCGATGCTCATGTCGCCCGAGGCCACGCGCCAGGCGCCCAGCGTCAACGCCAGCGCTGCGCCCAGCGCCACGCCCAGGTCGCTGATGCCGCGTGTCAGCAGGCTGACGGACAGCACCCAGAACGTGTTGTCCGACAGGGCGCGCGCGCGGGCGGCCAGCCGCTGGCCCCAGGCCTTGCCCTGGCCATAGGACTTGAGGGTAGGCAGGCCCTGCACGGCGTCCAGGAATTCTTCGCCGAAATCATTGAGCGACCGCGTGCGCGCCAGGCTGGCGCGCCGGTCCAGCATGTGCACCGCCATCGGCCCGAACAGCGCAAAAAGCGCCGCGGCCAGCAAGACCAGCGCGGTCGGCACGTCCCAGAACGCAATGACCGCGAAGATGGCGAAGGGCGCGGCCGCGGCAATGGCCACTTGCGGCAGGTATTGCCCGAAGAAGGTCTGCAACTGCTCCACGCCGTCCACCACCGTGAGCATGACGCCGCCCGTGCGCTGGTTGGCGAACCACGCCGGCCCCAGCGCGACGATGCGGTCGTACAGCCGCGCCCGCAGCGTGTGCTGGATGGCGGCGGACGTGCGATTGGCCTGCACCGTGCGCCAGTCGTCGAAGAACGCACGCAACAGCACCATGGCCGCCACGCACAGCGCCGGCGCCATCCAGTCCTGCCAGGGCGCGCCGTCGAACACGCGCGCGAGCAACTGTCCCAGGAACACGTAGCGCGCAATGCCGGCCGCCAGGGCCAACAGACCCAGGAATATGCCGCCCGCCATGCCGGCGCGCAGACCCTCGGTCAGGCGCCACAGCCTCGAATCGAAATACATAGCCATTACTCCATCCAGAGCCTGCATGGTCCCCGATCCGGCGCGCGTGCGAAAGCGATGATTTTTCAATCTTGGGTTGAGATAAACTCAACCGATGCCCGACACCCCCCACCGCACTCCGCCTCTTGCCGCCTTGCGCGCGTTCGAAGCCGTTGCCCGATTGGGCAGCCTGAGCCGCGCCGCCGCGGAGCTGAACGTCACGAAAAGCGCCGTCAGCCATCAGTTGCGCGCGCTGGAGGCGGATCTGGGGACGCCGCTGTTGCTGCGCGGCGGCACGGTGCGCCGGGCGCAGACCACCGAAGCTGGGGCCGCCCTGCTGGCTTCCGTACAACAGGCCTTGACCCTTTTGGAGACCGCCTGCCGCAACGTCCGGGCCGCCGCGCGCGGCAAGCGCCGCTACACGCTGAATGTGTCCGCCAACCCGTCGCTGGCCGCGCTGTGGCTCGCGCCGCGCATCGGCCGCTTCATCGAATTGCATCCGGACATCGACATCCAGGTGTATCTGCACGCCAGCCAGGATCCGGCCTGGAAAACCCAGGACATCGATCTGGCCTTCCTGCACGTGCGGGCGCGGGGGCCGCACACCGCCGAGCCCGGCGACATCCCGCTCATGACCGAGACGGTCGTGCCGGTCTGCAGCCCGGCGCTGGTCGCCGAGGCCGACCGGAACGATCCGCGCGTGTTCCTGCGCCACCGCTGGCTGGAAGAGAAACACATCGACAGCCCGGAGACCGACTGGCGCACCTGGAGCCCCAGGCTGGGCCTGGCGGATGCCGACTGGCAGGATCCGATGGTGCTGAGCGGGCTGAGCACCGTGGTGGCCGCCGCCGCGGCGGGCGTGGGCATCGCGCTGGGCCGCGCCCCGCTGATCGACGAAGACCTGGCGAGCGGCCGGCTGGTGCCGCTGGTGCCGCACCTGCGCATGGCCGGGTCGTGGGGGTATGTGATGCGCATCCACGCCAACCGGCCGATGGACCCGTCCCTGCCCGCGCTGGTGGAGTTCCTGGCCGAGGAAGGCCGCCGGGTTTAGTGGGGCACGCCGAGTGGGGCGCGCCGAGTGGGGCGCGCCTAGTCGGCGGTCAGCTCCATGCTGCGCGTGACCTCTTCCTGCACGCGTTCCCAGATCGCGCGCTTCAGGTCCACGAAGCGCGGCGACAACTGCACGTCGGCGCTGCGGGGATGCGGCAGGTCGTTCTGGATGTCCTGCACGATGCGTCCCGGCTTGGAGCCCATGACCGCCATGCGCGTGGACAGGGTCAGCGCCTCGTCGATGGAGTGCGTGATGAAGACGATGGTCTTGCCGCTCTGCTCGTAGATGGACAGCAGCTGGTCCTGCAGCACCTGCCGCGTCATGGCGTCCAGCGCGGCGAAGGGCTCGTCGAACAGCATCACGTCCGGGTCGTTGGCCAGCACGCGCGCGATCGACACGCGCTGCTTCATCCCGCCCGACAGCGCGTGCGGATATTTGTCCGCCGCATGCTTCAGGCCCACCATCTCGATGAACTTGCGGGCGATCGGCGCGCGTTCCTGGCGCGACATGCCGCGCATCTTCAGGCCGAATTCCACGTTTTCCTGCACCGTGCGCCACGGGAACAGCGCGTATTGCTGGAACACCATGCCGCAGGCGGCGGTCACGTCGGTGACCTGCTTGCCGTTGATTTCCACCGAACCCGTGTTGGGCGTGATGAAGCCCGCCATCAGGTTCAGCAGCGTCGACTTGCCGCAGCCCGAGGCGCCCAGCAGGACCAGGAATTCCCCGCGCTTGACCTCGAGGTTGACCTTGTCCAGCACGGTGACGTCGCCGTAGGCCTTGGAGACATCCGTCAGCCGGATCATCGTGTCGTTCATCGCTGCCATGCCAGCACCCATCGTTCAAGAAGCCGCAAACACAGATCGGTCACCAGCACGGTGAAACTGATCAGCACCATGCCCAGCACCACGGTATCGGTCTGGAAGAATTCCTTGCCGTTCATGATCATGAAGCCCAGGCCTTCCTTGGAGGCCACCAGCTCGGCGGAGATGACGCAGGTCCAGGACAGGCCCAGGATGATCTTCATGCCCGACAGGATCTGCGGCAGACAGCCCGGGAAGAGCACCTCGCGCATGACCTGCCAGCGATTGGCGCCCAGGTTGCGCGCCGCGCGCACCAGCACCGGATCGATGCTGCGCGAGGCCTCCATCACATACAGCAGGGCGGGCACGAACGAACCCATGAACACGATGCTGTATTTCTGCGTTTCGGTGATGCCGAACCACAGCAGCGACAGCGGAATCCAGCTCATGGACGGCAGCGGGCGCAGGAACGAGATGATGGGGTCGAAGACCGCGCGCGCCACCTTCGACGTGCCCAGCAGGATGCCCAGCGGGATGGCGACCATCACCGCGGCCAGGAACCCGACCATGACCCGGCGCGTCGAGGCCAGCACGTTGTAGAACAGCGTGCCCTGGTCCGACATGGACAGCGCCCGCGCCAGGACCTGGGACGGCGCGGGCAGGAAAATGGGATCGACCGCGCCGGCGCGGCACAGGCCTTCCCACAGCAAGAGAAAGCTGAGCAGGGAAAACACGCTGACCCAGAGCAGGCGTGTTTCCCGTGAAGACGAACGCGAGGACATAGGCAGGCCGTCCGGGGTTCAGAGGTACGAGGACTGGACCCAGTCCCTGACGGCGGGCGCGCGGTCGATCTGCTTGAGCGACACCAGCATGTCGGCCAGCTTCTGCATGCCGTTGACGAAGTTGCCCGGTTCCACCATCAATGCTTTCTGGTCTTCGGCCGAGTACCACTGCGTCTGCTTGATGACGGCAAGCTGCTCGTCCTTGGACAGGCCGGTCAGTTCCAGCAGCACCGCGGCGGCTTCCTCGGGCTGGTTGCTCAGCATGGCGTTGGCCTGGAACACCGCCGCCAGGAACTTGCGCACCGCTTCCGGATTCTCCTTGCCCAGCTTCGCATGGGTCAGCAGCACGTCGGGGCCGGGGGTGATGGCGTATTGCTTGTAGAGAGAGAACGCGGTGTCGTCCAGCAGGACGCGGGTGCCCGGCACGGCCTTGATGCGGTCGAAGGCCGGCGTCCAGGCCACGGCCGCGTCGATCTGGCCGCCCTGGTAGGCCGACAGCAGGTTGGTGGCCGGCAGGTTGATGATGGAGACGTCGCGGTCCGGGTTCATGCCCGCCTGGCGCAGCACGTCCAGCAGCAGCACATGGGCGCTGGAGGCATACGTGACGCCGATCTTCTTGCCCTTCAGGTCGGCGACCGACTTGACGTTGTCGCGCACCAGCACGCCCTCGGCGCGGCCGAAGTTGTTGGGGGTGGCGATGACCTGGAACTGGCGCGCGCCCGCCGCCATCAGCGCCAGCGACGACACCACGCCGGTGCCCGCCAGGTCGATGTTGCCCGCCATCACCGCGCTCATGCGGTCCGATGACGTGGCGAAACTCTGCCATTTGATGTCCAGGCCCTGCTTGGCGAAGAGCCCCGTCTTCAGCGCGATGTAGGCGGAGTAATGGCCCAGCCACGCGGAGCCGCCGTAGGTGTAGGACGCGCCCGCGGCGCGGCCGATCATCGGGAAGCCCAGGGCGCTTGCGCCCGCGAGCGCGGCGGTGCGCACCAGCATGGCGCGGCGATTCATGTTCATATTTTTCCCCTACTTGAATGTAGATTGACCGATAGATTCCATGTCGCCAGCACTCTGGGGTGCGGCAGACGAGACTTTCGCCCGAGCGCCTGGCGGCGGCATGAATATAAGGAGCGGCGATGGTCAACATCAGCAGCGCTTAAGAGGAAGAGGCGCATGCCTTCGCAGGGGGAGGGGATGACGGGCCGCGCGGCGCGGCCCGCAGGCGTCAGATGCCTTGCCCGCCGGACACTTCGATGCGCTGGGCGTTGACCCACCGGTTGTCTTCGGACAGCAGGCTGGCGATCATCGGCCCGATGTCGTCGGCCACGCCCACGCGGCCCAGCGCGGTCATGTCCGCAAAGGCGCGGTTGAATTCGGGCGTATCGCGCACGGCGCCGCCCAGGAAGTCGGTCTCGATGGCGCCGGGCGCCACGGCGTTGACCGCGATTCTGCGCGGGCCGAGTTCCTTGGCCATGTAGACCGTCAGCACCTCGACCGCGCCCTTGGCCGCGGCATACGCCGCCCAGCCCGGCGCCGACACGCGCGTCAAGCCGCTGGACAGGTTCACGATGCGGCCGCCGTCGGCCAGCAGCGGCAGCAGGCTCTGGGTCAGGAAGAACACGCCCTTGAAATGCACGTCGATCAGCTTGTCGAAGGCCTGCACGCTCATGTCGGCGATCGGCGCCATGTCGCCGTGCCCGGCATTGTTGACGAGGTGATCGAAGGTGTCGCGCCGCCAGGTTTCGGCCAGCGCGGCCTTCAGGCGCGCCACGAAGTCGGGAAAGGCGGCGACATTGCCCGCGTCGAGCTGCAGCGCCACGGCCTTGCGGCCTAGCCGCTCGATCTCGGCGACGACCTCCCGGGCTTGCGCCTCGCGGCTCTGGTAGGTGATGACGACGTCGTCGCCCTTGCGGGCGATGGCCAGGGCGGCGTTGCGGCCCAGGCCCCGGCTTGAACCCGTGACGAGAGAAATCTTGCTCATGGATCGGCTCCTTGGTGATCGGTGGGGGGAGGCTTCATTCTGCGGCGCGGGCGGCGGATCTCCTTTGCCTGAACGTTGGCGTTGTTGGCCTGATCCTCCAAATGTGCGTGCGGACGGACCAGAACCCATTACGATGGCCTCGTGGAAAATCCTTGCCATTTCTGCTCATGAACGACACCTTGCTCGCCGCCGTCAGCCGCTATGCTCAGGCCCTGGCCAGCCCGTCCGGCGTGGCGCTGACGCCCATTCCGGGGCTGGCCGTCATCCGGGCGCTGCAGCCCAGCGGCCTGGACCATGCGATTTCGCGGCCGCTCGTCTGCCTGGTGCTGCAGGGCGGCAAGCGCGTGGCGCTGGGCGCCCAGTCCTTCGATTTCATGGCGGGCGATTCGCTGCTGATCACGGCGGACGTGCCCACCGTCAGCCAGATCACCCGCGCCAGCGCCGCGCAGCCCTATTTTTCGTTGGTCCTGGAACTGGATCTGGCGGTGATTTCCGAGCTGGCCCTGGAGATGAAGCTGGGGCCCGAGGACCCCGGCGCGCCAGTGCGGATGGAACAGACCGACACCGAGGTCGCCGACGCCGCGCTGCGCCTGATGCGCCTGCTCGAGCGGCCGGCGGCGCTGCCGGTGCTGCAGGCCCAGCTTGTGCGCGAAATGCACTATTGGCTGCTGGTGGGCCGGCACGGGCAGGCGATCCGCCAGCTGGGCTGGCCCGGCAGCGGGACCCAGCGCATCGCGCGCGCCGTCGCGCTGCTGCGGGCCGAGTTCGCGCAGCCGCTGCCGGTCGAGCGGCTGGCGGCCGTGGCCGGGATGAGCCCCTCGTCGTTCCACCAGCACTTCCGCGCGGCCACGTCGCTGTCGCCGCTGCAGTTCCAGAAGCAGTTGCGCCTCATCGAGGCGCGCCGGCGCATGACCGTGGAAGGCGCCTCGGCCAGCAGCGCGGCGTTTGCGGTGGGCTATGAGAGCGTCCAGCAGTTCACCCGCGAGTACCGCCGGATGTTCGGCCTGCCGCCCGGCAAGGACGCCGAGGCGATACGCGGCGCCGTCGGCGCGGCGGCCTAAGCGCAGCCGGGGCGCGCCGCGCTGCACGGCGCGCTTTTATTAAGTATTCGCGGCGCTTATATTGCAGCGGCTCCGAAATGCCGGGTCCACACTCGCGGCACTTGTCCTTGGAGCCTTGTCGTGAAAAGTTTTGACGTGATCGTGATTGGTGCCGGCGTGATCGGCAGTTCGGTGGCCTTTCACCTGGCCGAGCTCGGCGCGAAGAACGTGCTGGTGCTGGACCGCGCGACCATCGGCGCGGGCACCACATCGCAGTCGTCCGGCATCCTGCGCACGCATTATTCCGTGCGCGAGAACGTGGAGCTGGCGCAGCGGTCGTGGAGCGTGTTCAACAACTTCGCCAGCTATCTCGGCGACGAAGAGGCCTCCTGCGGCCTGGTCAAGTGCGGTTACCTCATTACCGCGGCCGATGACGACAAGCTGGAGCCCCTGCGCGGCGCGTTGGCGCAGCAGCAGGCGCAGGGCATCGCGCTGGAACTGCTGGACGCCGCGCAGGCCCGCGAGCTGCTGCCCATTGCCTCCTTCGACCATGCCGCGCTGATCGGCTATGAGCCCGAGGCGGGCTTTGCCGACGCGTATCTGGTGGCCACCAGCTTTGCGCGCGGCGCCCGCCGCCGCGGCGTCACCATCCGCGAGAACGTCAACGTCCAGCGCCTGCTCATCGACAATGGCCGCGTGACTGGCGTGTCCACGTCCGAGGGCGACTACGCCGCCCCGCTGGTCATCAGCACCCAGAACATCTGGACGCCAGAGCTCGCCGGCTGGACCGGCGTTTCCATGCCGGTGGTGCCGGAGCGCCACGCCGTGCTGGCGCTGGAATGCGACGCGGCGCCCTATACGTATTCGATGCCGGTCTTCAAGGACCTGGCCTCGCCCGGCATGCTGTATTGCCGCAGCTACGGCGGCAACCAGATGCTGGTGAGCGAAGGCGTCGTGGGCGAAGCGCTGCAGAAGAGCGACGCCGAACAGGGCGATATTCCGCTGGACTACGTGGCCGAAGTGGGCGCGCAGGTGGCGGACCGGTTCCCGGCCTATGAGACCGCGGGGCTGGCCTCGTCCTGGACCGGCGTGTACGACGTGACGCCGGACTGGAACCCGGTGCTGGGCCGCGTGCCCGGCGTCCAGGGGCTGATCGTGGGCTTCGGTTTCTCTGGGCACGGCTTCAAGCTGTCGCCCACCGTGGGCCGCGTGCTGGCGCAAGAGGCGCTGGGACTGCCGACGGACGTCTCGCTCACGCCCTACGAACTGGGCCGCTTCCAGCGCGGCGCGCTGCTGACCGGGAAGTACGGCCTTGGCGCGGTCTCCTGATCCGCGCGCCCCGGTGCGCGCGAGCTGGCTGGCGCTGCCGCCCGAGCCCTGGAAGAACGGCGGGGGCGTCACCCGCACGCTGGCCGCTGACCCGGCCGGGCGCTGGCGCGTCAGCATCGCCGACATCGGGCAGGACGGACCGTATTCGCGCTTTCCCGGCTACGACCGCGTGTCGGTCGTGCTGTCGGGCGAGGGCGTGGCGCTGCAAGGCGAGGGCGTTGCCGTGGCGCTGCGGCCCCGGTCGCCCACCTTGTTTGCCGGGGACGAGGTGCTGCAGTCGCGCCTGGTCCAAGGGCCGGTGAGGGTGCTGAACCTGTTCGTGCTGCGCGGCTCGGCCGAGGCGCGGGTGGAATGCGTGACGGGCCCGGCGTGCAGGGCGGGTTCGCTGGCGGGCGCGGGCGGGCGGCGGGTGACGCGGATCGTCGTGGCGGTGGACGCCGGCCGGTTCCCGGGGGCGCCCGGGGGCGCGCCTTGGGTGCTGGACGGCGGGGACTATGCGTGGGACGCGGACATCGGCGCGGCGTGGGGGGCGGCTTGGGACTCGGCGTGGGCGCCGGCTTCGGAAGCCGATTCCATGGCGCCGCCCGGCCTGGCCTGTGCCCCCGCCCCGGACGCCCCGTTCGCCGTGGGCCTGGACATCGCGGTCCACACGCACGGCGCTGGCTGACCCGGCGAGGCCCGTCCCCCCAGGCGGAGGGCCGGCCTTGATTTCTCATTGATTTCTCATTGATTCCTCATTGATCTCATTTACCCAGGAGTGATCCCATGAAGGTGCTTGCCGCGGTCAAGCGCGTGGTTGACTACAACGTCAACGTGCGCGTCAAGGCCGACCAGAGCGGCGTGGACATCGGCAACGTCAAGATGTCGATGAACCCGTTCGATGAAATCGCCGTCGAGGCGGCTGTGCGTCTGAAGGAGCAGGGCGTTGCGGCCGAGGTGGTGGCCGTGTCTTGCGGCACGGCGCAATCGCAGGAGACCTTGCGCACCGCGCTGGCCATCGGCGCCGACCGGGGCGTGCTGGTGCAGACCGACGTGGCGCTGCAACCGCTGGAAGTGGCCAAGCTGCTGCGCGCCGTTGTGCAGAAGGAAGCGCCCGCGCTGGTGATCCTGGGCAAGCAGGCCATCGACGACGACGCCTGCCAGACCGGCCAGATGCTGGCGGCCCTGCTGGGCTGGCCGCAGGCCACCAATGCCAGCGCCATCGAGATCGGCGCCGGCACGGCGCGCGTCACGCGCGAGGTCGACGGCGGCCTGGAAGTGGTGGAACTGACGCTGCCGGCCATCGTCACGGCGGACCTGCGCCTGAACGAACCGCGCTACGTCACCCTGCCCAACATCATGAAGGCCAAGAAGAAGCCCCTGGACGTCGAAACGCCGCAGGCCCTGGGCGTGGACCCCGTGTCCCGCCTGCAAACGCTGCGCGTCGAAGAGCCCGCGGCGCGCGCGCCCGGCGTCAAGGTCGCCGACGTGGCCGCGCTGGTCGACAAACTGAAGAACGAAGCCAAGGTGATCTGATGACGGTCCTAGTTATTGCCGAACACGACAATCGGGCGCTCAATGGCGCCACGCTCAACGCCATCGCCGCGGCCGCGACGCTGGCCATGCCGGTGCACGTGCTGGTCGCGGGCGCGGAGGCCGGACCGGCGGCCGAGGCCGCAGCGCGGGTCGCCGGCGTCGACAAGGTATTGCTGGCGCAGGCGCCGCAGCTTGCCGACGGCCTTGCAGAAAACCTGGCCGCGCAGGCAGCCGCCGTGGCGGCGGGCTACTCGCACGTGTTCCTCGCGGCCACGGCGCAGGGCAAGGGCGTGGCGCCGCGCGTCGCCGCCTTGCTGGACGTGGCTCAGGTGTCGGACGTGATCGAGGTGCTGGCGCCCGACACGTTCAAGCGTCCCATCTACGCCGGTAACGCCATCGCCACGGTCAAGAGCGGCTATCCGGTGATCGTGGCCACGATACGGCCGACGGCGTTCGACCCGGCCGCCGCCGAGGGCGGCAGCGCGTCGGTGGAAGCCATCGAAGCCGTGGCCGGGGCCGGGCTGTCGCGTTTCGTCAGCCGCGAAATCGCGGTGTCCGAGCGCCCCGACCTGGGCAGCGCCCGCGCCGTGGTGTCGGGCGGCCGGGGCCTGGGCAGCGCCGACAACTTCAAGCTGCTGGATCCGCTGGCCGAGAAGCTGGGCGCGGCCCTGGGCGCCTCGCGCGCCGCCGTCGACGCGGGCTACGCGCCGAACGACTGGCAGGTCGGGCAGACGGGCAAGATCGTCGCGCCCGACCTGTACGTCGCGGTCGGGATCTCGGGGGCCATCCAGCATCTGGCGGGCATGAAGGATTCCAAGGTCATCGTCGCGATCAACAAGGACGGCGACGCGCCGATCTTCGGCGTGGCGGACTACGGCCTGGTCGGCGACCTGTTCGAGGCCGTGCCGGCCCTGACGTCTTCGCTGCCCTGAACCGCGCGCCTAGCGCCGCAGGCTGCGCCAGAGCGTGGCCGGCGGCAGCCCGAGGGCCGGGGCGAGCTCCTTGTGGATCAGGCGTTCCATCGCCATCAGGATCACGTCCCGCGCCTCGGCGGGCAGCTTGCCCACCTCCTGCTGGCGCGCCGCCAGGTACAGCGTGCGCGACAGGCTGGGGTCGTCCGCGCGCGTGGCGCCCAGGTAGGGCGCCAGCGGCAGCACGCGCAACTGATCCAGGAAGTGGCGCGACTGCCAGATGCACAGCGGGGTGCTGATGCCGAATCCCAGGCCGGCCGTGACCAGGCTGAGCAACGGATCGGTGTTGTCGAATTCGTAGGTGCGCTCGATCATCACGCCGTGCGATTCGACCAGCCGGTCGATTTCGGCGCCGATGAACGAGCGGGCGCTGTAGCGGATGAACTGGGCGCGTTTGCCCAGTTCCTTGAGCGTATCGAGCCGGTCCATGTTCATCGACCGCGGCACGATCAGCACATAGGGTTCGCTGAACAGGCTGTATTTGCGGATCGTGGGCTTGCCGGCCGACGCGCTGGTGGTCACCACCAGGTCGAGCTGACGGTCTTCCAGCTGCTTGTCCAGCACCGGGGTGATGCCGGACCACAGGCGGATCTGGCGCGACGCGCCGGACAGCCCATGGATCAGCGTCGGCCCCAGCGTGCCCGCGAACGAGTCCACGCAGCCGAACCGCACGATGTTGCGCTTGGCGCGGCTGAGATTGCGCACGCTCTCGGTCATGTCGCCAGCCTGCGCCAGCAGGCGCGCGGCGTGTTCGAACAGCAGCTCGCCCGCGGGCGTGGGCCGCGCCGGGCGGGTGCTGCGGTCCAGAAGCTCGGTCGACATGGCGGCCTCGAGCTGCTTGATCCGCTGCGACACCGCCGCCTGCGAAAACCCCAGCAGACGCGCCGCGCCCGAGACCGAGGCGGCTTCGACCACCGCCACCCAGGTCAGCAGCAGGCTCCACTCGGGATAGTTTTCCGTGGTGGTGAACGAAAAGCGGTTCATGGCGGCGTCCTGCTCGCGGCGCGCAATCGGTGTCGGCGCGGGGTGTCAGCGCGGACGCGCGACGGTCTGGCGCAAGGCGGCCGTCACCATGCCTTCGACCACCGGAATGACCTTGTCGGCCAGGTCGGGGCGATAGCCGTACGGATGGGTCTCGTCCATGTAGGTGGACTGGCACATCTCGAGCTGGATGGCGTGTACGTTGTCGGCCGGCGCGCCGTAATGGCGCGTGATGTAGCCGCCCTTGAAGCGGCCGTTGACGGCCCAGGTGTAGTCCTTGCAATCGTCCAGCCGGGCCTGCACGGCGGCCAGGATGTCGGGCGCGCAGGCGGCGCCGTCGGACGTGCCGATGTTCAGGTCGGGCAGCTTGCCCTCGAACAGGCGCGGCAGCACGCTGGCGATGGAATGCGCTTCCCACAGCAGCACGGTGCCGTGCTCGGCCTTGATGCGGCCCAGTTCTTCGCGCAGCTTGGCGTGGTAGGGCTTCCAGTAGGCGTCCAGGCGGTGCGCGCGTTCCGCGTCCGTCAGCACGGCCTCGTCCTGGTACAGCGCCTCGCCGCGAAACGTCTGGGTGGGGCACAGGCCGGTCTTGGTCTGGCCGGGGTACAGGCTTTCATCGTTGGGCGGGCGGTTCAGGTCCACCACATAGCGCGAGTAGCGCGCGCCCAACACGGACGCGCCCAGCGCCTCAGCGAAGCGGTACAGCGTGTCCAGGTGCCAGTCGGTGTCGCCGGACTGCAGGGCCAGCGGCGTCATCTGCGGGCGCTGCGCGTCGGGAATCTGGCTGCCGAGATGGGGAATGGAGATCAGCAGCGGCGCGGCGCCGCGGCTGAAGTGATAGAGGTCGCTCAAAGGGAAACTCCGGGGTGGCAAGGGCAATGGCAAGGGCGATGCGCCGCGGCACCGCCGCGGACGGCGGACGTTCGTATGCTAGGCAGCACGGCCCGCCGCGCGTTTTGCATCAGTTTAATGGATGTTGATGATCAGCCCCGCTGATGCAATGGGCGGGGGAGCCCCGGCGCGCCTCAGCCCGCAATCCTGCGGTTGCTGCTGTCGCGCACCACCAGCCAAGGCGCCAGCCGCTGGCTTGGCGGCTGGCCGCCGGCCAGCTTCTGCAGCAGCAACTCCAGCCCCAGCCGGCCCATCTGGTGCATCGGCGAATGAATGGTGGTCAGGCCGATGGGCAGGGCGCCCGCCAGCGGCGTGTCGTTGTAGCCCACGATGGCGACGTCGCGGCCCGCCTCCAGGCCGTGGTCGCGCGCGGCGCCCATCACGCCAACGGCCAGGAAGTCGTTGACGGCGAAGATGGCGGTGGGGCGGTCGGCCGTGTCCAGCAGCCGGGCGCCCAGCGCCCGGCCCGCATCGGTGTCGAAGGGGCTGGCGATGCGCCAGTGCGCCGGAACCTCCACGCCGTGGCGCGAGCAGTAGTCCAGGAAGCCATTGGACCGGTCCCGGCCCGTGCTGGCGAAGGGTTCGCCCATCATGACGGCGATGCGCCGGTGGCCCATGGCCAGCAGGTGTTCGGCAGCCAGGCGTCCGCCCTCGATGTCGTCGCAGGTGACGGCGCAATGGCTGCCGGCATGGCGGCTGACCAGCACGAACGGGACGTCGCGGGCCGCCAGGTCGGCCAGCAGCGGATTGGGCGGCGCGTCGTCCGGACCGCTGTGCGCGTCGCCCAGGATCAGGCCATCGACGCGGCGCGCGACGGCCATGTCGATGAGCTTGCGCTGCTTGTCCGGCACGTCCTGGGTGTTCGACACGAAGGTCAGGTAGCCGTGTTCGGCCGCGGCTTCGTCGATGCCTTCGTAGATGGTGGCCAGCACCATGTCGGACAGCCGGGGCACCAGCACGCCGATGGTGCGGCTACGCCGCGTTTTCAGGCTGGCCGCATGGGGATTGGTCTGATAGTGCAACTCGGCGGCAAGCGCCCGGATGCGTTTCACGGTGTCCGGCGCGGCGGCGCCGCGCGCGTCGTCTTCGGATCCGTTCAGGACCCGCGACACGGTCGAAACGTTCAAACCGAGCTGCCGCGCCAGGCTTTGCAGGGTGACGGGGCGCGTTTTGTTCATGGGGCTGGAGGATACACGCGGAAATAGCGCAGGGGTGCGCATGGCGGCAACCTAGGGTTTACACCGAATCGATTTTTGGTTTTTTACCCCGTAGCATTGCCCGACCCAAACGTTTGGGTAAACCGATTGGATCGAAACGCTATGACAACTGAAAGCCAGAACTCCCGGTTCAGGTACCGGATCTTCACCATGGTCGTGCTGCTGGCGCTGATCAACTACATCGACCGCGGCGCCATGTCCTATGCCGCCGCGCACATCACCGGGGAATACGGCCTGGACCGGGGCGAGTGGGGCTCGGTGCTGGGTTACTTCGGTTACGGCTACATGGTCGGCGCGCTGTTCGGCGGCATGCTGTCCGACCGCTACGGCCCGCGCAAGGTCTGGATCGTGGCCGGCATCGCATGGTCGCTCTTCGAAATCGCCACCGCCTGGGCGGGGGACTTCGGCCTGGCCTTCCTGGGCGGGTCCGCGCTGGCGGGCTTTGCCACCATCCGCATCCTGTTCGGCGCCGCCGAGGGGCCGGCGTATTCGATCATCAACAAGACCATCGCCAACTGGGCCACGACGCGCGAACGCGGCTTCGTGGTGGGCTTTGGCCTGCTGAGCACGCCGCTGGGCGCCTTGCTGACCGCGCCGGTGGCCGTGGGCCTGCTGACGCTGACCGACAGCTGGCGCGCCATGTTCTTCGTGCTGGGCGGGGCAGGGCTGGTCGTGCTGGTGTTCTTCATGCGCATCTTCACCGACCGCCCCGAAACCAATCCCCGCGTTTCCCCGCAGGAACTGGCAGAGATCCAGGCGTCGCGCGTGCAGTCTGCCGCCGCCGCCGAGGCGCCCGACGCGCCGGCGCTGCCCTGGTGGAGCTTTTTCCGCAGCAAGACGCTGGTGCTGAACACGCTGGGCTATTTCTCGTTCATGTACGTGAACTTCCTGCTGCTGACCTGGACGCCCAAGTACCTGCAGGACAACTTTGGCTACAGCCTGTCCTCGCTCTGGTACATGGGCATGATCCCGTGGGTGGGCGCCTGCTTCACGGTGCTGCTGGGCGGCCGCATTTCGGACCTGCTGTTCAAGCGCACGGGCAGCCTGAAAGTCGCGCGCAGCTGGTTCGCCGCGGGGTGCCTGCTGGCCACCACGCTGTGCTTCCTGCTGGTGTCGCAGGCGCAGTCGGTGTTCGCCGTGATCGCCCTCATGACGCTGGCCAACGCGCTGAACGCCTTGCCCAACTCGGTCTACTGGGCCGTGGTGATCGACACCGCGCCCTCCAACCGCGTCGGCACCTTCAGCGGCCTGATGCACTTTTTCGCCAATATCGCGTCCATCCTGGCGCCCACGCTGACCGGCTACCTGACCGCCCGCCACGGTTATTCAGTGATGTTCATCGCGGCATCGGTCGCCACCGCGGTCGGCATGTTCGCTATGCTTCAGGTGCGTCCCGGCGTCGGGCCCCGCATGCCCGCCCGCCCGACGCTGCAACCTGGAGCCGCCAAATGACCGACCGCAGTGTTTCCGTCCCTCCGCTGGCCGTCGAGCCCGGCTTCTTCCGTGGCCGCACCATCGCCGAACTGCAGCAGGCCATGACTGAAGGCGGCCTCACCGCGCAGGACCTGGTGCGCCACGCCGGCGCGGCGATCGAACGGCTCAATCCGCAGCTGAACGCCTTCGTCCACGTTGATATCGACGCCGCGCTGGCCGCGGCGCGCGAACGCGACGCCGAACGGGCGCAGGGCAGGGTCCGCGGGCCCCTGCACGGCATTCCGGTCGCCATCAAGGACAACGTCGATACGGCGGACATGCCCACCACGATGGGGGCGGCCCACTTCCTGGGCCACCGTCCGGGGGCGGACGCGCGTTGCGTGGCGCTGCTGCGCGAGGCCGGCGCCATCGTCGTGGGCAAGACGCTGACCCACGAATTCGCCTACGGTCCCACCGGCGACCGCAGCGCGCAGGGCGCCTCGCGCAATCCCTGGCGGACCAGCCAGATCACCGGCGGCTCCAGCGCGGGCAGCGCCGCCGCCGTGGCCGCGGGCATGGTGCCGGTGGCGCTGGGCACCGACACCGGCGGCTCGGTGCGCGTGCCCTCCGCGCTGTGCGGCCTGGTCGGTTTCAAGCCCACGCATGGCCGCATCGCGTCCGAGGGCGTGTTCCCGTTGTCGCCCACGCTGGAAGATCCCGGCGTGCTGGCCAATTGCGTGCAGGACGCGCAAATGTTCATGCTGGCGATGAGCGCGGGCGCCATCGCCCCAACGGCTGGCGGCGATGACGCGCCGCGCGTGGCCTGGGTGCCCAACGCGCCATTCGCGATGGACGATGCGGCGGTCACGGCCTGCGTGCGCGAAGCGGCGCAGCGCCTGGCCGGCGGCCCGCTGAACGAGGCCCCGCAGGTCACCCGCCATGCGCGCGCGCTGCAAACCGCGCTGGGCGCCATCCAGCGCGCCGAAGCCTACGAAGTGCACGCCGAACGCGTCGACAGCCAGCCGGAGAAATTCGACCCGGAAGTGCTGGAGCGCCTGCGCGCGTCGCGCGGGGTGCTGGGCTGGGAATACGTACGCGCCCTGAAGGAGCGAACCCGGCTGCAGGCGGAGTTCGCGCGCCTGTTCCAGGAATTCGACGTCCTGGCCATGCCTGCCGTGGCCATCACCGCGCCCGCGCTGCAGCAGCGCAGCGTGGCCGGTCCGGGCAGCGCCGGCGTGCGCGAGACCCTGCTGGGACTGACCAATCCGTGGAATGTGCTGGGGCTGCCGGCCATCAGCCTGCCGGCGGGCTGGGTGAACGGCCTGCCGGTCGGCCTGCATCTGGTTGCGGCGGCAGGCGCCGACGAGGCCTTGCTGGCGCTGGCCGCGCGCCGCTGGCATCCGCCGGGGGAATGACGCGCAAAGGCTGGTAAGGTAGAGGCGCGTGGCGCACCCCGCCGGCCGGGGTCCGATTGTGCGGGCGCATGCCGCGCCCACTCTAGCGAGCCTCCATGACCGATGAACTGATCCAACTGGCCAAGCTGGTCAGCCTGGGCCTTGCGCTGATGCTGCCGCTGGCCAATCCGCTGACCTCCATGACGCTCCTGTTGTCGCTGGGCCAGCAGATTCCCTTCAAGGAGCGGCAACGCCAGGTCACCCAGGCGGCGTTCTACGTGGTCGGCATCATGCTGGTGACGTACTACGCCGGCGCGCTGCTGATGAATACCTTTGGCATCTCCATTCCGGGCCTGCGCATCGCGGGCGGCCTCATCGTGGTGACCATCGGCTTCAGCATGCTGTTCCCCTCGGACCAGCCGCGCGCGCTGGAAGCCGAGGCGGCGGCCGACGCGCTCGAGCGCCAGAGCCCCAACATCGCGTTCGTGCCCCTGGCGCTGCCGGGCACGGCGGGGCCAGGCACCATCGCCATGATCATCAGCGGCGCTTCGTCCGTGGATACCGCCATCGCGCCCGATTACGCCAGGTGGGTCGTGGCCGTGACGCCGGTCATCGTGTTTTCGCTGCTGGGCGTGCTGTTCTGGGTCTGCCTGCATTGGGCGGGCCGGATCGTGGCGGTGATCGGCAAGAGCGGCGTCGAAGCCATTTCGCGCGTCATGGGCTTCCTGCTGGTGTGCATGGGAGTGCAGTTCGTCATCAACGGTGTGCTCGAAATCATCGGCAAATATCCGAACGTGTGAACAGCCCTCCCTTTTGTCCGAAAAGGTCCGAAACGGGCTTGGCTGGCTGCTGTAACCAGGTAATGTGGAGTACATTGCGGTGTTGAAACTCATTTCGCAATGGCGTGGCTGCCTGGCTACGCGTTGCAGCGGTCTTGCAAGACCGAATCATGACTGCTTACCTCGTTCAGTCGGACGCGGGGGCCAGCCCCGGGCCGATGTTGCATCCTGACTTGTCGCATCCCTCCAGTTACGCCTTTTGCATTGCGTCCGTGACCGCCGTTGCCGGCAGCCGTCGCACGGCCTGCGCGCGCGCCTGTCCATGCCGGAGGCCGCGATGACGGCCTGGCTGTTCTGGGTTGTCGGCGCCTTGGCGGCCATGGGTGTCGTCATGGCGCTGGTGCGCCGTCCCGGCGTTGTCCTCTACGACTGGTGCGCCACGCGGGCCCGCAGGCCGGCAACGGCTGACCAGACGCAGCTTGACGATGACGCGCCCAAGCCGGCCACCCAGGCTGGCTGACGGGTTGCCTCTTCCGCGCCGGCCCGCCCGCGGCGGCGCTCAGGCGTAGCGCGACAGGTCCCGCGCAAATCGGGTCAGGCCAGTGATGCCGCTGCCGCTGGCCTGTGTCAGCCACGCGCGCAGTTGCTGCAGCAACTGGTCGCTGCTTGCGGACGAGCTTTCCCACAGTCGGGCCAGCGCCTGCCGCATGTCCACCAGCCGCTGCAACTGCTCCATCCCGCTGAGCGCGGAGTCCAGCTGGCTGCGCTGGGGCTCGCTCAGCAGCGCTTCCTGGCGCAACAGAAATTTGCGCAGCACCGACCGGCGCCATTTGAGCGTGGCGCGCGCGTCCACCTTCCTGCGCTCGCGCAGTTCGCGCAAGGCAGTCTGCTTGAGCAGCGCGCCAAAGCGGCGCATCACGTCGTAACGGTGGGTCTGCACCGCCTCCAGCGTGCGCAGGTCCGCCGCAAGGCCGGCCTGCGTTCGGTCGCGCAGCACGCGCTTGGGCGCCACGCGGCGCACCTTGGCCAGGCCCAGTGCCTGGAGAATGCGGATATACATCCAGCCCAGGTCGAACTCATACCACTTGCTGGAGAACTTGGCCGAGGTCGCATGCGCATGATGGTTGTTGTGCAGCTCCTCGCCGCCGATCACCAGGCCCAGGGGCGACAGGTTGGTGCTGGCGTCCGGACTGGAAAAATTGCGGTAGCCGACGAAGTGCCCCAGCCCATTGACCACGCCCGCCGCCCAAAAGGGGATCCACGCCATCTGAACGGCCCACACCGTCAGGCCCAGGGCGCCGAACGCCAGCAGGTCGATGACGAGCATGATGAGGATGCCCCAGGTGCTGTGGGGGGTGTAGACATTGCGCTCCAGCCAGTCGTCCGGCGTGCCGCGGCCGTAGCGTTCCAGCGTGGACGCCATGGACGCCTCGACGCGGTACAGGTCGGCGCCGCGCAGGAACACGCGCATCACGCCATACACCGCGGGCGAATGCGGATCGCCTTCGCGTTCGCATTTGGCGTGGTGCTTGCGGTGGACCGCGACCCATTCGCGGGTCTTCATGCCGCTGGTCAGCCAGAGCCAGAAGCGGAAAAAGTGGGCGACCGCGGGATGGAAATCCACGCCGCGATGGGTCTGGCTGCGATGCAGGTAAAGGGTGGTGCCCGCAATGGTGATGTGCGTGGCCGCGAGCGTGAAGAGGACGATCTGCCAGATGCTGAAATGAAACAGGCCGTGCGCAAGAAATTCCAGGAAGGATTGCATTCAAAAAACCAGGGATACGACTGTGGGGTAGCGGACGCAACGCCTGAGCCGAACCCCGCGCCGCCGCCCGGACGATTCTAGCGACCGCGCGGCGATACAAATATGGGGCCTGGTGGGTCGATCTATTGCTGGAACGGCAATAATGAAGCCCGGGCCACGGCTCAGCGTTGCGGCCTTTCCAGCCCCAAGTGGCCGCGCAGCGTGCGATGTTCATACTCGGTGCGGAACAGCCCGCGCCGTTGCAGCACGGGCACCACCTGCTCCACGAAGTCGTCGATGCCGCCCGGCAATGACGGCGGCATCAGGTTGAAGCCGTCGGCGCCTTCGTTCCTGAACCATTGCTCCATCCGGTCCGCGATCTGCTCGGGCGTGCCCACCATCGTGCAGTGGCCTCCGCCGGCCGCCAGCCGGCCCAGCAACTGGCGCACGGTGAGCTGTTCGGTTTCGATGATGCGCAGGATGGTGGCGTAGCGGCCCTTGGGGCCGGTGAATTCGGCCAAGGGGGGCAGGGGCGGCACGGGCGCATCCAGTTCCCAGCCGGTGCAGTCCTGCAGCACGAACATGCCCAACTGGCGCAGCGAGGCGTCGCTGGGCAGCAGTTCGTCCAGTTCGCGCTGCTTGGCGCGGGCCTCGGCTTCGGTCGAGCCCACGTAGGTCACCAGTCCCGGCATGATGGGCACGAAGGCATCGCGGCCCGCGGCGCGCACGCGCTGCTTGATGTCGCGGTAATAAGACTGCGCTGCGGCCAGGTCGTAGGCCACCGCGTAGATGGCTTCGGCGCGCCGCGCCGCCAGATCGCGGCCCTGATCCGAGGCGCCGGCCTGGAACAGCACCGGGTGGCCCTGAGGCGGGCGCGGCACGGTCAGGGGGCCGTCGACCAGGAAATGCGCCCCATGGTGATGAATCTTGTGCAGGCGGTCGGGCACGCCATAGAAGCCCGCGCGATCAATGGCCAGCGCGTCGTCTTCCCAGGAATCGAACAGGCGCAGCGCGACGTCGACGAATTCTTCGGCGCGGGCGTAGCGCCAGTCGTGGTCCGGCATGGATTCGTAGCCGTGATTGCGCGCCTCGGCGTCGAACATCGACGTCACCACGTTCCAGCCCATGCGGCCGCCCGAGATGTGGTCCAGCGAGGCGACCATGCGTGCCGCGTGAAAGGGCGTGAAGAAGGTGCTGGAGACCGTGCTGATCAGGCCGATGTGCGTGGTGGCGCGTGCGATGGCCGCCATGGTGGTCAGCGGTTCCAGATACCAGCGCGGCCCATCGCCGATGTTATCCATCGACTGCCCGTCGGCAAAGAAAATGGCGTCGAGCTTGCCGCGCTCGGCCGTGCGGGCCAGTTCCTCGTAGTAGCGGATGTCGCCCAGGCGCTCGGCCGCCGAGTCGGGGTGGCGCCAGGCCGCGCGGTGGTGGCCGCAGCCGAAAATGAACAGGTTCAGGTGCATCATGGCGATCGGCTCGTCGGTTGCGTCGTCGGGGCGGCAGCGATGGCGGGGGCGTGGCGCCTGGGCGCCTGGGCGTTTTCCTGCCCGCCCGCGGGCGCCGCAAGCGGGCGAACTTAGCATAAAACCGCCACGCGGGCGTGCGCCAGCGGCCGCGCGCCCCGGGCGTGCCGCGTTGACATCGCCGCGCCGCTCTCCTAACCTTGCGGCAATTCCTGGGGGAGCCCTGTACGGGCTGAGATTCCGCGCCAACGCGGTAACCCTTTGAACCTGATCCGGGTAATGCCGGCGAAGGGAAGGACTCCGCAAGTCTCGCGCGCCCTCCCTGATTCCATTCATCATTCGGCCCTCCGCACGGCGGGCCGCAGCGTTGCGCGTCCGGCTTTAGGCCGTCCGCCGGAGGACCGACTTTCATGCTGACCCAAACCACCGCCCTGATGTGGCTGCTGCTGTTTTCCGGCGGCTTTGCCATCGCCAGCGTGCTCTATACGCGCCGCAAGCGCGGCACGCTGGAGGACTACATCGTGGCGCGCAACAGCCAGGGGTCTTTCGGCACGATCCTGACCCTGATGGCCTCCACACTGGGCGCCTGGATTCTCTTTTCGCCCGCCCAGGCGGCCACGTGGGGCGGGCTGGCGGCGGTCATCGGCTACGCGCTGGGATCGATGTCGCCGCGCCTGGTCATGATCCCGCTGGGACGGCGCATGCGCGAACTGATCCCGCACGGTCACACGCTGACCGAATTCCTGATGGCGCGCTACGGCCGGCCCATGTACGGGCTGGCGCTTTTCATCATGCTGTTCTACCTGTTCATCGCGCTGTCGGCCGAGATCACGGCAATCGCCAAGCTGGTTGCCATGCTGGCCCCCGTGCCGCTGTGGGCAACGGCCGCGATCGTGATGGGCACGACCTTGCTCTACACCACCTATGGCGGGCTGCGGTCGTCCATCTTCACCGATCAGGTGCAAATGATGATCATCGTGCCGTTGCTGGTCATCCTGTGCTTCTTCGGCTGGCAGGTGGCGGGGGGCGCCACGCCCACCATCGAGGCGCTGCAGGCCAAGGCGCCGCAATTGCTGGACCTGACCGATCCGGTCGGCGTGAAGGCGGGGTTGACGTTCTTCGTCGCCATCCTGCTGACCGGCATCTTCCACCAGGGCAACTGGCAGCGCATCTACGCCGCGCGCGATGCGCGCACCATGCGCAATGGCTTCCTGCTGGGCGGTGCGCTGGTGGCGCCGTTCATTTTCCTGATGGGCCTGTTTGGCCTGGCGTTCGTCGCGCTCGCGCCCGCGGGCGATAGTTCGATCGCGCTGTTCAGCGTCATCATGCCGAACGCCCCGGTCTGGTTCGTCATCGCCCTGATTCCCCTGGGGCTGGCCCTGGTCATGAGCACCGCCGATACCGCGATCAGCGCCGTGACGAGCATCATCGCGGTCGACCTGCGCCGCCTGATGCCCCATGCCCAAGGCGCGACCATGAAGCGCCTGGCGCGTTGGCTGGTGCTGCTGATGGCGATTCCCGTCATGATCGTGGCCTCGCAGGGCTACAGCGTGCTGTACCTGTTCCTGCTGGCCGACCTGCTGTGCTCGGCCGCCGCCTTTCCGGTGTTCTACGGCCTGTTCAGCCGCAAGCACGACGGCTTCACCGCCACGGCCGCCACGATCGCGGGCCTGATCGCCGGGCTGTTCTTCTTTCCCGCGCCGGGGGACAAGCCGGTATTCCTCTTGGAATCGTTCCTGCTGGCGGCATTTGTGCCGGTGGTGGTGACGCTATTGATCCGTCTGGTGCTGCGCGGGCGCAAGGAATTCGATTTCGCGACGCTGAGCGCGGCAGTGCGCAGGCTGGATCAGGACAGGGTTTGAGGCAGCGCGGGCCGTCTGTCGAAGACGGTGCCGCCCCTGTTACCGAGGGGGCGGACAGATGCTCGCGTCCTTATGTGTCGTTCCAGGGGTTGATGGTGGCAACGCCGGCCGCCTCGAAGGGGCCCGTATCTCGGCTGGCGACGATCATGCCACGTGCCGCAGCCGTGGCTGCGATGTAGCCGTCGGCGGGGCTGATGGTCTTGCCCGCTTTGCGCGCCTTGGCCATCAGGTGGGAATAGGCGCCCGACGCCTCCAGATCGAACGGGAGGACGCGGCCGAAAAATGCGGGCAACAGCGCCTGTTCCAAAAGTCGGCCATAGTGATCGCGCCGCTTGCTTTGGGGCATGGCGGCCAAGCCGAAACGTAGTTCCGCGATCGTGACGGCCGATACATAGAGCGTTTCGGCGCTCTGGGCATCCAGCCAACGCACGACCTGACCAGCGGGTTGCGGCTTCCAGGCTTCCGATATGACGTTGGCATCAAGAACGATCATTCAAAATCCATCGACCTGGCGGGAGACTTGTCACGAACCTGGTTGATGGTCGAGTTTGCGTGAACTGATTCTGTGCTCCTGACAGCAACCGAGCGACGCCAAGGCCCAGAAAATCGGACGCAAAAACAAAAAAGCCCTGGACCACAAGGTCCAAGGCTTTTCTGTCTGGAATTTGGTGGAGCGGAGGAGGATCGAACTCCCGACCTTCGCATTGCGAACGCGACGCTCTCCCAGCTGAGCTACCGCCCCAAATCAAGCAAGACCAGAAATATACAGGAATTCAGTAGGCCTGCGCAACACGTTCCGGCGCATCGCCGCGTCAGGCGAACTCGAGCGTCGCAATGACCGGCGCGTGGTCGGACGGTTGCTCGTTGCGGCGAGGTTCCTTGTCGATGACGCAGGCGACGCAGCGCTTGACCAGCGGGGCGGACAGCAGCACGTGGTCGATGCGCAGGCCGGCGTTGCGGCGGAAGGCGAATTGGCGGTAATCCCACCAGCTGAACGACTTTTCCGGCTGCTCGAACAGGCGGAACGAGTCGGTCAGGCCCAGATCCAGCAGGGAGCGCAGCGCCTGGCGCTCCGGCTCGGACACCAGGACCTGGCCTTCCCACTTCTCGGGGTTGTGCACGTCCTCGTCGGCCGGCGCGACGTTGTAGTCGCCCAGCACGGCAAGGCGCGGGAACTGCTTGATCTCGTCGGCCAGCCACTTGCGCATGGCTTCGAACCATTCCAGCTTGTACGTGTACTTGTCCGACCCGACCGACTGGCCATTGGGGCAGTACGCGCACACGACGCGCACATCGCCCTCGGGGCTGGGGAAAGTCAGGGCCAGCACGCGCTGCTGGGCGTCTTCATAGCCGGGGATGTTGCGCACCATGGTCGTGCCGGGCACGCGCGAAATGATGGCGACGCCGTTGTAGGTCTTCTGGCCGGCCCAGACCGCGTGGTAGCCGGCTTCCTTGAACGCCGCTTCGGGGAACTTGTCGTCGGTGAGCTTGAGCTCCTGGATGCACAGCACGTCGACGGGGTTGGCGGCGAGCCAGTCCAGCACTTGCTGCAGGCGCACGTTCAGGGAGTTGACGTTCCAGGTGGCGAGTTTCATGTTGTTGGTAGTTCGTTCGTGTATGCGGCTTTCCGGCCGTCTTATTCTGGATCAAGGCCTCTGGCTCCGCATGAGAGCGAGGGCGGGTGGGCGCAGCCATTTCCTACGGAAGCGGAATGATACCGCGCCCCTACGATGCCTTGCCTTCGCGAGAACCAGCGAGTGATGCGTCGAAAGCCTATTCCGACGCCGCCGAGCGGGAAGCAGTTACGTTGCCCTGGGGTGTAGGAATCAAGTACATTTTCGTCATGGCTCCGCTACTGGAGAGAGAGAAATGTCAGATTTCAAGCACTCGATTTCGTATTACAAAGACATTGTCAAACAAGCCAAGACGACGAGCCGCGCGGCGATACTTCCCAAGTCGCTGACGGTGGGCGACACCTTCACACCGACGACCAAGGAACAGGCCAAGGATAGGACGAAGGCGCGAGTACAGGTGATTCTGCGCCATCATGGCGCAGTCCTTCGTGCACTTAAAGATCGCTGATGCCGCTCCTGGACCTGGACCAAGTCATTGCCGTCCATGATGAAATCATCGAGCGACTTGGTGGGATCGTCGGATTCGCTAACGGAGGCAGGGGTGGCGTGGAAGGCGCATTGAAGCGCATTGAAATGCACCAACTATATGGCCATATGGTTGATGTTTTCTCCATCGCTGCTCTTTACGCGGCGGCCTTGGCCCGTGGGCATGTGTTTAACGATGGAAATTAACGCACGGCGCTTTCCTGTGCGCTCGATTACCTATTGAGCGAGGATATTCTTATCCCTACCAGTTTCGCGCTTGAAGACGCAGTTGTTTATCTTGCGGATGGCAGGCTGGAAGCCGAAGAGTTCGCCGAGTATCTGAATTATTTGTGGACGGAGGCGGGGCAGCCGCCTGCTCCGTCGGAAGCACGCTAGTTAGTCGTTCAAATCCTGCAGTCTTCCTTCCCCAGCTTCTGGTTGCCAGACGCGCCCATCACCCCTTCACCAGCCCCCCATCGACAATCAGATTCTGTCCCGTCACCGCCCGCGACCACGGGCTGGCGAAGAACAGCACCGCGTCGGCGAACTGCTCGGGCGTGGTGACTTCGCGCAGCGGGGTGCCGGCGGCGATCATGTCGAAGACGGCGTCGGGCGTGGCGGCCGAGGCGTCGGTGGTGCGCAGCAGGCCGCCGGACACCATGTTGACGGTGATGCCGTCCGCGCCCAGCTCGTGCGACAGGGTGCGGGTGAAGGCGAGCAGGGCGGCCTTGGCGGCGGTGTAGTCGTGGTAGGGGACGACCGGGTTTTGGACCAGGTTGGTGCCGACGTTGATGATGCGTCCGCCGCCGGCGGCGCGCATGCCGGGCAGGGCGGCCTGCGTGGTGTTCAGGGCGGCGCGCACGCTGCCTTCGAGCTGGGCGTTCATCTGCGCCCAGTCCAGCGTGTCGGCGTGGGGGCGGGCGTCGCCGTTGAACTGGAAGGCGGGCAGGGCGTTGTTGACGATGGTGTGAACCGGCCGGCCGAAATGCTGGCTGGCGCGCGCGACCATGGCGGCGACGGCGGCCGGGTCGCGCACGTCGGCCTGCACGGCCAGGGCGCGATCCGGGGCGGACGCCGCGAGCGCCTGCGCGCGATCGGCGCTGTTCAGGTAGTTGATGACCACCCGGGCGCCTTCACGCAGGAAGGCTTGGGCGATGGCGGCGCCCAGGCCGCGGCTGGCGCCGGTGACGATGACGAGTTGCTGGTCCAGGTTCAGTTGCGGGCGTTGCGATGACATGGGGAAACGGTTTCCTGCTTAGTGTTCGGAGCCGCTGTTGAGCATGCGGCTGCGGGCTTTTTCGATGTGGGCGCGCATGACGTTGCGCGCGCCGTCGGCGTCCTGGTCGCGGATCAGGGTGTAGATGTGGCGATGCTCGTCGATGGCCGCGCGCGTGCGCTTCCAGGGTTCGATGTGCACCAGATGGCGCATGACGTTCACGGCGTGGCTGACGTCGTATTCCAGCGACTTGAGCACCTGCACGAAGCGCTGGTTGCCGGTGGCGGACGCAATCGCGCGGTGAAAGCCGTAGTCGTGATGGTGGGCGATGGCGCCGGACGCGTCGGCTTCTTCGTAGCCGGTCAGCATGCGGTCCATTTCCTGCAGATCCTCGGGGGTGCGGCGCAGCGCGGCGAGGTGGGCGCACTCGGGTTCGATCACCATGCGTAGTTCCAGGCCTTCGAGGATGTGGCCGACCCGGCGCGCGGGGTCGATTGCCGGCATGCCGCCCATCAGGTCCGGCTTGGACTTCACGTAGGTGCCCGATCCCCGGATGGAATCCACGAGCTGGTCTTCGCGCAGCCGGTCCAGCGCCTGGCGCACGACGGGGCGCGACACCTCGAACAGCGCAGCCAGTTCCAGCTCCGTGGGCAGCTTGTTGCCGGGCGCGATCTTGCCGGTGGCGATCGCGTAGAAGAGGCTTTCGTAGACGCGCTCGGCAAAGCGCTCGGCGCGGACGTAGCCCAGGCCGGACGCCACTTCCGCCAGCACGTCCAGCTCGGGACGGGGGCGGGTGGCCGCGGCCAACAGCGATTCGAGCTGCGGGTCACGCACGTTGCTCATCAGGCGCGCTCCTTGAAGATGGGGGACAGGTTGTCATCCTTCATGACTAACCCGTGGGGCGCTAAGCCCCTGAAATATTAGGGATAACCCGGTCATTCAGAAAAATGTCCCGAAGCTTGGGATAAAAGCTGTCATTCCAATTGACAAGTTGCGGGGCGCTCCCGTACCTTGCCATCAAACCACAACGCCCGCGCGCACGACGCGCCGGCGGCGCAACCGGCCCAGCCGCCGGGAAGCGCCTGGAGACACGCAGATCCCCCCAACCGGCCGTTCGGCCGCTACTTTACTCCGCACATCGTGACTCAGAAGAACTTTATCGCCAACCAATGGGTGGCCGCTGCCACCGGTGAAACCATTCCCGTCCTGAACCCGTCCGATGGCAAGCCGTTCGAGGCGCTGGCCCGCTCGAACGAAGCCGACGTGGACCGCGCCGTGCAGGCCGCGCGCCAGGCCTTCGAGGGCGAGTGGGGCCAGATGGCGCCCGCCGTTCGCAGCCGGCTGCTGATGAAGATCGCGTTTGCCCTGCTGGACCGCCAGGAAGAACTGGCCCAGCTTGAATCGGCAGACACCGGCAAGCCCATCAAGCAGGCCCGCGCCGACGCCGCCGCCGTGGCGCGCTACTTCGAGTTCTACGCCGGCGCGGTCGACAAGCTGCACGGCGAGACCATTCCCTACACGCCGGGCTTCACCGTCCTGACGGTGCGCGAGCCGCACGGCGTCACCGGCCACATCGTGCCCTGGAACTACCCCCTGCAGATCTTCGGGCGCAGCGTCGGCGCGGCGCTGGCCGCGGGCAATGCCTGCGTGGTCAAGCCTGCCGAAGACGCCTGCCTGTCGCTGCTCAAGCTGGCCGAGATCGCCGCCGAGGTGGGGCTGCCCGCGGGCGCGCTGAACATCGTCACCGGCTACGGCCACGAAGCGGGCGCCGCGCTGTCCGCGCATCCCGGCATCGACCACATCTCTTTCACCGGCTCGCCGCAGACGGGCAAGATGGTGGCCCACGCCGCCGCGGAAAACCACGTGCCCGTCACGCTGGAACTGGGTGGCAAGTCGCCGCAGATCGTGTTCGACGATGCCGACCTGGACGCCGCGATGCCCGTGCTGCTGGGCGCCATCATCCAGAACGCGGGCCAGACGTGCTCGGCTGGCAGCCGCGTGCTGATCCAGCGCGGCGTGTATGAAACCGTGCTCAAGCGCCTGTCGGACGCGTTCGCGGCCACGGTGACCGGCCCGGCCGCCGCCGACCTGGACGTCGGCCCGCTGATCAACGCCCGCCAGCAGGACCGCGTGCGCGGGTTCCTCGCCGAGGCCGAAGCGCAAGGCATGAAAGTGGCCGCGCGCGGCAAGCTGAAGGACGGCACGCCGGAAGCGGGCTTCTACCAGCCGCCCGTCCTGTTCCGCGACGTGCCGCCGGATAGCCGCCTGGCGCAGGAAGAGGTCTTCGGTCCGGTGCTGGCCGCCATGGTCTTCGACACCGAGGAAGAAGCGCTGGAAATCGCCAATGGCACGCTCTACGGCCTGGTGGCCGGCGTGTGGACCCGCGATGGCGGCCGCCAGATGCGCCTGGCGCGCAAGCTGCGCGCCGGCCAGGTGTTCATCAACAACTACGGCGCGGGCGGCGGCGTGGAGCTGCCGTTCGGCGGGTCGCGCCAGTCGGGCTATGGCCGCGAGAAGGGCTTTGAGGCGCTCTACGGCTTCACCTCCCTGAAGACCATCGCCATTCGCCACTGATCGCGATACGGATCGCGGGACGGGCGGCGGCCCCGGGCAAAATATCGGTTAACGTTGATGTTTTGCTTCCGGGGCGCGCCGCCCCGCATTCAGGATCCGTATGTTCACCGGTATTGTTCAAGGCACCGCGAAGATCGCAAAGATCGCGGATCGCGAGGGCCTGCGCACGTTCACGCTGGATTTCCCCCCGGGCTTCTGCACCGACCTGGCCATCGGCGCCAGCGTATCGACGGACGGCGTGTGCCTGACCGTCACTGAAATCCTGTCGGAAACCCAGGCCACCTTCGATGTCATGCTGCAAAGCCTGGCCATCACCACGCTGGGCCGCTACGCCGAGGGCGACCGCGCCAACGTCGAGCGCGCGGCCAAGGACGGCGCCGAGATCGGCGGCCATCCGCTGTCGGGCCACGTCGATTTCACGTCGGAAGTGCTGATGGTGAAGTCCTCCGACACCAATCGCCTGATGCGCTTCAGCATCCCCGAGGCGTTTCGCAAGTACGTGTTCGCCAAGGGCTACATCGCCATCAACGGCGCCAGCCTCACCGTGTCGGAAGTGAACCGCGCCGAGGGCTGGTTCGAGGTCTGGCTGATCCCCGAGACGCGCCGCATGACGGTCTTCGAGGACAAGCAGGTGGGCGACGCGGTCAATATCGAGATCGAGCGCAGCACCCAGGTCATCGTCGACACCGTGCGCGAGACCGTCCAGGAAAGCCTGGGCAAGCTGCAGCCGCTGCTTGAAGCGATCCTGAAGGAAAAGGGGCTGACGTTGGAAGACTTCGTCAGCCCGCAGGGCAAGCTGAAGTAATCCGGCCGCCCGGCGGGCCGCTGCCGACCCGCCAGACCACAGCCCTCACTTCGCCGCGAACGGCTGCCCCTGCGGCCGCACCCGCATCCCCGGCGCCAGTCGGGTCCAGGGCAGGTCCGCGGGGTCGGCCTGCATCGGGCCGGGCGCCTTGGCCACCAACACTTCGTGCGCGATGGGCTGGAAATCGGCGCGGAAGTGCACCGAGCTTTTCACCACCAGCATCCCCATCTCCTCGGGCTGCACGCCGCCGACGCGGAACAGGTTGCGGTCCAGCATCTGCGCCTTGCCGGCGCTGACCACGACGCGCACGCCGCCGATGCGCAGCGTGGCGACCGCGCCCAGGTCCACGTCCATGCCGTTCATCATCGGCCCGTCGAAACGCAGCTTGCCGTCTGACAGCGCCTCGACCTCGAATTCGCCTTCGAACGGCGCATCGCCCGCCACGCCGGATTGTCCGCCCAGGCTGAGCCTGACGGTGGCGCCTACGCCTGCGTTCGTCGCCTGGCGCACCGCCTCGGGGTCATAAAGCAGCCCCAACGCCGCGTTCTGCGCGTCGGCCTGCACCAGCGCGCGCAGCATGCCGGTCGTGTTCGCGTCGCCGCCCGCGCCGGGATTGTCCTGCGTGTCCGCGATGACCACGGGTCGCGTGGCGCTGGCGGCCAGGGCCTGCGCGCGCCGCACGGCTTCGGCCGGCTCCAGGAAATCGGGCGACCATTCGGGCTCCAGCGCCTGCACGCGGGCGTACAGCGATTCCACCGCCTGTGTCACTGCCGCGGCGTCCGTGCCGTAGGCCCACACCACCGGCCCGCACTCCGGAAAATCCGCCGCCGGAAAGCCCGGCGCGAACGAGATCGACGCGATCCCGGGCGCCTGTTCCAGTTCCGCCAGCAGTTCGTACACGCCCTGCGAGGGCTGGAGCATGGTGCACATGCCGTTGATCGGAATCAGGAAAGGCAGCCGGCGTTCGCTGCGCGTCCATTGCTCGCCGGCCTGGATGCGGGCGGCCAGCAGGCGCGCGGCCCGCTCGCCGGTGTCGGCCATGTCCACGTGCGGATAGGTGCGGAACGCGACCAGTCCGTCCGCCATCTGCAGCATGCGCGCGGTGACGTTCGCGTGCAGGTCAAGGCTGGCGACCACCGGCACGTCCGGCCCCACGATCTCGCGCACGCGGGCCAGGAGTTCGCCTTCGCCGTCGTCCAGATGCTCGGTGACCATCGCGCCGTGCAGGTCCAGGTAGATGGCGTCAAAGCCGCCCGCCCGGACCGCGTCCAGGATCTCGCCGGCGATGCGCTCGTAGGCGTCCTGCGTCACATGGGCCGACGGACTCGCGCCAGCCCAGATCACGGTCTTGACGGTGTGGCCTTCGGCCTCCACGGCATTGATGAAGCCGCCCGCCGGAATGTTGACCTCGCGCAGCCCCAGCACATCCGCGCCGCGCACCATCGCGGGAAAGCCCTCGCCGCGGACGAAGTTCTCGTAGCCCGCCTTGGACGGCGCGAAGGTGTTGGTTTCGTGCTGGAAGCCTGCAACCAGGATGTGCATGTTCGTTTTCCTCGCCGATGGGGCGTGAATTCAAGGGTCCGGGAATTATTGGGGGCGGCGCCGCCTTCAGCAATACCGCTAGTGCCGCATAGGTCCGCCCATGGCCGCCCACGCCCGTTATCGCGGGAAATCCCTGATCAATCCTGCGTTGCACGCCGCGAAGTTGCTCGCTTAGAATATTTTTATGAACTACGTAGGTATTGCTAATCAATACTTCAAAAGTTGACCCGTGATCGCGCATCGAACCGGATGCGCCGTGTCGCGCCCGCCGCTCAGGCGCATCAAATTTGCAGGGAAGTCATGCGGATAGACGAATACGAAAAGCTGGATGGGTTGGACCTGGCGGCGCTGCTTGCGCGCAGGCAGGCGACGCCGGCGGAACTGATGGAATGCGCGCTGCAGTTGGCCGAGGAACGCGGCTCGCCGCTGAACGCGCTGACCTACGCGCAGCCCGACACCGGCCGCCGCCTGGCGGAACAATGGAACGAACGCGGCCTGTTCCGCGGCATTCCTTTCTTGCTGAAGGATTCCGGCCTGCCCAGCCGGCGCTTTCCGTCCAGCCTGGGTTCGGCGTTGTTCGACGACACCGAGTATGGGTTCGACGCGACGCTGGCCGAGCGTTTCGAGGCGCTGGGGCTGATCCCCTTCGCCCGCACGACCGTATCTGAACTGTGCATGGGACCGTCCACGGAAGCGCGCCGCAACGGCGGGCCCACGCTGAATCCGCGCGCGCTCGACCGGTCGGTGGGCGGTTCGAGCGGCGGCGCGGCGGCCGCGGTGGCGGCCGGCATCGTGCCGGTGGCCCATGGCAGCGACGGCGGCGGTTCGATCCGCATTCCGGCGGCCTGCTGCGGCGTGTTCGGACTCAAGCCCAGCCGCGGGCGCGTGCCCATGGGGCCGGCGCGTGGCGAAGGGTGGGGCGGCATGGCCTGCGAAGGCGTGCTGACCCGCAGCGTGCGCGATACCGCGGCCGCCATGGATGGCATCGGCGGTTACGCCCCGGGCGCGCCATACGCCGCGCCGCCCGCGCCGGGTTCCTATCTGGATTCGGTGCGCGAGCAGCGCCGCGAGCCGCTGCGCATCGCGTTGTGGCGGCAGGCCTGGAATGGCATTCCCATTGCCCCGGAATGCCTTGCCGCCGTCGAGCGGACGGCCCGCCTGTGCCAGGAGCTGGGCCACGAGGTCGTGGAAGCGCCGTTGCCCGACCTGGACTATTCCGGATTCGTCCGCGCCCATGGCACGGTGCTGGCCACCAATATCGTGCTGGCCGTGCAGGCCAGGCTGGCCATTCGCGGCCGCACCTTGCGCGACGACGACCTGGAACCGGTCATCCGCGATGGCCTGTCGATCGGACGCGAGTTGTCGTCCACGCAATACGTCGATTCGATCAACCGCTTCCACGCGATTGGACGCGCCATCGAGTCGGCCATGACCGGCTTCGACCTGGTGCTGACGCCCACGCTGGCGCAACTGCCCGCCAAGCTGGGCGACCTGGCGCTGGAAGGGGAGTTCTGGGCGTTCCGCGAAAAGGTGTCGCGCTACGCGACCTTTCTGGCGGTGATCAATGCGTCGGGCCAGCCGGCAGCCAGCCTGCCGCTGGACTGGACGGAATCGGGAGTGCCTGTGGCAAGCCAGTTGATCGGGCACTTCGGGCGCGAGGACCAGGTCCTGCGCATGGCAGCCGAGCTGGAGCGGGCCGCTCCGTGGGCGGGGCGGCAGATCTTGCTGCCCTGATCGGCATCGCGGTCCGCCGGCACGATCCGGCGGCGCCGTACCAAATCACACAAGGGGAAGAAATGAAACGATCCTTTATGTTTTCCGCAGCCATGTTCCTGGCCGTGGCGGGCCCGCTGGCTGCGGCGCCCACCGCCAGCCAGGCCGAGACCTCCGCCAAGTTCGTGATGCATGCGCCGCTGCGCGTGCTGGACCCGATCCTGACCTCGGCCTATGTAACGCGCAACCACGGCTATCTGGTGTACGACACGCTGTTCTCCATGGATGCCGCGGGCCGTCCGCAGCCGCAGATGGTGGACTCGTGGACGGTATCTGAAGACGGCATGGCCTATACCTTCAAGTTGCGTCCGGGGCTGGTCTTCCATGACGGCGCGCCGGTGACGGCCGACGACGTGGTCGCGTCCCTGCAGCGCTGGGAGGCCGGCGATGCCACGATCGGCAATCGGCTCAAGAACGCCACGGCGGAGCTGGCCGCGTCGGGCGCGGACACCTTCACGCTGAAGCTCAAGACCCCTTATGGCCTGGTGCTGGAATCGCTGGCAAAGGAAAGCTCGCCGGTGCCTTTCATCATGCCCAAGCGCATCGCCTCCGCGCCGGCCTCCCAGGCAATTACCGAGACCGTGGGATCGGGCCCGTATCGATTCGTGCAGGCTGACTTCCAGGCGGGCGTAAAGGCCACCTATGTGAAGTTCGCCGGCTACGTGCCGCGCAAGGAACCCGCTAGCGCGTTCGCGGGCGGCAAGGTCGCCAAGGTCGACCGGCTGGAATTGGTCAACATCCCGGACAGCCAGACAGCGGTGAATGCCCTGCGTAACGGCGAGATCGACTTTCTGGAGGATGTGCCGCCGGATCTGATGCCGCAGTTGAAGGACGCCAAGGGCATCGCGTTGAAATCCTATGGCAAGAACTCCAACATGTTCACCCTGAGGATGAATTGGCTGCAGGCGCCTTTCAACAATGTGAAGGTGCGGCGGGCGGCGCTGGCGGCCCTTTACCAGCAGGATTACCTGGATGCGCAGATCGGTGACCCCGAGGTCTACCAGGTGTGCGGCGCGGTCCTGACCTGCGTGTCGCCCTATGCGTCCGAGGAAGGCGCCACGCAGATCAAGGCGCCGGACCTGGCGCACGCCCGCAAGCTGCTCAAGGAAAGCGGTTATGCCGGTGAAAAGGTCGTGGTGCTGCATCCGACCGACCTGCCCATCTTCGCCAACATCGCGCCCGTCACGGCGCAGGCCCTGCGCAGCATCGGCATGAACGTCGAGATCCAGTCGATGGACTGGGCCACGCTGCTCAGCCGCCGCAGCAAAAAGGAGGGCGTGGACGAAGGCGGCTGGAGCATCTTCCAGTCCAACATGTCCAGCCTGGACCTGATCTCGGCCGTGGGCAATCCCAACCTGGACGGGCGCGCCGGCACCACTTATCCCGGCTGGACCCACGACGAGGTCATGGACTCCCTGCGCAACCGCTTCGCCGCCGCCCGCAGCGAGGACGAGCGCCGCGAACTGGCCCTGGCGATCCAGCGCCGCAATTACGAGCAGGTGATGTATGTGCCGCTGGGCGGGTATTCCAAGTTCAAGGGATACAACGCCAAGTTCGCCGATCTGGTCGACGCGCCGATTCCGCTCTTCTGGACCTCGCCCAAGTAGCGCAAGGGGATCTCCATCATGCTCAACCTGATCTTCAAGCGCGTGCTGGCCGCCATCCCCGTGATGCTGGTGGTGGCCACCGTGGTGTTCCTGCTGTTGCGGCTGGCGCCGGGCGACCCCGCCCGCGTCATCGCCGGCGACATGGCCAGCGAGCAGGCCGTGGCGGAGGTCCGCGCCGAAATGGGCCTGGATCGACCGCTGCCCACGCAGTACCTGCTGGCCATGGGCGCATTGCTCAAGGGCGACCTGGGTTCCTCGATCATTTCCAAGGACCCGGTGGCGACCCTGATCGGCCAGCGGCTGGGCCCGACGATGGCGCTGGCGATCTGCGCGATCCTGCTGACCATCTGCGCCGCGATTCCGCTGGGGGTCTTCTCGGCGTGGTGGCACAAGGGCCTGTTCGACCGCATCACCCTGGCGTTGACGGTGCTGGCGTTCTCGGTGCCGGCGTTCGTGGTCGGCTATCTGCTGATCCTGGTGTTTTCGGTGAAGCTCAATTGGCTGCCGGTGCAGGGCTACGCGGAGCTGGCCTCGGGCTTTGGCACGTTTCTGTACCACATGGCCCTGCCGACCATCACGCTGGCGACGGTGTTCGTGGCGCTGATCACCCGCATCACGCGGGGCAGCATGCTGGAAGTGCTGGGCGAGGACTTCGTGCGCACGGCGCGCGCCAAGGGGGTGCCCGAACGCTATGTCCTGTATCGCCATGCCTTGCGCAACGCCGCGGTGCCCATCGTGACCGTCATCGGCCTGGCGCTCACCACGCTCATCAGCGGCGTGGTCGTCACCGAAACCATCTTCAACATTCCGGGCGTCGGGCGCCTGATCGTCGACGCCGTGCTGGCGCGCGACTATCCGGTGGTGCAGGGCACGATCCTGTTCTTTTCGTTCGTGTATGTCTTCATCAACCTGGCGATCGACCTGCTTTACGTGGTCCTCGATCCGCGCATCCGCTATTGAGGCCGGACATGAACACAACCGTTTTGGACCGACCCCGCTCGTTCTGGCCCGCGCTGACGCGCGATCCGCTGATGTTCACCGGCCTCGCGCTGTTGGTGGCCCTGGTAGGGCTGGCGATGCTGGCGCCCCTCATCACCTGGCACGATCCGGCCACGCTGGCTCCCCGGATGCGGCTCAAGCCGGTCAGCCTGGAATACCTGCTGGGCACCGATTCGCTGGGCCGCGACCTGTTCTCGCGCGTGCTGTACGGCGGACGCCTGTCGATCACGCTGGCCGCCCTGGTCAGCGTGATCTCGGTGTGCGCCGGTCTGTTGCTCGGCCTGCTGGCAGGCTACTTCCGCAGGCTCGACGCGGTGGTCATGCGCATCATCGACGGCATCATGGCCATTCCCGGCCTGCTGCTGGCCATTGCCATGGTGGCCCTGGGCGGGGCGACCATCCCGACCATGGTGACGGCCATCGCCATTCCGGAGATTCCGCGCGTGGCCCGGCTGGTGCGCAGCGTGGTGCTGTCGGTGCGCGAGGAGCCCTATGTCGAAGCCTCGCTTGGCATGGGCACCCCGACGTGGCGCGTGCTGTGGCGCCACGTCCTGCCCAGCACGATCAATCCGCTGGTGGTGCAGGCCACGTTCATCTGCGCGTCGGCCATCCTGATCGAAGCCGTGCTGGGATTCCTGGGACTGGGCTTTCCGCCCGAGATCCCCAGCCTGGGCAGCATCATTTCCGAGGGTCGCGCGTTCTTCCAGCGCGCGCCGTGGATCGTCCTGTTTCCGGGTGTCTTCCTGGCGCTGCTGATCCTGTCCGTGAACCTGTTCGGCGACGCGCTGCGCGACCGCCTGGACCCGCGCATGGCGCGCCAACGCAAGGGCTGAAGCCGATGTCTTCCACACCCATCCTGGAAATCCGCGACCTGAAGGTCAGACTGCCCGGCGCCGGCGACCGGCGGTATGCCGCCGAGGGCATCGCGCTTACCGTCAATCCGCGCGAAATCGTATGCATCGTCGGCGAATCCGGCTCTGGCAAATCCGTCACGGCCAGCGCCGTCATGGGCCTGCTGCCCAAGCATGCGCTGACGCTCGAAAGTGGCCAGATCCTGCTGTCCGGCCGGGACATCACGCACGCCTCCCTGGCCGAACTGCGCGCCCTGCGGGGCGACCGGATGGCAATGATCTTCCAGGAGCCGATGACGGCCCTGAACCCGCTGATGCAGGTGGGCGAGCAGATCGCCGAGATCTTCCAGTTCCATGGTCCGTCGCTGTCGCGCCGGGACGTCGACCAGCGCGTGCTGGCCCTGCTGGCCGACATGCGGCTGCCTTCGCCCGAGACGCTGCGCCACGCCTTTCCGCACCAGTTGTCGGGGGGGCAGCGCCAGCGGGTGATGATCGCCATGGCGCTGGCGATGGAGCCGGCGCTGATCATTGCCGACGAACCGACCACCGCCCTGGACGTGACGTCCCAGGCCCAGGTGCTGCGCCTGCTGCACGGCCTGCGCGAGCGCCACGACACCGGCATCCTGTTCATCACGCACGACTTCGACGTGGTGGCCGAGATCGCGGACCGGGTGATCGTGATGCAGCACGGCCGCATCGTCGAGACCGGCGCTGCCGACGAGGTGCTGGCCAATCCCCAGCATCCGTATACCCGCAAGCTGATCGACGCCGTGCCCCGGGGGCAGTTCGGCGCCGGCGCGCTCCTGCCCGACGGCGACCCCGTCATCTCGGTCGAGAACCTGGGCATGCGCTTCGTGACGTCCAGCCTGTTGCGCGCCAAACGCCGCGAGGTCAACGCGCTGGACGGCGTCTCGCTGTCCCTGGCCCGTGGCGAAACGCTGGGCATCGTCGGCGAATCGGGGTCGGGCAAGACCACGCTGGGGCGTTGCCTGGCGCACTTCGCGCGCCCCACGTCCGGGCGCATCGTCATGAACGGCGAAGATGTGTCGCACCTGTCCCGCGCGGCCTGGCGGCAGTGGTGCAAACGCATCCAGATGGTGTTCCAGGACCCTTACCGCTCGTTCAATCCGCGCCTGACCATCGAAGCGACGCTCTCGGAGGGACCGCTGAACTACGGCGAGGATCCGGCGCGCGTGCAGGCGCGGATGCGCGACATGCTGGCGCTGGTCAGCATCGACGACAGCGCGCTCAAGCGATACCCGCACGAGTTCTCCGGGGGCCAGCGCCAGCGGATTTCGATCGCGCGGGCGCTGATGATGGAGCCCGAGATCCTGATTGCCGACGAGGCGGTGTCGGCGCTGGACGTGTCCGTGCAGGCCCAGATCCTGGATCTGCTGGAACGGATCCGCGCGCAGTTGAACCTGAGCATGATCTTCATCACCCACGACCTGCGCGTGGCGGCCAGGCTGTGCCATCGCATTGCGGTGATGCAGCGCGGCCGCGTCATGGAGATCGGCCCCGCCGAACAGATCTTCACGCGGCCGGGCAGCGCCTACACCCAGGAACTGCTGGCCGCCATCCCCGGCAAGGAAGGGCTGGGCAGCCGCTGCGCGCCCGGCCTGGCCCTGGCCGGCGCTTGAAGGAGACGGCGATGACACGCGTTGCCTTATTGAGCCGGTCGGCCAATCTTTCCTACTTCCAGCCCCTGTTGCAGGGCCTGGCGCCCGAGCTGGACGTTGCCGTCTGGCCCGACCCGCGCAGCCTGCAGGCCGACGTGGCGGTGTGCTGGAATCCGCCCGAGGGCGTGTATGACGACATGCCCAACCTGAAACTGATCCACAGCATCGCCGCCGGCGTGGACAACCTGCTGGACGGCCAGCGCACGCGCGGGCTGCCGGTCTGCCGCGTGGTGGATCCGCAACTGGCGCAGGGGATGCTGCAGTACGTGCTGTGGTGCGTGCTGACCTTCCATCGCAGACTGGATCTGGCGCT
This sequence comes from Achromobacter sp. MFA1 R4, assembly GCF_900156745.1. NCBI lineage: Bacteria > Pseudomonadati > Pseudomonadota > Betaproteobacteria > Burkholderiales > Alcaligenaceae > Achromobacter > Achromobacter sp. MFA1 R4. The sequence goes on along the minus strand of NZ_LT707065.1, from coordinate 5,914,497 downwards.
GTCCAACCAGCGCGCCGCGCGCTGGCACCGTCCCGCGCAGACACCCGCCTCGCAATGCCGGGTCGGCCTGATGGGCCTGGGCGAGCTGGGCGGCGCGATCGCCGCCGTGCTGCCGGGGCTGGGCTATGCCGTCAATGGGTGGTCGCGCACGCCCCGGCAGATCGAGGGCGTGCGCGTCTATGCGGGCGAGGGCGCTTTCGAGGCGTTTCTTGCCAACACCGACATATTGGTGTGCCTGGTGCCGCTGACCCGCGCCACCCGCGGCATCCTGAACCGGCGCACGTTCGACGCCCTGCCGCAAGGCGCGGCGGTGGTCAATTGCGGCCGCGGCGAACACCTGGTCGAGGCGGACCTGATCGACGCGCTGGCCGGCGGGCAATTGCGCGGGGCGGTCCTGGACGTGTTTGCCCAGGAGCCGCTGGATTCGGCCAATCCGCTGTGGTCCACGCCCGGCGTGATCGTGACCCCGCACATGGCCACCATGCCGGCGCCCGCCACCGTGGCCGAGCAGGTCGTGGCCAATATCCGCCGCCTCGGGCAGGGCCAAGCCCTGGCCAACGCGGTGGACCTGACGCGCGGCTACTGACTCCGACAGCCCATCAGCTCATCAGCCCATCAGCCCAGCCCGTTATCCGATTGCCAACCCTAGACGAGAAACTTCCATGTATTTTGATGACCCCGCGTTCACCATTCCGACCGGCGCGCCCGCGCCCCTGGACCCGCAGATCGCAGAATTCCTGAAGCGCATGGCGGCGGACGCTTCCCAGTATCCGCGCCGCGACACCCTGTCCATCGAGCAGGGCCGCGCCAACGCCGAAAAGGTGCGGCTGCCGTGGGCCCAGGGCGGTCCCGCCATGGCGCGCACCGATGAGCGCCAAGTCACGACGCGGCACGGCCAGGTGCGCGTGCGCGTCTATTACCCGGCGCAGCGCCGGCTGCCCGGCGCCTTCATGTACATCCACGGCGGCGGCTTTGTGCTGTTCAGCATCGATACGCATGACCGCGTAATGCGCGAGTACGCCGAGCGGGCCGGGATCGTGGTCGTCGGCGTGGACTACACCCGCGCGCCGGAAGCCAAGTTTCCCCAGCCGCTGGAGGAGTGCGTGGACGTGCTGCGCTGGATCGCCGCGTCGGCATCCGACCTGGACATCGACGCGGGCCAGATCTTCGTGGGCGGCGATTCCGCCGGCGCCAATCTGTCCATGGGCACGGCGCTGACGCTGCGCGACGAGGGCACCCCACTCATCAAGGGGCTGGTGCTGAACTACGGCGGCTTCGGCAGCAACCTGTTCCGCAATTCCGTCGTCCGCTACGGCGCGGGGGAATACGGGCTGTCGCTGCACATGATGATCTGGTTCCGCGGCATGCATATCCGCCACGGCAAGGACTTCTTCGACCCCCGGGTGGATATCCTGCGCGCCGACCTGACGGGCCTGCCGCCGGCGTGGCTGGTGGTGACCGAATGCGATCCGCTGCATGACGACAGCATCGAGCTGGAGCGCAAGCTGCGCGAAGCCGGCGTGGACGTCGCGTCCAAGGTCTACCCCGGCACCGCGCACAGCTTCCTGGAGGCCGTATCGATCGCGGCGGTGGCTGGCGAGGCGTTCGACGACACGGCGAGCTGGCTGCACGCCAAGGCCTAGGAGCGCGCAATGTATACCCCGCCGGCCTATGCCGAAACCGATATCGGCGTGCTGCACGCGTTCATCCGTGCGCACAGTTTCGCCACCCTGGTGACCGTGGGCGCGGAAGGCGCGAATGCCACGCATCTGCCGTTCCTGCTGCGCGACGACGGCGGGCGGGGCGTCCTGGTCACCCACCTGGCCCGCGCCAACCCGCAATGGCGGGACTTGCAGGGCGGCGCGCAGGCGCTGGTGCTTTTCCAGGGACCGCACGCGTTCATTTCGCCCAGCTGGTACGTCAACCGCCAGACGTTTCCCACCTGGAACTACACGGCGGTCCATGTGCGCGGCGCGCCGCGCCTGATCGAGGCGCCCGAGGCCATCCGCGCGGTGCTCTCCGAGACGGTCGCGCGCTATGACGCGCCGCTGGGCGGCGAGTGGACCTTCCCGTCCATGCGCGAATCCCTGACGGCGCCGCGCCTGCAGGCGATCGCGGCGCTGGAGATCCCCATCGGCACGCTGGAAGGAAAAATGAAGCTGAATCAGGACAAATCGGTGGCCGACCGCCTCGGGGTGATACGCGAACTGGAGCGCCTGGGCGACACTGGCAGTCTGGCCATTGCCCGACTGATCCGTGCCCAGCCTGATCTGGCGGCGCAGGCGGCCGGCCCAGCCTGACCACAACCGGAGTCCCTCATGATTCAAGATGCAAACGAAGCGCGCGTGCGCGACGAACTGGCCGCGTTGTACCGCCTTGTCGCCCACTTCCGCATGACCGACCTGATCGACACCCACATCAGTGCGCGGGTCCCAGGCACGGATAACCATTTCCTGATCAACCGCTACGGCGTGCTGTTCCATGAGATGCGTCCGCAGGATCTGGTGAAGATCGACCTGGAGGGCAATCCGGTCGATCCCGGCGACGCCGAAAGCCAGATGGTCAACGCTGCGGGGTTCACCATTCATTCGGCGGTGCATGCCGCGCGCCATGACCTGGCCTGCGTGGTGCATACGCACACGGCCGATGGCATTGCGGTGGCATGCCAGCGCGACGGCCTGTTGCCGATTACCCAGCATGCGCTGCGCTTTTACCAGCGGCTGGGCTATCACGACTACCAGGGCATCGCGCTGGATCTGGAAGAGCGTGAAAGCCTGGTCGCCAGTCTTGGACCCCACAAGGCCATGATCCTGCGCAACCACGGCCTGCTCGCGGCCGGTTCGTCGGTGGCGGAGGCCTTCGTCAACATCTATTACCTGGAGCGCGCCTGCCAGGCGCAGGTCAAGGCGCAATCGACCGGCGCGCCGCTGGTGTTCCCGTCGGAGGCGGTGTGCGAGCGCACCGCGAGCCAGTACGAACGGCCGACCGCCCCGATCTACACGCAGCGGGTATGGACCGCGGCGCGGCGCCTGCTGGAGCCGGACTTGGAGACGGTCGAATGAAAGACAGCCTGGCCAACCTGGATGGGCGGGCCGGCGTTCAGGACAAGCCGACCTTTCCGCTCAGGCCGCGCGCCGCGGTCAGCAGCAGCGGCGAATAGCGCCGCGCGAACTCCGCCGGCGTGGCCCATTCGGACACCAGCCCCGCGATCTGGATGGCCGCCACCGGGCGATGACGATGGTCCAGGATGGCGGCGGCCAGGTTCAGTTCGCCGAGCATGCTTTCCTCGATGGCAATGGCATAGCCGTCCTGGCGCGCCTGCTCGACCAGGGCGCGGATGCGGTCCGGATCGTTGTCGGTCTTGGGCGTGGTCGGGATGGCGGCGAGCGGCATCTGCGCCGACCGGGCCAGGATGTCTTCGACCTCTTCGGCGGGCAGGTGGGACATGATGGCGCGCCCGCCGGCCGTCTGCACCATCGGCAAGGCGCGGCCGGCCAGCGTGCTGCTGAAGGTCTGGCGCTTGGTCTGGCGGCGCAGCGCAAAAATGATGTAGAGGTCGTCGAACAGGCTCAGCTCGACGCGTTCGTTGGTTTCGCGCTGCATTTCGGCGATGAGCGGGGTGGCGCGTTCAAGCAGCGGCACGCTGCGCATGTAGTCGAAGCTGCGCTGCAGGATCTTCTTGCCGGGCGTGTAGCCCTTGCCGCCCGCGCCGCGTTCCAGGTAGCCCAGCGTGACCAGGGTGTGCGTCATGCGCTGCGTGGTGCTGCGGTCAAATCCCGTAATCTCCATGAGTTCATTCATGCTCATGGTGGACGGGCGCTGGGCGAAGGCTTCGAGCAGCTCGAAGCCTTTGGCCAGGGATTGAACGAACAGGGGGTCGGGACGGCTCATGGATATCGCTTCCAGGGCGATGGCTCGCCCGCTCAGATAGGAACCCAGGGATTTTATAAAGGTTCTTAAGTATTTCCTATAGATACTTGCGTGCTTACCGGCAAGACCGTGCGCAGCAGGCCGATTGGCATAGAATGCCCTACATCAGCGGCCATACCGAGGTCATCATGTCGGTCACATCCGATATCAAGATTCGCCCCCTCGAGCGCGGCGACCTGCACTTCGTGCACAAGATCAACAATAACGACGTCATCATGCGCTACTGGTTCGAAGAGCCCTACGAGGCCTATGACGAACTGGTCGCCCTGTACGACCGCCATCTGCACGACCAGAACGAGCGGCGCTTCATCATCGAGCACGACACCGGGCAGCCCGCGGGGCTGGTCGAACTGGTGGAGATCGATTACATCCACCGCCGCGCCGAATTCCAGATCATCATCGCGCCCAGCTACCAGGGCAGGGGCTACGCCAAGGCCGCGACCCGCATCGCCGTGGGCTATGCGTTCCGCGTGCTGAACCTGCACAAGGTGTATCTAGTGGTGGACAAGGACAATACCGCGGCCGTGCACATCTACGAGCGCTGCGGTTTCCAGATCGAAGGCCTGCTGAAGGAAGAGTTCTTTTCCAACGGCGCGTACCGCGACGCCTACCGGATGGCGCTGCTGCAGCACGAGCATCTGCGCGACGTCGGGCCGGGCGCGCCGGATGCGCCCGTGCTGCGCGACTGGCCGCAGGAAGAGCAGGCGGGCTGACGCCCGCCGCCCGCTCAGGGCTTGAAGAACGCCGTGGGCGTCATCAGCCGGTTTTCCTGGCTGATCAGGTATCCGGCATCCGCGCTCTTGGTCAGGTAGGTGGCCCAGTCCGGGTCCTTCTGCAAGGCCTGGCGCTTGGCTTCGCGGTCGGCGGCGCTCTCATACACCCAGATGTGCATGTAGGTGTTGACGTTGCCCGTCTCGGTCTGCATGTAGGCGAGCGGCTTGCCCAGATGGCGGCTCTGCACCTCGTAGCCGTGCTCGGCGTAGAGCGCCAGGTGCTTCTTGATGGTGCCGGCGCGGCAAGTGTAGGTACGTACGTCGTAAAGCATGGTGCATCCTCGATGAATGTTGCGTAAAAGCCTGCTAGTCGGCCGTGGCGCCGGACTGCTTGACCAGCGCGCTCCAGCGTTTGACTTCGTTGTTCACGTATTGCTGGAAGGCGGCATGGCCGTCGCCCACGGGATCGGCGCCCAGGCCCTTGAGCTTGTCCTGCACCGCGGGGTCCGCGACGCCGTCGGTGATGGCCTTGGACAGCTTTTCGACCACCGGCGCGGGCGTGGCCGCAGGCACGAACAGGCCAAACCAGGAGCGCGCGTTCATGGCCGTGTAGGGCGTTTCGGAAAACGCGGGCACGTCGGGCAGGGCGGCGTGGCGCTGGGTGCCGGTGACGGCGATGGGCGTGAGGCGGCCCGCCTGCACCTGCGACAGCACTTCGGGCAGGTTGGCGAACATGATCTGCACCTGGCCGCCCATCAGGTCATTGAGCGCCTGCGCGCCGCCCTTGTACGGCACATGGGTCATCTGCGCGTCCGCCAGCGAATTGAATTGCGCGCCGGCCAGGTGCGACGCGGTGCCGGTGCCGCCGGACGCATAGTTGACGCGGTTGCCGTTGGCCTTGGCGTAGGCGGCCAGCTCCTGCGGCGTCTTGGCCGGCACCGAGGGGTTCACCACCAGCAGCAGGGGCACCGACGCCAGGTTGGACAGGCCCGCGAAGTCGCGCGTCAGGTTGTAGTCCAGCTTGTGGTAGAGCGTGGCGTTGATGGCATGGCTGGAGGTGGCCATCAGCAAGGTGTAGCCGTCGGGCTCGGCGCGCGCGGCCATGACGGCGCCGATATTGCCGTTGGCGCCCGCCTTGTTTTCCACCACCACGGGCTGCCCCAGGCGGGTGGACATGGATTGCGCGACGGTGCGGGCGATCACGTCGGTGGCGCCGCCGGCCGCGAAGGGCACGATGATGCGCAGGGGGCGGTCGGGGTAATCCGCCGCGGCGGACGTGGCCATCGCGCCCAGCGAGGCGGCGGCCAGCATGGCGGCGCCGGCGAGGCGCCGCGCGCGGGTCAGGGAACTTGTCATGTCTCTCTCCAGTGTTGGATTTTTTTATGGGGGTGCCGGACCTGCGTGCGTCAGGTCCTGGCGGCGCGCGCCTTGTCGCGCAGGCTCGTCAGGGTGGCCCGGGGCGTGATCACCTCGGGGTCCAGACTGAGTTCGATGAGATAAGGGGAGCCGCTGTCCAGCGCACGCGCCAGGGCGGGGGCGAAGTCTTCATGGCTCGCCACGCGTTCGGCGGTCAGGCCGAACGACTGCGCGTAGGCCACGAAATCGGGGTTGCACAGGTCCGTGCCGATGGTGCGGCCGGGGTAATGGATCTCCTGGTGCATGCGGATCGTGCCGTACATGCCGTTGTTGAACACGATGAATACGATTCCCAGCCGATGCTGTTTCACGGTGGCCAGCTCCTGCGACGTCATCAGGAAGCAGCCGTCGCCGGCCAGGCAGATGACCTGGCGGTCGGGGTGGCGCAGCTTGGCCGCAATGGCCGCCGGCACGCCGTAACCCATGGCGCCGCTGGTGGGCGCGAGCTGGGTGCGGGGCTGGCTGAAGCGGTAATAGCGATGCGCCCAGGCGCTGTAGTTGCCGGCGCCATTGGTCAGGATCGCGCTGGGCTCCAGCGTGTCGCGCAGGGTCAGCATGACGCGCGCGGGGTCCAGCCGCGCCGTCGAGGCGGGCGGTTCCGTGTAGCGCAGGTAGTTGTCGCGCAGGCCGCTCGCCCAGCCGCGCCAGGGCGCCGCATCCAGGGGCTCCAGTTCCGCGGACATCCGGGCGAAGGCGTCCATGCCAGACTGGATCTTGAGGGCCGGCTGGTAGACGCGGCCCAGTTCTTCCGCGCTGGCCAGCACATGGATCAGCTTCTGGGCGGGCACCGGCGATTGCAGCAGCGTGTAGCCGCCCGTCACCATCTCTCCCAGCCGCGCGCCCACGGCCAGGATGACGTCGGCGCTGCGCACCGCCTCGGCCAGTTCGGGGTTCACGCCAATGCCGACTTCGCCCACGTACTGCGCGTGGCGGTTGTCGAACAGGTCCTGGCGGCGGAACGAGGCCGCAACGGGCAGACCGTTCAGGGTGGCAAAGCGGGTCAGGCTCGCCAGTCCCGCGTCGGTCCATCCGGAGCCGCCCACGATCATGAGGGGGCGTTGCGCGCCGGCCAGCAGCGCGCGCATGTCGGCCAGCGCCTCGGGCGCCGGGTAGGCCTGCGGCACCTGGATCGACCCGCAGGGCAGGGCCGGGGCCACGTCGGTCAGCATGTCCTCGGGCAGCGCCAGGACCACCGGGCCGGGGCGGCCGGAGGTCGCGACGGAAAACGCGCGGTTCATGTATTCGGTGACGCGCGCGGGGCTGTCGATCTGCGCCACCCACTTGGTGAACTGGCCGAACATGCGGCGGTAGTCGATCTCCTGGAACGCCTCGCGCTCGACCATGTCGCTGCCGACCTGCCCGACCAGCACGATGAGCGGCGTGGAGTCCTGGAACGCGGTCTGCACGCCGATGCTGGCGTTGGTGGCGCCGGGGCCGCGCGTGACCATGCAGATGCCCGGGCGTCCGGTCAGCTTGCCGTGCGCCTCGGCCATGAAGGCGGCTGCGCCTTCATGGCGGCAGGACACCAGGCGGATCTGGTCGCCCGCCGTGTACAGGGCGTCCAATACGTCCAGGTAGCTTTCGCCGGGGACACCGAAAACCGTATCCACGCCGTGTTCCAGCAAGGCCCGCACCACATGCTGGCCGCCCGTCATCAAAGTTGAAGTGTCGTTCATCGCCGTTTCAGTTCATCGCCGTTTCAATCAGGCCGCAGCGCGGCGGGTTGAGTCTGGATGAACTGTACGCAGCCCCGGCCGGGGCGCGTTAGGACAGATCAGAGCTTGTTTTGCACTTTTTTGCGGCCCGGCCCGGGGTGGCCGGCAGCGTGGGCGCCGACGAGGGCGTCATTCGACGGGGCGGTAGTACTTCTTGCGAAAGTCGCCCGGCGGGCAGCCGGTATGCTTTTTGAAGAAGCGGGCGAAGTACGCGGGGTCTTCGATGTTCAACTGGAATCCGATCTCGGCGATGCTCAGATCGGTATTGCACAGGAGCCGCTTGGCTTCCAGCGCGATGCGTTCCTGGACGAGCCGGCTGGCGGTGCGCCCCACGCTGCGCTTGACGGCGTCGTTGAGCTGGCGTTCGCTGACGCACAGGGCGTCGGCGTACTGGCGGATGGCGGTGAAGTCCAGGTAGTGCTCTTCGATCAGCATGGTGAACCGCTTGGCCAGCGAATAGCTGGGGCCGGCGGCGGTCTCGCGTTCGTCGGCGGGGTACAGGCGGCGAAGCTGCGTCAGGAGGATCAGCAGGTAGGAGCGCACCACGTCGAAGCGCCCCGTCTGGCGGTCGCGCGTTTCGCGTTCGATCTCGCCCAGCAGCGGCAGCATGGCGTCGTGCTGGTCGCGGGTCAGGTAAATGACCGGCGAGCCGCCCGCCAGGTGAAAGAACGGAAATTTGGCAATGTCGTCCGCGCGCGGAAACATCTGCGCAAAGAACTCCGTGCTGATGTTCATGACGTAGCCGCTCGGCTTGACCGACGACGTCCAGGCGTGGATCTGGCCGGGCGACAGGAAGAACACCGAATGGTCGCGCACCTCGTGCTGTTCGAAGTCCAGCATGTGCGTGCCGCGCGCCTGCGTCATCCAGAGCAGGTGGTAATAGCGGTGCCGGTGCAGGAAGCCGCGGGGGATGTCGTCGTGATCCTGCAGGCGCACGAGATCGAAGTAGAAGGAACCCTCTCCCGAGAAATCGGACGATTCAAAGGTGGGAAACGTCTCCGGGGAGGGCGAATGCGTACCTGCGGACAAGCGGAGTCTCCTTGACGGCGCGCGGGGCGGCTCTGTTTTTCGCCATCATATAGGCAATCTCCGCGGTCACCGCGCGGCGCGCAGCAGCCGCAGGCCGTTGGCCACCACCAGCAGGCTGGCGCCCACGTCCGCAAACACCGCCATCCACAGCGTCGCGTGCCCGGTCACCGCCAGGGCCAGGAATACCGCCTTGATGCCCAGGGCCAGCGCGATGTTCTGGACCAGCACGCGATGCGTGGCGCGCGACAGGCGCAGGAAGGTGCCGATCTTGCGCAGGTCGTCGTCCATGAGGGCCACGTCGGCGGTCTCGATCGCCGTGCCGGTGCCGGCCGCGCCCATGGCGAAGCCGATGTCGGCGCGGGCCAGCGCGGGCGCGTCGTTGATGCCATCGCCCACCATGCCGACGCGGATGTCCGGGGCCAGCTTGCTTTCGATGGCGGCCAGCTTGTCTTCGGGCAACTGATCGCCGCGCGCTTCGTCGATGCCGACCTGGCGCGCGATGGCCTGCGCGGTCGGCGTGTTGTCGCCGGTCAGCATCAGCGTGCGCACGCCCAGTCCGTGCAGGTCCGCGATGGCCTCGCCGCTGGTGGGCTTGACCGTGTCGGCCACGGCGGCCAGCGCCAGCACGCGGCGGCCATCGGTCAGCGCGATCGCGCTCTTGCCCTGGCTTTCCAGTTCATCCAGGCGGGCTTCCAGCCGGTCGCTGGACACGCCCAGTTCGCGCATCAGGCGGCGGTTGCCCAACTGGTACGTCACGCCGTCGAGCCGCGCGCTGACGCCGCGGCCGGGCAGGGCGGTGAAGGCGTCCACGTCGCGCAGCGCGCTGCCGGCCTCGCGCGCGGCGGTGGCCACCGCGAGCGACACCGGGTGATCCGACCGGGCGGCCAGGCTGGCCGCGACCAGGGCGGCCGCGGGGCGTCCCGGTTCGGCGGCGTCCCAGTCCTGGAAGTCGGTCTGCACCGGCTTGCCATGCGTCAGCGTGCCTGTCTTGTCCAGCGCCAGCCATTTCAGGCTGCGGCCTTCTTCGAGATACACGCCGCCCTTGACCAGGATGCCGCGGCGCGAGGCCGCGGTCAGGCCGCTGACGATGCTGACGGGCGTGGAGATCACCAGGGCGCAGGGGCAGGCGATGATCAGCAGCGCCAGCGCGCGGTAGATGGCGTCGAACCAGGGCTGTGCCCACAGCAGCGGCGGCAGCACCGCCACCGCCAGCGCGACGGCGACCACGGCGGGCGTGTAGACGCGCGAGAAGCGGTCGATGAAGCGCTGGGTCGGCGCGCGCGCGCCCTGCGCCTGCTCCACGGCGTGGATGATGCGCGCCAGCGTGGTGTTGCCCGCCGCGGCGGTCACGCGATAGTCGAAGGAGCCGGCCGCGTTGACGGTGGCGGCGAAGACGGGGTCGTCCTGGGCCTTTTCGACGGGCAGGCTTTCGCCGGTGATGGGGGACTGGTCCACGGCCGAGCTGCCGCTGACGATGATGCCGTCCGCCGCGATGCGCTCGCCGGGACGCACACGCACGATGTCGCCCGGTTGCAGGGAGGTTGCGGGCACCTCGGTCCAATTGCCGTCGGGCTGGCGCACCGTGGCGGTTTCGGGGGCGAGGTCCAGCAGGCCGCGCACGGCGTTGCGCGCCCGGTCCAGCGACCGCGCTTCGATCAGCTCGGCCACGTTGAACAGGAACATCACCATGGCGGCCTCGGGCCATTGGCCGATCAGGACCGCGCCGGTGACGGCGATGCTCATGAGGGCGTTGATGTTCAGGTTGCCGTTGCGCACCGCGATCCAGCCCTTGCGGTAGGTGCTGACACCGCATGCCAGGATGGCCGCCACGGCCAGCGCCGCGGTCAGCAGCAGGGGGCCGCCGGCGAAGTGCGAGAACTCGGACAGCGCGGCCAGCACGCCTGCGCCGCCGATCAGCCACCAGTTCACCGCCTTGGCGGCGGGCGCGGGGGAGGGCGCCGCGCCGTCGGCCAGCGCCTCGGGCGTCATGTCGAGCGACTTGATGGCGGTGACGATGCGGTCCAGCGCGCCGTCGGCGTGGACCACTGTCAGCACGCGCTGCATCAGGTTGAAGTCCAGCGCATGCACCCCGTCCACGCCGGCCAGCTTTTTGCGGATCAGCGTTTCCTCGGTGGGGCAGTCCATCTGGCCGATGCGCAGGCGCGCCAGCCGCTGGCCGGGGCCGGCCGACAGGGCGCTGGGGGCGGGGTCGGCGGCGTCCAGGCTGGCGGGCGGATGGTCGTGGCCGCAGCACGGCGCGTCGGCGTGCGCATGGCGGTGCCCGGCGTCAGGCGCCGGGTCGTGGCGTTGTCCGCCGCAGCCGGCGTGGCCATGATCATGGCCGTGGCCGTGGCCGTGGCCGTGGCCGTGGTCGTGACCGTGGTCGGGCGCAGGGCCGTCCGCGCGGCGCTGCGTTTCGCACGCCTTCGGTTCCCGCGTGTGCCCGCCGCAGCAGGCGCCGCCGCGCTCGGCGGGCTGATGTTCGCGTTGTTTGACCGGCGGTAAAGACATCTGCTTGACCCTTCAAATAAGCTGGTGACGCAATTCCACACCTTGGAGTTACTATAGGGTCAACCCCCTAACCATCGGATTTGATCCGGGAGGCAGCCATGCGTATAGGAGAATTGGCCACGGCGGCCGGCACCACGGTCGAAACCGTCAGGTACTACGAAAAGGAAGGGCTGCTGCCCGCGCCGGAGCGGGGACTGAACAATTACCGCAGCTACGGCCAGACGCACCTGGAGCGCCTGCGGCTGATCCGCAATTGCCGGGCGCTGGACATGACGCAGGACGAAATCCGCGCCATCCTGTCCGTGGCCGACAACCACCGGACAGGATGCGGCCCCATCAATGAACTGTTCGACGCGCACATCTCGCACGTCGATGCGCGCATCTCCGAACTGATGCAGTTGAAAGCCCAGTTGACCGAATTGCGCCAGCGCTGCGTCTCCGCGCGGCCCGACACGGACGATTGCGGCATTCTGCACGGCCTGAGCGAAATGCAGGTCGAAGAGCGGCAGGAGCGGCATACGCACCTGGGGTGAGGGCGCGGCGTCGATATCCTTGCTGCAGGCCGGGGGATGGCCGCCTCGGCCGGCCTCATCGCTTAATATGAGAATCTGTTTCTTTCCCATTTGCGCACGAATCAATGACCGAAAATCAGACCGCCGCCCCGATCCACGCCCTGACCACGCGCCGCTCCACCAAGTTCCTGCGCGCGCCCGCGCCCAAGCCCGACGAACTCCAGCAGATCCTGCAGGCCGCCATGTCGGCGCCCGACCACGGCGCGCTGCGCCCGTGGCGCTTTGTCGTGATCCAGGGCGAGGCTATCGGCAAGCTGGCGGACGTGGCGCTGGAGGCCGTCAAGCGCAGCGGCGATCCGCGCATGACGCCCGAAAAGGAAAAATCGGTGCGGGCATGGATGGCCGATGTGCCGCTGTTCATCGGCGTGGCGCAGAAGATCGCCCACGACAACACCAAGATCCCCGAGCAGGAGCAGCTGCTGGCCACCGGTTGCTCGGTGATGAACATCCTGAACGCGGTGCACATGCTGGGCTACGGCGCCTTCTGGAGCACCGGCATGGGCACGTACGTCGAAGACGTCCAGAACGCGCTGGGCTTTGACTCGCTGGATTACCGCTTCCTGGGCTTTTTGGCCGTGGGCACGCCTGCGTGCGCGGTCCCGCCCGCCAAGCGCCCGGACTACCGTGAATTCGTCACGGAGTGGACCGGCGCCGCCTAAGGAAAACCCGTAGTGCCGCAAGGGCCCGCCAGCCCGCCGGGCCCGCTCATCCGCCCTGTCCCCTGTGCTACTCTCGTCAACGGCCGCGCCCAAGTATCCCCGGGCAACGGCCGACGACGGCAGCGTCCGAGGTCACACGCCTCTGGCAACGCCTTGGTAGGAAGAAAACGCATGACACGATCAAGCGTGGAGACAAACCATGAGCCAATATGGGCCGCTGAAGTTGCACGTCCCCGAGCCGACAGGGCGACCGGGTTGCAAGACAGACTTTTCCTATCTGCATCTTTCGCCGCCCGGCGAGGTGCCCAAACCCCCCATTGATGTTGCCGCCGTTGACACCGGCCCCCTGGCGTACAGCCTGGTCCGGGTGATCGACGACGACGGCCGCGCGGTCGGGCCCTGGGCGCCCGAGATCAGCCACGAGATGCTGCGCGCCGGCATGCGGGCGATGCTCAAGACGCGCATCTTCGATGGGCGCATGCTGACCGCGCAGCGCAAGAAGAAGATTTCGTTCTACATGCAGAGCCTGGGCGAGGAAGCCATCGGCACCGCCCACGCGATGGCGCTGGAGAAGGGGGACATGTGCTTTCCCACCTATCGCCAGCAAAGCATCCTGCTGTCGCGCGACGTGTCGCTGGTCACCATGATGTGCCAGCTCATGTCCAACGAGCGCGACCCGCTCAAGGGCCGCCAGCTTCCGGTCATGTATTCCGACCGCGAAAATGGCTTTTTCACGATTTCGGGCAATCTGGCCACGCAGTTCATCCAGGCGGTGGGCTGGGCCATGGCCTCGGCCATCAAGGGCGATACCCGCATCGCGTCCGCCTGGATCGGCGACGGCGCCACCGCCGAAGCCGACTTCCATACCGCGCTGACCTTCGCGCACGTTTACCGCGCGCCGGTCATCCTGAACGTGGTCAACAACCAGTGGGCCATTTCCACCTTCCAGGCAATCGCCGGCGGCGAGGGCGCGACCTTCGCGGGCCGTGGCGTGGGCTGCGGCATTGCGTCGCTGCGGGTGGACGGCAACGATTTCCTGGCGGTCTATTCCGCCTCGCGCTGGGCCGCCGAGCGCGCCCGCCGCAACCTCGGTCCGACGCTGATCGAATGGGTGACCTACCGCGCCGGCCCGCACTCCACATCGGACGACCCCTCCAAGTACCGCCCCGGCGATGACTGGAGCCACTTCCCGCTGGGCGATCCCATCGAGCGCTTCAAGAAACACCTCATCCTGTTGGGCATCTGGTCCGACGCCGAGCACGACGCGGTCCGCGCCGAGCTCGACGCCGAGATCCTGGCGGCCCAGAAGGAAGCAGAGAGCTACGGCACCCTGGTGGACGGCCACGTCCCCAGCGCCGCCAGCATTTTTGAAGACGTCTACAAGGACATGCCGGAGCACCTGCGCCGGCAGCGCCAGCAGCTCGGAGTCTGACGATGGCAATCGATAACAACGCTGGTCCGGCCTCGGCGCCGATGACCATGATCCAGGCATTGCGCTCGGCCATGGATGTGATGCTGGAGCGCGACAACAACGTGGTGGTGTTCGGGCAGGACGTCGGCTACTTCGGCGGCGTGTTCCGCTGCACCGAGGGCCTGCAGGCCAAGTACGGCAGCTCGCGCGTGTTCGACACGCCCATCTCCGAAGGCGGCATCGTCGGCGTGGCGGTCGGCATGGGCGCGTACGGCTTGCGCCCCGTGTGCGAGATCCAGTTCGCCGACTACTTCTATCCGGCTTCCGACCAGATCGTGTCCGAGGCCGCGCGCCTGCGCTACCGCTCGGTGGGCGAATTCATCGCGCCCATGACGATCCGCATGCCTTGCGGCGGCGGCATCTACGGCGGGCAGACGCACAGCCAGAGCCCTGAGGCAATGTTCACGCAGGTCTGCGGGCTGCGCACGGTGATGCCGTCCAACCCGTACGACGCGAAAGGGCTCTTGATCGCCGCCATCGAAAACGACGACCCGGTGATCTTCCTGGAGCCCAAGCGGCTCTACAACGGGCCGTTCGACGGGCACCATGACCGGCCCGTCACGCCCTGGACGGGCCGGCCGGGCAGCGTCGTGCCCACCGGCTACTACACCGTGCCGCTGGAATCGGCCGCCATCGTGCGGCCAGGGGCGGAACTGACGGTGCTGACCTACGGCACCACGGTGCACGTGTCGCTGACCGCGGCCGAAGAGACCGGCATCGACGCCGAGGTCATCGACCTGCGCAGCCTGTGGCCGCTGGACCTGGACGCCATCGTCAACTCCGTGAAGAAGACGGGGCGCTGCGTGGTGGTCCACGAGGCCACCCGCACCTGCGGCTTCGGGGCGGAGCTGATCGCCCTGGTGCAGGAACATTGCTTCCATCATCTGGAGGCGCCCGTCGAGCGCGTGACCGGCTGGGACACGCCGTATCCGCATGCGCAGGAATGGGCGTACTTCCCCGGCCCGCGCCGGGTCGGCGAAGCGTTCAAACGCGCGATGGAGGCATGACATGGGGATTCATATCATCAAGATGCCCGACATCGGCGAAGGCATCGCGGAAGTCGAACTGGTGGGCTGGCACGTCAAGGTGGGCGACACGGTCGCCGAAGACCAGCCGCTGGCCGACGTGATGACCGACAAGGCCACGGTCGAGATCCCGTCGCCGGTGGTCGGCAAGGTGATTTCGCTGGGCGGCGACGTCGGGCAGGTCATGGCGGTGGGCGGAGAGCTGATCCGCCTGGAGGTCGAGGGCGAGGGCAATGTGAAGGCGGGGGCGGCTGCGCCCGCGCCGGCCGCGCCCGGAAAGGCGGCTGAAAAGGCGGCGCCCGAAACGGCGGCGCCTGAAAAGGCAGGTCCTGAGAAGGCGCCATCCGAAAAGGCCGCACCGGCGGTATCCGCGCCGCCGCCGGCCGCGGCGTCGGCGCCGTCCCGGACGCCGGCCTCGCGCCAGTCGGGCGGCGCGCCCGCCGCGTCCCGCCAGCCGGGCGAAAAGCCGCTGGCTTCGCCCGCCGTGCGCAAGCGCGCGTGGGACCTGGGCGTGGAACTGCGCTTTGTGCAGGGCAGCGGCCCGGCCGGGCGCATCCTGCACGAGGACCTGGACGCCTGGCTGCAGGGGCAGGGCTCGGCCAGCAACGCCCGCGCCGGCTCGGCCTACGCCGAACGCAACGATGAAGACGCCGTGCCCGTCATCGGACTGCGCCGGAAAATCGCGCAGAAGATGGCCGAGTCCAAGCGCCGCATCCCGCATTTCAGCTACGTCGAGGAAATCGACGTGACCGAACTGGAAGACCTGCGCGTGCAGCTCAACGCCAAGTGGGGCGAGTCGCGCGGCAAGCTCACGCTGCTGCCGCTGCTGGCCCGGGCCATGGTGGTGGCGCTGCGCGATTTTCCGCAGATCAACGCGCGCTACGACGACGAGGCCGGCGTGGTGACGCGCTACGGCGCGGTGCACATCGGCATCGCGACGCAGAGCGACGGCGGGCTGATGGTGCCGGTGTTGCGCCACGCCGAGGCCCGCGATCTCTGGTCCATGGCGGCCGAGATCGGGCGGCTGGCGCAGGCCGTGCGCAGCGGCTCGGCGGGGCGCGACGAGCTGTCGGGCTCCACCATCACCATCACCAGCCTGGGCCCCCTGGGCGGCATCGTCACCACGCCGGTGATCAACCATCCCGAGGTCGGCATCGTGGGCGTGAACCGCATCGTCGAGCGGCCCGCCTTCCGCAATGGCGCCGTGGTGGCGCGCAAGCTGATGAACCTGTCGTCGTCCTTCGACCACCGCGTGGTGGACGGCATGGACGCGGCGCGCTTCATCCAGGCCGTGCGCGCGCTGCTGGAACAACCCGCGCTGCTTTTCGTGGAGTAAGCATGAGCCAGATCACAAAGACAACGACATTGCTGGTGATCGGCGGCGGCCCCGGCGGCTACGTGGCCGCCATCCGCGCCGGGCAGCTTGGCGTGCCGACCATCCTGGTCGAGGGCGCGCAGTTGGGCGGCACCTGCCTGAACATCGGCTGCATCCCGTCCAAGGCCCTGATCCATGCGGCCGAGGAATTCGACAAGGCGCGCCACTACGCCGGCGAGTCCGCGCTGGGCATCGCCGTGGACGCGCCGCGCATCGATATCGCGAAGACCGTGGCCTGGAAGGACGGCATCGTCGGCAAGCTCACGGGCGGCGTGGGCGCGCTGCTCAAGAAGAACGGCGTGGAAGTCGTGCGCGGCTGGGCCACGCTGCTGGACGGCAAAACGGCGGAAGTCGACACCCCCGATGCGGGCCGCATCCGCATCCAATGCGAGCACCTGCTGCTGGCGGCGGGCTCCGAGCCCACGCCGCTGCCGTCCATGCCGTTCGGCGGGACGGTGGTGTCCTCCACCGAGGCGTTGTCCCCCGACAGCATCCCCAAGCAGCTCGTGGTGGTGGGCGGCGGCTACATCGGCCTGGAGCTGGGCACCGTGTACCGCAAGCTGGGCGCCGAGGTCGCCGTGGTCGAGGCGCAGGATCGCATCCTGCCCACCTACGACGCCGAGCTCACCAAGCCCGTGGCCGCCGCGCTGGCGAAGATGGGCGTGGCGCTGCACCTGGGCCGCAAGGTGCTGGGCCTCAATGGCAAAGGCGACGCGGTCCGGGTGCAGGACGCCAGCGGGGCCGAGACGCTGCTGCCGGCGGACCGCGTGCTGATCTCGGTGGGGCGCCGTCCGCGCACGCAGGGCTGGGGGCTGGAAAGCCTGCAGCTCGACCGCAAGGGCAACGCGCTGCGCATCGACGACCAATGCCGCACCTCGATGCGCGATGTCTGGGCCATCGGCGACATTGCGGGCGAGCCCATGCTGGCGCATCGCGCGATGGCGCAGGGCGAGATGGTGGCCGAACTGGTGGCGGGCAAGCGCCGCCATTTCCAGCCGGCGTCCATCCCCGCCGTCTGCTTCACCGATCCCGAGGTCGTGGTGGCGGGGCTTTCGCCTGGGGAGGCCGAAGGCGCCGGCCTGGACTGCGTCACGGCGTCGTTCCCGTTCGCAGCCAACGGCCGCGCCATGACGCTGGAATCCACCGACGGGTTCGTGCGCGTGGTGGCCCGGCGCGACAACCACCTGATCGTGGGTTGGCAGGCGGTGGGGCGCGCGGTGTCGGAGCTGTCGACGGCGTTCGGCCAATCGCTGGAAATGGGCGCGACGCTGGAAGACGTGGCGGGCACCATCCACGCCCATCCCACGCTGGGCGAGGCCGTGCAGGAAGCGGCGCTCAAGGCGCTGGGGCACGCGCTGCATATTTGAGGGCAGCACGCGGGCCGCGACGGCCCGCGTTTTCTTTAACGTGGCCCGCGGCCGTCCCTGAAAACCATATCAGGAAGCAACTGGGTTTGAGGTGAGGCCATTCTGGGGCCTTATCCCGGCTCCCTGCCCCCCAGCTCGGACATCAGCCCCAAAAACAACAAGGCCCCCAAAAGGGGGCCTTGCCGTCAAGCGGGCAAAACTAGGCAAAACGTCAATCAGCCTTGCGCCGTCTCCGCCAGCACGCGGCGGGCTTCCTCGGCCACGCGCTCGGGGGCGGTGCCGCCCACGTGCTTGCGCGCGGCGACCGAGCCTTCCAGGGTCAGCACCTGGTGGACGTCTTCGCCAATGCTGGCGTGGTAGGCGGTCAGTTCGGCGGTGGACAGGTCGGCCAGGTCGCAGCCGCGCTGTTCGCAGTCGCGCACGGCGTGGGCCACGACTTCGTGGGCGTCGCGGAAGGGCACGCCGCGCTTGACCAGGTAGTCGGCCAGGTCGGTGGCGGTGGCAAAGCCCTGCAAGGCGGCGGCGCGCATGTTGTCGGCCTTGACCTTGATGCCGCCGGCCATGTCCGCGAAGATCGTGAGCGTGTCGCGCAGCGTGTCCGCCGTGTCGAACAGGCCTTCCTTGTCTTCCTGGTTGTCCTTGTTGTAGGCCAGGGGCTGGCCCTTCATCAGGGTCAGCAGGGCGACGAGGTTGCCGTTGACCCGGCCGGTCTTGCCGCGGGCCAGTTCGGGCACGTCGGGGTTCTTCTTTTGCGGCATGATCGAGCTGCCGGTGCAGAAGCGGTCGGCCAGGTCGATGAAGCCCACGCGCGGGCTCATCCAGAGCACCAGCTCTTCGGACAGGCGCGAGACGTGCGTCATGATCAGCGCGCCGGCGGCGCAGAATTCGATGGCGAAGTCGCGGTCGGACACGGCGTCCAGCGAGTTGCGGCACACGCCTTCAAAACCCAGGGTCTTGGCGACGCGCTCGCGGTCGATGGGGAACGACGTGCCGGCCAGGGCGGCGGCGCCCAGCGGCAGGCGGTTCACGCGGCGGCGGCAGTCGGCCAGGCGCTCGGCGTCGCGGCCGAACATTTCGGCGTAGGCCAGCAGGTGGTGGCCGAAAGTGACGGGCTGGGCCACCTGCAGGTGCGTGAAGCCCGGCATGATGGTGGCGGCGTTTTCCAGCGCCACCGTGGCCAGCGCGTGGCGCAACTGGCGCAAGAGGACCTGCAGGGTGTCGATCTCGTCGCGCAGCCACAGGCGGATGTCGGTGGCGACCTGGTCGTTGCGTGAACGGCCGGTGTGCAGGCGCTTGCCCGCGTCGCCCACCAGTTCCACGAGACGCTTTTCGATGTTCAGGTGGACGTCTTCGAGGTCGAGCAGCCACTGGAAGCTGCCGGCGTCGATTTCGGACAGGATCTGGGTCATGCCGCGCTGGATGTCTGCCAGGTCCTGGGCGCCGATGATGCCCTGGGCGGCCAGCATGTCCGCGTGCGCGAGCGAGCCCTGGATGTCGTGGCGCGCCAGGCGCTTGTCGAAATCCACGGACGCCGTGTAGCGTTTGACGAGTTCGGAAACCGGCTCGGAGAACCGGGCGGACCAGGCCTGCGCCTTGTTGGCGAACTGGTTTTGATCGGGGGAGGGAGTCTTTGCCATGATGGGCGGGATTATAGGGCCTCGCGGCGCACCGGGCGCAGGCGGCCGCGGTTTTGCGGGGCCGGAACCCGCAGCCGGGGCGACTTGTCGGATAATCCCCGCTTGGTTTCAATGATCTGAGAAGCGAGTACGGATCCATGCCCCTGGAATGGGAAGAGCTAGTCACCCAATTTGATGCCCACCTGCCGCGCGAGATCTGGGCGCAGACGCTGATCGGCATCGGCGCGCTCATCCTGACCGCGCTGTTCGTCCAATGGGTCGTGGCCCGGGTCGTGCTGCTGCTGGCGCACCGGCTGCTCGTCGTCAGCGGGCATGGGGACTGGGACAAGGCGTTGCAGCGCCGCCGCGCGTACCAGAACCTCTGGTACGCGGTGCCGTTTGCGGTGGTGTCGATGGGCATCGGCCTGGTGCCGCACGCGGAAAGCGTGGTCACCATCGTGGGCCGCCTGGCGCACGCGGGCGCCTGGATCTGCGTGTTCGTGGCGGTTTCTGGGGTGCTGAGCGCCTGGCAGGACACCTATTCGGCCACCACCCGCGCGCAGACCCGCTCCATCAAGGGCTACATCCAGATCGGCAAGCTGGTCCTGGCGGCGGTCTGCACCGTCCTGGTGCTGTCCATCCTGATCGACCGCTCGCCGCTGTGGATGATCTCCGGCCTGGGCGCGCTGTCGGCGGTGTTGCTGCTGGTGTTCAAGGACACGCTGCTGTCGCTGGTGGCCAGCACCCAGCTCACCAGCAACGACATGCTGCGCATCGGCGACTGGATCGAGATGCCACAGTGCAACGCCGACGGCTTCGTCAAGGACATCGCGCTGCACACCGTGAAGGTGCAGAACTGGGACAACACCGTCACCACGGTGCCGACCTACAAGCTGTTCTCGGAAAGCTACCGCAACTACCGGCATATGTTCGAATCGGGCGGCCGGCGCATCAAGCGCACCATCCGCATCGACGCCGCCAGCGTGCGCTTCCTGGCCGACGACGAGGCGCAGCGCCTGATGAAGTTCCGGCTGCTGCACGATTACCTGCAGACCAAGACGCAGGACATCGTGCAGGCCAACCAGACCCTGGGCGAGCTGGCCAGCGTGCCGGCCAACCGGCGCCGCCTGACCAACATCGGCACCCTGCGCGCCTACGCGCTGGCCTTTCTGAAGCAGAACCCGGAGATCCGCCAAGACATGGCGATGATGGTGCGGATGATGGAGCCCACCTCCGAGGGCATTCCGGTCGAGGTCTATTGCTTTACCGCCGTGACCGCGTGGGTCGAGTACGAACGCATCCAGGGCGACGTCTTCGACCACCTGCTCGCGATCCTGCCGGAACTGGGCCTGCGCCTGTACCAGCAGCCGTCCGGGGCGGACATCGGCGCGATGGGCAGCTACCTGCGCGACAGCGCCATCCAGGCCGCGCTGACGGCCGAGCGCGACAGGCAAGGCCATGTCGCGGACGGCGACCCGGCGCTGCCGTTCGAGCGGGGCCTGACCGACAGCAAGATGCCGCGCTAGGCGGGCAGGCAAGGCCGCGTTCCGGAGCCCGTGAGATAATCCGGCGGTTGATTCCAGGGCCTCTTAACACCAGGCAACACCCCGCGAACCCCCAGGCGAAAACCCGATGTCGAACCCGTTCTTCAACCTGTATTCCCACGGCTTCGCCCGGGTCGCGGTCGGCGTGCCCGAGTGCCGGGTCGCCGATCCCGCGTTCAACGCCGCGCAGACCATCGCGCTGGCGCAGCAGGCCGCCCAGGGCGGCGCGGTGCTGGCGGCCTTCCCCGAGCTGGGCCTGTCGGCCTACACCTGC
The DNA here is from genome assembly GCF_900156745.1 of Achromobacter sp. MFA1 R4. Lineage (NCBI taxonomy): Bacteria > Pseudomonadati > Pseudomonadota > Betaproteobacteria > Burkholderiales > Alcaligenaceae > Achromobacter > Achromobacter sp. MFA1 R4. Next base: position 5,893,280 of record NZ_LT707065.1, on the reverse strand, counting down.
GACGACCTTTTTCACCAGAAGGCGCTGCTGGACGCTTGCGAGGCCGCGCTGGCCCGCGTGGTCGAGGCCACGGCCGAACTGGATATCGCCCTCATCGTGGGCGCGCCGCTGCGCGTGTCCCACCAACTGTTCAACTGCGCCGTGGTCGCGGCGGGCGGGCGCATCCTGGGCGTGGTGCCCAAGACCTACCTGCCCAATTACGGCGAGTTCTACGAAGCCCGCCAGTTCAGCGCCGCCGATTGCGCCATCGACGCCGAGATCACCCTGCTGGGCCAGACCGTGCCCTTCGGCGCGGAGCTGCTGTTCCAGATGGAAAAGCTGCCGCTGTTCCAGTTCCACGTCGAAATCTGCGAAGACGTCTGGGTGCCGATTCCCCCGTCCTCCTATGCCGCGCTGGCGGGGGCCACCGTGCTGGTCAACCTGTCCGCCTCCAATATCGTCGTGGGCAAGGCCGAATACCGCCACCAGCTCGTCTCGCAGCAGTCGGCGCGCTGCCTGTCGGCCTACATGTACACGTCGGCCGGTCGGGGCGAATCGTCGACCGACCTGGCCTGGGACGGCCAGGCCCTCATCTACGAAAACGGCGAGCTGCTGGCCGAATCCGAACGCTTCCTGAGTCATTCCCATCTGCTGTTCTCGGACGTGGACCTGGAGCGCCTGTCGCGCGAGCGCATGCGCCAGAGCACCTTCGGCCAGTCCGTGCGCCGCCACCAGGACGAAGTGCGTCGGTTCCGCCGCGTGGCGGTGCCGGTGAATCCCCCGCTGGAAGACGCCGAGCTGCCGCTGGAGCGGCGCGTGGCGCGCTTTCCGTATGTGCCGGCCGATCCGCAGCGCCGCGACGCGCGCTGCAAAGAGGTCTACAACATCCAGGTGCAGGCGCTGGCGCAGCGCCTGTCGGCCAGCGGCATGAAGAAGGTGGTCATCGGCATCTCGGGCGGGCTCGATTCCACGCACGCGCTGCTGGTCTGCGCCAAGGCCATGGACGCCCTGGACCTGCCGCGTTCCAACATCCTGGCGGTCACGATGCCGGGCTTTGCCACCAGCACTCGCACCTTGCAGCAGGCGCGCCGCCTGATGGCGGTGGTGGGCTGCACCGCGTCCGAAATCGACATCCGGCCGAGCTGCCTGCAGATGCTCAAGGACCTGGGCCATCCCTATGCGGACGGCGAGCCGGTCTACGACATCACTTTTGAAAACGTGCAGGCCGGCGAGCGCACCAATCACCTGTTCCGCCTGGCCAATTTCAGCAACGCCATCGTCATCGGCACCGGCGACCTCAGCGAGCTTGCACTGGGTTGGTGCACGTACGGCGTGGGCGACCACATGTCGCACTACAGCGTCAACGCCAGCGTGCCCAAGACGCTGATCACGCATCTGGTGCGCTGGGTGGCCGAATCCGGCCGCCTGGGCGACGACGGCGCGCAGGTGCTGCTGGACGTGCTGGGCACGGACGTCAGCCCGGAACTCGTGCCCGGCGGGGCGGACGACAAGCCCGAGCAGAAAAGCGAGGCCTCCATCGGCCCGTACGAACTGCAGGACTTCAACCTGTACTACACGCTGCGCTATGGCTTTGCGCCGAGCAAGGTCGCCTTCCTGTCCTGGACGGCCTGGCGCGACCGCGAGGCCGGCGCCTGGCCCGAGGGCGGCCACGTCGCCCGCAACCAGTACGACCTGGCCGCCATCAAGCGCAACCTGAAGATCTTCCTGGACAAGTTCTTCCGCCTCAGCCAGTTCAAGCGCACTTGCATCCCCAACGCGCCCAAGGTCGGTTCGGGCGGCTCGCTCTCGCCGCGCGGCGACTGGCGCGCGCCCAGCGATTCGGAATCGGTGGTGTGGATGCGCGAGGCCGACGGCATTCCCGACGAGGCGCCCAACACCTGACCGGCGGCGCCGCGCACCAAGTTGGGGCGGCCGCATGAATGCGCGCCGCAGGCAGGCCTGGCGCGCGTTTCCCCGTAGCCGCGTCCGCCGCTGTGCGGTGTTATTCTCTTATCCATTGCGCCCGGCGCCCGTCCGGCAGGACTGCGGGCGGCGCGGCAGGGCGACGCAACACATTAAAAACCCAGGACGACCAACGTGAAACAAGTCACCGCCATCATCAAACCCTTCAAGCTCGACGAAGTCCGCGAGGCGCTGGCGGAAGTCGGCGTCAGCGGCCTGACGGTCACCGAAGTCAAGGGTTTCGGCCGCCAGAAGGGCCACACCGAACTCTATCGCGGCGCCGAATACGTCGTGGACTTCCTGCCCAAGATCCGCGTCGAAGTGGTCCTGCCCGATGACCAGGTCGAAGCCGCCATCGAGGCGGTCGTCAAGGCCGCCCGCACCGGCAAGATCGGCGACGGCAAGATCTTCGTGACGCCGGTCGAACAGGCGATCCGCATCCGCACCGGCGAGAGCGACGAAGAGGCGCTCTGATCCTCGCTTTCCGCGGGCCGCCATCCAACGCGGCCCGCGCGCCTATCTGATCAACTGGTTCATCTCCAGGATCGGCATCATCACGGCCAGCACGATCAGCAGGACGAATCCCCCCATCAGCAATATCAGCGCCGGCTCCAAGAGGGCCGTCATGGCCATCGCGCGCCGCTCCAGGTCGCGCGAGAGATTCTGCGCGCCCCGGTCCAGCAGTTCGGGCAGGCGCCCAGTTTTCTCGCCGCTGGCGATCAGGTGCACCAGCAGCGACGGAAAGACCTTTTGCGCGCCCAGCGACGCCGATAGCGCCGCGCCTTCGCGCACGCGGGCCGAGGCCTCGTCCACCGCCAGGCGCAGCACGTCGTTGCCGAGCGTGCGACGCGCCGCCTCCAGCGCGGTCAGCAGCGCCACGCCGCTGCCGCACAGGATGGCCAGCGTGGACGCAAAGCGCGCGGCATTCACCCCCAGCACGAAGCGTCCGGCCAGCGGCAGCCGCAGCACGCGCGCATGCCAGGCCCGGCGCGCGGCCGGGGCGCGCAGCGTGTAGCGCCACAGCGCAATCGCCGCCACCACGCCTGCGCCCGTCACCGCGCCCCATTCGCGCACATAGTCCGACAGCCCCAGCATGATCTGCGTCAGCATCGGCAGTTCCTGCTTGGCCTGGCTGAACGCCGACACCACCTGCGGCACGACATAGCCCAGCAGGAAGATGACGATGATGACCGAGACGCTCGCCACCACCGCCGGATAGATGAACGCGGTCATGACCTTGCTGCGCAGGGTGTTGCGTTCCTCGATGTAGTCCGCCAGCTTTTCCATCACCTGCGCGAGGTCGCCCGATTCCTCGCCCGCGCCGATCAGCGCGCGATAGATCTCGGGAAAGTCGCGCGGCCGCGAGGCCAGCGCGGCGGACAGCCGATGGCCGGCGCGCACGTCGTCGCGCACGCCGCCCAGCGTGGCCGCGATGTGTTTTTTCTCGGCCTGTTCCAGCGTGGCGCTGAGCGCGGCATCCAGCGGCAGGCGCGCGGCGAGCAGGCTGGCAAGCTGGCGCGTCAGCCACGCGAGGTCCGCATCCGACAGGCGCGTGCGCAGCGCCGCGCCCATGCCTTCGGCGCGCGCCGCCAGCGAGGTCGACAGCGGCAGCAGGCCGCGTCCACGCAACTGGTTTCTGGCGCCGCGCTCGGAGTCGGCGTCGATCGTGCCGCGCACGATTTTCCCGAGCGCATCGGTGGCTTCATAACGGAAGGAAGGCATGACTGTAATAAAGCGGAAGCGCCTGCCGAAATCGCCAGGAGCCCCGAATTTAAAGGGTTTCCAGGCCGTTACCTTGCCTTGGAAATATGACCGGGATGTTGCAGTCACACCCCGTATACTCCGACGCGCTTTCACGTTTTTTCATACGACTTCACGTCTTGGGCACCTATCTCGTCATGCGTCACATCGCGCGTTTCAGTCTTGCATTCCTGCTTGCCGCAAGCCAACTCGGACCGGCCGCCAGCACGGCCCACGCACAACAGGCGGACAACCGCGTCAGCCTGAATTTCGTCGACACGGACATTCCCGCCGTGCTGCGTGCGCTGTCCCTGTTCACGCAGCGCAACTTCCTGGTGGATCCTCGCGTCAAGGGCAAGCTCACGCTCGTCTCGGACCGTCCCGTCGATAGCGCACAGGCGCTGTCCATGCTGACGGGGGCGCTGCGGCTGCAGGGCTTTGCGATCGTCGACGTGGACGGCGTGACGCGCGTGGTGCCCGAAGCCGACGCCAAACTGCAAGGCAGCGCAGTGGTGGGCGGGGCCAGGCCCGCATCCGGCGCGACGGCCGCGAGCAGGGCGCCCGTGCCGGTGTCGGCCTTCGCCAAAAATGGTGGCGGCAACAGCGGCGAGATGCTGACGCGCGTGTTCCCGCTCAAGTACGAAAACGCCGCGAATCTCGTGCCGGTGCTGCGCCCCATGGTGCCGCCCAACAATCCGATCAACGCCTATCCCGGCAACAACACGCTGGTCGTCACGGACTATGCGGACAACCTGGAGCGCATCGCGGCCGTCATCGCGCGCATCGACGTGCCCAGTTCGATGGACACGGACGTGGTGCCGGTGCAGTCCGGGATCGCGACCGACATCGCCATCCTGGCCTCGCAGTTGCTGGACACGCAGAGCAGCGATCCGACCCAGCGCATCGCAGTCGTGGCCGACCCGCGCAGCAACAGCGTGCTGGTGCGGTCGGGCAGCCCCGCGCGCACGCGCCTGGCCCGCGACCTGATCCAGAAGCTGGACGCACAGCAGAACCGCGCCGGCAATCTGCACGTGGTCTACATGCGCAACGCGCAGGCCACGCGCATCGCCGAGGTGCTGGGCGGGCTGCTGACGGGCCAGGCCAATTCCGCGCCCGGCGCGGCGCCGGGCGCAAGCAGCAGCGGCACGGCGCAAGGCGGCGCGCGCACGCAGAACACCGCCAACAGCACCAGCAACAAGGCCGGGCTGGGCATGTCCAGTTCGTCGGGGTCGTCGAGCGGCGGCCTGTCCGGCGAACAGGAGCGCATCGCGCGCGAAGACAATTCCTCGCAGGCGGTGTCGTACTCCGCGGGCGGCGCCACCATCCAGGCCGACCCGTCGACCAATTCGCTCATCATCTCCGCGCCCGAGCCGCTGTACCGCAGCCTGCGCGAAGTGATCGACCAGCTCGACCAGCGCCGCGCGCAGGTGCTGGTCGAAAGCCTGATCGTGGAGGTCAGCGAAGAAAAGGCCGCCGAGTTCGGCATCCAGTGGATGACGGGCGCGGGCAGCCTCAACGGCAATGGCACCAGCTTCGTCGGCGGCACCAACCTGGGCGGCAGCGGCATTACCGGCAACGGACCGACCTCGATCGACGCGCTGGGCGGCGGCCTGAGCCTGGGCGTGGTCAAGGGCACGGTGGACGTGCTGGGCAACGAGGTCATCAACCTGGGCGTGCTGGCGCGCGCCATGCAGAACACGGGCGAAGCCAACATCCTGTCCACGCCCAACCTGCTGACCCTGGACAACCAATCGGCCAGCATCCTGGTCGGCAAGACCGTGCCGTTCGTGACCGGGCAGTACGTGACCTCGGGCAGCAACGGCAGCTCCAACCCGTTCCAGACCATCGAACGCGAGGACGTCGGCCTGAAGCTGAACATCCGCCCGCAGATTTCCGAGGGCGGGGCGGTCAAGCTCGACATCTACCAGGAAGTCAGCAGCATCGACGAAAGCCGCTCGAACTCCACCACCGGCATCGTCACCAACAAGCGCGCCATCGACACCAGCGTGCTGATCGACGACGGCCAGATCATCGTGCTGGGCGGCCTGCTGGAAGACAACGTGACGCTCACCTCCAACAGCGTGCCCGGCCTGGGCTCGTTGCCCGTGATCGGCTCGCTGTTCCGCTACGACACCCGCAAGCGCACCAAGACCAACCTGATGGTGTTCCTGCGCCCCTACGTCGTGCGGGACGCGAACCGCAGCGCCAGCGTCACCATGGACCGCTACGATTACATGCGCCGCGCGCAGGGCGTGGTGCAGCCGCGCGAGCATTGGGCATTGCCGGACATGCAGGCGCCCATGCTGCCGCTGCCGGGATCGGCCCCGTCTGTGTCCAACAACGCCTATGATCTGCGGCCCGAACAGCAGGCGGCCACGCTGCGCCGCCCGCCGCCCACGACGGTGGAGACCTTTGCCGTGCGCCAGTATCCCGGCATGGCGCCCGCGCCCGCGCAGCAGCCCATCCGCGCGCCGCATCCCGTGATGATGACGGTGGCGGTGGACCCCGAGAAACTGCGATGAGCGCCCACCCGTTGCCCTATGCCTGGGCCCGCGCGCAGCGCGCGGTGCTGTCGCTGCGCGGCGGGCAGGCACAGTTGACGGTCAGCCCGCGCACGCCCGACTGGGCCGTGCGCGAGATCCGCCGGTGCCACGGCGACATCGCGCTCGCGCAGGTCGACGACGAGCAACTCGAAACGCTGCTGACCGCGGCCTACAGCCATTCGGAAGACGCGGCGTCGGTGATGGGCGTGGCCGAAAACGAAATCGACCTGGACCGGCTGCTGCAGGACATGCCCGAGGTGGCGGACCTGCTCGACGCCCAGGACGATGCGCCCGTGATCCGCATGATCAATGCGCTCTTTGCCCAGGCCGCGCGCGACGGCGCCAGCGACATCCACATCGAACCCTTCGAAACCCATTCCGTGGTGCGCTACCGCGTGGACGGCACGCTGCGCGACGTGGTGTCGCCGCGCAAGGCGCTGCATGCCGCGCTGATCTCGCGCATCAAGATCATGGCGCACCTGGACATCGCCGAAAAGCGGCTGCCGCAGGACGGCCGCATCGCGCTGCGCGTGGGCGGTCGACCCATCGACGTGCGCGTGTCCACCTTGCCGACCGGTCATGGCGAGCGCGCCGTGCTGCGCCTGCTGGACAAGGAGGCCGGCCGCCTGCAGCTGGAAAAGCTGGGCATGAGCCCCGGCGTGCTGGAACGGCTGGACCGCCTGATCCGCCAGCCGCATGGCATCGTGCTGGTGACCGGGCCCACCGGCAGCGGCAAGACCACCACGCTGTACGCGGCGCTAAGCCGCCTGGATGCCTCCACCAGCAACATCCTCACCGTGGAAGACCCCATCGAATACGACCTGCCCGGCATCAGCCAGACGCAGGTCAACGCCAAGATCGACATGAGTTTCGCGCTGGCCCTGCGCGCCATCCTGCGGCAGGACCCGGACGTGATCATGATCGGCGAAATCCGCGACCTGGAAACCGCGCAGATCGCGGTGCAGGCGTCGCTGACCGGCCACCTGGTGCTCGCCACGCTGCACACCAATGATTCGGTGTCGGCAGTCACGCGCCTGACGGACATGGGCGTCGAACCCTTCCTGCTGGCCTCGTCCTTGCTGGGCGTGCTGGCGCAGCGCCTGGTGCGCAAGCTGTGCCCGGCCTGCAAGGCGCCGTCGATGCTGGACGGCGTGCAGGTGTTCCATCCCGTGGGCTGCGAGGCATGCAACCACACCGGCTACAGCGGCCGCTCGGGCATTCATGAGCTGTTCACGGTGGATGATGAGGCGCGCCGGCTGATCCACGAAGGGCGTGATGAGCGCGAACTGCGCCGGGCGGCGGCTGCGGCGGGCATGCGGAGCATGCGCGAGGATGGGCAGCGCTGGGTGGATGGCGGGCAGACCTCGCCGGAGGAAATCCTGCGCGTGACGCGGGACGCGTAGGAATTACGGCGTCAGCGGGTGGGTGGTTTGCCGGGATGCGGTGTTTGATTAAACGAATCAGATGCTGGGCGGGGTGTCGTTTAAGTGCTTTGATCGAGGTGGCTTGGTAAATGCGCTACGCCTTTCCGATTTGCGTTGTGACATAGATTTTGCGTGCGCAACGTACCATGGCGCGAGATCCGCATGACCGGGCGAATGTATGCCGCGTTCGAGCCAGGCTTGCTAGTTCGGCGGGGCGATGCCTTCCGGATACTTTTCGGGTGGAATTTTGTCTTGAAGTTCTGTCGGACTGCGACTGGATGGGCAGTGGCGTAGGATTGCTTGGTGGGTTCGCATGAGGATGAGAGACTGCTCCCGGCCGATTCTGTTGAAAAACTCGATTGCGCGTCGCGATTGGTCGCGCTTACAACGCCGATGACCTGGCGGCTTTCGCCATTTTTTCGATTGGAACCGGGTACTGATGCCCGGTTGCCTTGTTAATCGGTGGGTTTCGCCTCAACTGGGGGGGCGTGTCAGAATTTTTGTGTTCTAGGCATTAATCTGACGTTGCCTCATTAACTAGCCAGCCGACTGCGATTCGATACGGGGCCGGGTAAATCGCTGCTCATAGAGGACGGCGAACTGTTGCATGGCCTCGGTCCAATGATGTGTTGCCGATCCCCATTTGACGGAGATGTTTCGTAGCGCCAACCAGAGCAGCTTAATGGCTGCATCGTCGGTGGGGAAGTGGCCGCGCGTTTTGATGATCTTGCGAAGCTGCGCATTTACGTTCTCTATCGCATTGGTCGTGTAAATCACCCGTCTGATCGCGGGTGGGAATACGAAGAACGGGATGACCTGCTCCCAAGCGTCTTTCCAGGCCTTGACGATCATGGGGTACTTCAGGCCCCATCGGCTCGCGGCGAACTGATCGAGCGCCTGTTGCGCGGCCTGAGCGTTCACGGCGGCGTAGATCGGACGCAGCGCCGCGGCGATGGTACGGCGCTCCTTCCAGCCCGCGTAGCTCAGGCTGTCGCGGATCAGGTGCACGATGCACGTCTGTAACGTAGTGGCCGGGAAGACGCAGCAGCCTGATCCGTAGGACATGTTCGCCGAGGCTGCTTTAGCAAACACCGGCTTGGGGCCTGTGGCAGGTGAATGCCATCTCAGTACAAAAAGCCAATTACGATATTGTTGCCACAATTCTGTGTCTTCGCTACGATGCCGGCTCCCAAGCGCGTCTCATCAACTAATCGTCCATGAGTTCGGAATGAAGCAATCAGAAAAGAAAAAAGGCCAGCTACCGAAAAGCGAAAATTCGGCGATGACTTGGCAAAGCCTTGAGCGATTGGTGCGCAAGTTCTCTGAAGTAAAGTTTGGCGCATCTGCGCGCGCCGAAGATATCGCAGGGGTAAAGTGCGATTGTGTAATTCGCCTGAACGACGGCAGTGCCGTGATCGTTGAGATCAGTAAGAGCGATACTGTTGAAAAACTTCGAGTAGATTTAGCGAAATTCAACGCGATAAGACCGTATTTCTTTCAAAGAAATATTTTTCCAAAGTGCTTCTTCGTAACTTTGGGAACGCCTACGCCACCGCTTATCGCGACAGGACAAGAGAACTATGTTTCAGTTTTCTCGATTGAGCAGTATTTCGATTTTTTGCTTGGTCATGACAAGTACGTAACTACGCGACAGGCGCATGCTTTTGGGTCTGCCGTAGATTTATATTCGGGGAAGCCTGATCAACAAAAGTACGTTTCTGTCGATTATTTCTCGGATGATGGTCACGCCTATAGCGTTGCGAAGATTGCCGGTGAAATAATTAAAGGAAGAACGGTTGTCCTGATAGGCGATTATGGATCTGGCAAAAGCCGTTGCGTAAAGGAAATTTTTAGTTGTATCAATGATACTCGTCAAAATCACTACCGTTATCCACTAGCTATTAATTTGCGAGAGAACTGGGGGTTGAAGCGTGCGACCGAGGTTTTAACCCGCCATTTCACAGATCTAGGGTTGGGTGAACTAGTCGAGGATATGCTGAAAACCGCGTTTTCTAAGGGAATCGTTTATCTGCTAGATGGGTTTGACGAAATTGGCGCTCAGACGTGGAGCGATGACCCAACGAAGTTGAAAGAAATTCGAAAGCAATCGCTCGTTGGAATTAAAGAGATCATTCAAAGGGCAGAGGGCGGAACGCTGATTACCGGCCGAGAGCACTATTTTAACGATGATGCCGAGATGGTAGAGTGTCTGGGGCTCGGATCGAAGGACGTGCTTGTACTACGTTGCAATCAAGAACTTGATCCAAGCCAGTTTACAGAGATGGTCGGGCGTCCCATCACCGACTTGCCCACTTGGGTTCCGAAAAAGCCGCTGATTGGTACGATCATTCGGGACATGGAGCCCGGGACTATCGATGCACTATTTTCTACAAGCACAGGACAGATTGACTTTTGGGATATGCTGTTGACTACGTTTTGCGAACGTGAAGCGAACATCAACCCCATACTGGATCCCTCGATCATTAGGGCCCTTTATTCAAGAATCGGCAGACTTTCTCGCACGACGGTAAATCCTCTTGGGCCAGTTGCAATCAAAGATATAAATGACGCGTTTGAGTCCGTTACAGGACGTCCGCCGACTGATGAGTCGGCTATTATTCTTCAACGTTTGCCGGGTCTCAGCCGAGTCGGCGCTGAAAGCCTTGATAGACAGTTCGTCGATTCATATATTTTGGACGGGCTTAAAGCTGAAGACGTGTTGGCCATTTATCAAAGTGGCGACCAGGCAGTTTTGAAGTTGGAGTGGCGTCATCCAATTGAATCGTTTGGGTCGTTCTATCTCGGCGCAAGGATCGAGAGTATAAAACAAGTCCCGGGGTTTATATCTTTTATAAAGAGACATAAGGATGTAAATAATAAAGTGCTGGTTTCCGATTTCATCTCGGCGTTATTTTTGACTGAAAGTGGAGTGTCCGATCTCGGAGGAGCGCAGTTGCGGCAGGGGCGGTTTAGTAATATTTCTTTATCCGGTCATAATGTTATTAATTTTGAGCTTGTTGATTGCTACATCGGTGATCTTGATGTGATTGATGCTGCGCCGACCGGCGTCAAAATTATTGATTCCGTTATTGATAGGCTTGACGGGGTAGCCGCACAGGAACACTTGCCCGAGTGGGTTGTGAATCCATTGGTGGGACAGTACCAATCGATCAATACGCTTTCGGCAATTCGTCATGCTGGGCTTACAGTTGCGCAGACATTTCTATTAAGCAGCTTGCGTAAATTGTTCCTTCAACCCGGTGCTGGACGAAAGGAAAGTAGCATGTACAAGGGTTACGGCGACTCTGCTACAAAGAAGATCTGCGAGAAGGTAATAACCTCGTTAATCCAGCACAAATTTTGCTCACGGTTCAAGGGAACGAGCGATCAGTTATTTCTCCCTAATCGTAGTCTGACACCACGTGTCCGAGTAATCATGAATCAGATGACGCAATCTAAAGATGATCTTTGGTTGGCGGTATCAAGGATTAGCTGATGGCGAAGGTTTCTCTCTAACTGATGGGATACCCTTGGCAGGCCTGTGTTCTTGGCACCTCGCACGACCGATCGAGCGACCGCTTCACCCGTGAGGCTGCCGGAGAAGTTGCGCTGGATGGACGGGCAGATCAGGGTCGGGAGCATTACCCAGCCCGCCAAGATTTCCCACCGCCATGACCCGGCCCATCTCCCCGCACGCATCGGCTGATGTCTTCCGTCGACGCAGCAGTCTCAGGCGTGCCAAACACCAGTTTGGCTGCCCCGCCTATCGCGCGGAGGCACCCGTCCCGAACCTCACCGTGTCGCCCGAGCGCCGGCCCAGCGTCGACATCAGCCCGTCCAGGGCGGCGCGATCGGCTTCGCTTGCCGATTTGGCGAACGTCGCTTCCCCCTGAAAGCTCAACCCACGGCCGCCCGTGCTGCCCTGGCCCTTCACATCCAGCAGTCCGCTCTCCGTGCTGAGGACCAGCGTGGCGCCGGCCTTGCCGCCGCCTTGCACGCGTAACAGGTAGGTGCCCACCGGCGTGACGGAGGTGAGCGCGGTGCCGGCGTTGCGCCAGCGCAGGTCCACGGCCGGTCCCGGCGGCAGCGGGGCGCCCAGGCGCAGCGGCTGCCAGTTGATTTCCAGCATGCCCTGCGGGGCCAGCGTGTTCCACGGCGCGCCCAGCGCGGGCAGCACCGTGGCGGGCACGCGCAGGGATTGCGCCGGGACCGCCAGCCCGTTCCATCCGGGCCGCGCGCGCAGCGTGCCTTGCAGCCAGGGGTGGGAAAGGTCCAGCGCCATGGCGTCCCAGCGCCATTGCCATTGCACGGGCTGCGGCAGCACCCGGCGGGTGCCCGGCGGGCCGAGCGCGATCCACGCGCTGCCGCGCCACAGGGTGCCGCTGGCGTCGGCCAGCGTGACCGGCGCGTCGTCGGGCAGTAGCGCCAGCACCCAGCGCGCGGGCAGCACGGCCGCGCCTGCCGCCGCGGCGCACAGCGCGCCGGCCAGCCACAGCCCGGCGCTGCGTGGGAAGGGAAGTCTCCAGCGCATCAGCGGCTCCCTGCCGCCTGCGGCGGCAAGAGGACGACCTTGCCGTTGACCAGGCCCGGCAGCGGGCGTCCATTGGGGTTGGCGGCCCGCGTCAGGTCCACCTGCGCAATGGCCAGGCCCCAGTCGCGCCCCGCGCCGTCCAGCCAGCGCATGAGCGCGGATGACGGCGCCTGGTTCAGCGTCAGTTCCACGCCGCCCGCCTCGCCATCCGACAGGGTCCACAGCCCCGCGGGCAAGCCCGCGCGTTCCAGGCTGGCCGCCAGTTCCGTCCGGGCGGGCATGGTTGCGGCGGGCGCGGCGCTGCGCTGGCGCAGGACCGTGGCCTGCGCCGTCAGGTCGGCGACGGTGGCGGCCTGCGCGCGCAGCCCGGGCAACTCTGCCTGCAGCGTGCGCATCGTCTTCAGGGCGGGCTCGATGAGGCCGACGAAGACGATCGCCGCGCCCAGCAGCAGCGCGGCGCCGGTGACGAGGCGGCGTTCGCGCGGCGCCATCGCGCCGTAGCGCTGCCGGGCGCGCGCCAGCGCGGGGTCCAGGGGTTTGCGGGCGGCTTGCCACGCGTTGTGCAGTCGGTCGAGCGGTTTCATGGTTGGCTGCGCACGATGCGCCAGGTGTTGTCGGTGTCGCCGCGTTCCAGCTTCAGCCCCAAAGCGGCGGCCTGCTGGATCAGCGCGGGGGTTTCGGCGACGCGCTGCGCTTGCGGGCCGGCGTCGGCGAGCTGCAGCGTGAGCGCCTGGTCGGCGTAGGTCAGGTGCGCGACCTTGTCGGCGGCGAAGGGCAGGGCCTGGGCCGCCGCGCGCGCGAGCGGCAGGAAGTCGCCGGCGCTGGCTGCGCCGCGATTGGCCAGCAGCGCGTCCAGGCCCTGCTGCGCCTGGCGTGCCGGGTCCAGCACGACGGGCAGGTTGGGAAAGGCGGCCAGCACCTGGTCGCGCATGCCGTTCTTCAGGGCATCGGCTTCGCTACGCAGTTGCGCGGCATGCAGGTTCAGGCCCGCGATCCACACGACGGCGGCCAGCGCGCCCCAGCGCCAGACCGGCCGCCAGCGCGACACGCTGGCCGGCGCAAGCTGCGGCATGGCCAGCGACCAGGGGGGCGAGGGCGCAAGCCAGCGCGGATCGGCCGGATCGCGCAAGGGCGCGTCCGTCGCCGGCGCCAGCGTCTGGGGCGCGATCAGCGCGCGCACGCGCAGGCCCTGGGCGTTGAGCAGGCTCCATGCGCGCCGCACGGGCTCGCGCGGGGACCAGGCCAGCGCCACGGATCCATCGGCCGCGCGCGTGCCGTGGCCTACCGCCAATCCTTCCAGATCGCTCAGCACCAGCGGTTCCAGCGCGCCGCGCACGGCGGCGCCGAAATGCGCGCGCGCCACCGCCGGAATCTGCACGGTGGCCGCGATGACGTCGGCGGGGTGCAGCACGGCCTCGCACAGGGCCTGCGGCCAGGCGTGGCCGAGGGCGCGCAGCGCCAGCTCGCCTTGCCGCACGCAGCGCCCGCGCCGGTCGAACCAGGCATAGGGCAGGGGCGAATCGGCGCCAAATTCCTCAAGCAGGGGCAACGCGATGCGCAGGGTGTTCTTCACGGTGAGTCTCTTGTCCAGATCGTTTCGGGAGCGGCCGGCGGGACGCTGCGCAGCAGCGCCTGCATGGAGACGCGCGCCCGTTCGTAGACCACGGTGCCGCTGGCCAGGAACCAGCCGCTGTTGGTGGCGACCGACGGCGCGGGCGTCTTGATGCCCGTGCTCGTCAGCCGGTTGGCGAAGTCGCCGGGGTTGTTGAACCAGTTGCCGCGGTCGCGCTCGCCCGCCATGGCGCGCGCCTGTGCCAGCGACAGGCCGGGCACCAGCGCGGCGATGACCTCCGCGGGCGCCGTGTTGACGTTGACGTTGGTGGCCGCCGGCAACAGCGTCATCGTGCGGCGCAGCGCATTGCGCATCGGCGGCTCCAGCGCCAGCAGCGCCGCCACTTCGTCCACGCCGCGCGGCAGCGGCGCGCGGGCCTGGGGCGCGGGGCGCGCCGGATTGGTCGGCGCGTCCGCCGCCAGGGCGGGCGGCTGCGCGGACGCGACGATGTCGACGATGCGGGCGGCCAGCGTATCGGGCAGCTCCAGCGTGGCCAGCAGGCGGCGCAGGATCTCTTCCTGCTCGGGCTGGGGCACGCCGTTGCGCGCGAGGTTATAGAGGTTGTATTTGCCCTGTTCGTCCTGCACGGCGCCTGAAAACACCGCCACGCGGTCGTCGTCCGGGCGCTCGATGCGGGTGTCCAGCACGGGCGTGGCCCAGATCTGGTCGCCGCGCGTGATGGGTTCGCGCCGGCCGTGGTCGCGCACGACCAGCCGGGCCCAGTCGATCCCGCCCGCCAGCATCGCGCGCGCCTGCACGCGGGCCATTTCGTTTTCCACGCGCCGGGTGCTGGCGGTCTGCCGCTGGAAGAGGCTGGTGGTCAGCGCGGCCACGATCGCCACGATGATGAGCGCGCTGACCACGGCCGCGCCGCGTTCGCGGGCCGTATGTCCGGGCGCGGTGTTCGCCGGGGCCGCCGCCGGTCTCATGGCAGCTCCAGGACGCGCGTGTAGCGCCGCAGGTCGCCCGGCGCGCCGCGTTCGAAGGCGATCTCCAGGCCCGTGGGCGCCGCCGCGAACGAGGCGTTGGCGTCCACCCAGCCCACGCCCGGCACCCAGGCGCGCAGTGCAAGGATGCGCACGCCGGGCAGCAGCAGCACGCCCGCGTTGGCCGCGGGCAGGGGACTGCGCGGCGCGGACGGGCCGCTGGCGCGCCACAGGCCATCTGCCCGCACCTGCCAGTGGACGCGCTGCCACAGGCCGTTGCCGTCGGGGTCGGGACGCAGGATTTCCAGGGTCTGGCCGCCCGCCGCGCGTGGCAGCAGGCGCAGCCCGGTCGTGAACGCCACCGCATCCAGGCCCGGGGAATCGAAGGCCGGGCCGGTGTAGGACAGCTCCACGTCGCGCGCCATCTGGCCCAGCGTGCGGACGATGGCGTCGGTGTCCTCGGCCTGCGCGGCGATGAGGTCGCGCGCGCCCGACACGCTGGCCAGGCCGCGCCAGGCCATCAGGCTGACCAGCGCCATCAGGGCCAACGCGACCAGCACTTCGATCAGCGTGAAGCCGGCCTGGGATCTGGGGGTACGGCGCATCGTCATCGCAGGCTGGACAGCAGTCCGTCGAGCTGCAGCAGGATCGCGCCTTCGCGCGCGGACGCCGCGTCGTGGACCTTGACGGCCACCTGGCGAAAGCTGCGGTTCATGGAGTTGGTGAAGACCAGTTCGCATTGCAGGGCCAGGCCGCCTTGCGGACAGGGCACGGTCTGCGAGCCGGCGCGCGGCAAGGCCTGTTCCAGCCGCAGCTGCGTCAGCGCGTTCTGCGCGGCCAGCAGCGCCAGCGTCTTGTCCTGCAGGGCCCGGTTGTTCGCGGCCATGACGCCCGTGGCGCGCAGGGCCGCGCCCATCGCCACGGCGATGATGGCAAGCGCCACCAGCACTTCGATCAGCGTGAAGCCGCGCTCGCGCCGGGACGCAGCGGGGAACGCGACCGTGGAATCGTCCGGGGATGCCTCAGCGGATGTCATAGCGTCCGGCGGCGTCGCGCTGCAGCGTGACGTGCGCGTCTCCCGCGCTCAGGTTCAGTGTCATGGGCGCGGCGACCCACTCCGTGTTGAATACCAGCGGCCGGTCGGGGTCCAGCCGCCACTGCACGGGGGCTGCCGACCACGCTTGCGGCCGCAGCACCTCGTCATGGTCGAACCGGTCGGCGGCCACGGGGATGTCGTCCTGCGCCGTCGGGCCGGGCGGCCGGCCCGCACGCTCGAACGACCAGCCCTGGCCGTTGGCCAGCCAGCGGATGGATCGCCCGTCGCTGCGCGCCTCGCTCTGCGCCACGGTGAACGCGTCGGCCAGGCGCTCGGCGTCGCCGCGCAGGCGGTTGTCGCCGCGGCCGATGGACAGGCTCACCATGCTGGCGGCGATGGCCACGATCACCAGCACCACCAGGACTTCGACCAGCGTGAAGCCGCGTTCAGAGTTCCCACGAACCGATGTCGGCATCGCCGTTTTCTCCGCCGGGCTTGTTGTCGGCGCCGAACGAGAACACGTCGACGTCGCCTTTGACGCCGGGGCTCAGGTATTGATAGGGGTGGCCCCACGGATCGTTGGGCAGCTTGTCCAGGTAGCCGCGCCAGTTGGCGACGCCGTCCGGCTTTTGCGCCAGCGCGCGCAGGCCCTGGGCGGTGGTGGGATAGCGGCCGTTGTCCAGGCGGTAGAGCTTGAGCGCCTGCATGATGCCGCCGATGTCCTGACGCGCCGCGGCCTGCCGGGCCTGGTCGGGGCGGTCCAGGACGCGCGGCACCACCAGCGCGGCCAGGATGCCCATGATCACAATGACCACCATGATCTCGATCAGGGTGAAGCCCTGCTGGCGGGCAAGCCCGCGCGGTAACTGACGCACTTTCCGACTCCGGTCATTCTGTAGAAGCCCGGGATTGTGGACATGAAATATGACAGTAATGCGCACGCAGCCGGACGCCTGCGCAACGCGCGGTGCGCGCGCCTTCCTACTTTTCGCGGGTGATGCCGCCCGGCGCGTCCTGCGCCGCCGGCGCCGCCAGGCGGCTCGCGCGGCCCGACTGCTCGACCGTGACGGCGTCAGCCGCGATGTCGCGCAGCACGATGCCCGGCGCCACTTCCGCGCCGGTGCGCCAGGCCAGCGGCGGGCCGCCGTCCACGCTCAGCACCGCCGCGCCGTCGGGGCCGGCCGCGATCACGCCCAGCACGGTGATCTGCGTGCGCATGGCTTCGTCTTTGCCGAACCACTGCGCGACCGGTGTATTGTCGGCCGCGCGCGGCGCGGCGGCCGAGACGGCGGGTGGCAACGGGCCGGGCCGCGGCGCGAGGAGGACCGAGGCCCACACGCCCACGCCCGCCGCAAAGGCCAGCACGGCAAGGACACGCAACGCGGTGGGTGCGGAGGGCAGGGGCAGGCGCAGGGACAGGGGCATGGCAATCGATGGCGAACGAAACGACGCGGCCGACTATAGCGGCCTTTCATGACAGCCATGCAATGGCGGGCCGCCGCGTGGCAAGCGCGCTCGCGGGCCCGCCCGGACAAGCGCTTTACCGCGCCCGCTGCCTTGCGTTGCGCGTAAACGGATCGCGCGTGCGGCGTCCCGGCCTTGCGTCTTGCGCAAAAGAATCCTGATCCAACGATCAAGGTTTCTCTTCTTTGTTTCACGGGTCTTTCACCTTGGACCGCCACCATGTCGGCCAGCGCAAGACCCCCTTCATAAACCGAGAAGAGAAGCAATGCAGACATTGAATTGGAGAAGATGGTGCGCCATGTTGCTGGCGACCAGCGCATTGGCCGGCTGCGGAGGCGGCGATGACGACGACGAGGAGCCCGTGGCCCCGCCGACGCAGCCGCCCGCGACTTCGCCCGGCGAGGCGAGCGTCGACAAGGTGCTGTTCGTGGGCGTCGACGGCCTGACTTACGACGCGCTGCGCCGCGGCATGACCGACAAGACCCTGCCCAACATCGGCCAGCTCACCGCCACGCGCGCCTGGACGGGCGGGGTGACGGGCACGGTCACGCAGCAGCCCACGCTGGCCGCGCCGGGCTGGGCCACCTTGCTGACCGGGCAATGGGCCGACGTGCATGGCGTGCGCTCCAATGCGCTGGGCCAGGCCATGAAGGCGCCCAGCCTGTTCCAGCGCGTCAAGACCGCGCAGCCCGAGGCCCGCATTGCCGGCGCGTTCAACTCGCCGCTGCTGGCCGGCCTGCTGGGCGTGGACCGCGACGCGGGCTACGTGCAGGTGGTGACGGACTGCGCCGGCGTGGACGACTGCGTCGCCTCGCAGGCCCGCGACCGCATCGCCGAGGGCTATGACGTGGTGGTGGCGCAGTTCGGCGCGCCGGAACGCGCCGCCGCCGAGAGCGGCTTCGGCACGACCTACGAAGCCGTCATCCGCCAGACCGACGCCGCGATCGGCGTGCTGGCCAAGCAGCTTGCCGACCGCCGCGCCGATCATCCCGGCGAAAACTGGCTGATGGTGGTGGCGTCCAGCCACGGGCTGGACAAGACCGGCGGCAGCGACGGCCTGCCGTTCTCGACCAACAAGACCATCCTGCTGGCGGCCAACCAGCCCGCCTTGTTGGGCGGCAGCGCCGACGACGCATCGTTCGACGGCCTGTGGGACACCAACTGGTACGCGCTGCCCAGCGCCGCCGACGTGGCGCCCACCGTCCTGTCGCACCTGGGCGCGCTGCCCGCTGCCGACGCCTACGACATGGCCGGCACTTCGCTCAGCGAACCGCTGGCGCTGCGCCGCGTCGCCACCACCACGTCCATGGACAACAAGAGCGTGACCGTGACCTGGGTGCGCGTCGGCGAGCCCGAGGGCGACATCGTGGTCAG
The DNA here is from genome assembly GCF_900156745.1 of Achromobacter sp. MFA1 R4. Taxonomy (NCBI): domain Bacteria; kingdom Pseudomonadati; phylum Pseudomonadota; class Betaproteobacteria; order Burkholderiales; family Alcaligenaceae; genus Achromobacter; species Achromobacter sp. MFA1 R4. Next base: position 5,874,689 of record NZ_LT707065.1, on the reverse strand, counting down.
CCGCGACGGCGTGGAAGTGGCGCGCCTGCCCGGCACCGCCACGCAATACGTGGACACGGGCTTCACGTTCGACACCGAAGGCGTGCACGCGCTGCATTACAGCGTGTCGGCCGGCCGCGCGGTCAGCGCCGCGCGCGCCACCGTGGTCTACGCCAAGCCCGTGCCGCTGCTGGCCTCGCTGCGCACCGGCCTGACGATGTTCTTCCCGTTCGAGGGCGACGTGGCCGACAAGGCGGCGGGCGGCGGCGCGATCACGCCGTACGACGGCACGCAGGCGCCGGCCTACGCCGACCCCGGCGTGTTCGGCAAGAGCTTCCAGAACGAGCGCAGCGCGGCCGCCCTGGGCGCGTTCAAGCTGGACTATCCGGCGGGCCTGCTGGACAGCGTTCAGGCGTTCACGATTGGCTTCTGGTATCAGTCCGACGGCACGGCGAACGACCGCTCCATCGTGGGCAACAAGGACTACAACTCCGGCGGCAACCCTGGCATCACCATCGCCCAGTGGGCCGGGCCCGAGCTGCGTTTCAACATCGCGGGCGGCGGCAAGCGGGCGGACATCAACGGCGTGAAGTTCACGGCCAACAAGCCGGTCTACATCGCAATGACCATCGACAAGACGGCCAAGACGATGACGGCCTACCGCTACGACAGCGAGCTGGGCTTTGTGCGCACCGTCACATCCACGGCCACGCCGGGCGTCGACCTGACCGCGGTGGCGGGCATCTTCGGTCCGCACATCGGCCTGAACGAAGACGGCAAGGGCACCTACGGCATCTGCTGCGCCGGCACCAAGGGCCCCTACACGATGATTTTTGATGACCTGGCGTTCTGGTCGCGAGCCTTGACCGAGGAAGAAGTGAAGTCCCTGGCCATGTCCGGCAAGTCCGTCTCCGAATTGTTCCCCTGATGTCCAAGGATAGACACCCCATGAGCAAGTCCATGATTCTGCGCGGTTTCCTGCGCGCCGGCGCGGTGCTGATGCTGACCGCCACCCTGGCCGCCTGCGGCGGCGACGACGGCGGCGACGATGACGCCGGCACCCCGGGCAACCCCACCCAGCCCGAGACGCCCACGACGCCGCCCACGCCGGCCAAGCCCGAACTGCGTTGCGCGCCCTGAGCCGCGCCCTCTGTAGACCCATAGGAAAACCATCCGTGAAGTCCGAAAAAGACACGATCCACGCCGGCAAACGCCGCTTCCTGCGCAACGCCGCCGCCTCCACCGCGGGGCTGACCGCGCTGTCGATGTTCCCGCCGGCCATCCGCCGCGCGCTGGCCATTCCGGCCAACAACCGCACCGGCACCATCAACGACGTCGAGCACGTGGTCATCCTGATGCAGGAAAACCGCTCGTTCGACATGTACTTCGGCACGTTCAAGGGCGTGCGCGGCTTTGGCGACCGCTTCACCATCCCGCTGCCGGACAATCGCTCGGTCTGGGAGCAGACCAACGGCACCCGCGTCGTGATGCCGTACCACCTGGACAGCACGCAGGGCAACGCCCAGCGCGTGGCCGGCACGCCCCACGATTACGTGGACGCGCAGATGGCCTGGGACGGCGGCCGCATGGACCAATGGCCGCGCTACAAGCAGAACCAGTCGATGGGCTATTACCGCCAGAAGGAAGTGGACTTCCAGTTCAAGCTGGCCGACGCCTTCACGTTGTGCGACGCCTATCACTGTTCCACCCACGGCGGCACCAACACCAACCGCCTGTTCCTCTGGACTGGCACCAACGATCCGCTGGCGCAGGGCAACGGCCCGTCCACCCGCAATCAGTGGGACAGCCTGGGCGCCTCGTCCACCGGTTGGACCTGGAAGACGTATCCGGAACGCCTGCAGGAAAACGGCGTCACCTGGAAGGTCTACCAGAACCTGCCGGAGAACTTCGGCGACAACTCGCTGGCCGGCTTCCAGCAGTACCGCCGCGCCAATGAACTGGCGGGCAACGCGAGCAATGGTTCGCCGTACCCGGCCTGGACGCCCAGCATGGATGCCGCCAACCCGCTCTACAAGGGCACGGCCAACACCATGCCGGACGGCGGCTTCCTGCAGGCCCTGCGCGACGACGCGTTGAACGGCACGCTGCCGCAGGTGTCGTGGATCGTGGCGCCCGCGACGTATTCGGAACACCCCGGCCCGTCCAGCCCCGTCCAGGGCGCCTGGTACATCCAGGAAACGCTGGACGCGCTGACGGCCAACCCGGACGTCTGGAGCAAGACGGTCCTGCTCATCAACTTCGACGAGAACGACGGCTACTTCGACCACGTGCCGCCGCCCGCCGCGCCGTCGCTGAATGCCGATGGCTCGATGGCCGGCGCCTCCACCGTCAACACCGATCTGGAGCGCCACACCCACGCGTCCGCCCAGGATGCCGCGGACAACCGCGTCTACGGTCCGGGCCCGCGCGTGCCCATGTATGTGGTGTCGCCGTGGAGCCGCGGCGGCTGGGTCAACTCCCAGGCGTTCGACCACACGTCGGTGCTGCGCTTCCTGGAAGCGCGCTTCGGTGTGAAGGAAGAGAACATCAGCCCGTGGCGCCGCGCGGTGCTGGGCGACCTGACCTCGGCCTTCAACTTCGCCACGCCGAACGACGAGACGCTGCCGGACCTGAACCTGCTGACCCGATCCGGCGCCGACCAGGAACGCGCCGCGCAGCAAGCGCTGACCGCGGTGCCGCTGCCCGATCCGTCCACGCAGGCCAAGGGCGTGCAGGAGAAGGGCGTGCGCTATTCGCGTCCCTTGCCGTACGAACTGCACACGAGCGGCCGCAGCCAGCCCGAGACCGGCAACATGTGGCTGGTGTTCTCCAACACGGGCAAGCAGGCCGCGGTGTTCCACGTCTATGACCGCCTGCACCTGGACCGCCTGCCGCGCCGCTACACGGTGGAACCCGACAAGCAGCTCGAAGGCAGCTGGGACACGGCGGCCGACGGCGGCAAGTACGACCTGTGGGTGCTGGGTCCCAACGGCTGGCACCGCCACTTCGCGGGCGACCTGGCGCAGGACCGCACGGCGCAGCAGGATGCCGAGATCCGCGTCTGCTACGACATCGCCAACGGCGACGTCTACGTCAGCTTCATCAACGCCGGCAAGACGCCGTGCACCTTTGAAGTGACGCCCAACGCCTACTACGCCAACCACGAACGCTGGACGTTCACGGTGCCGGCGGGCGGCCAGGTCGAGCAGCACTGGGCGCTGGCGACCAGCCATGCGTGGTACGACTTCACGGTGCGGCTGGCCGAGGATCCGTCGTGGCTGCGCCGCTTTGCCGGCCGCGTCGAAACCGGCAAGGCGTCGGTGACCGACCCGGCGATGGCCGAGTAAGCCTCAGGCGGCGGCCTGCGGTTCGCGTGCGCGAAAGGCTTTCGCGCACGCCTCGCAGATCGCCGCCGTGATGCCCTGGCGGGCATGTTCGCGCCGTTCCAGCATGCCGATGGAGCGCGACAGCGGTCCCAGGTCCGCGGGCAGGTGCAGGATCCGCAATTCCGGGCTGTGCTGCCAGTTCGCGCCGTTGATGAGCGGCAGCAGGGTCACGCCGACCTCCTGGCGCACCAGCTCCACCAGCGTCTCGATGGCGTTCAATTCCAGGAAATCGTTCACCGGCACGGCCATGCGGCGCAGCAGCCGGTCGATCTGCAGACCGGTGCGCTGGGTGCGGTCAAAGCGCAGGAAGGGATTGCCTGCCAGCACCTGACGGGCGTCATCGCCGGCCGCCGAGCGCGGCGCGATCACCACCATCTGTTCTTCATAGAGCGGGGTCCAGCGCGTGCTGGCCATCTTGCGGCCGGCTTCCACCAGGAAGGCCGCGTCCAGCTCGCCGTCTTCCACCTTGCCCGCCAGTTCGCTGGCCTTGCCCGACAGGATGCGCACGTCCAGCTTGGGATGGGCTTTCTTCAGGCCCGAGATCACCTTGGACAGCGTGCCCATGCAGGACACGATGCTGCCGACCGAGACCGAGCCCGCCAGTTCGCCGGGCGCCGTGCTGGGCCGCCTCAGTTTGTCGTATAAATCCAGCAAGTGCTTGATTTCAGGAAGCAATTCCCGGCCGGCTGCGTTCAGCATGGCCAGGCGCCCGCTGCGGTCGAATAGTTCGCGTCCCAGCTCGGCCTCCAGCGACCGCATCTGGAAGCTCACGGCCGCCTGCGTCAGCGCCACCTGCTCGGCGGCCTCGGAGAAGGAACCGTGGTGCGCGACCGCCAGAAAGGTGCGCATGAAGCGGATCGTACTCATAAAAAATTCTTTTATGACGGAACAAAAAATCAAATTGATTTAATTAAAGCACGAGAGTAACTTCGCCCGCTTAACCCTATGCCTTAAGAGCCTTAAGAGACCCGCCACATGAAATCCTTCGACTGGGGCAACCCGTATCCTTCCGTTCGCATCCCGCTGTTCGCCCGCAACGTGGTCTCCACGTCGCATCCGCTGGCGGCCCAGGCGGGGCTGCGCATGCTGCTCAAGGGCGGCAACGCCGTGGACGCCGCCATTGCGGCCGCGGCCACCATCGTCCTGGTCGAACCGGTTTCCTGCGGCCTGGGCGGCGACTGCTTCGCCATCGTCTGGGACGGCAAGGAACTGCACGGCCTGAATTCGTCGGGCGTCGCGCCCGCGGCCTGGAGCACCGAGTACTTCAAGCGCAAGTACGGCACGGGCCCCGACGGCCTGGCCATCCAACCCAAGCGCGGCTGGGACGCGGTTACCGTGCCCGGCGTGGTCGCCGGCTGGGCCGCGCTGCATGAAAAGCTGGGCAAGCTGCCGTTCGAGCAACTGTTCGAGCCCGCCATCGAGATCGCCGAGCGCGGCTACGCCGTGCCGCCCGTGGTGGCGCACAAGTGGGCCGCCGCCGCCGACGAACTGAAGTCGCAGCCGGGCTACGCCCAGGCCTTTCTGCCCGAGGGCCGCGCGCCCAAGGTGGGCGAACACTTCCGCTTCCCCGACGCCGCCAACACGCTGCGCCGCATCGCCGCGTCCAAGGGCCGCGACTTCTACGAAGGCGAACTGGCCGAGCGCATCGCCGCCTTCAGCAAGGAATGCGGCGGCGCGATGACGCAGGAGGACCTGCGCAACTACCGTCCGGAATGGGTCAAGCCCATCTCCAAGTCCTACCGCGGCTACGAGCTGCACGAGATCCCGCCGAACGGGCAGGGCATCGCCGCGCTGATCGCGCTGGGCATCGTCGAACGCTTCGACATGGCCGACATTCCGGTGGACTCGGTGCAATCGCAGCACATCCAGATCGAGGCCATGAAGCTGGCCTTCGCCGATCTGTACAAGTACGTGGCCGACCCGCGCGCCATGCAGGTCACGCCGGAACAGATGCTGTCGGACGCCTACCTGGACAGCCGCGCCAAGCTGATCCGCCTGGACCAGGCCACGCATTTCGAGGCCGGCCGTCCGCACGCCGGCGGCACCATCTACCTGACCGCCGCCGACGAAAACGGCATGATGATTTCGTTCATCCAGTCCAACTACATGGGCTTCGGGTCGGGCGTGGTCGTGCCGGGCACGGGCATCAGCATGCAGAACCGCGGCGTGGGCTTCTCGATGGATCCCAAGTCGGCCAACGTGGTCGAGGGCGGCAAGCGGCCCTTCCACACCATCATCCCGGGTTTCCTGACGCGCGGCGGCAAGCCGGTCATGAGTTTCGGCGTGATGGGCGGCGACATGCAGCCTCAGGGCCACATGCAGACCGTGATCCGCATGATCGACTACCACCAGAACCCGCAGGCCGCTTGCTGCGCGCCGCGCTGGAAGGTCAACCGCGATTTCACGCTCGACATCGAGACCAATATGCAGGCTTCTACGATTGCGGGACTGAAAGACCTGGGGCATGCTTTGAAATCCGTTGACGATCCCTACATGGACTTCGGCGCCGGCCAATTCATCTGGCGCATGTCCGAGAACGACAACGAACTGGGCTACGTCGCCGCCAGCGACAGCCGTCGCGACGGCCAGGCGGTGGGCTTCTAATCAACCGGCATGCAGCCACAAGGGGAAAAAACACAAATGAAACGCTTTGCCTTGACTTTCGGCGCCAGCCTGCTGGCGCTGGCCGCCGGCGCCGCCAGCGCCCAGAACATCCGCATCGGCCTGCAGGAAGACCCGGACGTGCTGGATCCGCACCGCGCCCGCACCTACGTGGGCCGCATCGTGTTCACGTCGCTCTGCGACAAGCTGGTGGACATCGATCCCAAGCTGCACTTCGTGCCGCAACTGGCGACCTCCTGGTCGTTCAGCGACGACAACAAGGTGCTGACCTTCAAGCTGCGCGATGACGCGTTGTTCCATGACGGCTCGAAGTTCGACGCCGCCGCGGCCAAGGCCAATCTCGAACGCGCCATGAGCCTGCCCGACAGCCTGCGCAAGGGCGAGCTGCGCTCGGTGGCCAAGGTCGACGCGCCCGACGCCACCACGCTGGTGCTGACCCTCAAGGAACCGGACGCCACGCTGCTTGCGCAACTGTCCGACCGCGCCGGCATGATGCTCTCGCCCAAGACCTTCTCGGACGACGTCGCCGCCGTGGGCCGCAAGCCGGTCTGCTCCGGCCCGTACAAGTTCGTCGAGCGCATCCAGAACGACCGCATCGTGCTGGAAAAATTCGACCAGTACTACGGCGCGAAGGACTACGTCTTCAAGCGCGTGACCTTCCTGCCCATTCCCGACACCACCGTGCGCCTGTCCAACCTGCGCGCCGGCGACCTGGACATGCTGGAACGCCTGAATCCGTCGGATGCGCCGCAGGTCAAGGAAGACGCCAGCCTGACGTTCGCGCCGGTAGCGGGCCTGGGCTTCCAGCAGTTCATGTTCAACGTGGACAACGGCAAGCGCGCCCAGGACAACCCGTTCAAGAACAAGCTGGTGCGCCAGGCGTTCCAGCTTGCGCTGGACCGCAACGCCATCAACGAAGTGGCCGGCGGCGGCATCTTCGAGCCGGCGCAGCAGCCGTTCCCGCCCGCCAGCCCCTACCACAGCGACAAGTTCCCCGTGACCAAGCGCGACGTGGCCAAGTCCAAGGCGCTGCTCAAGCAGGCGGGCTTTGACCGCGTGAAGGCCGAGCTGGTGTTCGGCAACAACACCACCACCTCGACCATCGCCGAGATCGTCCAGGCAATGGCGGCCGAGGCGGGATTCGACCTGTCGCTGCGTCCCACGGAATACGCCGCGCTGCAAAAGGAAGCCTCGGGCGGCAACTTCCAGATCGTGATGCTGGGCTGGTCCGGCCGGGTCGATCCCGACGGCAACATCCATGCCTTCGTGACCTGCAAGGGCGCCCTGAACGACGGCCACTACTGCAACCCGGAAGTGGACAAGCTCCTGAACCAGGCCCGCACCGTGCCCGACGAAACCAAGCGCAAGGCGATTTACGAGCAGGCGCAGACCATCATCCAGGACGAACTGCCCGGCGTGTACAACTACTACCAGCCGTGGCCCTTCGTGATGAGCAAGAAGGTCAAGGGCTTCACGCCCTATCCGGACGGCATGATCCGCCTGAAGGGCGTGACGTTCGCCCGGAATTGATGTTGGCGCGGCGATTGCCCGCCGCGCCCGCCGGACGCGCTTGCGCGTCCGGCCGTTGTTTTGCGGCGCCCGCGTGCCGCGCCCGATCCGTCCGGCGCCGTCCGCCGTCCCTGTTTTACGGTTTCCCACATGCTTAAACTCATCTTGCGCCGCGTGATCGTCGCGATCCCGACACTGATACTGGTGTCGATGATCGTCTTCATGCTGCAGAAAATCCTGCCCGGCGACCCCGTGCTGACCCTGGCCGGCGAAGAGCGCGATCCGGCCGTGCTGGACTACCTGCGCGACAAATACCGCCTGAACGACCCCTTGCCGATGCAATATGCGGCCTGGGCCGGACAGGTCCTGCAAGGCGACCTGGGCAAGTCCCTGCGCACCGACGTGCCTGTCACCACGCTGATCGCCCAGAAGCTGCCCGTGACGCTGCAACTGGCCGCCATGGCCATGTTCTTTGCGCTGCTGGTGGGAATCCCCATGGGCATCATTGCCGCCGTGCGCAAGGGCAAGCCCGTTGAAATGGGCGCCAACATCGCGGCGCTGTCGGGCATGTCCATTCCCAACTTCTGGCTGGGCATCATCCTGATCATGGTGGTGTCGGTGCAGTGGAAGCTGCTGCCGGCCTCGGGCTACGTGTCGCCGTCCGAAGACTTCTGGCTGTCGATCAAGACCATGCTGATGCCGTCGCTGGTGCTGTCCACCGCGATCGCGGCGTATCTCATGCGGCACACGCGTTCGTCCATGCTGGAGGCGCTGTCCGCCGATTACGTGCGCACGGCCCGGGCCAAGGGCGTGTCGCCGCGCGGCGTGGTGCTGCGCCATGCGCTGCGCAACGCGCTGATGCCGATCGTGACGCTGGTGACGCTGCTGTTCGGCGAACTGCTGGCGGGCGCCGTGCTGACCGAGCAGGTCTTCACGATCCCGGGCTTCGGCAAGCTGGTGGTCGACGCGGTGTTCACCCGCGACTACGCGGTGGTGCAGGGCGTGGTGCTCTGCGTGGCGGTGGGCTTCATCCTGATGAACCTGCTGGCCGACATCCTGTACATCCTGGTCAATCCCCGCCTGAGGCACTCATGAGCGCAATTCCTGCAACGGCCGCAGCCGTCACGCCGCCCCGCAGCCGCAATCGCGCGTGGGGCAAGTTCAAACGCAACCGCATCGCGATGCTCGGCCTGGGCATCGTGCTGTTCTTCGTGGTGGTGGCCGTGCTGGCCCCCTTGATCGTCAATCACGATCCGCTGCAGACCAGCTTCACGACCATCCGCAAGGCGCCCTCGGCGGCCCACTGGCTGGGCACGGATGAACTCGGTCGCGACATCTTCAGCCGCATGGTGTATGGCGCGCGCGCCTCGCTGATGGCCGGCCTGGTGTCGGTGCTGATCGCGCTGATCGTGGGCGTGCCGTTCGGCCTGGCCGCGGGCTACTTCGGCGGCTGGACCGACAGCGTGATTTCGCGCGCCACCGAGGCGCTGCTGGCGATTCCCTTCCTGATCCTGGCCATTGCGCTGGCCGCCTTTCTGGGGCCCAGCCTGACCAACGCGATGATCGCCATCGGCGTGTCGGCCGCGCCCAAGTTCATCCGGCTGACGCGCGGGCAGGTGCTGGCGGTCAAGAACGAAGACTACGTCCAGAGCGCCCGCGCGCTGGGGGCGTCCGACCTGCGCATCATTGGCCGGCATGTGTTTCCCAACGTGATGCCGCCGCTGATCGTGCAGGCCACCATCACGATCGCCACGGCCATCATCGCCGAGGCCAGCCTGTCCTTTCTGGGCCTGGGCCTGCAGCCGCCGACGCCGTCGTGGGGCTCGATGCTGAACACGGCCAAGAACTTCATGACCCAGGCGCCCTGGATGTCGATCTTTCCCGGATCGGCCATTTTCCTGGTGGTGCTGGGCTTCAATCTGCTGGGCGACGGGTTGCGCGACGCGCTCGATCCGCGTCAGGAAAAGTAATCGCTATGGCAACCATGGACCCCAAGCGCGTCGTGCAGGTCAACGACCTGACGGTGCGATTCAAGACGCCCGAACGCATCGTGGAAGCGGTGCGCAATGTTTCTTTCCACGTCGACCGCGGCGAAACCCTGGCCATCGTGGGCGAGTCCGGTTCGGGCAAGTCGGTGACCTCGCTGGCGCTGATGCGCCTGGTGGAGTATGGCGGCGGGCAGATCGTCAATGGCGGCATGCTGCTGCGCCGGCGCAGCGGCGACGTGCTGGACCTGGGCAATGCGCCCGATTCCACGTTGCAGCGCGTGCGTGGCGCCGACGTGGCCATGATCTTCCAGGAGCCGATGACGTCGCTGAATCCCAGCTTCACGGCGGGCAACCAGATTGCCGAGGCCTTGCAGCTGCACCAGGGACTGGACGCGGCGGCGGCGCGGGCGGAGACGCTGCACATGCTGGAGCGCGTGCGGATTCCGGAGGCGCGCGCCATCCTGGACCGCTATCCGCACCAGTTGTCGGGCGGCATGCGCCAGCGCGTGATGATCGCGATGGCGCTGTCTTGCAAGCCGCAACTGCTGATCGCCGACGAGCCGACGACGGCGCTGGACGTGACGATCCAGGCGCAGATCCTGCAGCTGATCCGCCAGCTCCAGGAAGAAATGGACATGGGCGTGATTTTCATCACGCACGATATGGGCGTGGTGGCCGAAGTGGCCGACCGGGTGCTGGTGATGTACCGCGGCGACAAGGTGGAAGAGGGCGGTTCGGACGAGATCTTCGCGCGGCCGCAGCATGCCTATACGCGCGCTTTGCTGTCGGCCGTGCCGCGCCTGGGCGCGATGCAGGGCACGGACGAGCCGGCGCCGTTTCCGCTGCTGAAGGTGGACGAGGCCGCGCGGGTGCCGGATCCGGCCGGGCTGGTGGATACGCCCGTGGCCGAGCCGTCCACGGTGCGCCGCGAAAACGGTCCGGTGCTCAAGGTGCGCGATCTGACGACCAGCTTCGATATCCCGGGCGGCATCCTGGGCCGGGTGCAGAAGCGCGTGCACGCGGTGGAAAAGGTCAGCTTCGATCTGTACCCGGGCGAGACGCTGTCGCTGGTGGGCGAGTCGGGCTGCGGCAAGACGACGACGGGCCGGTCGCTGCTGCAACTGGTCAAGAGCAAGAGCGGATCGATTGAATTCGACGGCAAGAATCTGGGCGCGCTGCGCGGCAGCGCGATGCAGACGTTGCGCCAGCACATGCAGTTCATTTTCCAGGACCCGTTCGCGTCGCTGGATCCGCGGATGACGGTGGGCTATTCGATCATGGAGCCGCTGCTGATCCACAAGGTGGCGCGCGGCAAGGAGGCGCAGGAGCGCGTGCGCTGGCTGATGGACAAGTGCGGGCTGCTGCCGGAAATGATCGACCGGTATCCGCACGAGTTTTCAGGCGGGCAGCGGCAGCGGATCTGCATTGCGCGGGCGCTGGCGTTGAATCCCAAGGTGGTGATCGCCGATGAGTCGGTGTCGGCGCTGGATGTGTCGATCCAGGCGCAGATCGTGAATCTGCTGCTGGATCTGCAGCGCGAGCTGGGGGTGTCGTTCCTGTTCATTTCGCACGATATGGCGGTGGTGGAGCGGGTGAGCCATCGTGTCGCGGTGATGTACCTGGGGCAGATCGTGGAGATCGGGCCGCGTCGGGCGATCTTTGAAAATCCGCAGCATCCTTATACGAAGAAGCTGATGGCGGCGGTGCCGATCGCGGATCCGCAGCGGCGGCATCGGGAGCGGTCGCTGCTGGTGGATGAGATTCCCAGTCCGGTGCGCCGGGTGGGGGATGATCCGCTGGTCGAGCCGCTGGTTGCGGTGGGGGACGGGCATTTTGTGGCCCGGCATGCTATTGGGGTTTATTGAGGCGGTAGGGTTGGGTTGCTGTCATTGCTGGCTTTGATGTCTCTGATGGCTTTGCTGGCTTTGCTGGTGGCGGGGGTGGTTCTTGGGCCGCGGCCGGCGCCGGGCCGGGCGCGAGCGAGGGGCCACGATTGCGGTCCGGAGCCTTCGCTCCGGACGGACCCTGCGTCATCCTCGTTGCCGCCTGCGGCGGCGGCCTTCGGATTCCCTTGGGCGCATCGACGCCCCTCGCTCACGCCCGACCCGTCACCGACCGCTCCGTCGATTGCTGGCGCAGGGTGGCGGGGCGAGTTGTTTGCTTGGCGTTCTGGCGGCGGTCGGGGTGTTTAGGGAAGATCTTGCGGGGTCGCCAAAGTCGGCCGCGCGGGCGGCCTTTTTTGGCGTTTGGGCGTCTTGCGTCGTGGTGATGACGCTGCGCGCCTTTTTCGGGGTCTGACACCCTTGTGATCTCCGTCAATCCGCCGCGGGCATTCGCGGGCGTCAGGCACCGTTGGCGTTGGCGTGCCCGGCCGCCTTGGCGCCGGGGGCGGGCGGTTATCATGGCGGCCTTCCCGAAATTCGCTTTTTTGAACGGACTCTCGCCATGGCCCTGCGCGCCACCATCTACAAGGCCGACCTGAATGTCGCCGATACCGACCGTCACTATTACGGCAGCCACGGGCTGACGGTGGCGCGTCATCCTTCTGAAACGGATGAACGGATGATGGTCCGCCTGCTGGCGTTTGCCCTGCATGCGCAGGAAGAGCTGTCGTTCACCAAGGGGCTGAGCGACACGGATGAGCCGGATCTGTGGGTGAAGGACCTGACCGGCGAGATCAAGTTGTGGATCGAGGTGGGCCAACCCGAAGAGCGTCGCATCCTGCGCGCCTGCGGCCGCGCCGACGAGGTGATCGTGTATTGCTATGGCGGGTCGGCCAGCAAGATCTGGTGGGACGGGGTGCGCAACAAGCTGGAGCGCACGCGCAATCTGAAGGTGGTGAATCTGCCGGCGGAGCAGACGCGGGCGCTGGGCAAGCTGGCCGAGCGCACGATGCAGTTGAACGCCAATATCTCGGACGGCGTGGTGTATTTTTCGGCGGAAAAGGGCGAGGTCAGCATCGAGCCGGAGGCCTGGCGCTGAAATTGGGGCCGGGGGTTGCGCGGCGGGCGCGGGCAGGCTTAATATGACGATCATCATATTTTGATTGCCCCGATCATGGCCACTTCCCGCCGCAAGGAACAATCCCACGAACGCATCGTCGATGCGGCCGCGCGCGCCATCCGGCGTGGCGGGTATGCGGGGGTAAGCGTCGCGGACATCATGAAGGAGGCCGGGCTGACGCACGGCGGCTTTTATGCGCATTTCCCGTCGCGCGACGCGTTGCTGGCCGCGGCGATGGAACGTGCCGGTCAGGATGGCGCCGACCGCCTGAACCAAGCCATGGCGCGCCGCCGTGCCGAAGGCGCCAGTGCGCTGCGCGCCTGGGTGGAGTCCTATCTGGGGCCCGCGCATCTGGCGGGTTGCGAAACCGGCTGTCCGCTGGCCGCGCTGGCCTCGGAGATTCCGCGTCAATCCGAAGGCGTGCGCGAGGCCGCCGCGGGGCGCGTCGAGCGCCTGCTCGACACTATCCGGCGGCTGCTGCCGGCCAGCGCTGGCGAGCACGCGGCGGCGGCGGTGCTCAGCACGTTGGTCGGCGCTTTGCAGTTGGCCCGCGCGCTGGGCGACAACGACCGCGGCCGCGCGGTGCTGGCGTCGGCCCGCCAATCGATCCTGGACCAGTACGACCACGAGGGTGCCGCCGCCTCCCACTGATTGCTTATCCATTGGCCGCATGCGCGGCCTTTCTTTCATCCAAAAATATGATGATCATCATATTTGTGGGTAATCCCCTCCCCCCATCATCCGCTTACACCACCGATCAGGACTGACATCATGGAACTCAAGAACGCCGTTGTTTTCATCACCGGGGCCAATCGCGGCCTGGGGCTGACTTTTGCGCGCGAGGCGCTCGCCCGAAGCGCCCGCAAGGTCTACGCCGCCGCGCGCGATCCGTCTGGCATCACGCTGGAAGGGGTGGTGCCGGTCAAGCTGGACGTGACCCGCGCCGAGGACGTGGCCGCCGCGGCCGAGCAGGCCGGGGATGTGACGCTGGTCATCAACAATGCGGGCATTGCGGAGATGGGCGGATTCCTTGCGCCCGGCAGTGTGGCGTCGGTGCGGCGCCATCTGGACGTCAATGTGTTTGGCCCGCTGCTCGTGGCGCAGGCGTTTGCGCCGGTGCTGGCGGCGAACGGCGGCGGCGCGATGCTGAACGTGCTGTCGATCGCAAGCTGGACCAACAATCCGGTGCTGGGCGCGTACGGCCTGAGCAAGTCGGCCGCCTGGGCGCTGACGAACGGCCTGCGTCATGAGCTGCGCGGCCAGGGCACCCAGGTGCTGGGCCTGCACATGGGGTTCGTGGACACGGAAATGACCAAGGACATCGACGCGCCGAAATCCACGCCGCAGGCCATCGTGGCGCAGGCGCTGGACGCGCTGGAAGCGGGCGACGAGGAGGTGCTGGCCGACGAGCGGACCCGCCAGGTCAAGCAGGGCCTGTCCGCCAATCCGGCCGTTTATCTTTGATCGGGAGCCATCGGCCATCATGCGTGCCCATTCGACTTCCACCGCTTCCCTTCCTGGCGCCGGCGACAGCGCCGCGGCCGCGCCGCCCGCCGCATCTCCCTGGCCAGTGTTCTGGGTCGCCAGCATCGCGGTGTTCCTGGTGTCGCTGGACAGCACGATGCTGTACGCGGCGTTCGGCGCGCTGCGCGAGGGGTTTCCCCAGGCGTCGGCCGCCGACATGTCCTGGGTGCTCAATGCCTATACGGTGGTGTATGCCGCCATGCTGATCCCCGCGGGGGGACTGGCCGATACCCATGGCCGCAAGCGCATGTTCATGGGCGGGGTGCTGCTGTTCCTGGCGGCGTCGGCCGCCTGCGGGCTGGCCGGCACCGAACAGTGGCTCATCGCCGCGCGGGTGCTGCAGGCGGTTGGCGCGGCGCTGCTGACGCCGGCCTCGCTGTCGATCGTGCTGGCGGCGTTTCCGGCGTCGCAGCGTGCGGTCGCGGTCAGCCTGTGGGGCGCCGTGGGCGGGCTGGCGGCGGCGGTCGGGCCCAGTTTGGGCGCCTTCGTGGTGGACGTGGCGGGCTGGCCGTGGGCGTTCTACATCAACCTGCCGCTGGGCGCGGTGTCGCTGTGGTTCGGCGCGGGGCTGCTTCGGGAGTCGGTCAAGCCCGAGGCGCGCCGCCGCGTGGACGGCGTGGGCATGGCGCTGCTGATCGTGGCCGTGGGCGCGTTGGCGCTGGCCATCGTGCAGTCGGAATCGCCGTCATGGCAGCGTGGCGAGCTGGCGGTGGCGGCCGCGGTGGGCGTGATTTCCATGATCGCCTTCGTTGCATGGGCCCGCGCCACGCCGCACCCGCTGGTGGACCTGGCGCTCTTTCAGCACCGGACGTACCGCTACGTGAATCTGGCGACGTTCAGCTTCGGCATTGCGTTCGCCATGATGTTCTTCGCGTTCTTTTTCTACATGACGGGCGTGTGGCATTACAGCCTGCCGCGCGCGGGGCTGGCGGTCACGCCCGGGCCGCTGCTGGTGATGCCCACGGCTATCATCACCGGACGTCTGGCCGCGCGGATGGGCCATCGTCCGTTCCTGGTGGGCGGCGCGCTGGTGTATGCGGCCAGCGGCTTGTGGTTCCTGCTCGTGCCCGGCGCGGAACCGGCGTACCTGCGCGAATGGCTCCCCGGGCTGGTGCTGAGCGGCATCGGCGTGGGCATGGTGCTGCCGTCGCTGTCCGGCGCGGCGGTGAACCGGCTGCCGGCCCGGCATTACGCGGTGGGCAGCGCCGTGAATCAGGCCACGCGCCAGATCGGCGGGGTGCTGGGCGTGGCGATCACGGTGTTGTTGCTGGGGCAGGGGGCGGCCAGCCACGCCGATTTCTCGCTGATCTATGCCGGGCACGTGGCGTTGGCGCTGCTGACGGCGCTGCTTTGCCTGCCGGTGGATACGCGGCCGAAGGCGGCCTGAACGCGGTTGCAATGCGGGCGGGCCGGCGCGATTCCTGATCGGCGCGCCGGCGGCCATTTTTGCCGCTGCGTTCGGGGACAGCTAGACGGGACCGGCACAGGCGCATGGCGTCGCGCCACGCATGGCTCTGAAACGCCGTTTGGGACAGGGAACGATCGTACCGGCGCACCAACGAAATGATGCAATTTTGGTGCGGAACGTGACAGAATGTCAGCCACGCTCAGCTCGGCCGTATTGATGAATCCCGTATTGATCAGGTCCCGAAATGCCCGCTACCGGTGACGCGTCTCCATCCCCTGCGCGTGTCGACGACGCGGACGGCGCGCAGCCTGAAGCCGACGGCCCGTTGGACAAGCTGGCGCGCCTGGCCCGGCGCCTGTTCGGCGTGGACATGGCGCGGGTGGCCTGCACCGACGCCGATGGCGTGTGGCAAGCGGTGTCCGGCGCGCTGCCCTCCGCGCTTCCCTCCATGACGGCCGATCTCCCCTGGTCCCTCGAATGCCCCGTGCGCGCCGCCGATGGCCGTCTGCTGGGCGCTTTCCGGCTGCTGCACGGAAAGCCGCGCGAGGTCACCGACGAGGACCGGCAGGCGCTGCAGGATCTCGCCAGCCTGGCCGCCACCGCCGTCGAAAAGCGCCATGCCCTGGCCTGCGAACGCGCCGACGAAGACACCTGGCGCGACGAGGCCCGCAAGCTGTCCCTGGCCATCGCGGGCAGCGGCACGGGCGTGTGGGACCGCAATGTGGTGACCGGCGAAATCACCTATTCGCCCGGCTGGAAGGCGCTGCTCGGCTACAGCGAATCCGAACTCTCGACACGCATCGAGGACGCCTACACCCGTCTGCATCCGGACGACCTGGAGTACGTCTGCGCGGCCATGCAGGACCACTTCGACGGCAAGACCGACAGCTACGAGGTCGAGCACCGCATCCGCTGCAAGGACGGCAGCTACAAGTGGATATGCAGCCGCGGCAAGGTGGTCAGCCGCGACGAGTCGGGCAGGGCGCTGCGCATGATGGGCACCACGACCGACATCAGCGCGGTGCGCGCCATGTCCGAGCGCCTGCAGCGCACGGCGGACCTCGTCGTCAACCTGACCGACGCCGTGCCCGGCCTGGTCTTCCAGTGCCGGCCGGTGCCCGAGGGCGGGTCGTGGTTCTCGTACGTCAGCGCGGGCATCTGGGACATGTTCGAGCTCACCGCCGACGACGTGCGCGCCCGCACCACCGCCATCGAGCAGCGCATCCATCCCGAGGACCTGCCTGCCTACCTGTCGTCGCTGCAGGCCGCGGCGGCGGCGCAGACGCCCTGGCACCTGGAATTCCGCGTATGCCTGCCGCTGCAGGGCGTGCGCTGGCGGCAGGGCGATGCCAGCCCGCGGCGCGACGCGGACAACGGCGTGATCTGGCATGGGTTCGTCACCGACATCACGGACCGCAAGCGCGCCGAACTCGAACTGCGCGAACTGGCGGCCACCGATGCGCTGACCACCTTGCCCAACCGCCGCCATTTCATGACGCGCATCGCCGCGGAGCTGGCGCGGCTCAAGGGCCACGGCGGCCCGGGATCGGCGGTGCTGATGTGCGACCTGGACCACTTCAAGCACATCAACGACACGTGGGGCCATGCGATCGGCGACGGTGTGCTGCAGCATTTCGCGGCCATGCTGCGCACGCAGTTGCGCGAGATCGACCTGGTCGGGCGCATCGGCGGCGAGGAGTTCGCCGTCGTGCTGCCCGACACCGACATCGAGCGCGCGCACGTATTCGCCCGCAACGTGCAGCGCCGCATCGCGGATACCCCGTACTCGTCGGGCGGCCGGCACATTCCGCTGACGGTCAGCATTGGCATTTCCGCGCTGCATACGAAGGACGACGACGCGGAGCTGGCGCTCAGCCGCAGCGACCGCGCGCTCTATTACGCCAAACAACGAGGGCGCAACCGGATCGAATCCGTATTCTTCCGATAGACCGACCCGCGTCTATCCACAACAACGTGGACGATGTAGTGATGTCGAGTAGATAGCTGGGCAACCTGCTTAATAGGGACGCAGACAACAATAAATATGAAGCATCCCTAAATTTTTGCGCTGACCCGCCGATAACAGGGGTAGTCGGCGCACGGTTTTGTCATCAATCCGGCAATTTCCACGGGTCGGAATTAGCTGCGCTGATTGAATAAGAAAAGAACAGCGGCGCCCGGCAGGCCGTACTGACGGCCTTGCCGCATCCCCCATGTTTGCTTCGCCTGTAGTGGCACGTCCGATTGACTATCCCGGCCAACAATAAACCTTGTATGCCGGGCTTGCTTGCGTCAACAACAACAACCCTCTCACCTGAGACATTGCCCATGCGTACCCCCTCTGCCGCCCGCAAGCTGAGACTTAGCCCCGGCTATCTGGCGCTTGCCGCTGCAACCTGCATGCCTCTTGCGGTAACCCCGTCGTTCGCGGACAGCCTGCTGGTGGGCAACGGTGGCAATGGCGGCGTGGCGTCTGGCGCGTCTTCCGCTGGCAGCGGTGGAGGCGGTGGTATTGGTGGCGGCGGCGGCGGCGGCGGGGCTGCCTTCAGCGGCGGCGCGGGGGGTGGTTTGGCGCGCGGTGGCGATGGGACCGTGGGTGATGGCTCGAGCGGCGCAAGCAGCGGCGGTGCCGGCGGTGGCGCTGGCGGTGCATCTGGCACCTCAGGCGGGCAGAGCGGCGTTGGGGGCGGCGGCGGCGCAGGCGGCCCACCGGGCAGTTCTGGAGGCGGCGGCAGCGGCGGTGGCGCGCTGGGGGCTGGCGGCGGCGTGGGCAACGGTGGGGCTGGCGCCGATGGCGGCGCTATTGTCCGCCTCGACGGAACGCCTTTTGCGGGCACGGCAGGCCAGGGCGCCCAGGGGACTCCCTCGGGCGCTCCCAACCCGCTAGTTCCAACGTACGACTACATCGGTATTGGTGGGGGGGGCGGTGGTGCCGGTACATTCGCGGACGGTGGGGACGGCACGGCGGGCAGCCTGACGGTCATCGGTGGGACGGTGTTCGTAACCCGCTCAATGCTGGTGGGCGGGGCGGGCGGAGGTAACAGCCTGGGAGCCGCCGGTGGCCGCGGCGGAGACGGCGAACTGTCGCTGACAGGCGCCACGTTTTTTCTGAATGAGACGCTACAGATCGGCGGCGCTGGCGGCGGTGGTTCGGCGTCCGTGCCGACAGGCGGCCAAGGCGGCGACGGCACGGTGACGGTAGACGGCAATTCCTCCCTGCACTTCCTCGGCGCGGGGAGGGCGCTGGTGGTAGGCGGCGGAACCGGTGGCGGAGCCGGCGTGCTGAACCTGGGTCCGGGGACCGTGATTTTCCCGGGTCTTGGGACGTTCACCATTAACGCCAATGGCACCCTCAATATCGGAAACGAGTCGCCCAACGCCGCGACGGGCGGCATGATCGCCGTCCTGCCCACCCTGATCAACAACGGAACGATCAACTTCAACCAGTCCGGGTCCTACGCGCTGAGCGCGGGCATCACAGGTTCAGGTTCCTTGGCGGTCAACAGCAGCAGCGGGGCGACGCTTACCGGCACTAACACGTATACGGGCGGAACGACCGTATCCGCGGGTACCCTGTACATCGGCCAGGGCGGCGCCGCGGGCTCAATCGCGGGCGATATCGTCAACAACTCGTCGGTCGCTTTCAACAGAAGCGGCATCATCGACTACGCCGGCGACATCAGCGGCTCGGGTTCGTTGATCAACCTGGGCACCGGCCTGCTGCGGCTGTCGGGTGCCAGCACCGCGACAGGTCAGATCATTGTTTCCAACGGCGGCATGGAGTTGACGGGCGCTTCGGCGCGGTTGGGAAGCGTGACGTCCGATGTATACGTCGGTGCGGACGCCGCTGCGCAATTGACCGTCAGCAACGGCGCGCAATTGACGTCCCATGACGTGCGGGTCGCTTCCTCTTCTTATGCCGGTGCCGCAACCGTGACGGGAGCAGATTCGACGTGGTCGGCCAACTACCTTGCGATCGGTGGGGCCCCGGGCGGGGATGGCTCGTTGCAAGTCATGGACGGCGCTCGGCTATCGGCCGCGAAGAGCTTCGTCGGCAATGCTGCAAACGGGACCGCCCTGGTCTCTGGCGCAAATTCACGATGGGACAGCCAATTCGGGTTGATCCTGGGCAGCGGAGGAGGCGGGACGGGCTCGGTGGTCGTGGACGGGGGCGCCACATTGAGCGCCCAGCAGGTAGAGATCGCCGGTGTGGGCGGATCTGCGGAAATCAACGGTTCGGACGCGACCGGCCGAGGGGTGCTGCAGACAGCGTACGTTGACAGACATGCCGGCACCTCGATAGGCACCGTCGACTTCAATGGCGGTGTGCTGCGGGCGACAGCCTCGGAAACCGACCTCTTCCGGGGCTTCATCGCCGGCGACATTACGCTGGGCGCGGGCGGCATGTACCTGGATTCCAACGGCTTCGACGTGGGCGCCTCGACGGTGCTGGACGGCGCCGGTCGGCTCACCAAAACCGGCGCGGGCACGTTGACGCTGTCCGGTGCCAACACGTATTCGGGCGGCACCGCGATCCAGGGCGGCACGCTGTCGGTATCGGCCGACGTCAGTCTGGGCGCGGCCATCGGCAACCTGGAGATGGCCGGTGGCACGCTGGCTACGACCGCCAGCTTCGACACGAGTCGCAACGTCTCCCTGGCGCAGAACGGCGCATTCAATGTGGCAAACGGTACGCAACTGGGCTTGACCGGCACGGTCTCGGGCCCGGGTGCTCTCGTCAAGGACGGCGCCGGCACGCTGACGCTATCGGGCACCAACACGCATGCCAGCACGCGGGTGCTGGCCGGCACCCTGATCGGCAACAGCGCGTCGATCCGTGGCGACTTGCTCAACAATGGCTCGGTCGTCTTCGACCAGGGCGTGGACGGCAGCGCCGCGGGTTCGATGTCAGGCACCGGCAGCAATACCAAGCGTGGGGCGGGCGTCCTGACCCTGGCCGGCACGAACGCGCTGAACTGGAACATCGAACAAGGCACGCTTGCCAGCGAGGCCTCGCGTTACAGCGGCAACGCCACCATTGGCGCCGCGGGCACGCTGCGCCTGGCACAAGCGGCCAACGGCAGCTACGCCGGCCAGATCTCCGGCAGCGGCATCTTCGAGAAAACCGGCGCGGGCGCACTGACCCTGAGTGCGGACAACAGCGCCTACACCGGCACGACGCGCGTGCAGGCCGGCATGCTGACCGTGGCCAATCAACTGGGCGGCAATGCGGACGTGGTGGGCGGCCGCCTGCATGTGACGGGCGTGCTAAGCGGCAATGCCGCCATCGGCAATACCGCCATCCTGTCGGGCACCGGCACCATCGGCCAGAACGTCACGCTGACGGGCGGCACACTGCAAGGCGCGCAAGGCGACACGCTGACCATCCGCGGCGATCTCACGCTGGACAGTGCCAGCCAGGTCAATGTGGCGTTGGGCAATGCTCCGTCCAACGCGCTGTTCGATGTGCAGGGCAACCTGGCCTTGGCCGGCACGCTGAACGTCACCGACGATGGCGGGTTTGGCCCCGGCGTCTACCGCCTGTTCGACTATGGCGGCACGCTGACCGCGAACACGCTGGCCATCGGCGCCGCACCCACAGGTGTGACGGCCGCTGACCTGCGCATCCAGACGGCCGTCAACGGCCAGGTCAACCTGATGTCCACCGCCGGCGCCACGCTGAGCTTCTGGGACGGCAGCAATGCCGCGCTGCGTGACAACAGCGCGATTGATGGCGGCGTGGGCACGTGGCGCACCGATGGCAGGAACTGGACCAACGCCGACGGCACCCTGAACGGCCGCTTCCAGCCCAACCCCACCTTTGCCGTGTTCCAGGGCCAGGCAGGCACCGTGGCGGTGGATGACACGGCGGGTGCGGTGAGCGTGACGGGCATGCAGATCGCGTCGAACGGTTACCGCATTGAAGGCGATTCGATTGCGCTGGCTGGCGGCGCGGAAACCATCCTGCGCGTGGGCTCGGGCGATGTGTCCGGCGCGGCCATCACCGGCACCATCGCGTCGAACCTGACCGGGGCAAGCAAGCTGGTGAAGGCCGACTACGGCACGCTGGTGCTGACGGGCGCCAACGCTTATACGGGCGGCACTGAAGTCCGCACGGGTACGTTGGTGGGCGATGCGGCGTCGATTCGGGGCAATCTGCTGAACAACGGCGCTGTCGTGTTCAACCAGGCTACCAATGCTGCCTACGCGGGCTTTGTGTCGGGCACGGGCACGATGGCCAAGCAAGGCGCGGGCACGCTGCAGCTGTTGGGCGACAGCAGCGCCTTTACCGGCCAGACGCAGGTCCAATCCGGGATGCTGTGGCTGTCGGACAAGCTGGGCGGCTCGGCCTCGGTCACGGGCGGTCGGCTGCATGCTGACGGCATTCTGGGCGGCGATGTCACCGTAAGCGGCGCGGGCATCCTGTCTGGCTCCGGCCGCGTGGATGGCAACGCCACGCTGGCGGGCGGCGTGCTGGAAGGCGTGGATGGACAGACACTGACCATTGGTGGCGACTTGTCGCTGTCCGGCGCCAGCCAGGTCAACGTGACACTGGACCGGGCGTCGAACAACGCGCTGTTTGATGTCGGCGGCAACCTGACCCTGGCCGGCACGTTGAACGTGACGGACCAGGGCGGCTTTGGCGCAGGCGTTTATCGCTTGTTCGACTACGGTGGCAGCTTGGTCGACAACGGCCTGACCGTGGGCACCACGCCCGCTGGTATCGATGCCAACACGTTGGCCGTGCAGACGGCGGTGGGCGGACAAGTGAACCTGGCCTCGATATCCGGCGTAACGCTGGGCTTCTGGGACGGCGACGACACGGCCCGCCACGATAACGGCGCCATCGACGGCGGCGCGGGCACCTGGCGCGCCGATGGCCGCAACTGGGCCAACACGCACGGCACGCTGAACGGTCCGTTCCAACCCAACCCCACCTTCGCGGTCTTCCAGGCGCGGGCGGGAACGGTCAGGGTGGACGCCTCGGCCGGCGCGATCGGCATCACCGGCATGCAGATTGCCACCGATGGCTATCGCATTGAAGGCGACGCCATCGCGCTGCAAGGCGCGGGCGGTGAGAGCATCATCCGCGTGGGGGCGGGGTCGTCGGCGGACGCCAGCATGACGGGCACCATTGCCTCGAGCCTGACCGGCGCCAGCAAGCTGGCCAAGGCCGATTACGGCCGCCTGGTGCTGACCGCCGACAACACCTACACCGGCGGCACGGATGTGCGCCTGGGCACGTTGTCGGTGTCCAGGGACGCCAACCTGGGCGCGGCCACGGGCGGCGTGACGCTGAGCGGCGGCGTGCTGGCCACGACGGCCAGCTTCACGACAAACCGCGCCATCACGCTGACGCAGGCGAGCGGCATCGATGTGTCGTCCGGCACCACGCTCGGCTTGTCCGGCGCGATCAGCGGCAGCGGTGACTTGAGCAAGGCAGGGGCGGGCGTGCTTACCGTGTCGGGCGACGGCAGCGGCTACACCGGCAGCCTGCGGGTGCAGGAAGGCGCGCTGAACCTTGCATCGACCGGCAAGCTCGGCGGCGCCTTGACCTTGGCCAGCGGCACGCTGTTGCAAGGCGCGGGCCAAGTCGGCACGACCACGCTGCAAAGCGGCGCCATTCTGGCGCCGGGCAAGGTCAACGGTACCTTGAACGTGGCGGGCAATCTGACCTTCATGCCGGGGTCCGTCTATCAGGTGGCGGCCGATCCGGCGTCATCCGACAGCGCCCGCGTGGCCGTCAGCGGCGTTGCCAATCTGGCCGGCGCCGTGGTGCACGTCGGGCCGGAAGGCGGTTTTGAAACCACGCGTCAGTACACCATCCTGAGCGCCAACGCCATCAACGGCCAGTTCGACAACGTGTCGTCGAACTACGCCTTCCTGGCGCCAGCCCTGCGCTACGGCGCGCAGGATGTCACGCTGCAACTCGGGCGCAAGCAGGTGCCGGCAGAGCCCGGCACGCCCTCTCGCCCCATCGCCTTTGCCGACGCCGCGCGCACCGGCAACCAACGCGCCGTGGCCAATGCGCTGGACAGCCTGCCGGCCGACAATGCGCTGCACCAATACATCCTGACCTTGCCCGACGGCGCGCCGCCGGCCGCCTTCAACAGCCTGTCCGGCGAAGCGCACGCCAGCGTCGCGTCCAGCCTGATGGGTTCCAGCAGCATTACGCGCACGCTACCGCTGTCGTACCTGCGGGCGAACCTGAACGCGGGCATGCGTCCGGGCGCGCCCACGGCGCAAGCGGGCGGCACGCTGTCCGCGTCCGCCTTGCCGTCGTCGAATGCCCGGCCCGCGTGGGCCGAGCTGGTCGGCAACTGGCAAACGCAGAACGCCACGGACAACACCGCGCAAGTCCGGCAGCACACCGGCGGCGTCTTCGTTGGCGCCGATCATGCCGTGGGCAACGGCTGGCGGGTGGGCGGGGCCGTCGGCTACACCGACAGCAAGATCCGGGTTGACGATCGCTCGTCGAACGCCGACGTGTCCGGCTACAGCGCGGCCATCTATGGCGGCAAATCGTTCGAGGCGGGTGCGGGCAAGCTGAACCTGCTGGTCGGGACGTCGTACACCTGGCACGACGTCAGCACCGAACGCTACGCCGCCGTGGCCGGCGCATCGCAAAAGCTGACCGCCGACTACGGCGCCAGCACCACCCAGCTCTTCACCGAACTGGGCTATGCCATGCCCTTATCAGACCGCAGCACGCTTGAGCCCTTCGTGGGCCTGGCGTGGAGCGAACTGCGCAGCCGCAGCTTCAAGGAATCGGGCGGCTCGGCGGCCTTGAACGGCCAAAGCAGCAGCGACACGCAAACCAGCAGCACGCTGGGCATGCGCGCACAAACGGACTTCACGGTCAGGGGCGCCGAAGGCCGCTTGCAAGCCACGCTGGGCTGGCGCCATGCGTTTGGCGATGTGTTGCCGCAATCCACCATGGCGTTTGATGGCGGCCAGGCGTTCACGGTGTCGGGTGCTCCGATTGCGCGTAACGCGGCGGTTGCCGAGCTGGGCGCGGAAGTGGCGGTGTCCAGGAATGCGTCGCTGGGCTTGAACTACAGCGGACAGTACGGCGGCGGAAATCGCGAACACGCGGGGTCGTTGAACGCGCGCTGGCGGTATTGAGGAAATCGCACGTCAGTGTTTTCCCGATAGAACAACCCGCCCAGCCATTTGTTCCATTGACGGTACATTAGGACACCCCTAGAGTTCCCGTCATGGGAACCTCATTACCGCTTCCGAAATACCACCAGATCTACCTCGTCCTGCGCGAACAGCTGCAGGAGGGGCGGTTTGACCAGGACGGCGTGCCTGGCGAGCACGCGCTGGCGGACCAGTTCGACGTGGCGCGCATCACCATCCGCAAGGCGATGGAGATGCTGGTGGCGGACGGCCTGGTCTCGCGCCGGCCGGGCCTGGGCACCTGGCCCCTGCGCGGCGCGCCCAGCGCCCAGCGCGCCCCGGCGCCCACCGCGCAGCAGAAGGCGCACCTGACCGGCCTGCTCGAAAACATTGTGAACATGGGCCTGCGCACGTCGGTGCAGGTGCTGGACAGCACGCTGGTGTACGCACCGCCCGCCGTGGCCGAGGCGCTGCATATCGCGACAGGCACGCCCGTGCACAAAAGCCTGCGGGTGCGCAGCACCGAGGCGGGTCCGCTCTCTTACATCACTACCTATGTGCCCCAGTCCGTGGCGGACTTCACGCGCGAGGACCTCGAACGCGAGCCGCTCCTGATGCTGCTGGAAGCGGCCGGGGTGGAATTCGGCGGCGCGACGCAGACCATTTCCGCGCGTCTGGCCGATGCGCAGGTGGCGCGCCACCTGGACGTGGCGGTGGGATCGGCGCTGCTCGCCGTGACGCGCCTGGTGCGCGACGTCGACGACCGGCCCGTGCAATGGCTGCAGGGCCTGTACCGGCCTGACCGCTACCAATATCAGTTGCAGCTATCGCGCGTCGGCAGCATCGACGCCAAGGTCTGGGTCAGCGAAGAGCTGTCGGCCCAATTTCATTGAACCCCGTCGGAGATCCCCCCATGAATTCGCGCCGCACTTTCCTCTATCAATCCGCCGCCGCGGCGGCCCTCGTGTCCGCGCCCTGGGTGGCCCGGTCGCAGGGCGCCACGCCCATCAAGGTCGGCGTGCTGCACCCGGTGACCGGCGCGCTGGCGTATTCCGGCCAGCAATGCCGCCTGGGCGCGCTGCTGGCGATCGAAGACATCAACAAGGCGGGCGGCATCAAGTCGCTGGGCGGCGCGCCGCTGCAGGCCGTGCTGGGCGATGCGCAGTCGCGTCCCGAGGCGGGCTCGGCCGAAGTCGAGAAGATGAACGAGGCGGGTGTGGCGGCCATCGTGGGCGCCTATGCGTCGGCGATCTGTCTGGCCACGACGCAGACGGCCGCCAAGTACAACCTGCCGCATGTGGTGGACGTGGGCGTGGCCGACCAGATCGTCGAGCGCGGCCTGAAGAACACCTTCCGCTTCGGACCGGGCTATCGCGCCTGCAGCGAACGCGCCATCCTGGACCTGGCCGCGCTGAACGACGCCGCCGGCAAGCCGGCCAAGACCGTGATGATCGTGCACGAGGACTCGCTCTTCGGCACCGGCACGGCGGCCCTCTTGTCCAAGTCGCTGCCGCAGCATGGGTTCGAGGTGAAGGAAGTGGTCAAGCACCCGAACCCGACGCGCGACTTCAACAACATCGTGCTGCGCATGCGGTCGGTCAATCCCGATATCGTGATTCCGGCCAACTATTACAACGAATACGCCTTGCTGCTGCGCGCCATGAAGCAGCAGAAGGTGCAGCCCAAGGCCATCTACTCGGTGCTGGGCGGGGCGGCGTCCAGCTACAAGTTCCTGAAGGAATTCCCGGACATCGCCAACGGCATCATCGACTGCAACCACTGGTTCAACCCCAAGGATGCGCGCGTGGCGCCGCTCAAGGCCCGCGTCGAAGAGAAGGGCGCGTATTTCAGCTACGAGGTCTTCATGACCTACACGGCGATGCTGCTGCTGGCCGACGCGCTGGAGCGCGCCAAGTCCGCCGACCGCGCCGCCATCATCGAGGCGCTGGCGTCCAGCACGTTCCAGGACAACATGATGCCCTACGGCCCGACCAAGTTCGTCAACGGCCAGAACACCGGCGCTCAGCCGCTGCTCACGCAGGTGATCGGGGGCGACATCAAGGTGATCTTCCCGGCCGAATACCGCCAGGCCGACGCCGTGTTCCCGCTGAAGGCCTGATCCGACCCATGCTCGATCCCGCCATCCTCTTTTCCTCGGTGCTGAACGGCCTGACGACGGGCGCGGTGTACGCGCTCATCGCTCTGGGCCTGACCCTGATCTACGGGGTGCTGCACATCATCAACTTCGCCCATGGGGCGGCGCTCATGGTGGCGCTGTACGCCGTATACCTGCTCAAGGACCGCCTGGGCATCGACCCGTACGCGGCCCTGCCGCTGGTGGTGCCCGGGATGTTCGCGCTGGGCTATGCGTTGCAGCGTTTTGTCATCAACCGCGCCAGCCATGGCAAGGACGAGAACATCCTGCTGGTGACGCTGGGCCTGGCCATCGTGCTGGAGAACCTGGCGCTGGTCTGGTTCAAGTCCGACACGCGCAGCATCGACACCGCGTACACGCTGTCCACGGTCGAGATCGGGCCCGCCATGATCGCGCTGCCCAAGGTCATCGCGTTCTGTGGCGCGCTGGCGGTGGCGGCGGTGCTCTTCTGGGTCATCCGCAGCACCGACCTGGGCCGCGCGATCCGGGCCGTGGCCCGGGAAAAGCAGGGCGCCAAGCTGATGGGCATCGACGTCGAAAAGGTTTATGCGGTGTCGTTCGGCATCGGCATGGCCTGTCTGGGCGCCGCGGCCTGCTTCCTGCTGCCCGCCTATTACGTCAATCCTCAGGTGGGCAGCGGCTTCGTGCTGGTGGCCTTCACCATCGTGGTGCTGGGCGGCATGGGCAGTTTCGTGGGGGCGCTGGTGGGCGGGCTGCTGATCGGCGTGGTGGAGTCCATCGGGGGCCTGTTCCTGGGCGACTCGCTGGGCCAGATGGGCATCTTTGCGATCTTCATCGCGGTGCTGCTGTTTCGCCCGCAGGGGCTGTTCGGGGCGAGGGGCTAAGCATGAAACGGGATCTCTGCGCAATCGCGCTCTTTGCCGTGGCCCTGGCGGCCGTGGCCACGTTCGCCCAGTCGGGCGTGCTGCTGACCTTCGTGATGATGTCGCTGTATGCGGCCCTGCTGTCGCAGGCCTGGAACATCCTGGGCGGATACGGCGGCCAGTTGTCGTTCGGGCATGCGCTGTTCTTTGGCGTGGGCGCGTATGCGCAGGCGCTGGGCCAGCTCAACCTGGGCCTGAACCCCTGGCTGGTGCTGCCAATGGCGATCGCCCTGGGCGCGCTGGTCGGCCTGGCGGTGGGCGGGCTGACGTTCCGCTACGGGCTCAAGGGTTCGTATTTCGCGCTGGTGACGCTGGCGTTCGCCGAAGTGTTCCGCATCCTGGCGCTGTCCGTGTCCTTCACCGGGGGCGGTGTGGGGCTGATGGTGCCGCTGCAGGAAGGCGTGGCCAACATGCAGTTCGGCTCGCGCCGCGGCTACATCTACCTGCTGCTGGGCTTCGTGCTGCTGGCCCTGCTGGTGACGGCATGGCTGCGCCATTCGCGCTTCGGCGCCTACCTGCAGGCGGTGCGCGACAACGAGGACGCGGCGCGCGCCATCGGCGTGAATCCGCTGCGCGTGAAGCTGGGCGGCATCGCGCTGTCCGCGGCGTTCATGAGCGTGGCGGGGGCCTTCTACGTGCAGGTCTTCCAGTACATCGACCCGGGCATCGCCTTCGGCTCGGCCGTGTCGGTGGAAGCCCTGGTGGGCGCCATCGTCGGCGGCATGGGCACCCTGTGGGGCCCGCTGCTGGGCGCGGTGACGCTGCATGCGCTGGCCGACCTGACCCGCAACCTGTTCGGCGAACTGCCGGGCATCAGCATGGTGATCTACGGCGTGGTGCTGATCCTCATCGTGATGTTCATGCCGCGCGGCATCACCGGCGGTGGGCAGTCGCTGGGCCGCCTGTTTGGAATGAAGGAGCGCGCCCGTGTCTGACATCCTGCTGCAAGCGCGCAATCTGTCCATCACCTTCGGCGGCCTGAAAGCCGTGCAGGACGTGAGCCTGGACGTGCCGCAAGGCTCGCTCACCGCGCTGGTGGGCCCCAACGGCGCGGGCAAGACCACGCTGTTCGGCCTGTTGTCGGGCTTTCTCAAGCCCGGTTCGGGCACCGTGCATTTCGCGGGCCAGGACATCACCGGCATGGCGCCGCACGAATCCGCGCGGCTGGGCCTGACCCGCACTTTCCAGATCGTGCAGCCGTTCGGCGCGCAGACCGTGCGCCAGAACATCGCCGTGGGCGCGCACCTGCGCCTGGCGGACCGCCAGGAGGCGCTGGCCGCCGCCGAGGCCGTGGCCGCGCGCGTCAACCTGCAGGCCTCGCTGGACAAGCCGGCCGCCGACCTGACCGTGGCGGGACGCAAGCGCCTGGAACTGGCGCGCGCGCTGGCCACGCGGCCGCGCCTGCTGCTGCTGGACGAGGTGCTGGCGGGGCTCAATCCCAGTGAGATCGACGAGATGATTCCGGTGGTGAAAAAGCTGGTGGACGATGGCGTCACCGTGCTGATGATCGAACACGTGATGCGCGCGGTGATGAGCCTGGCCGAGCACGTGTGGGTGCTGGCGCAGGGGCGCCTGATCGCCTCGGGCACGCCCGGCGAAGTCACGCGCGATCCCAAGGTGATCGAGGCCTATCTGGGCCACGGCGCGGCGGCTCGGCTGGCCGCGCAGGGAGCGCCGGCATGAGCGCGCTGCTGGAGGTCAAGGGCCTGCGGGCAGGCTACGGGCGCATGGAAGTGCTGCGCGGCGTGGACCTGGAGGTGGGCGCGGGCGAGATCGTGGTGCTGCTGGGCAGCAACGGCGCGGGCAAATCCACCCTGAACAACACCGTGTGCGGACTGTGCCGGCCATGGGGCGGCGCCGTGCGCTTCGAGGGCCAGGACCTGACCGGCCGCCACTACCGCCAGGTGGTGCAGGCCGGCCTCATCCAGGTGCCCGAAGGGCGCCGCATCTTTCCGAACCTTAGCGTGCGCGAGAACCTCGAACTGGGGTCGTTCACCCGGGCGCGCGAGCGCCGGGCGCAGAACCTGGACAAGGTGCTCGACATCTTTCCGCGGCTGCGCGAACGCCTGGAACAACTGGCCGGCACCATGTCGGGCGGCGAACAGCAGATGCTGGCCATCGGCCGGGGCCTCATGGCCGAGCCGCGCCTGCTGATCCTGGACGAGCCCTCGCTCGGCCTGTCGCCGCTGATGGTCGAGGAGCTGTTCAGCCTCATCAAGCGGCTGCACGGCGACGGCCTGGCCATCCTGCTGGTCGAGCAGAACGTGGGCCAGTCGCTGGAAACCGGACAGCGCGCCTATGTGCTGGAGAACGGCGCCGTGCGCTACAGCGGCGCCTGTTCCGACCTCTTGGCCAGCGACGACGTGCGCCGCGCCTATCTGGGGATGTGATCATGGCCCAGCCTCAAACCCTGGCCCAGAAGCTGATCGCCGCCGCCTGCGGGCGCGAGGCGGTGGCCGAGGGCGAAATCGTGACCTGCGCGGTGGACCTGGCGATGTTCCACGATTCCAGCGGTCCGCGCCGGCTGCAGCCCATGCTGCAAGAACTGGGCGCCACGCTGTGGGACCCGTCCAAGGTGGTGCTGGTCATCGACCACTACGTGCCGGAGTCCGACGACGAATCGCGCCGCATCGTGCGCATCGCGCGCGACTGGGCCGCGGAAAAGCAACTGCCCAACGTGTACGACTCCGTCGGCATCTGCCATGTGGTGGTGCCGCAGCACGGCCATATCCGGCCCGGCATGTTCTGCGTGGGCGGCGATTCGCATTCGCCCACGGGCGGGGCGTTCGGCGCCTACATGTTCGGCATCGGCAGCACCGAGATGCTGGGTGTGGCGGTCACCGGCCAGATCTGGGTCAAGGTGCCCAAGACGCTGATGATGGATTGGCGCGGCCGCCTGGCCGACGGCGTCACGGCCAAGGACATGATGCTGCACATGATCGGCCGCTACGGCATGAATGGCGGACGCTACCAGGCCGTGGAGTTCTGCGGCGAAGCCGTGCGCGCGCTGTCCATGCAGGAGCGCATGACGCTGTCGAACATGAGCGCCGAGCTGGGCTCGCAGGTGGGCCTGATCGCCCCGGACGAGACCACCGCTGCCTATCTGCGGGCGGCGGGCGTCACGGCGGAACTGGACCTGGCGCACTGGCAGGGCGACGCGGACGCCGATGCCGAGTGGCACGACTTCGACGCGGCCGCGCTGGCGCCGCAGGTCGCCGCGCCGCACAGCCCCGCCAACGCGCGCGCCGTGGACGAATACCCGGACGTGCCGCTGCAGGTGGCCTACATCGGCGCCTGCACGGGCGCCAAGCTGGAGGACCTGCGCGCCGCGGCCCGCGTGCTGCGCGGCCGCCGCCTGGCCGACGGCATGCAGCTGATGGTGGCGCCGGCCAGCCGGCTGGACCAGGAGCAGGCGGACCGCGAAGGGGTGATGCAGGTGCTGCGCGACGCCGGCGCGCAGGTGCTGGCCACCTCGTGCGGCGCCTGTGCGGGCTACGGCGGCTCGATCCCGGATGGCGCCAGCGTCATCTCCACCACCGCCCGCAATTTCAAGGGGCGCATGGGCTCCGAGACGGCCCAGGTCTACCTGGCGTCGCCCTACACGGTCGCGGCCTCGGCCGTGGCCGGCCGCGTCGCCGATCCCCGGGAGTTCCTGGCATGAACGATCAGACCACGACGCACCGCGTCTGGCGCGTGGGCGCGGACATCGACACCGATGCGCTGGCGCCCGGCGCCTACATGAAATTCGGCATCGACGAGATCGCCCGCCATTGCCTGCAGCGCGTGCGGCCCGAATTCGCCAGCCAGGTCCAGCCCGGCGACGTGCTGGTGGCCGGCCCCAACTTCGGCATCGGCTCGTCTCGCGAACAGGCCGCCGCGGCGCTGGTGCGGCTGGGCGTGGCCGCGGTGATCGCCCCGTCCTTCAACGGCCTGTATTTCCGCAATGCTTTCAACGTGGGGCTGCTGCTCCTGACCTGCGAACAGGCCGGGACGCTGGCCGAAGGCGAACGCATCACCCTGGACCCCGTCGCCGGCCGCATCGGCCGCCCGGGCGGCGCGCCGGACGCATTGCACTGCGAGACCGTGCCCGGCTTCCTCCTTGACATGGTTCGGGCCGGCGGACTGCTGAATCTGCTGAAACAGCGTCAAACCTCTTAGGAATCACATCATGCTCGACCCCGTCACCCTGGCGGTCCTGAAGGGCCGCCTGGAACAGATCGCCGACGAAATGGACGCGACGCTGTACCGCAGCGCATTCAATCCCATCATCGCCGAGGCTCACGACGCCTGCCACGGCATGTACGACGCCGCCACCGGCGCCACGCTGATCCAGGGCAAGTCGGGCCTGCCCGTCTTCGTGGGCGCGATGGCGTTCGCGGTGAAGGCCGCGGCCAAGGCCGCGTCCGAGCGCGGCGGCATGGTGGACGGCGACGTGTGGCTCTTTAACGATCCGTACGAAGGCGGCACGCACGCCAACGACTTCAAGCTGGTCAAGCCGGTGTTTCGCGGCGGCAGCCTGTTCTGCTTCCTGGCGTCGGCGGCGCACTGGCACGACGTGGGCGGCGCGGTGCCCGGCAACTACAACCCGGCCGCCACGGAATGCTGGCAGGAAGCGGTGCAGATCCCGCCCGTGCGCATCGTGCGCGCGGGCGTCCTGGACCAGGACGTGCTGGCCATCCTGAAGGCCAACACGCGCCTGCCCGACAGCCTGTGGGGCGACCTGAACGGCCAGCTCGCGGCGCTGGAACTGGGCGCGCGCCGGCTGGACGGGCTGCTGGACGAATACGGCGACGCCACGGTGCTGGAATCCCTGGACACGCTGCGCGAGCGGGCGCGCCGCCTGATGCGCGACCATATCGCCAGCCTGCCGGACGGCGAATACGTCTTCGAGGACATGCTGGACAACGACGGCGTGCGCGACGCGCCGCTGCGCATCGCGCTCAAGCTGTCCATTGCCGGCGACCGCCTGTCGCTGGACTTCACCGGCACGTCGCCCGCCTGCGCCGGCCCGGTGAACATCTCGCGCGCCACGGCCATCGCGGCCTGCTACGTGGCGCTGAAACACCTGTTCCCGGACGTGCCGGCCAATGCCGGGGTGCTGGACGCGGTGGACGTGGTCCTGCCCGACGGCCTGGTGATCTCGGCCGACCGGCCGCGCCCGGTGGGCGGCTATACCGAGACCATCCTGCGCATGATCGACGTGATCTTCTGCGCCATGGCCCAGGCCGCGCCGGAACGCGCCATGGCCCAGGCCTACGGCACCATCAACGCGCTGTCCATCGCCGGCTACCGCAGCGATGCCGCCCGCAAGGGCCAGCGCTGGGTGATGTTCAGCTTCTTCGGCGGCGGCCACGGCGGCCATTCGGACGGCGACGGGCTGAGCCACGGCAACGCGCCCATCTCCACCGCCACCATCCCGCCGCTGGAAATCCTGGAAGCGGCCTACCCGGTGCGCTTCACGCAATGGGCGCTGCGCCCGGATTCGGCCGGCGACGGCACGCACCGCGGCGGGCTGGGCGCCATCTATGAAATCGAATTGCTGGAAGACAGCGCCGAAGCCTTCATCTTCGGCGAACGCGGCCGCAGCGCGCCCAAGGGCATCGCGGGCGGCGGCCAGGCCGCGCTGAATGTCTTCCGTTACCAGCAGGACGGCCAGTGGCTGTCCCCGCCCATGAGCTCCAAGATGCTGGGCATCCGGCTGCAACGCGGCGACCGCGTGCGCCTGGAAACGCCGGGCGGAGGCGGCTACGGCGAGCCCGCGCGGCGCGATCCGGCGGCCCGCGAGCACGACCGCAAGATGGGCTATGTCAGCGATATTCAGAAGGAGCAGTCGGCATGAGCGCGGCGCAAGGATTGGTGGTGGGGGTGGACGTGGGCGGCACGTTCACGGATCTTTTCGTGCTGGACGAGGCGGGCGGCAGCGCGCGCGTCGTCAAGGTGCCGTCGACCCGCGGCGAGGAAGCGCGCGGCTTCATGAACGGCATCGCCCGCGTGGCCGACGGCGCGGGCGACATCGCGACCATCGTGCACGGCACCACGGTGGGCACGAACGCGCTCCTTGAGCGCAAGGTGGCGCGCACCGGCATCATCACGACGGAGGGTTTCCGCGACGTGCTGGAAATGCGCCGGCGCGACCGGCCCCAGACCTGGGGCCTGCGCGGCAACTATGAACCGGTGGTGCCGCGCGACCTGCGGCTGGAAGTGCGCGAACGCGTGCTGGCCGATGGCGCGCTGCACACGCCGGTGGACCTGGATCAGGTCGAGGCCGCCGCGCGCACGCTGCTGGAACAGGGCTGCGATGCGGTCTGCGTGTTCTTCGTCAATGCCTACGCCAACCCGGTCAACGAAGCCCAGGCCGCGGCGCGCGTGCGCGCGATCTGGCCGAACGGCAACGTCACGGCGGCGACCGAAGTGCTGCCCGAGATCCGGGAATTCGAGCGCTGCTCGACGGCCGTGCTGAACGCGGCGCTGCAGCCCGTGGTGGGCAGCTACCTGACGCGGCTGGAATCGGACCTGCAGCAGCATGGGTTCGAGGGCGAGCTGCTGGTGGTGCAGAGCAACGGCGGCGTGATGTCGCGCCAGACGGCCTGCGACGTGCCCGTGCGCACGGCCCTGTCGGGGCCTGCGGCCGGCGTGATCGCCTGCGCGGCCATCGCGCGCGCCGCGGGCTTTCCCAATGTGGTCACGGGCGACATGGGCGGAACCTCGTTCGACGTGTCGCTGGTGGCCGAGGGCGAGGCTTCGCTGTCGGCGCAGACCGCCATCGACTTCGGCATGGTGGTGCGCGCGCCGATGATCCAGATCGAAACCATCGGCGCGGGCGGCGGCTCGATCGCCAGCGTGGACGCGGGCGGCCTGCTGCAGGTCGGACCCGAGTCCGCCGGCAGCATCCCCGGCCCCGCCTGCTACGGCCGCGGCCATACGCGCCCCACGGTCACCGACGCGAACGTGCTGCTGGGCCGCATCGCGGCCGAGCGCCCGCTGGGCGGCGGCCTGCTGGCCAAGATGGATGTGGAACTGGCGCGCGCCGCCATCGAGGAACACGTGGCCCGCCCGCTGGGCCTGGACGTGCATGCGGCGGCCGAGGCCATCCTGACCGTCGCCAACGCCAAGATGGCGGGTGCGATCCGCGTGGTCTCCATCGAACGCGGCCACGATCCGCGCAAGTTCGCCTACATGCCGTTCGGCGGCGGCGGCGCCTTGCACGTGTGCGCCATGATGAACGAGGTGGACGCCGCGCATGGCATCGTCCCGCGCTATCCGGGCGTGACCTCGGCGCTGGGCTGCGTCATGGCCGACATGCGCCATGACGGGGTGCAGACCCTGAACGTGGCGCTGGACGCGCTGGACGCCGCCGACCTGCTGGCGCGCATCGACGCGCTGGCGCACGCCTGCCAGGAACGGCTGGATTCGGCCGGCGTGTCGTTCGAAGGCATCCGCGAGAGCATCGAACTCGACATGCTGTACGTGGGCCAGAGCCACACCGTGCGCGTGGAAGTGTCCCGCGCGGACCTGCACCGCGACGGCATCGCCGCCGCGTTCGACCGCGCCTATCGGGCCGCCTTCGGCCGCAGCCTGACCGGCATCGCCGTGCGCATTCTGAACCTGCGCTATGCCCGCATCGGCCAGCGCCCCAAGTTCGACCTCGCGCTGCTGGCGCCCACGGGCAAGGACATGCCCGCCTCGCTGGGCACGCAGCGGGTCTTTCACGCCGGGCAATGGCGCGACGCCGTGCGCTTTGCGCGCCTGGACCTGCCGGTCGGCGCCGAGGTGGCGGGCCCCGCCATCCTGGAGCAGCCGGACACCACCATCTGGATCGAGCCGGGCTTTGCCGGCCGGGTCGATTCGCTGGGCAATCTGCTGATCGCCCGGACCGATTCGTAGGAGCGGACCATGCATTCCTTCGATCCCCGCACGACCGCGCTGGTCATCATCGACCTGCAGAACGACTTCCTGGCGCCGGGCGGCGCCTATGACCGCGGCGGCGCGGTCAGCCCACAGGCGCGGGCGCTGCCGGCGCGCGTGGCGCCGGTGGCCCGCGCGCTCAAGGCGCAGGGCGGCTTCGTGGCCGCCAGCCAGTTCACGCTGTGGCCCGACGCGCACGGCGAGCCCATGATCTCGCCGCATCTCAAGCAGTTGCGGCCGTTTCTTCGCAAGGGCGATTTCGTGGCCGGCTCGCCGGGCCAGGCCAATGTGGCCGAGCTGGACGGGCTGGTCGACGTGTCGGTCTGGAAGGTCGCGTATTCGGCATTCTTCAACACGCAGCTCGACTGGGTGCTGCGGCGCGCGGGCATCTCCAGCGTCGTGGTGGCCGGCATCGTCACCAACGGCGGGGTCGCCAGCACGGTGCGCGACGCCCACATGCGCGACTACCACGTGACGGTGCTAGCCGACGGCTGCGCCGCGCCCACGCCCGCCATGCACGATGCCGCGCTGGCGGACCTGCGCACGGTGGCCGACGTGGTGTCGTGCCAGGACCTGCTGGACAGGCTGGCGCCGTGAGCGCGCCGGTCGTCAGAAGCGGCGCGGCGCCCGGCGCGGACGCGATGCACGTGCCGGTGGTCATCATCGGCGCGGGCGCATGCGGCCTGACCGCCGCGCTGCGGCTGGCCAGCGCCGGCATCGAGACGGTGCTGATCGAACGCGACGCGGCGCCCAGCGGCTCGACGGCGCTGTCCTCGGGCTTCATTCCCGCGGCCGGTTCCGCGGTGCAGCGCGCCGCCGGCATCGAGGACGACGCGGCGCGCTTTGCCGCCGACATCCAGGCCAAGGCGGGGGGCACGGCCTCGCCCGAACTGGTGGCCGCCTACACGGGCGCCGCCGCCGCGGCCATGGACGCGCTGGCGCGGCACGGCCTGCGGTTCGAAGTGCTGGACGGCTTTCTGTACCCGGGCCACACCGCGCGGCGCATGCACACGCTGCCCGAACGCACGGGCGCGGCGCTGGTGGCGGCCCTGGAACGCGCGGCCACCGAAGCGGGCGCCTATCTGCTGACGCGCGCGCTGGCCCGCGAACTCTGGACCGACGCCGAGGGCCGCGTGACCGCCGTGGGCTGCGAACGTCCGGACGGCTCGGTCGACGTGATCGGGTGCGACGCGCTGATCCTGGCCTGCAACGGCTTCGGCGGCAATGCCGCGATGGTGGGCCAGTACCTGCCCGCCATGCGCGAGGCGGTCTATGGCGGCCACGTCGGCAACGACGGCAGCGCCATCCAGTGGGGCACGCAGCTTGGCGCCCGGCTGGCCGACCTGGGCGGCTACCAGGGCCACGGCTCGTGGGCCACGCCCCAGGGCGCCTTGATCTCCTGGGCCGTGATGATGGACGGCGGCGTGCAGATCAACCGCGACGGCCGGCGCTTTCACGACGAGACCCACGGGTATTCCGAGGCGGCGGTCCATGTGCTGGCGCAGCCGGGCTCGGTGGCCTGGAATGTCTTTGACGACCGCACCCTGGCGCTGGCGCGCGGGTTCCCCGATTTCGTGCAGGCCGAGGCGGGCCACGCGCTCAAGACCTGCGCCGACGTGACGGCGCTGGCCGCCCTGATCGGCTGCGATCCGGACGTGCTGCGCCAGACGCTGGACGCGGTCCGGCCGGACGGACAGGACCCGCTGGGCCGCCGCTTTGAACGGACGCTGCAGGCGCCGTATCACGCGGTCAAGGTCACCGGCGCGCTCTTTCACACGCAGGGCGGACTGGATATCGACGCGCATTGCCGCGTCCTGGACACCGCGGGTCGGGCGCTGCCCAACCTGCTGGCCGCGGGCGGTGCTGCCCGCGGCGTTTCGGGCAACGACGTGTCGGGCTACCTGTCCGGCAACGGCTTGCTCAGTGCGGTCGCGGGCGGCCATATCGCCGCGGCGACCGCGGCGGCGCTGCTTGGGCGCCGCCTGGATTAGGAACACACGATGCAGACACAGAACCTGAAAGCGCAATTGGCGGCCGGCCCGGTGCTGGCCCCCGGCGTCTACGACGCGCTGTCCGCGCTGGTGGCCGAGCAGGCGGGCTTTTCCGCGCTGTACCTGTCGGGCGCGTCCATCGCCTACACGCGGCTGGGCCGCTCGGACGTCGGGCTGACCACGTATTCCGAGGTCGAGGACACGCTGGCCCGCATCGCCGAGCGCGTGTCGGCCGCCGTCATCGTCGATGCCGACACGGGCTTTGGCAACGCGCTGAACACGCAACGCACGGTGCGCGGCTTCGAGCGCGCCGGGGCGGCGATGATCCAGCTCGAAGACCAGACCTTTCCCAAACGCTGCGGCCACCTGGACGGCAAATCGGTGATTCCGGCCGCCGAAATGTGCGGCAAGCTGCGCGCCGCCGTCGACGCCCGCGTCAGCGCGTCCACGCTGATCCTGGCGCGCACCGACGCCCTGGCGTCCGAGGGTCTGGAAGCGGCGCTGGACCGCGCCGAATCCTATCTGGAGGCCGGGGCGGACGCGCTCTTCATCGAAGCCCTGCGCACGCCGGACCAGATGCGCGCGGCCTGCGACCGCTTCGCGGCGCGCGTGCCGCTGCTGGCCAATATGGTCGAGGGCGGCAAGACGCCGGTGCAGGGCGCGCAGGCGCTGTCCGAGCTGGGGTTTCGCATCGTCATCTT
This sequence comes from Achromobacter sp. MFA1 R4, assembly GCF_900156745.1. Classification (NCBI taxonomy): domain Bacteria; kingdom Pseudomonadati; phylum Pseudomonadota; class Betaproteobacteria; order Burkholderiales; family Alcaligenaceae; genus Achromobacter; species Achromobacter sp. MFA1 R4. Next base: position 5,836,511 of record NZ_LT707065.1, on the reverse strand, counting down.
CCCGGGCGGCACCGCGCGCGCCGTCGCGCACACGCTGCAGGGGTATTACGGCAGCCTGCGCGAGCACGGCACGACGGGGCCGTGGAAGGACCGGATGCTGGACTTCGATGGGCTGAATGACGTGATCGGGACGCCCGAGCTGCTGGAACAGGGGCGGCGCTACGAGGGCTGAACGCCCGCGCCGGGCCGGGCGGCCGACCGCCGGGAGATCCCGGCCTTCGCCGCGGCGGCGCCCGCGTCAGCGCGGCGTACGCTGGTGCGGCACGAGCGGCGGCACGGGCTGGCCGGCTATCAGATCCCAGAAGCCCGGCAGGAACGCCTCGGCCACCAGCAAGGGCTGGCCCTGGCGCCAGAACACCGAGCGGCGCGCCCAGATGCGGCCGGCCTCCCGGGCGTGCCGTTCGGGCGCCAGCGCGCCCGAGGCGGTGGCGTAAAACGGCACGGGCGAGGCCAGGCGGCGGCAGGCAAAGGGCGACCGGATGACGGTGCTGTCGTGATACAGCATGTCGGCCAGCGGCCGGGTCAGCAGGCGGCGCATGCCTTGCCAGGCGCCGTGCGAGGCCGTCAGCGGGGTCAGGCTGCGTGCCGGCACGCTGTCCACGCCGTTCACCGACATCAGCACCTCGCGCACCCATACGGGCGAACCCGGGGCGATATGCATCGCGCGCGCCTCGTCGTCCGGGGCGCCGTCGGCGTACTCGGCCAGCACCCGCAGCCGCACCTGGCCGACCTGGCGCAGGCCCGCGGTGAGCGCGCCCGGACGGAACAGCCAGTGTCGTTGGGCAGGGGACAGAATGGCCGGGGCGTGCGCCAGCCAGCCGGCGGCGAGAGGGGGGCGATGGGCTGCGGGTGTCGTCATGGCTGCGTATTATGCCAAGCCCCGGGGGGCGGCCGTCTGCGTCGCAGTGCCGCAGGGCGGGGCGCACAAGCCCTGCGCATACAATACGGCCCATGGAAAAAGTACGTATCTCCAAGCTCATGTCCGAGCGCGGACTCTGTTCCCGCCGCGAGGCGGACAGCTATATCGAGCGCGGCTGGGTCCGCGTCGACGGCGTCGTCGTGTCCGAACTGGGCGCGCGGGCCTATCCCGACCAGGTCATCACCCTGGAGCGCGCCGCGCATGCGCGCCAGACGTCCCGCGTCACCATCCTGATCAACAAGCCGGTCGGCTATGTGTCCGGCCAGGCCGAAAAGGGCTACACGCCCGCCGTGGCCCTGATCGACGCGCGCTCGCGCTTCGCCGGAGACCGCGCGCCCCAGCGCTTTGAACGCGCGCACCTGGACGGGCTGGCGGTGGCGGGACGCCTGGACATCGATTCGCAGGGCCTGCTGGTGCTCACGCAGGACGGCCGCGTCGCCAAGCAATTGATCGGCGAGGATTCCACGATCGACAAGGAATACCTGGTCCGCGTGCAGGGCGACCTGTCCGACAACGGCCTGGCCCTGCTCAATCATGGGCTGTCGCTGGACGGCAAGGCGCTCAAGCCGGCGCAGGTGCGTTGGCAGAACCACGACCAGTTGCGTTTCGTGCTGCGAGAAGGCAAGAAGCGCCAGATCCGCCGCATGTGCGAACTGGTCGGGCTGAAGGTGGTGGGCCTGAAGCGCGTGCGCATCGGCCGCGTGGCCCTGGGCGACCTGCCGCTGGGCCAATGGCGCTACCTGCGCGAGGACGAATCGTTCTGAGCCGGCGTCTGACACGACCCCAGGCTCAGGCATTGGTCATTTCTCCCGACATCTGATGTCGGCGGCTTCTGGATTTTTCAGTCGGTTTCGGGCTCAGACGGACCGCATGAAAACAGGCGTATCCTTCGCCTGCCAGTGACTGCCCAGCCGCTCCATCAGGAACTCGATGAAGATCCGCGTCTTGGCGGGCAGCAGCCGCGTCTCGGTGACGGCATGGACCGGAAACGGCCCTAGCTGCCAGTCCGGCAACACGCGCTGCAACTGGCCGGATTGCTGCTCCGCCAACTGACCGCCGACCAGCACCGCGATGCCCGCGCCCAGCATGGCCAGGCGCCGCGCCATGGCGACGCCGTTCACGGAAAACCGATTACCCGGCGTGAACTCGATGTGCTGCTGGCCGTTGGTCAGCGGCCAGCGCGTCACGCGGCCGGCGCCTTCCGCGCGGAACTCGATGCACTCGTGACGGGTCAAGTCGCTGGGATGCTTCGGTTCGCCGTGCTTTTCCAGGTACTCGCGCGAGGCGTACAGGTAGGCGGGCAGCATGCCCAGCAGTCGTGCAATCTGGGTCGAATCGGGCAGGTCGCCGATTTCGATCGACACATCGCAGGTCTGGAACACGCGCGAGGCGTGGTCCGGATTGGCGAGGTCAAGGAAAAACGTCACATCGGGATAGCGCCGGGAAAACTCCATGAATGACTCTGCCAGGAAGTCCGTGCCGAAGTCCGCGGGCATGTTCACCCGCAGCGGCCCGGTCGGCGTATCGACCAGCTTCTGCAGTTCTTCATGGGCGATCTGCGCCTCGGCCACGATGCGCTGGCAGCGCTCGAAATACAGCCGGCCGGCATCGGTGAGCTCCACTTTGCGCGTGGTGCGGCTCAGCAGCCGCAGCCCCACCGATCGCTCCAATTCGGCCACCTGGCGAGACAAGGTCGACTTCGGCACGCCCAGCGTTGCCGCAGCGCGGCTAAAACTGTGCGTCTTGGCCACCTCGACGAAGAGTTCCATACCCTGTAGGCGTTTCATGTCGGCATTTTGTCACAGTGGGGGGAGTTCCAGATTGTCCCATAAATGGAATGATGTTTTCTCAACATGCCCCTTTGTTTCTAAAGCGGGATAACTCAGAATGCGAGTTCTGCAATGCAGCAATGCGATAAGTAAGTGTCCAGCCTTGCGTGTTCAACGCGACTCCACCAAAGCCGAGCCACGCGGTCCGCGTCAAAGCGGTCTGAAGGGCTGATGTTCTTCGCAGGATCGCCCCAACTGATCAGGCCCGTCCAGGGCAACCGGGCACGCGGCGCATGCGCCGCGTGGGGCTACTTTTATTGAAATCGGGAATGCAATCTATGAATAAGAAAAGCGCTATGTGGCGCGGCGCGGCTGTTTTTGCGCTGACGGCATCGGCTCTCACACTGGCCGCTTGCGGCAAGAAGCAAGAGGCGCCCCAGGCGGGCAAGCCGCAAGTGACGGTCGTCACGTTGGCGACGCAACCCGTTTCCCTCACCACCGAACTGCCGGGCCGCACGTCGCCATTCCGTGTGGCGGAAGTGCGTCCGCAGGTCAACGGCATCGTCCAGAAGCGTCTCTTCACCGAGGGCGGCGAGGTCAAGGCCGGGCAGCAGCTCTATCAAATCGATCCCGCCCTCTACCAGGCCGATTTCGACAGCCAGAAGGCCGCGCTGGCGCGGGCCCAGGCCCAGCAAAAGACGGCGGCCCTCCTGGCCGAGCGCTACAAGCCGCTGGTTGCGACCCGCGCGGTCAGCCAGCAGACCTACGACAACGCCGTCGCCTCGCGCGACCAGGCGGCCGCCGACGTGCTGGCGGCCAAGGCGGCGCTCGATACGGCGCGCATCAACCTGGTCTACACCAAGGTGCTGTCGCCGATCGCCGGCATCATCGGCCGCTCGGCGGTCACCGAAGGCGCGCTGGTCACGGCCAACCAGACCAACGCATTGGCTGCGGTGCAGCAAATCGACCCGATCTACGTCGACGTCACCCAGTCCAGCGTCCAGCTCCTGCGCCTGCAGGATGCCCTGGCCAGCGGCCAGTTGAAGAAGGCGGACGGCGAGCAGGCCGCGCTGGTCACGCTGACCCTGGAAGACGGCTCGCAATACAAAGAGACCGGCAAGCTCCAGTTCTCGGAAGTGACCGTGGACCAGGGCACGGGCTCGATCACGCTGCGCGCGGTGTTCCCCAATCCGGACCGCCGCCTCTTGCCGGGCATGTTCGTGCGCGCGCGCCTGGCCGATGGCGTCGCCGCCGACGGCCTGCTGGTGCCGCAACGCGGCGTGACCCGCAACCAGCGCGGTCTGCCGACGGCGCTGGTGGTCAATGCCAAGAACCAGGTCGAACTGCGTGACCTGAAGACCGATCGCGCCATCGGCGACAAGTGGCTCGTCACCGAGGGCCTGGCCGCCGGCGACCGGGTCATCGTGGAAGGCCTGCAGATGGTCCGTCCCGGCGTCGAAGTCGTCGCCACCGAGGCCAGCGCCCAGGCGCAGCAGCAGCCGCAGCAGCAGGCCGCCAATGGCGCGGCCAACGCCGCGCCGGCCAAGCAGTAATCAGGGAGCCATGCATGGCAAAGTTTTTTATCGACAGGCCGGTATTTGCCTGGGTGATCGCGATCGTGCTGATGATGGCCGGCGCGCTGTCCATCCTGCAGTTGCCGGTCGCCCAGTACCCCAACATCGCCCCGCCCGCCATCGGCATCGCGGTGACCTACCCGGGCGCGTCCGCGCAGACCGTGCAGGACACCGTGGTGCAGGTGATCGAACAGCAGATGAACGGCCTTGACGGCCTGCAGTACATCTCGTCGGAAAGCAACTCCGACGGCAGCATGTCCATCACGCTGACCTTCAAGCAGGGCACCAACCCCGACACCGCCCAGGTGCAGGTCCAGAACAAGCTGTCGTTGGCGCAGCCGCTCCTGCCGCAGGAAGTGCAGCAGCAGGGCATCCGCGTCACCAAGGCCACCAAGAACTTCCTGATCGTGGCGGGCTTCGTGTCCACCGACGGCACGATGACCAAGGACGACCTGGCCGACTACGTCGCGTCCTACATCCAGGATCCCATCAGCCGCACGCAGGGCGTGGGCGACTTCCAGCTGTTCGGCTCGCAGTACGCGATGCGCATCTGGCTGGACCCGGCCAAGCTCGTCAATTACGGGCTGACCACGGTCGACGTCACCACCGCGATCAAGGAGCAGAACGTCCAGGTGTCCTCCGGGCAGCTGGGCGGCCTGCCGTCCGTGCGCGGCCAGCAGCTCAATGCCACCATCATCGGGCCGTCGCGCCTGGAAACGGCCGAGGACTTCGGCCGCATCCTGCTCAAGGTCAACACCGACGGCTCGCAGGTGCGCCTGGCCGATGTCGCCACGATCGAACTCGGCGGCCAGACCTACGCCATCGACAGCTTCTACAACGGCAAGCCCGCCGCGGGCCTGGCGATCAAGCTGGCGCCGGGCGCCAATGCGCTGGACACGGCGCAGGCGGTGCGTGACACCATCAACAACCTGAAGCCGTATTTCCCGCCGGGCATGGACGTCGTCTATCCGTACGACACGACGCCGTTCGTCAGCCTGTCGATCCATGAAGTGTTCAAGACGCTGGTCGAGGCCATCATCCTGGTGTTCCTGGTGATGTATCTCTTCCTGCAGAACTTCCGCGCCACGCTCATCCCCACGCTGGCCGTGCCGGTGGTGCTGCTGGGCACGTTCGGCGTGCTGGCGGCGTTCGGCTTTTCCATCAACACCCTGACCATGTTCGGGATGGTGCTGGCCATCGGCCTCCTGGTGGACGATGCCATCGTGGTCGTGGAAAACGTCGAGCGGGTCATGGCCGAGGAAGGGCTATCCCCCAAGCAGGCCACCCGCAAGTCCATGACCCAGATCACCGGCGCGCTGATCGGCATCGCCATGGTGCTGGCCGCCGTGTTCATCCCCATGGCGTTCTTCGGCGGCTCCACGGGCGTGATCTACCGCCAGTTCTCCATCACCATCGTGTCGTCCATGGTGCTGTCGGTGATCGTGGCCATCGTCTTCACGCCGGCCCTGTGCGCGACCATGCTCAAGCCCATCCCCAAGGGCCATCATGGCGCCAAGAAGGGCTTTTTCGGCTGGTTCAACCGCACGTTCGAGCGCAGCAGCAACGGCTATGCCAACACCGTGGCGCGCGGCCTGAACCGCACCAAGCGGCTGATGGTGGTGTATCTGGCGCTGGTCATCGCGATGGGCTGGATGTTCACGCGCATCCCGACCGCGTTCCTGCCGGCCGAAGACCAGGGCATCCTGTTTGCCCAGATCCAGACGCCCGCCGGCACCACCGCCGAAGGCACCAAGGCCGTCATCGACGACGCGACCAACTACCTGCTGACCGAGGAAAAGGACGCGGTCACGTCGGTGTTCGCGGTCAACGGCTTCAACTTCGGCGGCCGCGGCCAGAACGCGTCCATCCTGTTCATCAAGCTGCGCGACTGGGAAGAACGCGGCGACGCCAGCCTGAAGGCCGGCGCCGTGGCGGCGCGCGCCAACGCCCACTTCGCCAAGACTGAGCGCCGCGCGCAGATGTTCGTCGTGCCGCCGCCCTCCGTGATGGAACTGGGCAACGTTACCGGCTTTGACTTCCAGCTCATGGACCGCGCCGGCGTGGGCCACGAAAAGCTGCTTGCCGCGCGCAACCAGTTGCTGGGCGAAGCGGCCAAGAGTCCGGTGCTGGTGGGCGTGCGCCCCAACGGCATCGAAGACGCGCCGCAGTACCAGCTGGACATCGACCGCGAAAAGGCGCGCGCCCTGGGCGTGGCCGTCTCGGACATCAACAGCACGCTCGCCACCGCATGGGGTTCGTCGTACGTCAACGACTTCATCGACCGCGGCCGCGTGAAGAAGGTGTTCGCGCAGGGCGAGGCCTCCTCGCGCATGCTGCCGGAAGACCTGAACAAGTGGTACGTGCGCAATAGCGCCGGCGACATGGTGCCGTTCTCGGCCTTCTCCAAGGCGACCTGGAGCTTCGGCCCCCAAAAGCTGAACCGCTACAACGGCGTGCCGTCCTACAACATCCAGGGCCAGGCGGCGCCGGGCTACAGCTCGGGCGCGGCGATGGAGGAAATGGAACGCCTGGCGGCCAAGCTGCCCGTGGGCGTCGGTTTCGAATGGACCGGCCTGTCGTTCGAAGAACGCCTGTCCGGCGCCCAGGCGCCCGCGCTGTACGCGATCTCGCTGATCGTCGTGTTCCTGTGCCTGGCGGCGCTCTATGAAAGCTGGACCATTCCGTCCGCGGTCATGCTGGTGGTGCCGCTGGGGATCATCGGGGCGCTGCTTGCCACGATGCTGCGGGGCCTGTCCAACGACGTGTACTTCCAGGTGGGGCTCTTGACGACCATCGGGTTGGCGGCCAAGAACGCCATCCTGATCGTGGAGTTTGCCAAGGAGCACTACGAGGCGGGCGCCAGCCTGACGGAATCGGCCATCCACGCCGCGCGCCAGCGCCTGCGTCCCATCCTGATGACGTCCCTGGCGTTCATCCTGGGCGTGACCCCGCTGGCCATTTCGTCCGGCGCGGGGTCGGGCAGCCAGAACGCCATCGGCACGGGCGTGATCGGCGGCATGCTGACCGGCACCTTCCTGGCCATCTTCTTCGTCCCGGCCTTCTTCGTGATCATGCTGCGCGTGTTCAAGGTCAAGCGCATGAGCGAAAACGTCGACAAGCACGACACCAGCGCCAAGGCCGCGCACGACGTGCCGGCGGAGGGTCAACCGTAATGAAACTCCAGATGAGAACCTTGCTGTCTGTATCCCTGGCGGCGGCCCTCGCGGGCTGCTCGCTGGCCCCCACGTATGAGCGTCCCGACGCGCCCATCGACGCGGCCTATCCCACGGGCGCCGCCTACAACGCAGCCCAGGTGGCCGCGCCGGGCGGACGGGCGGTGGCCGACATCGGCTGGCGCGACTTCTTCGGCGATCCGCTGCTGCAACAGCTCATCGAGCAATCGCTCGCCAACAACCGCGACCTGCGCGTGGCGGCGCTGAACGTCGAGGCGGCGCGCGCGCAGTACCGCATCCAGCGCGCAGACCTTGCGCCCAGCATCGGCGTGGCGGGGCAGAACTCGGCCCAGCGCACGCCGGCCGACCTGTCGCCCAGCGGCCAGGCCAGCACCAGCCACAGCTATCAGGTCGGCGCCGCGATGTCCGCGTGGGAACTCGACCTCTTCGGCCGCATCCGCAGCCTGAGCGAGCAGGCGCTGGAATCCTACCTGGCGCTGGACGAGACCCGCACGGCCACGCAGCTCACGCTGATCGCCGAGGTCGCCAACGCCTACCTGACGCTGCGCGCGGACCAGGAACTGCTGAGCCTGACGCGCGAAACGCTCAAGAGCCAGGAAGATTCCTACCAGCTCACCAAGCAGAGCTACGACCAGGGCCTGTCCACGGCGCTGGACCTGAGCCAGGCCGAAGTGTCGCTGCGCACGGCCCAGCGCAACCTGTCGCAATACACGCGCCAGGCGGCGCAGGACCGCAACGCGCTGGTGCTGCTGGTGGGCCAGCCCCTGTCTCCCGAGATGACGGCGGCGCTGGACGGCGCGACCACGCTGGAAGACGGCATGCTGCCGACCGCGCTGCCCGCCGGCCTGCCGTCGGACCTGCTGGCGCGCCGCCCGGACATCCGCGCGGCCGAACATCAGCTCAAGGGCGCCAACGCCAACATCGGCGCGGCGCGCGCGGCGTTCTTTCCGACCATCAGCCTGACCGGCTCGGCGGGCACCGCCAGCGCCAGCCTGGGCGGCCTGTTCGAGGGCGGTTCGGGGGCGTGGAGTTTCGTGCCCCAGATCACAGTGCCGATCTTCGCGGGCGGCTCGCTGCTGGCGGGGCTGGATCTGGCGAAGGTGCAGAAGAACATCCAGGTGGCGCAGTACGAGAAAGCCATCCAGACGGGATTCCGCGAAGTCGCCGATGCGCTGGCGGGCCGCGGCACGCTGGACGAGCAGATCCAGGCCCAGCGCCTGCTCGTGGACGCCAACCAGCGCGCCTACGACGCCTCTGAGCAACGTTTTCGCCAGGGCATCGACGACTACCTGAGCGTGCTGGATTCGCAGCGCTCGCTGTACTCGTCGCAACAGGCGCTGGTGGACACGCGCCTGGCGCGCCTGTCCAACCTGGTCACGCTGTACAAGGTGCTGGGGGGCGGCTGGACCGAGCGCACCGAGGCAAATGCCGGGCTGCCGGCGACGCCGGTGACGCCAACCGCGCCGGCTGCGACTGCGGGGTGATCCCCGGCGCTTGGTGCGCAGGCAACAAAGCGCGCAAGCAACAAAAAACGGGCCGATCGCAAAGATCGGCCCGTTTTTTTTGTCCGCCTGGCGGCGGACTTCAGGTGCGCTTCTTGGCGATCAGGCCCACCACGAACAGCACGATGATCGCGCCCACGACGGATGCGATCCAGCCTGCGGGCTCGCCGGGTTGATACCAGCCGAGCGACTGGCCCAGGAAACCGGCGACGACGGCGCCGACGATGCCCAGAATGGTGGTCATGATGATCCCCATGTTCTGGTCCCCGGGCATGATGGCGCGGGCGATCAGGCCCACGATGAACCCGACGATGATCATGATGATGATGCTCATGCGCGTACTCCTGTTAGGGAAAAAAGGGGGCGATGTGGCCTGATGATACCCACGCCCCGCGCGCCGTCGCTGTAACAACTGGTGTGCAGACCCTGCCGGGGGCGGCCCGCGCCGAGCCCGGTCAGGAGGTGAGGTCGATGAGCTGGCGCACGTCCTTGGTCAGCGCCTCGATGCTGTCGGTGTCCGACGCCAGCAGGCGCGCATGGCCGTCCTTGTCGAAAATGTACACGCCACGGCTGTGCGTCACTTCGTACATGTCGGCGTCGTCGCCGGGGCGGGGCTTTTCGATCTGGTAGGCCACGCGGTAGCGGCGCGCCAGGTCGGCGATCTGCCGTTCGTCGCCGGTCACGCCGATGGCGTTGTTGTTGAAGGCATTGACGTAGGCCTGCAGGATGTCCGGCGTGTCGCGGTGCGGATCCACGCTGACGAAGAGGATGCGCACGTCCTTGGCCTTGTCGCCCAGGTTCTGCAGCACCGCGGTCAGCTGCGCCATGGTCGTGGGGCAGATGTCCGGGCAACTGGCGTAGCCGAAAAACAGCAGCACCGTCTTGCCCTTGAGGTCTTCGCTGCTGACCGTCTTGCCGCCCGCGCCGGGCAGCGAGAACTTCAGGTCCGGCAGATGCCCCTTTACGTTATAGAGCGTCCAGTCCACGTTCCTGTCGCCGCAGGCGGCGAGAAACACACACAAGGCCAACAGCAGTCCGCGAAAGGCGCGGCCGGTAATCAGGTGTCGCATGGGTCCAGTAGCCGGAAAGGGGTAAACCTCCCGGATTCTACCCGCTGGGGTCCACGCTAGCGCAGCGGGCGGCGCGTCGGCTTGTGCGGGCGCAAGGGCCGGTCGAAAAAACGGCCCGCGCGGGGGCGGGCCGTATCAGGCGGTGTCTGACACTGCCGACCGCCGTCAGCAGTCAGCGGTCAGCAGTCAGTCGTCAGCCCGCCGTCATGCCGCTGTGGCGCAGCAGCGCGTCGATGCGTGGCGCGCGGCCGCGGAACGCGGCGAAGGACTCGGCCGCCGGGCGTGAGCCGCCCACGGCCAGCACTTCGCGGCGGAAACGCGCGCCGGTTTCCGGGTCCAGCGTGCCCAGGGCGTTGCCGGCCTGTTTTGCGGCGGCCTCCTCGAAGGCCTCGTAGGCGTCGGCCGACAGCACTTCGGCCCACTTGTAGCTGTAGTAGCCCGCGCCATAGCCGCCCGCGAACAGGTGCGAAAAAGCATGCGGCAGGCGATGCCAGGCGGGCGGGAACAGCACCGCCACTTCCTGGCGCACTTCCTGCAGCAGCGCCAGCACTTCGGAAATCGACGCGCCCTTGCTGCGGTCGTGCATCAGCATGTCAAAGAGGGCGAATTCGATCTGGCGCACGGTCTGCATGCCGCTCTGGTAGTTGCGCGCGGCAACGAGGCGGTCGTAGAGCGCGCGCGGCAGCGGCTCGCCAGTGTCCACATGCGCCGACAGCTTCTGCACCACGGCCCATTCCCAGCAGAAGTTCTCCATGAACTGCGAGGGCAGCTCGATGGCATCCCACTCCACGCTGGCGAACGCGGCGGCGCCGGGCTCGTCGACTTCGGACAGCAGCGCATGCAGGGCGTGGCCGGTTTCATGGAAGAGGGTGATCACGTCGTCGTGCGTCAGCACGGCCGGACGGTCACCGTTGGGGCGCGAGAAATTGCACGTCAGGTAGGCGATGGGCGTCTGCACCTTGCCGGCCACGGCGCGGCGCGTGCGTTCGCTGTCCACCCAGGCGCCGTTCTGCTTGCCGGCGCGCGCGTACAGGTCCAGGTACAGGTGGCCGATGAGCGCGCCGTCGGGGCTTTCCACCCGCACGCCGCGCACGTCGCCATGCCATGAGGACACGGGCGTTTCCGCCAGGCGCACGCCGAACAGGGTCTCGATGACCTCGAACAGGCCCGCCAGGACGCGCGGCTCGGTGAAGTACTGCTTGACCTCGTCTTCCGAGTACGCGTAGCGGGACTCGCGCAGGCGCTCGGAGGCGTACGCCACGTCCCAGGGCTGCAGGCTGTCCAGGCCCAGCTCGCCGGTCGCGTAGGCCGTCAGTTCGGCCAGATCGCGCTGCGCAAAGGGCTTGGCGCGCGCGGCCAGATCGCGCAGGAAGACGGTGACTTCCTTGGCGTCGCGGGCCATGCGCGTCTGCAGGCGCAGCGCGGCAAAGGTGCCCAGGCCCAGCAGGCCGGATTCCTCGGCGCGCAGCGCCAGCAGTTCTTCGATCAGCGGGGAGTTGTCGAATTTGGCGTCGCCCTGTTCGGACGCGACCGTGCCGTAGCCGCGGTACAGCGCCTCGCGCAGCGAGCGGTCCTGCGCGTACTGCATGACGGGCAGGTAGCAGGGCATCTTCAGCGTGAGCTTCCAGCCAGCCTTGCCGTCTTCCTCGGCGGCGGCGCGGGCCGCGGCGCGCACGTCAGCCGGGATACCGGCCAGGCGGCCTTCGTCTTCGACGAACAGCGACCAGGCGTCGATGGAATCGAGCACGTTTTCCGAGAATTTCTGCGACGCCTGGGCTTCGCGGTCGGAGATCGCGGCGTAGCGTTCGCGGTCCGCGCCTTGCAGTTCGACGCCGCTCAGGCGGAAATCGCGCAGGGCCATTTCCACGATGCGGCGGCGCACCGGCGTCCAGGACGCGAAATCGGGGGCGGCGGCCAGGCGCTGGTATTGCTTGTACAGGCCTTCGTGCAGCCCGACCCAGGTCGAGAATTCGGTGACCAGCGGCAGCGCGGCGTTATAGGCTTCGCGCAGCTCGGGCGTGTTGACGACGGCGTTCAGGTGGCCGGCCACCGACCAGGCGCGCCAGAGCCGTTCGGAGGCGGTGTCCAGCGGCTCCACCACGGCCTCCCAGGTGGGCGCGAGCGCGGGATCGGCGGCCTGGTCGACGGCCTGGCGGGCGATGCCCAGCAGTTCCTCGACGGCAGGCACGATATGCCCGGGCTTGACGGCCGCGTAATCGACCAGTTCGGAAACGGGAGCGAGCAGGGGGTTCTGGGTCATGGTGTTACCGGCTTGAATGATGGCGGGCGGCGCGGTCGGCGCGCCGGCGAAGGAGATAAGGATCAGGTAGGGGCGGACCGCCCGAATGCAAGGTCGCAATCATTCTGACAGCGCCCCGCGGGAAAGGTGCCGGCGGACCGCCGGATCGCCGGGGGCGCTTTGGCATCGGGCTTGCGGCAGGGACAGGGCATTGCCCATCCGGCAGGTGTCCGACACCCGGGAGGCCCTCGCGCATGTGCCACGAGCCGCGCGCGCGGGTGTCAGACATCGAGATGTCACGAACACCCGCCCGCCAGGGGGCATCCGGCGCGTTCCGCTTTCAGGCGGCAGCAGCCCGTTCAGCCGCTTCGACCGTATTGACCAGCAGCATGGCGATGGTCATGGGACCCACGCCGCCCGGCACGGGCGTGATCGCGCCGGCCACTTCCTTGGCGGAGGCGAAGTCCACGTCGCCGCACAGCTTGCCGTCCGCGCCGCGGTTGATGCCCACGTCAATGACGACGGCGCCGGGCTTGATCATCGAGCCGTCGATCATGCCGGGCTTGCCGGTGGCCACGACCAGCACGTCGGCGCGGCGGGTCTGGGCCGCCAGGTCGCGCGTCTTGGAATTGCAGATCGTGATGGTGGCGCCCGCCTGCAGCAGCAGCATCGCCATGGGCTTGCCCACGATATTGCTGGCGCCCACGATGACGGCCTCGGCGCCGCGCAGCGCCACGCCTTCAGCTTCCAGCATCTTCATCACGCCATACGGCGTGCAGGGACGGAACAGCGGCTGGCCGGTCATCAGCAGGCCCGCATTGCTGACATGGAAGCCGTCCACGTCCTTCTCGGCCGCGATGGCTTCGATGACCTTGTGGGCGTCCATGTGCTTGGGCAGGGGCAACTGCACCAGGATGCCGTGAATGGAAGGATCCTGGTTCAGGACCTCGATGCGGGCCAGCAGTTCGGCCTCGGTCATCTCGGCGGGGTACTGCTCTTTCACGGAATGCAGGCCGGCCTTTTCGCAGGCCGCGACCTTGTTGCGCACGTACACCTGCGAGGCGGGGTCCGCGCCCACCAGCACCACGGCCAGGCCGGGGCGGGTGCCCTTGTCGGCCAGGACCGAAACACGTTGGGCGACTTCTTCGCGAATGCGCTGCGACAGGGCCGCGCCGTCAATAATCCTAGCGGTCATGCATGAGCCTCAGGTTTGGCCAAGGCCACTTTCATCAAATCAGCAACGGTGGTCACTTCAAGTTTTTCCATAATGTTGGCGCGGTGCGCCTCGACGGTCTTGATGCTGATGCCCAGGTCGTCGGCGATCTGCTTGTTCAAGCGGCCGGCGACGATGCGCTCCAGCACCTGCTGCTCGCGCGCGGTCAGGCGCGCTAGCATGGCTTCGTGGTCCTTCTGGGCCTGGTGCTTGCTCACGCGTTGCGTGGCCTGCTCCAGCATGCGCGCCACGATCTCGCGCAGGTCGGATTCGTTGAACGGCTTTTCCAGGAAGTCGACGGCGCCTTTCTTCATGGTCGACACGGCCATGGGCACGTCGCCGTGGCCCGTGATGAACACGATGGGCAGCGGCGCATTGCGGGCAATGAGCTGCTCCTGGAGTTCCAGGCCGCTCATGCCGGGCATGCGCACGTCGGCGATCAGCACGCCAACCTGGCTGGCGTCGTAATCTTCCAGGAAAGATTCGCCGCTGGCGTAGGCGCGAACGCGATATCCGTTGGCTTCCAGCAGCCAGCGCAGCGAATCGCGGACCGCTTCGTCGTCGTCAACAATGAATACCGTGCTCGACAGGTGGGGCGTGTTCATGCGTGCAACTCCTCGGACTGATCGTTCTGGGCCTGCGTCTGGGTCGCAGCGCAGGGCAGGGTAAAGCGGAAGATAGTACCGCCGGCGGGATTCGGGTCGGCCCACAGGCGGCCGTGGTGCGATTCAATAATGGTACGGCAGATGTTCAGCCCCATGCCCAGGCCCTGGGACTTGGTGCTGAAGAAGGGTTCGAACAGGCGCTCGGGCTCGGCCAGGCCATGGCCGCGGTCCACCACGGCTACCTCGATATGCTGCTCGTGCAGAATTACGGCAACCTTAAGCTCGTCGGACTCGCTCTTTTCCATGGCTTCCAGGCCATTCTTGAGCAGGTTCAGCAGGACTTGTTCAATCAGGATGGGGTCGGCCAGGACGTCCGGGGCGTTGGACGGCACGAAGCTGTCGATGCGGATGCGGCGCTTGCGGGCATCGATTTCGGCAAAGCCGATGGCGTTGTCGACGATGCGGCCGATCGCCACGCGCTGGCGGCGCGGCTCGCTGCGCTTCACGAATTCGCGGATGCGGCTGATGATCTTGCCGGCGCGCTCGGCCTGCGAAGCGGCCTTTTCCAGCGCCGGCAGCAGCATGTTGGGGCTGGTGTGGCCGGCCTTGACCAGGGCCACCGCGCCCATGCTGTAGTTGGCGATGGCCGTCAGCGGCTGGTTCAGTTCGTGCGCCAGCGACGAGGCCATCTCGCCCATGGTGGTGAGGCGGCTGGTGAGCTGGATCTTTTCCTGCTGCACGCGCGACGCTTCCTCGTGGCCGCGGCGTTCGGTGATGTCGCGCGCCACCTGCATGCGCACGCGGCGCCCGTCCGTCCAGGCCAGCATGCGGTGGTGCACTTCAAACCAGCGCTGCACCGACGGCGCGAAGACTTCGACCGATTCGTCGGTGAAGCGGCCGCGGCGGCCGGCCAGCAGTTCATCGTGACCGCCCGTCTGCGCGCCGAACACGCGGCGGTACGTGCGGTTGGCGAACAATAGTTCCAGCCCGTCGTGGGTGTCGGCGGTAACCGAAATGGCGTCGTCCAGGCCTTCCAGCACGGTCATGAAGCGCTCGTGCGCGGCGGTCAGGGCCTCGCGGATGCGCTTGGGCTCGGTGATGTCGGTCATGGACGTCATCCAGCCGATCTGGTTGCCATTGGGGTCCAGCAGCGGCGACACATACATGCGCGCCGTGAAGCGCGAGCCGTCGCGGCGCTGCGCCTCGACCTCCAGGCCGCTGCTGGGCGTCTTGCCCGACATCAGCACGTCCAGCGTGTGCTGGTGCTGCTCGTGGCGGCCCGGCACCCAATAGGGGAAGGGCGGGCTGCGGCCGATCAGGTCGGCTTCGTTCCAGCCGATCATCCGGCAGAAGGCGGGGTTCACGTAGGCGATGCGTCCCTCCATGTCGAGCACGCGCATGCCCGTGGACATGGAGTTCTCCATGGCGCGCCGGAAGCCGGTTTCGGCGATGAGCGCGGCCTCGGCGGTGGACCGGAAGCGGGTATAGCGCCAGAGCATCAGCAGGCTGATGACGATGACGCAGGACAGCGCCAGCACCACCCAGATCAGGCGTTGCTGGCGCAGTTCCTGGTCTATCGTGACAAACATGACGCTGTCGTCATGGATGCGCTGCAGCCAGAAGAAGACGCCCATCACACAGATATAGAGGATCAGCACCATCGCGGGCGTGACCCAGTACACCCCGCGCCGCCGGGTACGGGCGTGGTCGTGGAAAGGCGTAGGAATATTGGACTTGGGCGCGCTGGACATGGAATTCGGGCCGGATAGACCGCGCATTTTAGTGCGTGTTGGAAGGGAATTGCCGGGAATCAAGCCCTGCGTTCGGGCTAGGCCATAAAAAGTATGGCGTTCCGGCATTCAGCTTCGGGTCAACTTTCCGTATTATGAAATGCCGTACCGCAACATGAAATTTTCCTTGCGACCGGTTAATCTTCTTTCTTAGAATGCCGCCTGATAGGGAAACCGGCCCTGGCAGGTCCTTAGAACACCCCGACCCCATGCATCACATGGTAGCCCGGATGATCCCGGCTACCATGCAATGTCCGCGAGTAGATAAATAAGCGGGTGTGTGGTCACGACGAACCCCAACAGGAGACACACGATGTCCTCTAACGCCCAGGCTGGCGCCGTGCAGGCCGCCAACGACGAAGACACCCTTGAAACCCAGGAGTGGCTCGAAGCCCTGGCGGCAGTCCTCGACCGCGAAGGACCGCAGCGCGCCCATTACCTGCTGGAACGCCTGATCGACGAAGCCCGTCGCTCCGGCGCCCACATCCCGTTCTCGCCCAACACCGCTTACGTCAACACGATTCCGCCCGGCCTGGAGCCGGCGCATCCCGGCAACCTGGAACTGGAATCGCGCATCCGCTCGTACGTGCGCTGGAATGCCATGGCCATGGTGGTCAAGGCCAACAAGCACAACCCGCCCGACGGCGGCGACCTGGGCGGCCACATCGCGTCGTTCGCCTCGCTGGCCACCATGATCGGCTGCGGCCAGAACCACTTCTGGCACGCTGAAGACGAAGGCCACGGCGGCGACCTGGTCTACTTCCAGGGCCACACCTCGCCCGGCATGTATGGCCGCGCCTACCTCGAAGGCCGCCTGACCGAAGAACAGCTGAACCACTTCCGCCAGGAAGTCGACGGCAAGGGCCTGTCCTCGTACCCGCATCCGAAGCTGATGCCGGACTTCTGGCAGTTCCCGACCGTGTCGATGGGCCTGGGCCCGCTGATGGCCATCTACCAGGCCCGCTTCCTGAAGTACCTGCACGCCCGCGGCATCGCCGACACCAGCAACCGCAAGGTCTGGGTGTTCTGCGGCGACGGCGAAATGGACGAACCCGAGTCCCTGGGCGCCATCGCCCTGGCGGCCCGCGAAAAGCTCGACAACCTGATCTTCGTCATCAACTGCAACCTGCAGCGCCTGGACGGCCCGGTGCGCGGCAACGGCAAGATCATCCAGGAACTGGAAGGCGACTTCCGCGGTTCGGGCTGGAACGTCATCAAGCTGATCTGGGGCGGCTACTGGGATCCGCTGCTCGCGCACGACAAGGAAGGCATCCTGCGCCAGATCATGGAAGAAACCGTCGACGGCGAGTACCAGGCGTACAAGGCCAATGACGGCAAGTTCGTCCGCGAACACTTCTTCGGCAAGCACCCCAAGCTGCTGGAAGCCGTGTCGCGCATGAGCGACGAGGACATCTGGCGCCTGAACCGCGGCGGCCATGATCCCCACAAGGTGTACGCCGCCTTCAAGTCGGCCAGCGACCACACCGGCCAGCCGACCGTCATCCTGGCCAAGACCATCAAGGGCTACGGCATGGGCCACGTGGGCCAGGCCAAGAACCCGACCCACCAGCAAAAGAAGCTGGAGCTGGACTCCATCCGCGAATTCCGCGACCGCTTCGGCATCCCCATCCCGGACGACAAGCTGGCGGACCTGCCGTACTTCAAGCCGGCGGAAGACTCGCCCGAAATGAAGTACCTGCACGAGCGCCGCGCCGCGCTGGGCGGCTATCTGCCGCGCCGCCGCGCCAAGGCCGACGAGCAACTGAAGGCCCCCGCGCTGGACGCCTTCAAGGCCGTGCTGGAGCCCACCGCCGACGGCCGTGAAATCTCCACCACCCAGGCTTTCGTGCGCATCCTGAACCAGGTGCTGCGCGACAAGGAACTGGGCCCGCGCGTCGTGCCGATCCTGGCCGACGAATCGCGCACCTTCGGCATGGAAGGCCTGTTCCGCCAGATCGGCATCTACGCGCCGGAAGGCCAGAAGTACGTCCCGGTCGACAAGGACCAGGTCATGTACTACAAGGAGTCGGCCGACGGCCAGCTCCTGCAGGAAGGCATCAACGAAGCGGGCGCGATGAGCTCGTGGATTGCGGCGGCCACGTCGTACTCCTCGAACAACCGCATCATGATCCCGTTCTTCATCTACTACTCGATGTTCGGGTTCCAGCGCATCGGCGACCTGGCCTGGGCCGCCGGCGACATGCAGGCGCGCGGCTTCCTGCTGGGCGGCACCGCCGGCCGCACGACGCTGAACGGCGAAGGCCTGCAGCACGAAGACGGCCACAGCCACATCCTGGCCTCGACCATCCCGAACTGCGTGTCCTACGACCCGACGTTCGGCCACGAGCTCGCCGTGATCATCCAGCATGGCTTGAAGCGCATGGTGGAAGACCAGGAAAACGTCTATTACTACCTGACGGTGATGAACGAAAACTACCCGCAGCCCGGTCTGACCCAGGGCGACGAGGAAGGCATCATCAAGGGCATGTACAAGCTCAAGTCGCACGGCAAGGGCAAGAACCGCGTGCAGCTCATGGGCTCGGGCACCATCCTGCGGGAAGTCATGGCCGCGCAGGAACTGCTGGCTTCCGATTGGGATGTCGCATCGGACCTCTGGAGCGTCACCAGCTTCACCGAGCTGCGCCGCAACGGCCTGGACGTCGAACGCCACAACATGCTGCACCCCGACGAGAAGAAGCCGCAGGTCGCTTACGTCACGGAACAGCTGGCCAAGACGGAAGGCCCGATCATCGCGTCGACCGACTACATGAAGCTCTTTGCGGACCAGATCCGTCCGTTCGTGCCCAAGGGCCGCGAATACAAGGTGCTGGGCACCGATGGTTTCGGCCGCTCGGATTTCCGCGCCAAGCTGCGCGAGCACTTCGAGGTGGACCGCCACTTCGTCGTGGTCGCCGCCCTGCGCGCGCTGGCCGACGAAGGCAAGGTGCCGGTTGCCAAGGTGGCCGAAGCCATCAAGAAGTACGGCATCAATCCGAACAAAGCCAACCCGCAATACGCCTGAGGGTAAAGAGACATGAGCAACATCGTGCAAATCAAGGTTCCCGACATCGGCGACTTCAAGGAAGTGGAAGTCATTGAAGTGCTGGTTGCCGTGGGCGACACGATCAAGGCGGAACAGAGCCTGATCACGGTCGAATCCGACAAGGCCTCGATGGAAATCCCGGCGTCGCAGGGCGGCGTCGTGAAGTCCATCGCCGTGAAGGTCGGCGACAAGGTCGCCGAAGGCGCGGTCGTGCTGGAAGTGGAAGCCGCCGACGCCGGCGCCGCCAAGGAAGAGGCTCCCAAGGCCGACTCCAAACCGGCCGCCAAGGAAGAACCCAAGCAGGCCGCCGCCGCTGCCCACAAGGCCGAAGCGTCGGCCCCGGCCCCGGCCGCCTCCACGGGCCCGGTCGAGATCGAAGTGCCCGACATCGGCGACTTCAAGGAAGTGGAAGTCATCGAAGTCATGGTCGCCGTCGGCGACACCATCAAGGCCGAGCAGAGACTGATCACCGTCGAGTCCGACAAGGCCTCGATGGAGATCCCGGCCTCGCAGGGCGGCGTGGTCAAGGAAGTGAAGGTCAAGGTCGGCGACAAGGTCGCCAAGGGTTCGGTCGTGGTGGTGGTGGAAGGCGGCGCGCAGCAAGGCGCGGCGCCCGCAGCCAAGGCCGAAGCCGCGCCGGCTGCCAAGTCGGAAGCCAAGGCCGAAGCCAAAGTTGAAGCTGCGCCGGCCGCTGCACCTGCCGCGCGCCCGGCCCCCGCCGCCGCGCTCGAAGACGCCAACCTCAAGCCCGGCCAGTTGCCCCACGCTTCGCCGTCCGTGCGCAAGTTCGCGCGTGAACTGGGCGTGAACCTTTCCAAGGTGAAGGGCACGGGTCCCAAGGAACGCATCACCGCCGACGACGTCCGCGGATTCGTCAAGCAGGCCCTGTCCGCGGCCCCGGCGGCTGCCGCCGCCGGCGGCTCGGCCGATGGCGCCGCGCTGGGCCTCCTGCCGTGGCCGAAGGTCGACTTCACCAAGTTCGGCCCCATCGAAGCCAAGCCGCTGTCGCGCATCAAGAAGATCTCGGGCGCGAACCTGCACCGCAACTGGGTCATGATCCCGCACGTCACCAACAACGACGAAGCGGACATCACCGACCTGGAAGCGCTGCGCGTCACGCTGAACAAGGAAAACGAGAAGTCGGGCATCAAGGTCACCATGCTGGCCTTCCTGATCAAGGCCGTGGTCGCGGCCCTGAAGAAATTCCCCGAGTTCAACGCGTCCCTGGACGGCGACAACCTGGTGCTCAAGCAGTACTACCACATCGGCTTTGCGGCCGACACGCCCAACGGGCTGGTGGTGCCGGTGATCCGCGATGCCGACAAGAAGGGCATCCTGCAGATCGCCCAGGAAATGACCGACCTGTCCAAGAAGGCCCGCGACGGCAAGATCTCGCCCGCCGAAATGCAGGGCGGCTGCTTCTCGATCTCGTCGCTCGGCGGTATTGGCGGCACCTCGTTCACGCCCATCATCAACGCGCCTGAAGTCGCCATCCTGGGCGTGTCGCGCTCCGCGCACAAGCCCGTGTGGGACGGCAAGCAGTTCGTGCCGCGCCTGATGGTGCCGCTGTCGCTGTCCTACGACCACCGCGTCATCGACGGCGCCTCGGCTGCCCGCTTCAACGCCTATCTGGGCGCCTTGCTGGCCGACTTCCGCCGCATCGCGCTGTAAACGGGGAGCCCTATGAGCAATACCGTTCAAATCAAAGTGCCGGACATCGGCGACTTCAAGGAAGTGGAAGTCATCGAGGTGCTGGTGGCCGTGGGCGACACGATCAAGGCCGAACAAAGCCTGATCACCGTGGAATCCGACAAGGCCTCGATGGAAATCCCCGCGTCGCAGGGCGGCGTGGTGAAGTCCATCGCCGTGAAGGTCGGCGACAAGGTTGCCGAAGGCGCCGTCGTGCTGGAAGTGGAAGCGGCCGGCGCCGCCAAGGAAGAAGCCCCCAAGGCGGATGCCAAGTCCGACGCCAAGGCGGCCGCGAAGGACGCTTCCAAGTCTGAAGCGCCCGCCGCCAAGGCTGCCGCGCCTGCCGCCGCCACCTACAGCGGCTCGGCCGACGCCGAATACGACATGCTGGTCCTGGGCGCGGGCCCTGGCGGCTACTCCGCCGCCTTCCGCGCCGCCGACCTGGGCCTGTCCGTGGTCCTGGTCGAACGCTACAGCACGCTGGGCGGCGTCTGCCTGAACGTGGGCTGCATCCCGTCCAAGGCGCTGCTGCACAACGCTGCCATCATCGACGAAGCCCGCGAACTGGCCGCCCACGGCATCAGCTTCGGCGAGCCCAAGATCGACCTGGACAAGCTGCGCGGCTACAAGGACAGCGTGGTCGCCAAGCTGACCGGCGGCCTCGCGGGCATGGCCAAGGCGCGCAAGGTCACCGTGGTCACCGGCGTGGGCGAATTCGCCGACGCCAACCACCTGACCGTCAAGGCGGCCGACGGCAAGACCCAGACCCTGCGCTTCAAGCAGGCCATCATCGCCGCCGGCAGCCAGTCGGTGAAGCTGCCGTTCCTGCCCGAAGACGACCGCATCGTC
Organism: Achromobacter sp. MFA1 R4; assembly: GCF_900156745.1. NCBI lineage: Bacteria > Pseudomonadati > Pseudomonadota > Betaproteobacteria > Burkholderiales > Alcaligenaceae > Achromobacter > Achromobacter sp. MFA1 R4. The sequence goes on along the minus strand of NZ_LT707065.1, from coordinate 5,815,055 downwards.
GACTCCACCGGCGCCTTGCTGCTGCGTGAAGTGCCCAAGAAGATGCTCATCATCGGCGGCGGCATCATCGGCCTGGAGATGGGCACGGTGTACTCCACGCTGGGCGCGCGCCTGGACGTGGTGGAAATGCTGGACGGCCTGATGCAGGGCGCCGACCGCGACCTGGTCAAGGTGTGGCAGAAGAAGAACGCCTACCGCTTCGACAACATCATGTTGAAGACCAAGACCGTGGGCGCCGAAGCCAAAAAGGACGGCATCTACGTCAGCTTTGAAGGCGAGGGCGCGCCCAAGGAACCGCAGCGCTACGACCTGGTCCTGCAGGCCGTGGGCCGCAGCCCCAACGGCAAGAAGATCGGCGCCGACAAGGCGGGCATCGCCGTCACCGACCGCGGTTTCATCGAGGTCGACCGCCAGATGCGCACCAACGTGCCGCACATCTACGCCATCGGCGACATCGTCGGCCAACCCATGCTGGCCCACAAGGCCGTGCATGAAGGCCACGTCGCCGCCGAAGCCGCCGCCGGCCAGAAGTCCTTCTTCGATGCGCGCGTCATCCCGTCGGTGGCCTACACCGATCCGGAAGTGGCGTGGGTCGGCCTGACCGAAGACGAAGCCAAGAAGCAGGGCATCAAGATCGAGAAGGGCGTCTTCCCGTGGGCCGCCTCCGGCCGCGCCATCGCCAACGGCCGCGACGAAGGCTTCACCAAGCTCATCTTCGACGCCGAAACGCATCGCATCCTGGGCGGCAGCATCGTGGGCACCCACGCGGGCGACCTGATCAGCGAGCTGGCCCTGGCCGTGGAAATGGGCGCCGACGTCGTCGACATCGCCAAGACCATCCACCCGCACCCGACCCTGGGCGAATCGGTGGGTATGGCCGCGGAAGTCGCCGAAGGCGTCTGCACGGATTTGCCGCCGATGAAAAAGAAGTAACGTGCAACAGTGACGCGCCGCGGCTTGCCGCGACCGCCACCCGAAAAGCGCCGGCCCTTGCGAGGGCGCGGCGCTTTTTTTATTCAGACGATTTCATGCGGCGATCCGCCGGTACGAGGCGGGCGAAAACCGCAGGGCAAGCGCCAGCAGGACTATGGCGCCGCCAAGCATCACGACCCAGGCCTGGCTCAGGCTGGAAAACCGGTCGCGCAGCACGCCCGCCAGCAGCGGCATGAAACTCGCGATCACATAGCCCCCGCCCTGCACAAACGCCGCCAGCATCCCGGCCTGGGCCGGATCGTCCACATGGTCCATCGCCACGATCAGCGACAGCGGAAAGAGCGCGCCGATGCCCACGCCCAATAGCAGGCAGGCAAGCAGCGCCAGGTTGAGCGGGGCAAGGATCAGGCACGCCAGCCCGCAGATCAGGATGACGAGGACCGCCGCAAGCGGCGTGCGGCGATCGGGAAACCTGCCGATCCAGGCCGAGACGGCAAGGCCGGCCATGACTTCCGCCAAGGTCAGGCCGCCCAGCAGAAAGCCCGCGGCGGAAGGCGCCCAACCCAGACTGGTGTAGAACGGCGGCAACCACGCCAACACCAGCGTGTAGGCGCCGGTGCCGATGCCGAAAAACAGCATCAGCTCCCACGCCCGCAAGTTGCGCCAGAAACTGTGCGGCGCCGGGCGCGAAGCGGGCAGGCGTGGCGATGCGCGGCGGGCCGACTGACCGCGCGACGACTGACCGCGCGCCGCGTTCAGCCACAGGGGCAGCGCCACCACCGCGGGCAGGCTCCAGAATGCCAACGCGGCTGGCCAGCCCATCTGGCCGGCCAGCCCCGCCGCGCCCGCCGCCGCGATGGCCGCGCCCGCCATGATGCCGGTGGTGTAAAGCCCGAAAACCCGTCCCATCTCATGCGCGAAATGGCGCTTGATGAAGGCCGGAAGCAAGGTCTGCACCAACGCAATGCCCACGCCCGCCACCGCTGCCGTCAGCAACAGCCCATAGGTGTCCACCGCCACGTAGCGGGCCAGGCAGGCGAGGGCCACCAGTGCCAGTCCCAGGCCGATTCCGCCGCGTTCGCTCAACCGGCCGGTGACGTGCCGCCCGGCCAGCGCGCAAAGGCCCATCACGAACACGGGCAAGGTGGTCAGCAGGCTGGCCTGCGTGTGGGTCGCGCCGGTGGCCGCCTGGATCATGTCCAGCAGCGGCCCGATCGCCGCCAAGGCGGGACGCAGATTCAGCGCCACCGCCACGATGGCGACGACGACCAGCAGGGGGCGAAACGGCAGGCTCCGCATAAACTATCTCGACGTAAAGTTATTTGATATCGAAGTATATAGATGGGGTTGCTGGTCCTGCAACGGGATATCATTGCTTCCATCCAAAATAGCTTCATATAGAGGCAACCATGAAAGACCGCGCAAGGCGTGCCCGGGAAGAATGGCAGCGCGAACGGCCGGACATCGACGCCAACGTGATGGCGTTGGTGGGACGCCTGCTGGAAGCCACCCACCTGCTGGAGCGCCACTGGTTCCTGCCGCTGGCCGCGCAGTTCGAGCTGCATCAAGGCGAGTTCGACGTCATCGCCACGCTGCGGCGCTCGGGCCACCCCTATGCCATGACACCCACCGAGCTGCATGAAGGCTTGATGCTGTCGTCAGGCGCGATGACCAGCCGGCTCGACCGGCTTGAACGCAAGGGGCTCATCGAACGCGTGCCTTCCCCCAACGACCGGCGCAGCACCCTGGTACGGCTGACGCCGGCCGGCCTGGCGCTCATCGACAAGATGCTGCCGCTGCACGTCGCGAACGAGCAGCAGGCGCTGTCGTCCTTGACGCAGAAGGAGCAGGGGCAACTGGATGCGCTGCTGGCCAAACTGATCGTGGGGTTGGCGGCAAAGCCGGCGGATTGACGGAGGGCGGGGCGCGGAGGCGCGGGTGGGTGCGGGCGTGGGGGCGGGTGCGTCGAGGCATCGGCTGGGCGTCCGGGCACCACCAGCCGGACATAAAAAAGCCGCCCGGTGCGGGCGGCTGATCTTTCATTCGGGACCACGCGGCATGCCGCCGCGCGATGCGGGTTCAGGCGTGCGTATTGATGCGCGAACCCAGCGTCCCGTCGATCGCCAGGACCGGCAGCGATTGCATCAAGGTCGCCACCGAATCGGCCTGCGCATTGATTGCCTTCTTCGTCACGCTGGCCTGAACCTCCATCATGAGGTTCGCGTCGCGCAGGGCCAAGGCGGAATTGACGGTGTTGTTGACGGAAGCATCCATGGTCTAGGTGTCCTGGTGATGTGAGGCCGATTCATTGGCCGAAGCAAGTGGCATTATGGGGCACGCCCTTGGAATGATGCAAAACATTTCGCAATGATTGCGGGCCGCGGTGCATTGTGGCGCGGGTTCGTGGCTGGCATGTGACACGGGCGGCCGGATGCATCAAGGTTGCGCCGGGCATTCCTTCACGACGCCCCAGCCGTGGTTGGCCTCGCAATACTGCTTGCGCGCTGTCCACGCGCAGTCGGGACGCTCGAAAAATCCGAGTTCCGCGCAACGCGCCAACTCGCCGTCGAGCACGGCAACCCAGGCCATCGGGTCGGGGGCGGGGATTTCGGTGATGCGCAGGGTGGGCTGCGGGGCCGAAGGAGCGTGCGGCGATTCGGCGGTGGCCGGCCGGTCCTGCGCGGCAGAAGCCGCAGGCTCTGGCGCAGCGGAAGCGCTGTCCGCGGTGTCCGGCGTGGCAGGAGCATGCTCCACTGCCGGGGCGGAGGGCGACGTGTCGGCCGCCGGCGATGCGGTTCGGGACGGCTCGTCCTGTGTCGTGCCATCAGGCGTCGCGTCCGCGCCCTTGCTGCCCACATCGGGCTCCGGGGGCATGGGCAGCGGCGGCGACGGCGCCAGCGGCACGCGCACCGGGCTGGCGGCGGTCGCGCCCGAGTTCGGGGTGCTGGGCGAATTCCATGACACCACGAGCAGCACCAGGGCGGCATAGATGGCCAGCGTATAGAGCACGGTCAACGTCGCGCACCCCACACGGCGGCGCGTCATGGGTTCGGCCTCATCGCGTCCGAGCAAACTGCGCCACCCGACCAGCGCCGCGCCCGGTGCCGAAATCAGCCACCAGCACAGCCGCTTGAACCAGCCGGGCTCCTGCCGGGGCAGCGAGGCATGCACCTGGGCGGCCAGCAGCTCGCGCAAGGCGCGATTTTCTTCGCGCAGACGCCGGGTCTGCGAGTCCGCGGGCCCCTGGTCATCGTGATCCGGAGTGCTGTCGTGCTGCGTAGCGAGTGGATCGGGAGGCGTGGCGGTCATTGGGTGAAAAATACGGATACAAACGTGCGGAGGCAATTATGGGGCAAGCGACCAGGCAGCCAATGGGCGAATAGCGACGGAAAAGGGCGGCTTGGCGAGGAATCGAACCTACCGGGGAAAACCGGACAGGGTCGATCGTTCCTGAGCCGGGACGACGCGCATGCGCGCTCTCCGGCGGGGGCAATGCGCCGCGGTGCGGGAGGATGTCCCTGCGAGCCACAACAGAAATGCGCGCAAACGAAATGCGTGCAAGAGACACGGGCGCAAAAAGAAACAAGCCGGCGGCTGCCGGCTTGTTTGTTCGACCAGGTGCGAAGCACCCGGTGCGATGAGGAGGGCAGGAGCGTCTTGCGAGCTTCCCGCCCAACCGTCGGGCGTTGCGGCGTGATTAACGCAGCAGCGACAGAACGGTTTGCGGCACTTGGTTGGCCTGGGCCAGAACCGAGGTGCCAGCCTGTTGCAGGATCTGAGCCTTGGACATGTTCGACACTTCCGTGGCGTAGTCCGCGTCTTGAATACGCGAGCGGGCCGACGACAGGTTGTTCACGACGTTGTTCAGGTTGGCGATCGTCGATTCCAGACGGTTCTGCACGGCACCCAGTTCACCGGTCAGCTTGTCCAGCTTGGTGAAGGCAGCGTCCAGGGTCTTCAGCGGATCGGTGGTCTTGTCACCGGCGCTGGTGGTTTCGGTCGTCAGCTTGCCATCCGAACCAACCAGGACCTTGGCGCCATCAGCCGAAGCGTATTGGCCGGCGGTCGCGCTGTTGTCACCGACGACGGTGACTTCACCGGTGTCAGCGTTGATCTTGTACGACGTGTCGAACGTTTGGATGTCCGTCAGTTCGCCCTTGTTGTCGACCCAGGTGTTGTTCGAGTCGGTGGTGGCGATGGCGAACGTCACGGCGGCGGACGTGATGCCCGAGCCGAGGGTCACGGTCGAAACGGCGGTCGAGGAGCCCATGGCGCTCAGGACGTCAGCGGTCGTGGCGACGGCGGTGTACGACAGTTCGTCGGCAGCGCTGTGGCTGTACTTGGTGCCGCCGATGGTGACCGAGCTGTTGGCTTCGGTACCGACCGAGGTCAGGACGTCGTCCAGCGTGGCTTGCGTGAGGGCGCCGCTGGCGTCGTTGGTGGTCAGTTCGCCGTCGGCGTTCAGGAATGCAGCGTTGCCGCCGATCGTGATCTTGCCGGCTGCGTCGACGTCGAACGAGGCGCTCTTGCCCGTCGAGATTTCGTAGCTGCCCGAGATCGTGCCGCTGCTGGGCTTGATCTTGTTGGCCAGAGCCGTCACGTCAGCGCCGACGGTCGTGTCGACAGTCTTCGTGTACGTGAAGTTGCCCTTGGCGGCATCGTACGTGTAGGTGGCGCCGCCGCCCACAGCGACGGTGTTGCCGTCTTCCAGCTTGCTCAGCACGGTTTCAGCGGAGGCAGCGTTGAACGTCGTGGTGGCCTTGTAGGTGCCGTCGCCTTGCAGGGTGCCGCCTTGAGCGATCACGTCCGTCACGGTGGCCGAGCGGTTTTGCGTCACGCCCTTGCCGTTCACGTTGAAGCCGTCCAGACCCAGCGTCTTGACGCTGATTTCCGACAGGTTCAGGGTGATGGTTTCGCCGTCGTTGGCGCCGACTTGCAGCGTCAGGGGCTTGGCGGAGTCGGACAGGACCTTCACGCCGTTGAAGTCGGTTTGTTCCGAGATGCGGTCGATGTCGGCCAGGCGCTGGTTGATTTCGCCTTGGACCGAGTCCAGCTGTTCTTGCGAGTAGCTGCCGTTCGAAGCCTGCACGGTCAGTTCGCGGATACGCTGCAGGTGGGTGTTGACTTCGGAGGCGGCGCCTTCCGTCGTCTGGGCCAGCGAGATACCGTCGTTGGCGTTACGAGCAGCTTGCGTCAGGCCGCGGACGTTGGCGGTGAAGCGGTTGGCAATGGCCATACCGGCGGCGTCGTCCTTGGCGCTGTTGATGCGCAGGCCCGACGACAGGCGCTCGATGGCGGTGCCCAGGGAAGATTGCGACTTGTTCAGGTTGTTCTGAGCAACGAGCGACAAGTAGTTGGTATTGATGACTGCAGCCATGTTTAGGCTCCCAAGAGAGAAAGGCTTCTTCAAACCGGGCAGCTAGGCCGCCCAAACTGTAACGGTGAGGTATCGACTTGCTTGCTGAATCTCTTCCGTTGCCAGGATAACGACAGGGCCAAATCAATCTTTAGGGCAAATTTTCGATATCGGCGAATATTTGCATTTCTCGGGAGGCGGGCCGCCAGGGAATCCCTTGATGACGTGCCCGCGCATAGCGGGGGCGCAGGCACGTCTTGCCTGTCAACAAACGTGGGCTACAGCAGGACGCCCCGCGACCTCAGGACGCCGATCGCATCGGAAAGCAGCGTCTGTGCCGTGGAATCGAGATTGCGCACCCGCTTTAGCGACTTGCCCGACGGGTGGCCGACTTCGCCGCTCGCCAGCGCATCGCGCAGCAGGGTGCGCAGGTCCGTGATCGCGGTCTGGCCGTCGATGTGCCGGATGACAAACTTGCTGACCTCGTCGGCGGGCAACTGGACGTGTTGGTGCCACAAGTTGTAGATACCCACCGGCAGTGTGTCGCTGCTGGCCAGCCGCTGCAGGCACTCCAGGCCGGGAATCCACTGGGGTTTGGCCGCGGCGGGAAGATAGCCCGTCGATTCGATGCGGTACTCCAGCGCGCTGACGTTGAGGATCAGCACTAGGTGGGTCAGCACCAGTTCCGCCAATTCCTCTTGCGATATCCCCTTTTTGGCCTTGGAGCGGGCAGCGTCCATCAGCTCGGCAAAGGGCAGGGCGCGGGGCCAGGCCAGTCGCAGCGCTTCGGCGACGGCAACAAAGGTGGGCTCGATGCTGGCAATGCCTTTGCCGCGCGCGGTGCGGTAATGCCGCTCCTTGGACGGTGCGCCCGCCGGCGCCTTGGCTGCGGTCAGATTCGCGCCGAAGTGCATTTTCTCGAACACATTGACTTCAGGCGTTTCCAGAATCTCCGGTGCGCGTTCCTGGTGGACGAGCAAGCTCTTGCGGAACTGGCGTCCCACCGCGAAGTCCAGATATTGCTCGCGCATTTCCTTGGGCGCGTCGGCCGAAAGCGCGTTATGCAGGACGGCAACATTGTTTCCATAATTGCTGGCCATGCAGGATTGCGGTTCTGCGTCCGTCAGATAAGCCAGGCCAGCTTGCTGCGCCGCCGCCGCAAACTCCAGGAAATAGCAGGGCGAATTAACCGCTTCCAGATATTCGTGAACCAGGTAATAGTCGGAATGCCTGCGCAATTGGCGGGCCGCGTGTTGCAGCGCGGAGCGCAGCGGATTGCCCTCGGCAAGCCCATTTTCCAGCATGCTCAGCATGTCTTTCGCGCGCGACAGGCGTTCCTGCGCGGTTTGGGCGCCGTGGCTGTTCAGAATCATGGCATCGCGCACCACGTCTGACGCCTTCCAGCCTGGATAGGTGTTGTAGCTGATGTACGCGATGCCGTTGGGCGAAAGGTTTTCGCGGCACACGCGCAGGATGGCGTCCCGGACGACCGGCGGCACCCAGCTGAATACCCCGTGCACGATGATGTAATCGAACTGACCGAAATCCTTGCTGATGTCGGTGATGCTCATCGCGCGCAAGTCGATATTCTTCAGCCCCATGGCTTTGATGACGGCCTGCCCGGATTCGACCTGCTGCGCCGACAGGTCGACGCCCGTGGCGTGCGCGCCCGGATGGGCGGCTGCAAAGGGCAGCAGGTTGCCGCCGGCCGCGCAACCCAGTTCCAGGATGCGCGCCGTTTCGATGGCGGGCGCCTGCAATCCGTACAGCGAGGCGACGGCGCGCAAATGGCCAGGCGCGGTCAGCGGGAAGGCATAGGATTCGTATGGCGTTTCGTCGTAGGCGTCGGAAAGCGCCTGCACGATGTCGTCTGTTTGATTCATAACGGATTCCAGGGCGGAAGGAGGGCTGTACCGGCGACATTGCGGAAACCGTCGGTACCTAGATGAATGGTGGCGATAGCCTAGCAGCGGCGTCGGGCTGCAAATGCGGGGAATAGCGCCGGAATTGCAGGGGATTCCGGCATGCAGGGCGGTCGTCAGCGCGTGTGACGGCCGTCCTTAGATGATCTGCGCGATCTGCCCCTCAACCGGCAACTCCTGCCAGGCCTGATCCTTCAACCTCGCCCGGATCCGCGCCGTTGCCTGCGACCGCAGCTGACAAACCCGCGCCTCGGTCACATTCATGATCGCCCCAATTTCCTTCAGGTTCAGCCCCTGCTCGTAGCACAGCGACAGCAGCAGCTTTTCGCGGTCGGGCAGGGCATCGATCGCGTGGACCAACGCCTGGCGGAAATCCCCGGCCAGCAGCGCGTCCAGCGGGTTGCCGCCCGCCGAGCCGTGATTCAGGGTGGCGGACCAGTCGGCCTGGCTGGAAGACGAGTCGGGTTCGGTCGTGAAATCTTCGTAATGGACGATCTGCACGCCTTGCGCGTCGTGCAGGAGCGTCTGGTAATCGCTCAGCGGGATGTCGAGCTGGGCGGCGATCTCGGTCTCGGTGGGCGCTCGCATTAAACGCTGTTCAAGAAGCTGGATTGCCTGTTCAATCTTGCGTGCCTTGGTGCGCACGCTGCGTGGCAGCCAATCCTGGCCGCGCAATTCATCCAGCATCGCGCCACGAATGCGGGTCGTGGCGTAGGTCTCGAATTGGGCGTCCGCGGTTTCCTGGTAGCGGCGGACGGCGTCGAGCAGGCCGATCATGCCGGCTTGTATCAGGTCGTCGAGTTCAACGCTCGCGGGAAGCCGGGCAAGCAATTGCAGGGCCAGCTTCCGAACTAGTGGCGCATATTCGACCAGGCTGTCATCTGCGTGGGGCATTGCGGGAATTCTGGCGGAGTCCATCGTGAAGCGCGGTCGTTGTTGTCAATTTGCGACATTGTCGACAAGCGCGGCTACGGTAAAGCGGACGAATCTGAAGCGTCGGCAAGATGCCATTGTCGGCACTCGAGGGCCTTTCATTTCAGGAAGTACGCAACTTTTTGAATGCTTATTTGGCAAATTGACGAAAATTTGTCACGAACTTCTATGTCAAGGTGTATCTAGAAAGGCACGTTGCGCAACATCAACAAAGATTTGTCATATAAGTCATAGAAAATGACATGACCTGTGGTAAATTTTACTTAAATTGCGAACAAATGATACATTTCGCATTAAAACAGGATGCAGCGAGCGAACAGGTAACAGACGTTGCCTGCGCTATCGGTAATCAAGCCCCTCGGGTGGGATAGGGATAGGGAGTACGGCGTGCAACAAGTAGAAAATTCTTTGCTGGCAGATATTCGCGAAGTGAATCTGTCATATCTGTTACTGGCTCAGCGGATGTTGCGTGATGATTACGCGGCATCGATGTTCCGACTGGGTTTCAGCAACGAGGTCGCTGACATCCTCATGCGCCTGTCGCCCGCGCAGCTCGTGAAGCTGGCCAGCTCCAGCTCGCTGCTGTGCCGTTTCCGTTTCGACGATTACAGCCTGCTGTCCGCGCTGACCCACGACGTGTTGGGTGGTGCGCTGCAGCAAGCGCATGCAACCATCCTGCTCGCCAAACAACCCGTCGAAGAACTGGCCTGACGGCCTGAGAATCCCACTCGGACACACCTGTCATGGCCTCCAAGAGCGTTTCCCAGGAAGCGGACGACATTCTGCTTGCCAGTTCCATGATCACCCTGGGCGCGCGCCTTCAGGTGCTGGAGGCTGAAACCAGCCTCAGCCACGATCGCCTCGCCCGCCTGTATCGCGAAATCCGCGGCTGCTCGCCACCCAAGGGCATGCTGCCTTTTTCGGTTGACTGGTTCATGACCTGGCTCCCGAACATCCACTCGTCGCTCTTCTATAACGTGTATTCGTTCCTGAATACGCGCACCACCAGCAAAGGCATACGCGCCACCATCGACGCCTATCGCCTGTATCTCGAAAACGCGGGGCAGGAAGCCACGGATTCCGGTGAGCCTGTCCTCAGCTTCACCCGGGCGTGGATGCTGGTGCGATTCTTCGACAGCGGCATGCTGCAGCTATCGGCGTGCCGTCAATGCGGCGGCCACTTCATCGCCCATGCCCATGATCCCCAGTCGGATTTTGTGTGCGCCATCTGCCGGCCGCCACCCCGTGCGGGCAAGACGCGCGCGGCGGCCAAGGCGCGGGCGGGTAGCCGTCCCGCACCCGCCGCGACCGTCGCGCCGGCCTGATCGGGCGTCCAAATACATCAAAAGCCCTGGAAAACACCCCCTAACCCGCCTTTTTGGGGCAGGGGGGACAGGGGATCATTGACGCAAGTTATAGACTTCGTTGGCAGGGGCCCGTTGTGTTGATTGTTATCGGTTTTCTCGTGGTGATCGTGTCGGTCGTCGGCAGCTTCATAGCGCTGGGCGGCCACTTGGGCGCGCTTTACCAGCCCTTCGAGCTGACGCTGATCTTTGGAGCGGCCTTTGGCGCGTTCCTGGCGGGCAACAGCAAGAAGTCGCTGGGGCTGGTCAAAAAGGCGCTTCCCGATGCACTCAAGAGCTCGCGCTATAGCAAGGACGTGTACATGGAGCTGATGGCGCTCCTGTATGTGTTGCTGAACAAGGCGCGCCGCGAGGGCCTGATGGCCATCGAATCGCACATCGAGGATCCGGGCTCCAGCCCGATCTTCAGCGAATATCCCCGCATCGCCAAAGACGAGAAGCTCATGGAGTTCATCACGGACTACCTGCGCATCATGATCAGCGGCAACATGAGCTCGTTTGAAATCGAGACGCTCATGGACGAGGAAATCGAAACCTACCGCCACGAGCGCGAAGTCCCGGCCCATGCGCTGCAGCAGATGGCCGACGGCCTGCCCGCGTTCGGTATCGTCGCGGCGGTGCTGGGCGTGATCAAGGCGCTGGCCGCCGTGGACCAGCCCCCCGCCATCCTGGGCGACCTGATCTCCAAGGCCATGGTCGGCACGTTCCTGGGCATTCTGCTGGCGTACGGCTTTGTCGGTCCGCTGGCCTCCCGCGTCGAGCGCCGCACGGACGAAGCCATGAAAGTGCTGGAATGCATCAAGACCACGCTGCTTGCCAGCATGAACGGGTATCCGCCCCAACTGGCGGTGGAGTTCGGCCGCAAGGTGCTGTTCTCGTCGGTGCGTCCGACCTTCGGTGAGCTGGAAGAGCACGTCCGGCAGACCAAGTCGACCGGCAAGGCCTGACGGAGCGGGCCATGAGCACGGTAAACAATCACCGTGTGGTGATCCGCCGCAAGAAGGTCAAGGGCGGCGGTCATCACGGGGGAAGCTGGAAGATCGCGTACGCCGACTTCATCACGGCGATGATGGCGTTCTTTCTGGTGATGTGGCTGATCAGCATCGTGCCGCGCGAGGAACTGAAGGGCATCGCGGAATACTTCCGCATGCCGCTGCGCGTCGCCATCACCGGCGGGCCCAGCAGTTCGGCCGAGACCAGCGCCGTTCCCGGCGGCGGGCAGGACCCGCTGCGCAGCGAGGGCGACGTGCGTCGCGGCCAGGGCAACCGGGTCGAGTCCCAGCCCATGGGCGACGCCGAGCGCCGCGAGCAGCATCGCCTCGAAAACCTCAAGCGGCGCCTCGAAAACGTCATCGAGTCCAGCCCCGTCCTGAAGTCCTTCCGGCCGCAGCTCCTGATCGACCTGACGACCGAGGGCCTGCGCATCCAGATCATCGACAACCAGAACCGCCCGATGTTCGCGACCGGCCGCGCCGAAGTGCAGCCGTACATGCGCGACATCCTGCGCGAGCTGGGTCCGGTCCTGAACGAACTGCCCAACAAGGTCAGCATCTCGGGCCATACCGACGCGTCGCAGTATGCGCGCGGCGAACGCGCCTACAGTAACTGGGAGCTTTCGGCCGACCGGGCGAACGCCTCGCGCCAGGAATTGGTGGCGGGCGGCATGAACGAAAGCAAGGTCATGCGCATCCAGGGTCTGTCTTCCAGCATGAGCCTGGTTAAAGATGATCCGTATGCAGCCGTTAATAGACGCATCAGCCTGGTGGTGCTCAACCAAAGCACCCAGAAGCGCATCGAAAGCGAGAACGCCGCAGCCGCGGACGTGAGCGCCAAGGATGCGCGCGAGGTGGGGACGGCCGTGCAGGCGGTGCAAGCCGCCGGCCAGGCCGCAACGGCAACCAAGCAGGGCGAGGCGGAGAACACCCCGCCCGCCGAAGGGGTTCGATAGCAATGGCGGCAACGATACTCGTGGCGGACGACTCTGCAACGATGCGGATGATCGTGCAGGCGACGCTGACCGGCGCGGGCTGGAAGGTGCTGACGGCCTGCAACGGCCAGGAAGCGCTGGAGGTGGCGATGGCCAATCCGGTGGACCTGGTCGTCAGCGACTGGAACATGCCCGTCAAGGGCGGGCTGGAGTTGATCCAGGGGCTGCGCGAAGCGGACCGGTACATGGATGTGCCGGTGCTGGTGCTGACCACCGAAGACGACGTGGACAGCAAGATGGCGGCCCGGGATCTGGGTGTATGCGGCTGGCTTTCCAAGCCGGTGGATCCCGATGTGCTGGTTGAATTGGCGACCGAACTGCTCGACGAGCAGGCCGGCGCGTAAGCAGGTTCATTTAGGAAGGCGTACGGGTCATGAGTTCTGGTTTGGACCTCAGTCAGTTTTACGAGACCTTTTTCGACGAGGCGGACGAGCTGCTCGCGCAAATGGAGCAGCTTCTGCTCGAGCTCGATGTGGGTGCGCCCGACATCGAGCAGCTCAACGCCATTTTCCGCGCGGCCCATTCGATCAAGGGGGGCGCGGCGACGTTCGGCTGTTTCACGCAGCTGGCGGGCACGACCCATCTGCTTGAAAACCTTCTGGACGCGATCCGTCGCGGCGAAATGGCGCTGCGCACGGACATGATTGATATTTTCTTGGAAACGAAAGACGTGCTCAAAAGCCAACTGGATGCCTATCGGGCCTCCGAAGAGCCCGATGATGCCGTGTTTGAGCGTATCTGCGCCGTGTTGAGGCAGCTTGCGCTGGAGCATAAGGATCCCGCGGCGGCCGCGGCCGCTGCCCCGGCGCCTGCCGCGCCGGCTCCGGCCCCGGCGCCCGCCCCGGTGCAGCAGGCGCCCCAGCCCCAGCCCGAACCCGTGGCGCCCGCTGCCCCGGCCGCGGAATCGGGCGAGTCGGCCGCCGGCCTGCCGCTGCGCGTGCGCATCACCAAGGTATCGGACAAGGACGCCGCGTCCCTGCTCGAAGAAATGGGCAATCTCGGCACCGTCAAGGCGAGCGACCGCAGCAACGGCGCGCTGACCGTGTGGGTCGAAAGCACCTGCACGCCCGACGACATCGAGGCCGTGTGCTGCTTCATCGTCGACGGCGACCAGCTCAGCATCGCCCGCGAGGCGGCTCCCGCCACCGGCGACGCCGCGCCTGCCGTGGCCGAAGCCGCGCCGGCCGCGCAGCCGGCCCCCGCGCCGGTTGCCGCGCCTGTGCCGGAAGCGCCCGTGGCCGAACCGGCCGCTGCCGCCGACGCCGGCGCGCCGGCTGCCCGCGCGGCCGCCCGGCCGGCCGCCGCCGCACCCGCCCACGCGGACAAGGAATCGACGTCGATCCGCGTCGGCGTGGAAAAAGTCGACCAGGTGATCAACCTGGTGGGCGAACTGGTCATCACGCAGGCCATGCTGGCCCAGACCGCCTCCACGCTGGATCCGGTGCTGCACGACCGCCTGCTCAATGGCATGGAACAGCTCGAGCGCAACGCCCGCGACCTGCAGGAAGCGGTCATGTCCATCCGCATGATGCCGATGGATTACGTGTTCAGCCGCTTCCCGCGCCTGGTGCGCGACATCGCCGGCAAGATGGGCAAGCAGATCGAGCTGCAGACCTACGGCCGCGCGACCGAGCTGGACAAGAGCCTGATCGAACGCATCATCGACCCGCTGACACACCTGGTGCGAAACAGCCTGGACCACGGCATCGAAACGCCCGAAAAGCGTATCGCCGCGGGCAAGGATCCGGTCGGGCAGCTCGTCTTGTCCGCACAGCACAACGGCGGCAACATCGTCATCGAAGTCAGCGACGACGGTGGCGGCCTGAACCGCGAAAAGATCCTGAAAAAGGCCATGGCCCAGGGCCTGGCCGTGAACGAGAATTCGCCTGACGACGAGATCTGGCAGCTCATTTTCGCGCCGGGCTTCTCGACCGCGGAAAAGGTCACGGACATTTCCGGCCGTGGCGTCGGCATGGACGTGGTGCGCCGGAACATCCAGGACATGGGCGGCCACGTGCAGCTGTCGTGCGAACCGGGCCACGGCACCACGACGCGCATCGTGCTGCCGCTGACGCTGGCGATCCTGGATGGGATGTCGGTGCGCGTGGGCGAAGAAACCTTCATCCTGCCGCTGAACCACGTCACCGAGTCGCTGCAGCCCACGAACGACCAGATCTATTCGGTGGCCGGCAACGAGCGCGTCATGCACGTGCGCGGCGAATACCTGCCGCTGGTGGAGATGCACCGCGTGTTCTCGGTGGGCGAGGCCCAGACCGATCCCACGCAGGCGATCGCCGTCATCATGCAGGCCGAAGACCGCCGCTTTGCGCTGCTGGTCGATCATCTGATCGGGCAGCACCAGGTGGTCGTGAAGAATCTGGAATCGAATTACCGCAAGGTCCCGGGCATTTCCGCCGCCACCATTCTTGGCGATGGCAGCGTGGCCCTGATTGTCGACGTATTTGCGCTCGCGCGCGCCAACCGGGAACGCTGGTCGCAGCCCGAAGCCGTTCTGAATTGATGGAGCACTAAAAATCATGGCAGCCAAACCGCATGCGCAAGCCGCGCGCAACGAAGATGTCGGCAGCGAGTTCCTGGTCTTCACGCTGGGCGACGAAGAATACGGTATCGACATCCTGAAGGTGCAGGAAATCCGCGGCTACGACGCCGACACGGTTACCCGCATCGCAAACGTTCCCCCGTTCATCAAGGGCGTGACGAACCTGCGCGGCATCATCGTGCCGATCGTGGACCTGCGCATCAAGTTCAACCTGGGCCGCGTCGAATACAACGAGCAGACCGTCGTCATCATCCTGAACCTGGACCGCCGCGTCGTCGGCATCGTGGTGGACGGCGTGTCCGACGTGCTGATGCTCAATTCGGGCCAGATCCGTCCGGCACCCGAGTTCGGCGCCACCCTGTCGACCGAGTACCTCACGGGCCTGGGCACGGTGGATGAGCGGATGCTGATCCTGGTGGATATCGAAAAGCTGATGACCAGCGACGAAATGGCGTTGGTGGAGAAGGTCGCCTCCTGATCGGAGTCCGGCCGGAATGCGGGGTAAGGGCGCCATATTGATCGCGATGTGGCGCTTTCCTTTAACGATTGCAGTCTAGGGATGGTCTTGTGATGCGCAAGTTTTTCGCGAACATGACGATACGCAGCAGCCTGTTGTGGGTGCTGGCGTTTTTCTCATTCATGTTGGTGATCGGAGCCGCGCTGGGTGTGCTGTCGCTGCGCGTCAGCAACGGGACGCTGGCTGAAATCAAGCAATCGCAGGAACTGGACGACGCCGTCAGCCGCGTCGTCTCGAGCTACAAGGACACGCTGAACGGCCTGGGCCGCGCCGCGTCGGCGAACTACGCGGACATCGTGCGCAGCGTGGGCCAGCCGGCCCTGCTGGCGCAAGGGCTGTCGAGCGAGGCCGCCGGCCTGCTGGAGCGCGCGAAGGCGTCGCTCAACAAGGGGCAGGCCGAGTTCGACTTCTTCAAGACGCTGCCCCGGCCCCCCGAAGCGGCCGAGTCGCTCAAGGAAATCGAGGAGTCTTATGCAGTCCTCGTGCAGCAGGGCCTCACCCCGCTGGTCGGCGCGCTGGAGAAGGCGGACATGACGGCCTACCAGACGCAGGTCCAGAAGGTGCAGGACGCGCTGGAAGGCCGTTTCGCGCGCGCCGTCGAAGGCTTCGATTTCTGGCGTGCCAGCAAGATGATGGACGCGTTCGACGTGGCGCAGGTGCGCTACCAGTTCGTCCTGATGGCCGTCGGCGCCGGCGGCATCATCGCCGCGCTGCTGGTCTTTGCCACCTATGTCTTCCTGCGCCGCCGCGTGCTGCAGCCGTTGAAGGAAGCCGGCCACCACTTCGACCGCATTGCGGGCGGCGACCTGACGGCCCGCGTGGAAGTCAGCAACACCAACGAAATCGGCCAGCTCTTTGCGGCGCTCAAGCGCATGCAGGAAAGCCTGACGCGCACGGTCGCCTCGGTGCGCCGCGGCGTGGACGAAATCAACGTCGGGTCGCACGAGATCGCGGCCGGCAACACGGACCTGTCCAGCCGCACCGAGCAGCAGGCCGCTTCGCTGGAAGAAACGGCTGCCTCGATGGAGCAACTGGCCTCTACCGTGAAGCAGAACGCCGACAACGCGCGCCAGGCCAATCAACTGGCCGCCAGCGCATCGGACGTGGCCGAGCGCGGCGGTTCGGCGGTGTCGGAAGTGGTGCACACCATGGAAGGCATTTCGGCCAGCTCGCGCAAGATCTCGGAAATCGTGTCGGTCATTGACGGCATCGCGTTCCAGACCAACATCCTGGCGCTGAACGCGGCGGTGGAAGCGGCGCGTGCGGGCGAGCAGGGCAAGGGCTTTGCGGTGGTGGCGGGCGAAGTGCGCTCGCTGGCGCAGCGCAGCGCGCAGGCGGCCAAGGAAATCAAGGGCCTGATCGAGGATTCGGTGTCCAAGGTGGGCGCGGGTTCGCAGCAGGTGGAACGCGCCGGCGCGACGATGCAGGAAATCGTGGCCTCGGTGAAGCGCGTGACGGACATCATGGGCGAGATCTCGGCGGCGTCCGAGGAACAATCCAGCGGCATCGACCAGGTCAACCGCGCGGTGTCGCAGATGGACGAAGTGACGCAGCAGAACGCGGCGCTGGTGGAAGAGGCCGCGGCGGCCGCCGGCTCGCTGCAGGAACAGGCGCAGCGCCTGGCCGAAGCGGTCGCGGTGTTCAAGATCAACACGGGCGAAGTCATCGAAGTGCCGGCGCATCGCCTGTCTTCGGTGCACGCCACTTATGACGATGCCCGCCTGCAAGCGCCCGATGCGCCTGCGCTGGGACGCTGAGGATACGCGTGGCAACTTCGGCGAATACGGCTCCGTCCATTCCGGTGGACCGCCAGTTTGACTTCCGGGACGCGGACTTTTCCCGCGTCCGCAAGATGATCCACGCGCGCGCCGGCATTTCGCTGGGCACGCACAAGCGCGAGATGGTCTACAGCCGTCTGGCGCGGCGGCTGCGCGCCCTGGGCGGGCAGGACTTCGCCAGCTACCTCGACAGCCTGGAAAACGAGCCGGACGCGGCGGAGTGGGAAGACTTCATCAATGCGCTCACGACGAACCTGACGGCGTTCTTCCGCGAGTCGCACCACTTCCCGATCCTGGCGGACTTTGCCAAGAAGCGCGGCGGACCGGTGTCGGTCTGGTGCTGTGCGGCGTCCACCGGCGAAGAGCCGTATTCCATCGCGATCACGCTGACCGAAGCCCTGGGCCCGCGCGCCGCGGGCTCGACCGTGCTGGCGACGGACATCGACACCAATGTGCTGAACAAGGCGCGTAGCGGCGTCTATCCGTACGAGCGCGTCGCGAAGATGGAAGCCGACCGCCTGCGCCGGTTCTTCCTGAAGGGGCGCGGCGCGAACGAAGGGCACGTGCGGGTCCGGCCCGAGATCGCCGACATGGTGCGCTACGAGACGCTGAACCTGCTGTCGCCGTCGTGGGGGATCACGGAAAAATTCGACGTGATCTTCTGCCGCAACATCATGATCTATTTCGACAAGCCGACCCAGGCCAAGATCCTGGAGCGGTTCGTGCCGCTGATGAAGCCGGGCGGCCTGCTGTTTGCCGGCCACTCCGAGAACTTTACGTACATCAGCCGCGATTTCCGCCTGCGCGGGCAGACGGTCTACGAATGCGCAAATAAGGCCTGACCGGGCCAGGGCAGCAAAGAATATGAAGAAAATCAGTGTTTTGTGTGTGGACGACTCGGCGCTCGTGCGCGGCTTGATGACCGAAATCATCAATAGCCAGCCGGATATGGAAGTGGTCGCCACGGCCCCCGATCCGCTGGTCGCGCGTGAGCTGATCAAGCGGCACAACCCGGACGTGCTGACGCTGGACGTGGAAATGCCCCGCATGGACGGGCTGGATTTCCTGGAAAAGCTGATGCGCCTGCGCCCCATGCCGGTGGTGATGGTGTCGTCGCTGACCGAGCGCGGCGGGGAAATCACCCTGCGCGCGCTGGAACTGGGCGCCATCGATTTCGTCACCAAGCCCAAGCTGGGCATCCGCGACGGCCTGCTCGAATACACCGAACTCATCGCCGACAAGATCCGTGCCGCTTCGCGCGCCAAGCTGCGCGCGCCCGCGCCCCATGCGGCGCAGGCCGCGCCGCCGGCCATGCTGCGGCGTCCGCTGTCCAGCTCGGAAAAGCTGGTCATCGTGGGCTCGTCGACGGGCGGCACCGAGGCCATCCGCGAAGTGCTGCAACCGCTGCCGCCCGACAGCCCCGCCATCCTGATTACGCAGCACATGCCGGCCGGCTTCACGCGCTCGTTCGCGCAGCGCCTGGACGCCCTGTGCGCCGTGACCGTGCGCGAGGCCGTGCATGGCGAACGGGTACTGCCCGGGCACGTGTATCTGGCGCCGGGCGGCGAAACGCACATGCGTCTGGGCCGCAGCGGCGCCAACTACGTGATCGAGCTGGAAGCCAGCGAACCCGTCAACCGCCACCGCCCGTCGGTGGACGTGCTGTTCAACTCCGCGGCCGTCGCGGCCGGCAAGAACGCCATCGGCGTGATCCTGACGGGGATGGGCAAGGACGGCGCCGCCGGCATGCTGGCCATGCACCGGGCGGGCGCGCACACGATCGCGCAGGACGAAGCGAGCTGCGTGGTCTTCGGCATGCCCCGCGAGGCCATCGCCATCGGGGCTGCTTCTGAAGTGGTGCCGTTGTCGGCGATGAGCGAACGCATTCTGACTCGCCTGGGCGACCGTGGGCACCGCGTTTGACGCGGACTGACGCCACGATCGATCTCAAGCAAATTTTTTCTGGAGTGAAAGATGGTAGACAAGGGCCTGAAGATTCTGGTGGTGGATGACTTCCCCACTATGCGGCGGATCATCCGCAACCTGCTCAAAGAGCTGGGTTTCGAAAACGTGGATGAGGCCGAGGACGGCGCCATTGGCCTGGAGAAGCTGCGCAACGGCGGCTTCCAGTTCGTGGTGTCCGACTGGAACATGCCCAACCTGGACGGGCTGGAGATGCTCAAGCAGATCCGCGCCGATGCGTCGCTGGCCTCGTTGCCGGTGCTGATGGTGACGGCGGAAGCCAAAAAGGAAAACATCGTTGCGGCGGCCCAGGCTGGCGCCAACGGTTACGTGGTCAAGCCTTTCACCGCGGCGACGCTGGAAGAAAAGCTGAACAAGATCTTCGAAAAAATTGGCGGCTGAGGTGTGTGATGAGCTCAACGGAAACAGTTGACCCGACAGAGTCGCCCGACCTGATCCATCGCATCGCCTCGCTCACCCGCATGCTGCGCGACAGCATGCGCGAGCTTGGCCTGGATCAGGCGATCAAGGACGCGGCCAATGCCATTCCCGACGCGCGCGACCGTCTGCGTTATGTGGCGCAGATGACCGAGCAGGCGGCCAACCGGGTGCTCAATGCCACCGAACAGGCCGGTCCGATCCAGGACAACATGGCGCGTTCGGCGCAGGCGCTGGATAGCCGCTGGCAGCAGTGGTACGACCAGCCGCTGGAAATGCCCGAGGCGCGCGAACTGGTGAAGGACACGCGGGCCTTCCTGGCCGACGTGCCAAATCAGACGCAGCAGACCCAGTCCAAGCTCATGGAAATCATCATGGCGCAGGACTTCCAGGACCTGACGGGCCAGGTCATCATGCGCATGATGGATGTGGTGGGTGCGATCGAGCGCGAGCTGCTGCAGGTGCTGCTGGACAACGTGCCGCAAGAGCGCCGCGACGAAGCCAACAGCCTGCTCAACGGCCCGCAGATCAACCCGCAGGGCAAGACCGACGTGGTCACCAGCCAGGACCAGGTCGACGACCTGCTGGCCAGCCTGGGCTTCTGAGCCCGGCCGCGATGTCCGGCATGGGCGCAAGACGCAGGTCTTGCCGCCCGCACGCTCCAGAGGTGCCGGACGTCCGCCTCCTGACGTATTCCCTAAGGGCGCAAACGCCGCCCGGCCGATAGACTCCTGCCAACAA
The DNA here is from genome assembly GCF_900156745.1 of Achromobacter sp. MFA1 R4. Lineage (NCBI taxonomy): Bacteria > Pseudomonadati > Pseudomonadota > Betaproteobacteria > Burkholderiales > Alcaligenaceae > Achromobacter > Achromobacter sp. MFA1 R4. The sequence goes on along the minus strand of NZ_LT707065.1, from coordinate 5,794,564 downwards.
TAATCGGGGCCTTGCAGCGCGAGACAAGGCGCGCCCACGCGCGCCAGGCCATGGATGCCCGCAGAAGGCGGTCCGGGCCAGGGAAAGGAGGTTCATTGTGGCCAGATCCGTATTCCGCCTGGGCGGCATGTGGGGCTTGTTGCGACGGCTCAACCGCGGCGACGCGATGCTGTCCGAGCGCGCCCTGTCCATCAGTCCGGCCGCATGGCCGCTGTACCGTTTCCTGGCGCAGATCCGCGTGCGGGTCATGACGGTGCGCCAATCCAGTATCGAAATCGCGCTGAACGCGGCGCGCACGCAGTTCCAGGCGGGCCGCTGTTCGCTGCTGGCGCGCGAGCAGGCGCGGGCGGCCGAGGCGCTGGCGGCCAGCGGCGCCCAGATCGCCGATCTGTCCGCCTCGACTTCCACCCACGCCCGCGAGATCGCGGCGGTCTCCGGCCAGAATCTGCATGCCGCGCAGCAGGCGCTGGCCGATCTGACCGATGTCAAGGAGCGGGTCGACCGCATGACGCGGGAGATGGCGGCCTTCACCGAGGTGGTGGGGCAGTTGGCGGCGCGCGCGCAGTCGGTGGGCGACATCAGCAAGGTGATCAAGGACATTGCGCTGCAGACCCAGTTGCTGGCCTTGAATGCGGGCGTGGAGGCGGCCAGGGCAGGGGACGCGGGACGGGGCTTTGCCGTGGTGGCCAGCGAGGTCGGCCGCCTGGCCGAGCGCGTCAACACCGCCACCAGCGACATCGGCCGCCACACGACGCAGATGTTGGACCTGGTTTCGTCGACGCAGCGCCAGACCGGCACGCTGCGCGAGGACGTGGATGCCTCGGGCGCGGTGCTGGACCGCACCTGCGGCGGCTTTGAACGCTTCGTGCGGGATTTCGACAGCATGAACCGGCAGGTCGGCGACGTGGTCCAGGCGATCGGCGAGGTCGACGCCACCAATCACGGCATGAGCCAGGAAGTGGGGCGCATCGCGGCCCTGAGCGCGGACGTGCTGGAGCGGGTGGGCAGCATGTCCGGCGAGATCGACCGCATCCGCCGGCAGACCGAAAGCGTGCAAGAGGTGCTGGCCGACATGCGCACGGGCGACACGGCATTCGACAGCCTGTCCGATTCGCTGGAGGCCTTTGCCGATGCGGCGGGCAGCCTGCTGCAGGAAGCCCGGCGGCGCGGCCTCGACGTGTTTGACCGCCACTACCAGCGCATTCCCGGCAGCGAGCCGCCGCGCTACCACACCGCCTATGACCGGGCCATCGAGGAGCCCCTCACGCGCCTGCTGGACAGCGTGCTGGAGGCCGTGCCCGGCGCCATCTACACCATCCTGGTGGACAACCGGGGCTATGCGCCCGCCCACAACAGCCGCTTCTCGCACGCGCCGACCGGCGATCCCAAGGTCGACATCGCCCGGGTCCGGAACAAGCGGATCTTCGACGATCCCGTCGGCGCGCGGCTGGCCGCCAATACCGGCGCGCAATTGTTCCAGACGTATTCGCGCGACACGGGCGAGATCGTCAACGACATCTCCCTGCCCATTTATCTGGGGCCGGAACACTGGGGCGCGGTGCGCATCGGGCTGGACTACGCCCGCTTCCAGGCCGTCCTGGACGGGCAGGGCGCCGGCCACCCGGTGGCGCAGGCGGCAGGCTGAACCGCCCCGCCCGGGAGGGGCGGCGTAGCCGCCGGCGGCGCATCGGGGAATAGCGCCGCTTTCTTCCCGCTTCTTGGCATATCGCTCAGGCCCGCCGCCTCCTAGAATCTCGGCGGGCGGCTTGCATTTCCACGTCAGCGAGCCGCAACGATCCCGTAGAGCATGTCCGAAGAAAGCGACCTCGAGAAAACCGAAGCCGCCTCTCCAAGGCGCCTGGAAAAGGCGCGCGAGGAGGGGCAGATTGCGCGTTCCCGGGAATTGGGGACGTTCATGATGCTGGCGGTCGGGGTCGGCGCCATCTGGGCGAGCGGCGGATCGCTGTACGAGGGCCTGAGCGGCGTGCTGCGCAGCGGGCTGGCGTTCGACCAGCGCGTGGCGCTGGACCCGGGCGTGATGGTCGAGCAGGCGGTCAGCGGCTTTGGCCATGCCCTGCTGACGCTGCTGCCGATCTTCGGCCTGCTCGCGGTGATCGCCGTGCTGTCCAGCGTCGTGCTGGGCGGGATCATCATTTCGACCAAGCCCCTGCAGCCCAATTTTTCCAAGCTCAGCCCGCTGGCCGGCCTGAAACGGATGTTTTCGGCGCAGACCGTCGTGGAACTGGTCAAGGCGCTGGCCAAGGCATTGCTGGTGGGCGGCGTGGCGGTCTGGGTAATCTGGCGCTATCACGACGACATGCTGGGCCTGATGCACGTGGCGCCGTCGGCCGCGCTGACCAAGGCGCTGAGCCTGGTGGCGATGTGCTGCGCCTTCATCGTCGCGTCCCTGCTGATCATCGTGATGCTGGACGTGCCCTGGCAGATCTTCAGCCACCTGAAGAAGCTGCGGATGTCCAAGGAAGACGTGCGCCAGGAGCACAAGGAAAGCGAAGGCGATCCGCACGTCAAGGCCCGCATCCGCCAGCAGCAGCGCCAGGCGGCGCGCCGGCGCATGATGTCCGAGGTGCCCAAGGCCGACGTGGTGGTGACCAACCCCACGCACTACGCGGTGGCGCTGAAGTACGACGAATCGAAGGGCGGCGCGCCGGTCGTGCTGGCCAAGGGAACGGGCATCATCGCCGCCAAGATCCGCGAGCTGGCCGCCGAGAACCGGATTCCCACATTGGAGGCGCCGCCGCTGGCGCGCGCATTGCATCAACACGTCGAGCTGGGGCAGGAAATCCCGGCCGAGCTGTATACCGCGGTGGCGGAAGTGCTGGCATGGGTTTTCCAGCTACGATCCTGGCGCTCGGGCTGGGGGCATGAACCGACAGCCCCCACCAGACTGAACGTGCCAGCCGAACTGGACCCGCAGGCAAAAACCGCAGCACAAGGAGTTTAAGGAATGAGCGCACTGCTCACCATGTTCAAGAGTAACGGCGCCGCGCATGCGCGGCTGCTGGCGGGTCCCATCCTGATCGTGATGGTGCTGGGCATGATGGTGCTGCCCCTGCCCACGTTCCTGCTGGACCTGCTGTTCACCTTCAACATTGCGTTGTCCGTGATGATCCTGCTGGTGGCCATGTTCACGCGCAAGCCGCTGGATTTTGCCGCGTTCCCGGCCGTGCTGCTGTTTGCCACCTTGCTGCGCCTGTCGCTGAACGTGGCGTCCACGCGCGTCGTGCTGCTGAACGGGCACACGGGTCCGGACGCCGCGGGCAAGGTGATCGAGGCTTTCGGGCACTTCCTGGTGGGGGGCAACTTCACCGTCGGGATCATCGTCTTCATCATCCTGACCATCATCAACTTCATCGTCATCACCAAGGGTGCGGGCCGTATCGCGGAAGTCGGCGCGCGCTTCACCCTGGACGCCATGCCCGGCAAGCAGATGGCGATCGACGCCGACCTGAACGCCGGCCTGATCGGCGAGGACGAGGCGCGCAAGCGCCGCTCGGAGGTCTCGCAGGAATCGGACTTCTTCGGCTCGATGGACGGCGCCAGCAAGTTCGTGCGCGGCGACGCCATCGCCGGCCTGCTCATCATGGCGATCAACATCATCGGCGGCCTGATCGTGGGCGTGGCCCAGCATGACATGTCGATGGGCGACTCGGCGCGCGTCTACACGCTGCTGACCATCGGCGACGGCCTGGTCGCGCAAATCCCGGCGCTGGTGATCTCCACCGCCGCCGGCGTGGTCGTGTCGCGCGTGTCCACGGACCAGGACATCGGCCAGCAGATCATCAGCCAGCTTTTCTCCAACCCCAGCGTCCTGTTCCTGACCGCCGGCATCATCGGCATCATGGGCCTGATCCCCAACATGCCGCACGTCGCGTTCCTGACGCTGGCCGGCGCGCTGGGCTGGGGCGGCTGGATGCTGCGCAAGCGCGCGCTGGCCGCGGCCGTGGCGGCCGAGGAGGTGCCGCCGCAGGCGATCACTCAGGCGCAAGCCGCCGCCGCCGAGGCCAGTTGGGAAGACGTATCCATGGTGGACCAGTTGGGCCTGGAGGTCGGCTACCGCCTGATTCCCCTGGTCGACCACGCCCAGAACGGCGAACTGCTGCACCGCATCCGCAGCCTGCGCAAGAAGTTCGCGCAGGACGTGGGCTTCCTGCCGCCCGTGGTGCACATCCGCGACAACCTGGAGCTCAAGCCGAACGATTACCGCATCCTGCTGTCCGGCGTCGAGGTCGGCAACGGCGTCGCCATGCCGGGCCAGTGGCTGGCCATCGATCCGGGCGGCGTGACGATGCAGATCAAGGGCACGCCCACCACCGATCCGGCCTTCGGCCTGCCCGCGCTGTGGATCGACGGCTCGCTGCGGGATCAGGCCCAGGTGGCGGGTTACACCGTGGTGGATGCCGGCACGGTCGTGGCCACGCACTTGAACCACTTGATGCACCGCCACGGCTCGAACCTGCTGGGCCGCCAGGAAGTGCAGCAACTGCTGGACCGCATCGGCCGCGATGCGCCCAAGCTGGTGGAGGACCTGGTGCCCAAGACGCTGTCGCTCACCGCGCTGCAGAAGGTGCTGCAGGGCCTGCTGTCGGAAGAGGTGCCCATCCGCGACATGCGCACCATCATCGACACGCTTTCCGAGCATGGTCCGCGCCTGGCGGCGCTGGCGGCCGGCTCGGGCGGCCAGCCCGACATCAACGAGCTGATCGCGCTGACCCGCCGCGCGCTGGGCCGGGCCATCACGCAGCAGTGGTTCCCCGGCGAAGGGGAACTGCGGGTCATCGGCCTGGATGTGAAGCTCGAACGCGTGCTGTCGCAGGCCATGACGACCAGCGGGGGCCTGGAGCCCGGCCTGGCCGACACGCTGCTGCGCGAGGCGCAACTGGCGGTCGAAAAGCAGGAATCGCAAGGCAATGCGCCGGTGCTGCTGGTGTCGCCGGTCTTGCGCGCGCCGCTGTCGCGCTTCCTGCGGCATCATCTGCCGCAGCTTGGCGTCTTGTCGAACACGGAAATTCCCGATGAGCGCATCGTCCGCGTGACGGCGCTGATCGGCGGGAGCAACGGGCAATGAAGATCAGCCGCTTTTACGGGGCAAACACCCGTGACGTGATGCGCCAGGTGCGCGAGGCCCTGGGACCGGACGCGTTGATCGTGTCGAACCGCAGCGTCGAGGGCGGCATCGAGGTGCTGGCCACCGTCGATGGCGCGTTCGACGACGCGCCCGCGCAGACGCCGCCGCAGGAGTCGCAGGGTCAGGCGCGGCTGGGCCTGGCGCAGCTGGCTAACATCCCGCAGCCGCACACCCCGCAGCCGCACGCCCCGCAGCCGCACACCTCGCAGCCGCACACCTCGCAGCCCCAGCCGCAGCCGGGTTACGCGCAGCCGTCCTACCCGCATCCGCACCAGGAACGCCAGCCCGCGAGTTCGCCGTTTGCCGCGCCGGCCGGGGCCGAGCGTCCGCTCGCCGCGCCTGCGGCAATGCCGTCGTTCCAGCCCCCCGCCGCGATGCCGGCGGCCGGTTACGCGGCGCCGTCGCGGTCTATCGCCGCGTATCAATCCGCTTACGCCGCGTCGGCCCTGCCGGCGGACGAACCGTCGACGGCGCCGGCGTCGTTTGCGACGCCCGTATCGCAGCCTGTGCCGTCCGCGTCGCAACCGGCCGCGTCCGTATCGCAACCGGCCCCTTCCGTATCGCAGCCGGCCCCGTCCGTGACGGACCCCGTCGCCTTGGCGGCGAATCGCGCCCCGGCCGCGCCGGCCGCGGCATCCGCTCCAGCGACGCCGATGCCGGGCGCCGCGGTGCGGGTCGAACTTCCCGCGCTTGCGCCCGCGTCGGCGCCTGTCGCCCGCATGGCCGCGGCCGCCGCGCCGTCCGTGCACATGGCCACATCGGCCGCGCCGGCGGCCCACATGGCCGCTGTGCCCTCGGCCCACATGGCCGCCGCGCCCGCCACCGCCTACCAGGAATCCCGCCACTACGCCGCGCCGGCGGCGCCGGCCATGCGCGCGCCTGACGTGCCCGCCGTCCCTACGCAACCGCCCGCGCCGCCCGCCATGGCGCGCACGCCGGACGCGCCGGTCCGCCCGCCGCACGGCACCCCCCCCGCCAGTCTGCCCGGCGATACGGCCGCCGGCCTGCAGGACGCGATCAGCGCCTTGCGCGGCGCGCTCGAAAGCCGCATGGATGGCCTGCTGTGGGGCGGCCGCCAGGGGCCGGGCCGCGAACCGGCTGGCGCGGCGTTGTTCCGCAGCCTGCTGGACGCGGGCTTCAGCACGAAGCTGGTCCGCACGCTGGTCGAACGCCTGCCGCAAGGCCTGGGCGCCGAGGCCGCGCTGAGCTGGGCGCGCAACGAGCTGGTGACGCACCTGCCCGTGCTGCGGTCCGAAGATGAATTCCTGGCCGGCGGCGTGTATGCGCTGGTCGGCCCGACCGGGGTGGGCAAGACCACCACGCTGGCCAAGCTGGCGGCCCGCTGCGTCGCCCGCGAAGGGCGCGAACAGGTCGCGATGCTGACGACCGACCTGTTCCGGATCGGCGCGCTGGAACAATTGCAGATCTATGGCCGCCTGATGGGCGTGCCCGCGCATTCGGTGCGCGACGCGGGCGAACTGCGCCGCATCCTGGCCGAGCTGGGCAACCGCAAGATCGTGCTGATCGACACCACCGGCATCAGCCAGCGCGACCGCCTGGTGGCCGAGCAGGCCTCCATGCTGTGCAACGCGGGCAAGCCCGTGCGCCGGCTGCTGGTGCTGAATGCCGCGAGCCAGGGCGACACCCTGGACGAGGTGGCGCACGCCTACCGCAACGGCGTGGGCGAGGACGTGGCCGGCTGCATCATCACCAAGCTGGACGAGGCCACCCGCCTGGGCGCGGCCCTGGACACCGCCATCCGCCACCGCTTGCCGATCCATTACATGTCGGTCGGGCAGAAGGTGCCCGAACACATGGAGCTGGCCCGCGCGGACGTGCTGATCGACCGCGCGTTCTCGATGGTGGAACGCGCCCGCGCGCTGTACACCCCCAGCGAAGCCGACTTGGCATCACTGGTGTCCTCGTCGCGCGAGCCCGACGCCGTGGATCCCGTGCGCCGCCGGCAGTTGCTGGCCTCGGCCATCCTGCCGCAGCAGGGCGGGGCGGCGTCGATCGCCGCCGCGCAGCGCCTGGACGACACCATTGCCTGGCTGGACAACGATGCGGCCTGCCTGCAGGCGCGCACCGCCTGGCGCGAGTATGTTGGCGACGGCGCGGGCGCGAGCCTGGCCGCGCTGGGCGACGAGCCGCTGGCAATGGCGCGCCGCGAGTTCTCGGCGGCCTGCAGCCGCAATCTGCTCGTGATGCACGGCAAGACCGCCATGAAGGGCGAGGGCTTGCCCGGCGGCACGCTGCTGGGCGCGGTCCTGATGAGCGACCGCGGCGCGGCGCTGGCCGCGCCGGCGCAGCAGCTCGTGCTGCCGCACGGAATGCTGACGTCCTTCGCGCCCGCGGCCCCGGCGCAGCCGGACCCGGCCGCGGCGCTGGCGGCGCGCGTGCGCTGGCTGGGCGAACGCCTGCCGTCGCTGCCGCTGGTCCATATGCTCGAGGCGGGCACGGCCGCGCTGTGGCAGTCGTTCAGCGATCAGGGCGTGTCGTGGGTGGCGCGCTGCCCCGGCGGCCTGCGCGTATCCCAGGACGAATGCCCCACCAACCTGAACGCGGTCGGCAAGAGCGTGGGTTACCTGCCGGTGGGCCAGCCGGGCGACATGCCGGGCCTGCGCCTGGTGCGCGACGGCAAGACCGTGCCGTTGGCGCTGTGGGCGTCCGGTACCGAAGTCGTGCTGCCGGCCAAGGGGCAGGGCGCCAGCGTGCGCCTGGTCTGCGCGCGCCTGATCGACACGGTCAGCGGCGAGGTGGCGGGCCAGTTGTTCGGCGCCACGAATCTGCCCGCGTCGCAGGCCGACGCCGCCACGATTGCGCGCTGGCTGGTCCTTCAGGACGAGGCCAAGGCGGCCTTCCGCTACATGGCCAACGCCTGGCAGGCGTTGCCGGCGGTCGATGGCGCCCATACGCTGGCGCGCCAGTCGCTGATGGCGGGGCAGCTCGGCGCGGCGTGCTGGCAGCTCGCCCATTCCCCGGCCGCGGAGGTCGTGCGCGGCCCGTTGTCGGGCATCGTCGGCGTCGGATCCGAGCGCAAGCTGTCGGGCAAGATGCTGCCGGTGGCGCTGCTCAAGATGTTCGCGCTGCTGGAGATGACGGGCGGGGCGTAACCGACCCGGCGCCCGCGCGCCATCGGGAAAAAAAAGCGGCGTGCCATGCACGCCGCTTTTTTTATCAGGACAGGAAGGCGTCAGCCCGCCACGATGGGCTTGCGCCCCGGCGCGCTGCGGGCGCCGCGGCCCTGGGCGTCATAGGTCGACGCGCTGCCGACGCCGACGTTGCGCAGGGCGTCCAGCGACTGCTGGGTATAGCGCAGGTGCACGTCGATGAGCGCGCCATTGCGCAGGTTGATTTCGCTGGCCGAGGCCGATTTGGTCAACAGGGCCTGCCACACGCCGGAAAGCTGCGGATACTGCACCGCCGCCTGTTCGGTGCCGGCATGGCCGGCGGGCAGGCCGATCTCGCTGAGCAGGTTGTCGCGCGTCTGGCTCAGGTCGACCAGTTGCTGGGCGACGCCGCGCTTGCGCTCCGTGATGAGGTTCAGCGCCTCGACGCTGCCCTGTCCGACCAGGACCTCGGTTTCTTCCTCGAGGATCGAGGAAAATTCGGTGATCAGGGCGTCTTCCTGCTTCATGCAGGATTGCAGGGCATCGACAAGGCTCATGACGGGCTGCTCAATACAGAAGGTGAAAGAATTACTTCAGCAGGTCGCGGGCGCTGGCGATCAGGCTGTCGGCGATGCGGCCGGTGTCGATCTTGAGCTGCCCGGACGCGATGGCGGCACGGATGGCCGCGACGCGTTCGACGTTGATGTCGTTCGAGCCGTCTTGCAGGGCCAGCATCTTGCGCGATGCCGAGCTCAGCGCCACTTGCGAGCTGCTCGAGCCCGTGGCGCTGCTGGCGCCATAGGCCTGGCTAACCGCGGTCTCGGCGCGGGCACCGACGGCGTCGGCCGACAGGGGCCGGTTAGTGGTCGAATTGATTTTCAAGGTTTTCTCCGCAGGGCGTCCTGGGTCGGTTTGCGACGGATCCGCCTACTTATGTCTCTGTAACGACAAGGGCCGAAGGAACTTTAGGGTATACGCACACCCGTCGCAAACGCGATTTGTAACATTATCTATAGCTGTACTTCCACCAGGGTGGCGTTGCGGACGATGCCGCTGACCACTTGACCGCCTGCGGTGCGCACCTGGACGACGGCGCCGGGCGCCGCATTGTCCAGGGCCTCGCCTTCGCTGCTGACCATGAAACCGTTGCCTCGCGCGTTGATGCGCACGTTGGTGCCGCGCATTACCGACTGGGCGTTGCGCAACGATGAACTGCGGATGGGCTGGCCGGCGTTGATCCGGAACGCGGCCGTCATCCCGGCGACCGCCTGCGGGTCGGTGATGGCGCCGGGGGGCAGGGTGATCAGGTCGCCTTCGCGCGCGTCCAGGTCCGCGGGCGTCAGGGCCTGGCCCTTGGCGATCAGCCGCGAGGCCACGTAGTAGTGGCCGGACACGCTGACCGTCGCCTGCACATAGGCGGTCCAGGGCTTGGGCGCGTTGCAGCGCACGCCCACGGTCATCCGGGAGCGCAGCCGCATGCCCGACGGAAGAAATGGGGACAAGGTCTCGCAGGGCGTCAGGCGGTCGGTGCGCGGCGGGTCGATGGCGATGGCCGCTTCGCCGGGCAGGGAGGCCAGCTGTTCCTGCAGATAGGTCTGCGCCGCAATGACGACTGCTTCGGGCGCCTGGGCGGCCGACGCGTCCTGCGCCTGGGCGGCGGCCGCCGTGGCCAGCAGCAGGGCGGCAAGGCAGGCGCGCGCGTGTAGGAGTCTTGCGGAGATTTTCATGATGGATGAATTGTAGAAGTGGGCGGCGTTCGGCAATACGTGAATTGGATGAGAAATGACGGGTTATTTGGCTGATTGTGTTCAGGGTCCGGCCCCTATCATGCCGTCATCCAATGGGATAACGGTGTGCTGGACAGGCCCCGTGCGGACCCAAAGCAACGTATTGAAGGCGTCACGATGCTCGACAGGCTCAACGAAGATTTCCGGTTCTACCAGACTGCACTGGGACTGCGCGCCCAGCGCCAGGAGGTGCTGTCCTCAAACATCGCCAACGCCGATACGCCGCATTACAAGGCGCGCGACATCGACTTCAAGGCGGCGATGCAGAACGCCCTTGAAGGGTCCAAGCGCCTGCCCGATACGTCGCTCACGCTGACGTCCGCGCGCCACATTCCGGCCAAGGCCGTGTCGCAGGGGCCGACGGACCTGCTGTACCGCCTACCGTACCAGCCCAGCATGGACGGCAACACGGTGGACATGGACATCGAGCGCGTGCAGTTCGCCGACAACACCCTGCATTACCAGAGCACGATGCAACTGATCTCCAGCCGCATCCGGGGCCTGCAGACGGCCATCCAGGATTGATCTTTAACAGGAGCGACAGGCAATGTCCTTGTTGAGCATTTTCGATATCGCCGGTTCGGCGCTGAGCGCGCAGTCGCAGCGCATGAACGTGGCGGCCAGCAACATGGCCAACGCCGACAGCGTGGTGGGGCCGGACGGCCAGCCGTATCGCGCCCGTCAGGTCATATTCCAGGTCAACCCCGCCGCGGGCCAGGCGCTCGGGCAGGAAATCGGCGGCGTGCGCGTGGCCGGCGTGGTCCAGGACCAGTCGCCGCTCAAGCAGGTCTACGACCCCAAGCATCCCATGGCCGACGCCCAGGGCTACGTCAGCATGCCCAACGTCGACCCCGTGGCCGAAACGGTCAACATGATCGCGGCATCGCGGTCCTACCAGGCCAACGTCGAGGTGTTGAACACCGCCAAGGCGTTGATGCAGAAAACCCTGACCATCGGTCAATCCTAATTTCCAGCCAGAGCGTATCCATGACCACCGTCGATCAATCCACGAGCACCACGGCCATGGGCCTGGCGCAAACCGGCGCCGCCAGCACCAGCACCGCGCAGGGCCTGCAGGACCAGTTCCTGAAGCTGCTGGTCACGCAGCTCCAGAACCAGGATCCGTTGAACCCGATGCAGAACGCGGAACTGACGTCGCAGCTGGCGCAGATCTCCACGGTGGAAGGCATCACCAATCTCAAGAACACCATGCTGGCCATCAGCGGGCAGATCGACGTATCCCAGTCGATGAATGCCGTGTCGATGATCGGCAAGGGCGTCCTGATCCCGGGCACCAAGGTCAAGGTCGGCGTCGACAGCGCCAATCCGGCGGACCGCGTGGTCACGCCATACGGCCTGGACCTGCAGGGCGACGCCACCAAGGTGCAGGTTCGCATCTCGGATTCGAATGGCGCCGTCGTGCGCACCATCGAGCTGGGCGAGCAGAAGACCGGCGTGTACACGCTGGAATGGGACGGCAAGAACGACGCCGGCGTGGCGCTGGAGGCGGGCGCGTACAACGTGTCCGTGCTGGCGACCGACGCCGAGGGCACGAAGGTCAATTCGGAAGTGTTGAGCTACGGCATGGTCAAGAGCGTGGCGTACTCCACCAACGGCCTGCGTCTGGACCTGGGCCTGGACGGCCAGACCAGCATGCTGGACGTGCGCAAGGTGGTCGGCGCCTGAATCAGGCGGATATGAATCGGTGCCGGCGCACGGGCGGCGGCTTTTCCACTAAAGAATTAGCGATTAGCGAGAGTAAACATGGGCTTCGGACAAGGATTGAGCGGCTTGAACGCCGCTGCGCAGAACCTGGACGTCATCGGCAACAACATTGCCAACTCCGGCACCGTCGGCTTCAAGTCGGCGACCGCTTCGTTCGCTGACGTCTACGCCAGCTCGCGCGTGGGCCTGGGCGTCAAGGTCTCGGCGATCAACCAGCGCTTCACGGTCGGCTCCGTGACGGGCGGCGGCGGCGAATACGACATCGCCATCGACGGCGCCAAGGGCATGTTCCGCGTGACGGACCAGGCCGGCGCGGTCATGTATACGCGCAACGGCGAGTTCCTCGTCGACAAGAACAACTTCATCGTCAACGCCCAAGGCTACCGCCTGACCGGCTACCCGCCCGGCGCCGTCGGCGCGAACCCGGTGGAACTGCAGCTGCCCACGGCCAACGTGGCGCCCCTGGCCACCACCAGCGCCACGACCGTGGCCAACCTGGACGCGAACGCCAAGGTCATCTACCTGACGGATACGGTGACCTCGCCTGCCGTCAACGGTTCCGTGACGATGACCGGCACGACGCCGCCGCTGCCCGCCGACACCTATGAGTTCACGCGCGACGCCGTGGGCAATATCGTGTGGGTCAACGCGCCGCCCGCCGGCGACTACGGCACGGCGCCCAATGTCATCTCGGTTGACGGAACTGGCGCCGTGACGGCGGGCGACCTTACCCAGGTTGCCGGCTACGTCGACTACACCGCCGCCGTCACCGAACTCGGCCGGCCCTTCGACCCCAAGCTCTCCGACACCTACACGAACGCCTCGCCCATGACGGTGTTCGACTCCCTGGGCAATTCGCACCAGGTCATGCAGTACTTCGTCAAGCGTCCGGCCGTCGGCGGCACCAGCGTTTACGACGTGTACTACACGATGGACGGCCAGGCCATGGCGCCCACGACCGAGGCGGGCGGCGTCTGGGGCAACCCCCAGCAGTTCACGTTCAACAACGCCGGCACGCTGACCAGCGCACCGGTGGTCAACCTGACCTTCGCCCAGCCCGGCGGCACCGCCACCCCGGCCGATCCGCTGAACGTCGCGATCAACTACACCGGCACGACCCAGTACGGCAGCAACTACAAGCTGGTTGCCAAGCCCGACGGCTACACCTCCGGCGAATTCAGCGGCATCAACATCAGCAGCGACGGCAGCCTGGTCGCCAGCTACACCAACGGTGAAACCCAGGTCGTCGGCACGCTCGTGCTGGCCGACTTCTCCAACCTGCAGGGCCTGCAGCCCGTGGGCAACAACGCCTGGAAGGAAACGGCGGCTTCCGGCCAGCCGATCCTGGGCCAGCCCGGCACCAACAGCATGTCGACGGTGGTCGGCCAGGCGACCGAAGCGTCCAACGTGGACATGAGCAAGGAGCTGGTCAACATGATCATCGCCCAGCGCACCTACCAGGCCAACTCGCAGACCATCAAGACCCAGGACGAAATCATGCAAGTCCTGATGAACCTGAAGTAATGCCCGCTGGGCTTGTGACGACACCGACGACACCGACGGAATAGGCAATGGATCGAATCATCTACACCGCCATGAATGGCGCAGCGCGGATCACGGAGCACCAGGCCGCGCTCTCCAACAATATGGCCAACGTGAACACGGCGGGCTTTCGCGAGCAGATCGCGTTGTACCGCTCGGTTCCCGTGACGGACGGGGTGAGCCTGCCTACGCGTGTGTCGACGGTGGCGTCCACGCCCGGCCACAGCTTTCAGATGGGCACCATGCAGACCACGGGCCGCGACCTGGACGTGGCGCTGGCCAGCGAAAATGGCTGGATCGCCGTGCAGACCCCGCAGGGCGAAGCCTACACGCGCGCCGGCAGCCTGCAGGTCGGCATCAACGGCCTCCTGCAGACCTCGCTGGGCCAGCCCGTCATGTCGGACCAGGGCGGCCCCATCGACGTGCCCGACCAGGCTTCGCTGACGATCACGTCGGATGGCACCATCACGGCCATCGGCGCGGGCGACCCGCCGAACAACATCCTGAACCTGGGCCGGCTCAAGCTCGTCAATCCCGACAACGCCCAGCTCGTGCACGGCGATGACGGCGTCTTCCGCATGGCGCCGGTCAACGGCCAGCCCGCGCCGCCGCTGCCGGCCGACCCCGGCCTGCGCCTGCTGTCGGGCGTGCTGGAAGGCAGCAACACCAATCCCATGGCGTCGATGGTGGGCATGATCGAAAACGCCCGCCGCTTCGAGCAACAGATGCAGGTGATCCAGCAGTCGGACCGCAACGCGGAACGCGCCAACGGCATCCTGTCGGTAAGCGCCTGATTTAAATAACATTTCGCTCGCGGCCGAGCCGCGGCACCGGAGTACTTCATCATGATGCGTTCGCTGTGGATCGCCAAGACGGGCCTGGAAGGTCAGCAGACCTCCATGGACGTGATTTCCAATAACCTGGCCAACGTCTCCACCAACGGCTTCAAGCGCGGCCGCGCGGTGTTCCAGGACCTGATGTACCAGACCCTGCGCCAGCCGGGCGCCCAGGTGGGCGACGCCACCCAGCTGCCGTCCGGCCTGCAACTGGGCACCGGCGCGCGCGTGGCCGCCACCGAGCGCATCCACACGACCGGCAACCTGAACAACACCGGCAGCGAAATGGACGTCGCCATCAACGGCCGCGGCTTCCTGCAGGTCGAACTGCCCGACGGCACGCAGGCCTACACGCGCGACGGCGCGCTGCAGCGCGACCAGAACGGCCAGCTCGTCACGGTCAGCGGCTACGTCATCCAGCCGCCGATCAACGTGCCGGACAACGCCCTGTCCATCACCATCGGCAGCGACGGCATGGTGTCGGTGACCCAGCCGGGCGCCGCCGGCGTGAACGTGCAGATCGGCCAGTTGCAGATCGCCACGTTCATCAACCCGACCGGCCTGCAGAGCGTCGGCGAAAACCTGTACCTGGAAACCGACTCGTCGGGTCCGGCCAACCTGCTGCAGCCGGGTGTGGACGGCGCGGGCTCGATCATGCAGAACTACGTCGAGACGTCCAACGTCAACGTGGCCGAAGAACTGGTCAACATGATCACCACGCAGCGCGCCTACGAAATGAACAGCAAGGCCGTCAAGACGTCGGATGAAATGCTGGCCCGCCTGACCCAACTGTGATGCTCATGTCTGTCCTGCGCCTGGTATTTGCGTCCGCGCTGGCCCTGCTGGCGGCTGGTTGCGCCATGATTCCGCCCGAGCCCATCGTGACCGGGCCGACGACGGCGGCGCCGCCGCCGCCGCCCATGCCGCTGGCGCAGCCCACGGGCTCCATCTACCAGCCCACGACTTACGGCAATTACCCCCTGTTCGAAGACCGCCGGCCGCGCAACGTCGGCGACATCGTCACCATCGTCCTGAACGAGCGCACCAATGCGTCCAAGAACGTGGCGACGAACACCAACCGCAGCGGCTCGGCCAGCCTGGGCATTGCCGCGGCGCCTTCGTTCATGGACAGCTGGGCCAACGCCAACCTGAACACCGAAGCCGCGGGCGCCAACGTGTTGCAGGGCAGGGGCGACAGCACGGCCAACAACGCCTTTACCGGCACCATCACCACCACGGTGGTCGGCGTGATGTCCAACGGCAACCTGCAGATCGCCGGCGAAAAGCAGATCGCCATCAACCGCGGCAGCGAATACGTGCGCTTTGCCGGGGTGGTGGACCCGCGCTCCATCACGGGCACGAATACTGTCTCGTCCACCCAGGTGGCCGACGCCCGCATCGAGTACCGCAGCAAGGGCGTCATGGACGAAGTCCAGACCATGGGCTGGCTGCAACGCTTCTTCCTGATCGCTTCGCCGTTCTAAATCATGAAACAACCGACTCCGATATCCGCATTGCTGTCCCTGTTGGCGCGGGTGTGCGTCGCCGTCGGGCTGGCCGCGGGCGCCGGCGCGGCGCACGCCGATCGGCTCAAGGATCTGGCCAGCATCCAGGGCGTCCGGGGCAACCAGCTCATCGGCTACGGTCTGGTCGTGGGCCTGGACGGCAGCGGCGACCAGGTGCGCCAGACACCCTTCACCCAGCAGAGTCTGACCAACATGCTGTCGCAGCTGGGCATCACCGTGCCCGCCGGCAGCAACATGCAGCTGAAGAACGTGGCGGCCGTCATGGTCACGACGACCCTGCCGGCGTTCGCGCGGCCGGGCCAGACGCTGGACGTGGTGGTGTCCTCCATGGGCAACGCCAAGAGCCTGCGCGGCGGCACGCTGCTGATGACGCCGCTCAAGGGCGCGGACAGCCAGGTCTACGCCATCGCGCAGGGCAATATCCTGGTGGGCGGCGCGGGCGCGTCGTCCGGCGGCTCCAGCGTGCAGATCAACCAGTTGAACGGCGGCCGCATCAGCGCGGGCGCCATCGTCGAACGCGGCGTGCCCACCACGTTCTCGCGCGACGGCTACATTCACGTCGAACTGAACAACACCGATTTCGGCACGGCGCAGAACGTGGCCACGGCCTTGAACCGCCGCTTCGGGCAGGGCACGGCCACGGCGTTGGATGGCCGCGTCATCCAGGTCCGCACGCCCATGGAGCAGGCTTCGCAGGCCCGCTTCCTGTCGCAGGTCGAGGACCTGCAGGTCACCCGCGCGCCCACCGTCGCCAAGGTCATCATCAATGCGCGCACGGGCTCGGTCGTCATGAACCGCACGGTCATGATCGAAGAGGCCGCGGTGGCGCACGGCAACCTGTCCGTCATCATCAACCGCCAGAACGAGGTCGTCCAACCGGACACGCCGTTCACGCAAGGGCAGACGGTGGTGGTGCCCAACACCCAGATCGAGGTGCGCCAGGACAACGGCTCGCTGCAGCGCGTCAGCACCAGCGCCAACCTGGCTGACGTGGTCAAGGGCCTGAACGCCCTGGGCGCCACGCCGCAGGACCTGCTGGCCATCCTGCAGGCGATGAAGAGCGCGGGCGCCCTGCGCGCCGAACTGGAAATCATCTGACGGCCATGGCATATACCCACGATGCGGCCAGCGGCAGCGCCCGGCAGGATTCGGTCTTCGACATGGGCCGCCTGTCGGACCTGAAGCGGGACGTCAAGCAGGACCCCGCCGGGACCGAGCAGCAGAAGCAGGTGGCCAAGCAGTTTGAGGCCCTGTTCCTGCAGATGATGCTCAAGCGCATGCGCGAGGCCACGCCCAAGGAAGGCCTGTTCGATTCCCAGCAGACCCAGATGCTGCAGTCCATGGCGGACGAGCAGCTTGCGCTGCACCTCGCCTCGCCGGGGATCGGGCTGTCGCAGGCAATCCTGGCGCAGATGCAGCAGGGCAAGCCCGGCGAGATGTCGGACGAGGCCATCAAGAGCATCGGCCAGGGCGGCGACCTGGATTTCCGCACGGGCGGTTCGCGCGAGGTGTCGGCGCTGCTGAACGTGATGCGCAACAACCGTCCCGCCGACCGTGCGTTGGCCGCGGCGGAAGGGGCGCCCGATCATGTGGTGGACTTCGTGTCCCGGATGTCGCGCGCGGCCAATCTGGCGTCGCAGCAAAGCGGCGTGCCGGCCCGTCTCATCATGGGCCAGGCGGCCCTGGAATCCGGCTGGGGCAAGCGCGAAATCAAGCACGAGGACGGCAGCACCAGCTTCAACCTCTTCGGGATCAAGGCCGGCGCAAGCTGGAAGGGCAAGGTCGTCAACGTGCTGACCACGGAATACGAGGATGGCGTCGCCAAGAAGGTGACCCACCCGTTCCGTGCGTACTCCTCCTACGAGGAATCGTTCGCCGATTACGCCCGCCTGATCGGCAACAGTCCGCGCTACGAAAGCGTGACGACGGCCCGCAACGAGATCGAGGCGGCCCGGCGGATCCAGGATGCCGGCTACGCGACGGACCCGCGCTACGCCCAGAAGCTGATCGGCATCATGGGGCAGCTCCGGGGCGCCGCATCCAGCGTGGAAAATTCACGGCGGATGCTGGAAGGACTCTAAATTTGGCTGAGCTCCTGCCGTAAATGGAGTATCCAGAGATAACAGCTGCGGTTACATACGGGGCATTGTCAGCATGAATTTGTACAAAACGGCGTTGGGCGGGTTGAACGTGGCGCAGGCGGGCCTGGCCACGACCGGTCATAACATCAACAATGCCACCACGGTCGGCTACAACCGCCAGCGCGTGATGACCTCCACCGCGGGCGCCCAGGCGACGACCAACGGCTACATTGGCCGCGGCGTCCAGGTCGATACCGTCGAACGCAGCTACGACAGCTTCCTGTACAAGCAGCTCGTCGGCGCGCAGGGCAGCGGCGCCCAGCTCCAGGCCCAGCTCGACCAGGTCTCGCAGATCAACAACCTGTTCTCGGACCGCACCGTGGGCATCGCCCCGGGCCTGACCAATTTCTTCACCAGCATGAACACGGTGGCCAGCAAGCCCGCGGATCCCGCGGCGCGCGCCGACCTGATCGGCCAGGCCAACAGCCTGACGACCCAGATCCGCTCGGCCTACCAGGAGATGCAGAACCAGCGCGAAGGCCTGAATTCCCAGATCTCCACGACGGTGGACCAGGTCAACAGCTACCTGACCCGCATCGACGACCTGAACCAGCAGATTTCGCTGGCGTCCGGCAAGGCCGGCGGCAGCCCCCCGAACGACCTGCTCGACCAGCGCGACCAGGCCGTCATGGAACTGAACCAGCTCATCGGCGTCACGACCTACGAGCAGGGCGACAAGATCAGCATTTCGCTTACCAAGGGCGGCCAGTCGCTGCTCTCGGGCAACTCCATCTATCCGCTGCAGGCCGTGCCGTCGTCGTCCGACGCGGGCCGCACCGTCCTGGCCTACACGCTGCCGGCGGGCACGGGCAAGACCGTCGCGGTCGAGATGAAGGACGCCGACGTTACCGGCGGCAAGCTGGGCGGCCTGCTGCAGTTCCGCGCGTCGTCCCTGGACGTCATGCAGAACCAGCTCGGCCAGATGGCCGTCGGCCTGGCGCTGTCGTTCAACGAACAGCACAACCAGGGCCTGGACCAGAGCGGCAATCCGGGCACGGATTTCTTCAGCATCGGCTCGCCCCAGGGCGTGCCGAACACGCAGAACAAGAGCAACGCGCAGATCTCCGGTGAATTCACCAACCTGGCGAACATCAACGCCAAGGACTACGAGATCTCGTTCGACGGCGCCAATTACCAGGTCGTGCGCTTGCCGGAAGGCGCGCAGGTCTACAACGGCCCGGCCACGGGCACGCCGCCCACCGCCACGCTGAACCTCGAAAACGAGATGGGCGTGACGCTGACGATCAACGCGCCGCCCCAGGCCGGCGACAAGTGGTCGCTGTCGCCCACGCGCGACGCCGCCCGCGACATCGAAGTCGTGATCACGGATCCGGACAAGGTCGCCGCGGCCGACGCGGAGGGCGGCGACGCCAACGGCAAGAACGCGCTGAAGCTGGCCCAACTGCAGAACACCAAGCTGCTGGGACACGGCACCATGAGCATCAACGACATGTTCGCGCAAGTCGTGAACACGGTCGGCGTGCAGACGCAGCAGATCAAGACCGCCGCCACCGCGCAGGTCAACCTGATCAAGCAGACCACGGCGGCGCAGCAGGCGGTGTCGGGCGTCAACCTGAACGAAGAGTACGTGAGCCTGTCGCTCTACCAGGAGCAATACCAGGCCAGCGCCCGCATCATCGATGTGGCGAGCACCATTTTTGACACGCTGTTGGGCCTGCGCGGCTGATCAGAACGTTGATTGTGAATACTAGAAAGCATTTCGGAGCTGCACCATGCGTCTGAGCACCACGATGATGTACACGAACGGCCTGAGCGGCGTGCTCGCCCAGGAATCCGACATGAATCGCCTGGTTGAGCAGGTCGGCAGCGGCCGCAAGTTCCTGAGCCCGGCGGACGATCCGCTGTCGGCGTCGCTGTCGATCGGCGTCGCGCAGACGCAGAGCATGAACTCGACGTATGGACTGAACCGCAACACGGCCAAGACCAACCTCGGGCAGGAAGCCAACGTCCTGGACTCGATCACGACCGCATTGCAGGATGTGCGTACGCGCGTCGTGCAGGCCGGCAACGGCACCTTCGCCGACAGCGACCGCCAGGCGTTGTCGACGGCGCTCAAGAGCGCCCGCGACGCGCTGCTTGGCCTGGCCAACAGCACGGACGGCAACGGCCAATACCTGTTCTCGGGTTACGAGGGCAGCGTCGTGCCGTACGCCCAGGACGCCACCGGCAAGATCGTCTATAGCGGCGCCACCGGCGAACGCACGGTGCAGGTCGACCAGTCGCGCCAGCTCTCCACCAGCGACCTGGGCAGCGACATCTTCAATCGCGCCAACCCGGGTTCGCAGGCGTATGTCGCCACCGCATCGCCGGCCAACGCCGGCACCGCCGAGTTCGGCACCGTGTCGGTCACGCCGAACAGCGCCAACATCGGCAAGAATTTCAGCCTGCAGTTCGAATCCGATCCCGCGACGGGCAACATGGGTTACCGCGTCATCACGACGGAACCGAATGCGACCCCGCCCGTCCCGCCGGTGATCAGCCCCGCGCCGCCGGCCGGTCCGACGGCGTACACGCCGGGCACCAGCATCGACTTCGGCGGCGTCGCCGTGGTGGTCAAGGGCACGCCGCAGAATGGCGACGTGATCGACGTCGAAAACATCCAGTCGGCCGACCTGGACATGTTCGCCACGCTGGACAGCCTGATCAAGGTGCTCGACTCGCCCATCGCGGGCGACGAGAAGGCGCTGGCTCGCCTGAACAATGAACTGGCCACCGCCAACAAGAAGCTGGCCTCGAACTACGACAACGTCCTGACGGTCGGCGCCTCGGTGGGCGCGCGCCTGAACGAACTGGAGGCGCTGGACGCCACGGGCACGCAGAAGGGCCTGTCGTACTCGAAGTCGCTGTCGGACCTGGAAGACCTGGACTACTACGCCGGCGCCAGCCAGCTCGCGCTGCGGCAGGTGGCCTTGCAGGCGGCCTCGGCCGCGTTCATGACGATCCAGGGGTCCAGCCTGTTCAGCCGCAAGTGATGCGATAAGTTTCGGCGCCGCGCCGGTTCATGGCGCTGCGCGTGGCGCACCTTTCGGACGCTGCCGGCCAAAGACCGGGGCGTCCGTGGTGCGTATTGGGTAGGTAGTGTCGTTTTTCGTTGCTCAACGCTCGGATATTTCATGCTTGGTAATTTGAAAGTTCGCACCTGTATCATCCTGGTGCTGTTGCTCTTCTCGGGCGCCATGTTCATTTCGAACGGCGTGGCGTGGATGGGATTGAATTCCAGCAATGACAAGCTGGGACAGATCAACGCCGCCTATTCCGACCAGGCGACGCAGCTCCAGCGCGCCTACAGCATCTTCCTGCGCGGCCGTCTGCTGCTTGCAACGTCGCTGATGGACATGCAGCAGGGCAAGACCGAGCAGTCCACCTCGCAGGCGCAACGCGCCGATGCGCTGATGGCCGAAGGCGTGAAGACGCTGAATGAATTCCGCAATGCCCCGCGCATGGCCGGCTCGGAAGACCTGGTGCAGAAGCTCGACGCGGCCTACAAGCAGTTCGACGACATCTACCAGCGCCAGTCCTCCGCCCTGAAGAATCTTGCCATCCAGCAATACCTGGACCTGAACGACGCCGGCAGCGCCGCGAACACCGCGTTCCGCGAAGCCGTCAACAACGTGCTGCAGTTCATCGACACCCGCACCAACGAATTGGCCGCGCAGGCGCAGGTCGATCACGACATCTCGCGCATCGTCACCATCGTGATGCTGGCCATCGCGCTGGTGCTGGCCGTCGGCTGCTGGATCTTCATCAACCGCACCGTGCTGCGTCCGCTGCACGAAGCCGGCGACCATTTCGAGAAGATCTCGGCGGGCGATTTCACCGGCCGCATCGAAGTCCGCAGCACCAACGAAATCGGCCACCTGTTCGGCGCCATCAAGCGCATGCAGGAAAGCCTGACCCGCACCGTGTCGACGGTGCGCCGCGGCGTGGACGAGATCAACCTGGGCGCGCGTGAAATCTCGGCCGGCAACACGGACCTGTCCAGCCGCACCGAGCAGCAGGCCGCCTCGCTGGAAGAGACCGCTGCCTCGATGGAAGAGCTGGCCTCGACCGTCAAGCAGAACGCCGACAACGCGCGCCAGGCCAATCAACTGGCCGCCAGCGCGTCGGACGTGGCCGAGCGCGGCGGTTCGGCGGTATCGGAAGTGGTCAGCACCATGCAGGCCATCTCGGCCAGCTCGCGCAAGATCTCGGAAATCGTGTCGGTCATCGACGGCATCGCGTTCCAGACCAACATCCTGGCGCTGAACGCGGCGGTGGAAGCGGCGCGTGCGGGCGAGCAGGGCAAGGGCTTTGCGGTGGTGGCGGGCGAAGTGCGCTCGCTGGCGCAGCGCAGCGCGCAAGCGGCCAAGGAAATCAAGGGCCTGATCGAGGATTCGGTGTCCAAGGTGGGCGCGGGTTCGCAGCAGGTCGAACGCGCGGGCTCCACCATGCAGGAAATCGTGGCGTCGGTGAAGCGCGTGACGGACATCATGGGCGAGATCTCGGCGGCGTCCGAGGAACAGTCCAGCGGCATCGACCAGGTGAACCGCGCGGTGTCGCAGATGGACGAAGTGACGCAGCAGAACGCGGCGCTGGTGGAAGAGGCCGCGGCCGCCGCCGGCTCGCTGCAGGAACAGGCGCAGCGCCTGGCCGAAGCCGTGTCGGTGTTCAAGATCAATGCGGGCGAAGTGATCGACGTGCCGGCGCGCCGGTTGGCGCAGCAGCACCGTCCGGCCGCCCGCGTGGCGGCGCCGCAGGCGGCGCCGGAGCAGGCGCCCGCCCAGCCGGCGGAGCAGCCCGAACCGGCGCCCAAGGCCGCGCCTCGTCTGACGCAGGTTGCCCGGCCCAAGCCGGCGGGCGCGACCGCCGCGCGCCCCGTGCGCCGGCCGGCCCCGCGCGCCACCGATGCGGCGGACGTTGCCGCGGCGGCCCCCAAGGCGCCCGCCGCGCGCCGTGCGCCGCCCTCGGATGACGATTGGGAGTCTTTCTGACGGATCGTTCCGCCAGTGCAGTGAACAGGAAGTAGAGAACATCCCCTTTACGGCCCGGCGGCGCGGGGAGCGCCGCCAGGACGACTACCGGAACTACGGAAATGTTTAGCAATCTGAAGGTGCGCACAGGCTTGATGCTTGCCCAATTGGCAGTTGCTCTGGCCGCGCTCGTTGCCATCGTCCTCGGTTGGAACAGCATGCAGTCCAACACGCGGGCGATCAACGCTTTGGATTCTCTGAGCGTCCAGCAGAGCAATCTGATCAAGGATTCCTATACGCAGATGCTGCGCGCGACCATTCGTGCCGACATCGCCGCCGCGCAGCGCGCCGCAGGCGATGCGAACGGCGCCGCCGAGAACTCGCGCATCGTCCAGCAGCTCATCGCCGACGCCAAGACGAAGATGGAGGCGTTCAAGGCCACGCCGAAGCAGACCGACCTGGGCAAGCGTTCGGAAGGCGAACTGCTGGCTGCGTTTAATGGCTTCGCCGATTCCCTGCAAAGCATGATGGCCGCGCTCGACAAGGGCGACTCGGCGACCTACCTGACGTTGAAGAACACCAAGACGGGCGCCGCAAGCGGGCTCTTTTCCAAGCAGCTTGGCGAATTCGCGGACAACATCAACAAGTACAGCCAGGAATTGGTGGCCTCGGCCCGCACCCAGGCCTCGGTGATGGCCTATGTCTACATCGCGTTGGCCGTGCTGATCCTGGCGGTCTCGCTGGGCGCTTTCCTCTTCATGAACCGCGTCGTGCTGCGTCCGCTGCGCGCCGTGGGCGAGAGCTTCGACAAGATCGCCGCCGGCGACCTGACCGTGCGCGTGGACGTCAATTCCACCAACGAAATCGGCGCGCTGATGGCCGCCGTCAAGCGCATGCAGGAAAGCCTGGCGCGCACCGTGAGCGCGGTGCGCCGGGGCGTGGACGAGATCAACGTCGGATCGCGTGAGATCTCGGCCGGCAACACTGACCTGTCCAGCCGCACCGAAGAGCAGGCTGCTTCGCTGGAAGAAACCGCCGCTTCGATGGAGCAACTGGCCTCGACCGTAAAGCAGAACGCCGACAACGCGCGCCAGGCCAATCAATTGGCCGCCAGCGCGTCGGACGTGGCCGAGCGCGGCGGTTCGGCGGTGTCGGAAGTGGTCACCACCATGGAAGGCATTTCGGCCAGCTCGCGCAAGATCTCGGAAATCGTGTCGGTCATCGACGGCATCGCGTTCCAGACCAACATCCTGGCGCTGAACGCCGCGGTGGAAGCGGCGCGCGCGGGCGAGCAGGGCAAGGGCTTTGCGGTGGTGGCGGGCGAAGTGCGCTCGCTGGCGCAGCGTAGCGCGCAAGCGGCCAAGGAGATCAAGGGCCTGATCGAGGATTCGGTGTCCAAGGTGGGCGCGGGTTCGCAACAGGTGGAACGCGCGGGCGCGACGATGCAGGAAATCGTGGCCTCGGTGAAGCGCGTGACGGACATCATGGGCGAGATCTCGGCGGCGTCCGAGGAGCAGTCCAGCGGCATCGACCAGGTGAACCGCGCGGTGTCGCAGATGGACGAAGTGACGCAGCAGAACGCGGCGCTGGTGGAAGAGGCCGCGGCCGCCGCCGGCTCGCTGCAGGAACAGGCGCAGCGCCTGGCCGAAGCCGTGTCGGTGTTCAAGATCAATGCGGGCGAAGTGATCGAAGTGCCGGCGCGCCAGTTGGCGCAGCAGCACCGTCCCGCCGCCCGCGTGGCCGCGCCGGCGCCCGAGGCCGAGGCCGAGCTGCAGCCCGCTGCGCCCGCCGCGAAGCCGGCGGCCGTGCGCCTGACGCACTCGGCCCGCGCCAAGCCGGAACCCGCCGCAGGCGCCACGGCTGCGCGTCCGCCGCGCCGGCCCGCGACGCGTCCGGGGCCCGCGGCCAAGCCCGATCCGAAGCCTGCTTCCGCACCGGCCTCCAGCCGGCGCCAGGCGCCTTCGGACGACGATTGGGAATCTTTCTGACGCCGGCATTGCCGGCATATAGGCAGGGGTATGCGAGGTTATCTACATCTTCTGGCGGCGGCCGCGTTTGCGGCCTTTCTCGCTGGCTGCGCGGCGACGGGTCACAACTTCGATCCGAGCAAGCTGTCGACCCTGACGCCGGGGCAGACCACGCTGGAAGAAGCGGCGCGCGCGCTGACCGCGCCGCCTGCCCAACAATTCAAACAGAGCGACGGCACCTTGCTGGCGCTCTGGTCCTTCAAGATAAGTTTTGTCAACGATGGCCTCTACAGCCGCAAGGATGCGCTGCTGCAGTTCGGCCCGGATGGCCGCCTGATGCGGCTCGTCGACAGCACCAACATTCTGCTGGAACCTTGGGAACGCCAGAAATTGCTGGGACCGGCCCCCGCGCCTGAGATGACTCAGGACTGGGCTCGGCCGGCGACAGAGCCCGAGGTGCAAACGATCTACATTCCGGGTCCGGGCGAACCGGCCGGTCTGGCGCCTCAGGGCAAATAGCCCTGCAGTTCGGCAGAAGACATCGGGCCTCAGGCCCGATGGTCGTCGCCCTGAGTGCATACCCTGTGTAACAGGGCATGTCCACAGGGTGGTTTTTCATTTGGTCAGAGCAGTTCCTGAGGGATGGGGAAATAAATGGAAGCGAGTCTCGAATCCGGTGCAAAGCCCGGCAAGGCCGGCAAGAAAAAAGCCGCGCGCGCACCCAAGGTCAAGCGCAAACTGAGGCTGCGCGACGCCCGCGTCGGCACGATGCTGCTGTGGGTGATGGCGTTCTTCGCACTGCTGATCGCGGCGGTGGGCGGCCTGGCGGCCTACTTCCTGCAAAGCAACTATCAATCGATCCGCGAGGTCAATTCGCTGACCGAGCGCGCCAAGCAGGTCGAGATCATCAACAGCGACATGCTGCGCGCCCGCGTGAGCTTGATGGTGGCGGCGCGCCACCTGCAGGAGTCCGGCTGGGGCAGCGGCGAGAATTCGGCGCGCGACGCGGCCGCGGCGCTCAAGGGCGCGACGGATCTGCTGACCGGCGTGCGCAGCCGCTTCTCCGATTTCCAGAAGAACATGCTCGAGGACGACACTGGCCGCCAGTTGTCGATGAACCTCGTGCGCCGCTACCGCTCGTACATCGATGACGGCGTGGACACGATGGTGGAAGCCCTGCGCAGCGAAGACTATTCGACGTTCTACATGGTGAACAACGAATACGGCACGCCGCGCAGCGCCGCCTTCATCGAGGCGATCGCCCAGTTCGACAAGTACATCAACGACCAGCAGCGCGCCACGATCGACCAGGCCGAAGCGAACTTCAACCTGGCCATGGTGGCGGTCGGCATTGCCGTCGGGCTGGCGCTGCTGCTGATGATTCTTGCCCGCATCCTGTTCGGCCGCCTGGTGGTGCGCCCCTTGGTCGAAGCCGGCCAGCATTTCGACAAGATCGCCGCGGGCGACCTGACGGGCCGCGTGGAAGTGCGGTCGCATAACGAAATCGGCCAGCTCTTTGCGGCGCTCAAGCGCATGCAGGAAAGCCTGACCCGCACCGTGTCGACGGTGCGTCGCGGCGTGGATGAAATCACGGTAGGCTCGCGCGAAATCTCCGCCGGCAACACCGACCTGTCCAGCCGCACCGAAGAGCAGGCCGCTTCGCTGGAAGAGACCGCTGCCTCCATGGAGGAACTGGCCTCGACCGTGAAGCAGAACGCGGACAATGCGCGCCAGGCCAATCAACTGGCCGCCAGCGCATCGGACGTGGCCGAGCGCGGCGGTTCGGCGGTGTCGGAAGTGGTGCACACCATGGAAGGCATTTCGGCCAGCTCGCGCAAGATCTCGGAAATCGTGTCGGTCATTGACGGCATCGCGTTCCAGACCAACATCCTGGCGCTGAACGCCGCGGTGGAAGCGGCGCGCGCGGGCGAGCAGGGCAAGGGCTTTGCGGTGGTGGCGGGCGAAGTGCGCTCGCTGGCGCAGCGCAGCGCGCAAGCGGCCAAGGAAATCAAGGGCCTGATCGAGGATTCGGTGTCCAAGGTGGGCGCGGGTTCGCAGCAGGTGGAACGCGCCGGCGCGACGATGCAGGAAATCGTGGCCTCGGTGAAGCGCGTGACGGACATCATGGGCGAGATCTCGGCGGCGTCCGAGGAACAATCCAGCGGCATCGACCAGGTCAACCGCGCGGTGTCGCAGATGGACGAAGTGACGCAGCAGAACGCGGCGCTGGTGGAAGAGGCCGCGGCCGCCGCCGGCTCGCTGCAGGAACAGGCGCAGCGCCTGGCCGAAGCGGTCGCGGTGTTCAAGATCAATGCCGGTGAAGTGATCGAAGTGCCGGCGCATCAGCTTGGCGGGTACTCCGCGCCGTCGCTGAACTGATCCCCGCGTCATCCCGGGCCGCGCCCGATCCCGCGTTTGCGGGGTCGGCGCGGCTTTTTGCGTCTGGCGCCCGGGTCCGGATTTTTATATGCCCATCAGTTATAAAAACCGCGGATTAAAACAGTGACAAAGTAATAAGCACGTTAAGTTTTCATTCAGATGACCGTAAACGTATGAGTGCCTGACCGTTCAGGCCAAGAACACAGTGTTCGATGGCAGCCCGGGATTCGGGAGCCAGACGAAGCGTGCAGCAGCGGATCGATGCGGGGCGTCGTGTCCGGACCCGGTTGAACGCCGTCAGAAGCTACTGTCGTATATGTTGTAACCGGAGACAAAGTCGTGCGCGTCAACTTACCCGTCACCAATGCAGAAACCAAGCTGCGCGAGGATCAGTACCTGATCTCGCGCACGGATACCAAGGGACGCATCGTCTACGCCAACCCCGCGTTCGTCGAAGTCAGCGGCTTCACGCGGGAGGAGCTCATCGGCAAGCCCCACAACGTCGTGCGCCATCCCGACATGCCGCCGGAAGCCTACGCGGACCTGTGGGAGACGCTCGAGGCCGGCGAGTCCTGGCTGGGCGTGGTCAAGAATCGCCGCAAGGACGGGGGGTACTACTGGGTGCTGGCCAACGCCACGCCCATCGTCGAGAACGGCGAGGTGGTGGCCTATTCCTCGGTCCGGGTGCGCCCTTCGGACGAACAGATCGAAATGGCCGAGGCGCTCTATGCCCGCATGCGCGAGGGCACGGCCACGGGCGTGCGCATCCTGCGCGGCCGGCCGGTGCGCGCCGGTTGGCGCCGCGGCCTGGATGTGCTGGCCTTTCCGTTCCGCAACAGCGTGCGCAGCCGTATGCTGCGCCATGCCACGCTGTCGTCGGCCATCGTCGCGGCCGCCGGCGCGTATGGACTGCACGCCAACTGGGCCAGCCTGAGCCCGTGGGGCGCGGCGCTGGGTTGCGGCGCCATGGCCCTGGGCATCGTGGCCATCTTCGCGATGGGCTGGAGCCTGTCGCGTTCGCTATTGGAGCCGATGCTCGATGCCGCCAACATGGCGCGTCAGGTGGCCGCCGGCAACCTTACGACGCAGATCGTGCCGGAATCGGACGATGAAGTGGGCAGCCTCAAGTTCTCGCTGGAAGTCATGCGCAAGAGCCTGATCGGCATTGCGCAGGACGTCTATCGCGGCATCGAGGGCACGACGCATGCCGCCGTGCACATCGCGCGCGGCAACCAGGAGCTGGCCGGGCGCACGGAAGGGCAGGCCGCCTCGCTGCAGCAGACCGCCGCCAGCATGCAGCAGCTGACGTCCACGGTGCGCCAGAACGCCGACAACGCGCGGCAGGCCAACGAGCTGGCGGCCAGCAGCATGGACGTGGCGCGGCGCGGCGGCGTGGCCGTCGGGCAGGTGGTGAACACCATGCATGGCATCTCGGACAGCTCGCGCAAGATCGCCGACATCGTCACCATCATCGAAGGCATTGCCTTCCAGACCAACATCCTGGCGCTCAATGCCGCGGTCGAGGCCGCGCGCGCGGGCGAGTCCGGCAAGGGCTTCGCGGTGGTCGCCGGCGAAGTGCGCAGCCTGGCGCAAAAGAGCGCCCAGGCCGCCAAGGAGGTCAAGGCGCTGATCGAGGATTCGGTCGACCGGGTCACGGAAGGCTCCGCGCAGGCCGAGCAGGCCGGCGCCACGATGCAGGAGATCGTGGCGGCGGTGCACCGCGTCACCGACATCATCGGCGAGATCTCGCGCGCCTCGCAGGAGCAGTCCACCGGTATCGAGCAGGTGGACACCGCCGTCTCGCAGATGGATGTGATGACCGTGCAGAACACGGCGCTGGTGCAGGAACTGGGCGGCGCGGTGACGCAACTGGGTAACCAGTCGGGCGCGCTGCGCGAGACCATCCGGGTGTTCCGGGTGGTGGGCCAGCACTAGCCGGCTGTCCCATGGATAGGCCGGCACGGCGAAACGTGCCGGTTGGGTTCAGGGGCCGGCAAGCTAGCCAGGCGCAAACGATGACGGCCGCGAAAAGCGGCCGTTGTTTCGTGTGCCGGCAGGCGTGCGCTGCATGGGGGGCTTGGGGCCTGCTACCTTCCCGCCAGCGCGTCCACGACGCGGCTCATGGCCGTCAGCCCCGATTCGAACAGCGATTCCAGGAACGGGCCGGCATGCGGCAGCACGATGGTCAGCACGGTCACGCCAATGATGAGGGTGACGGGAAAGCCCACCGAAAACACGGAAAGCTGCTGGGCGGCGCGGTTCAGGATGCCCATCGCCAGGTTGATGGTCAACAGGGCGCAGATCAGCGGCAGCGCCAGCAGCAGGCCGGAGACGAACACGGTCTTGCCCCATTCCACCACGGTGCCCCAGCCATTCTGGTGCAGCTGGATCATGG
Organism: Achromobacter sp. MFA1 R4; assembly: GCF_900156745.1. NCBI lineage: Bacteria > Pseudomonadati > Pseudomonadota > Betaproteobacteria > Burkholderiales > Alcaligenaceae > Achromobacter > Achromobacter sp. MFA1 R4. Next base: position 5,765,040 of record NZ_LT707065.1, on the reverse strand, counting down.
CGATGGGCAGCGTGTCGAAGGACCGCACCAGCGCCGCCAGCACCAGCAGGTGCCCGTCCAGCGCCAGAAAGGTCAGCATCGCGACGATGTTGAACAGGCGCGACAGCACGGCGGTGTTCGCGCCCGAGCTGGGATCGAAGAAGGATGCGAACGACAGGCCCATCTGCAGGCCGACGAATTCTCCCGCCGTCTGCACGGCGGCGAACACCAGCCGCATGGTAAAGCCCATGGCGATGCCGATCAGCACCTGCTGCATCACCATCCAGAGGCCGGCATAGGAGCCGGGCGCCACGGGCGGCATGGGGTCCAGCGCGGGGCTGATCGCCACGGCCAGGACGAAGGACAGTCCCACCTTTACCTTGACGGGAATCAGCGACTCGGAAAACAGCGGTGCGGTGCCCACGAGCGCCAGGATACGCACGAACGGCCAGAGGAACTGGCCGATCCAGCCGTTGAGCTGCTCAAGCGTGAAGGCGATCATGGCGGAACGGCCAGGGTCCGGCGGCGGGCGCCGCTCAGGACACCAGCATGGGGATCTGGCCGATGAGCTGCCGGATGTAGTCGACCATCACGCCGATCAGCCAGGGGCCAAGCAGCACCAGCACGCCGCACATCGCAAGCAGCTTCGGGATGAACGACAGCGTCATTTCATTGATCTGCGTGGCCGCCTGGAAAATGCTGATGACCAGGCCCACCACCAGCGTGACGAGCAGGAGGGGACCTGCCATCGCCAGGACGATCTTCATCGCCTGGTAGGTCATGGTCATGACGGTTTCGGCGGTCATGGCGATCTCCTTGCGGCGTTACTGGTAGAAGCTCTGGGCCAGCGAGCCCATGAGCAGGTTCCAGCCGTCGGCCAGCACGAACAGCATCAGCTTGAAGGGCAGCGCCACGGTGACGGGCGGCACCATCATCATGCCCAGCGCCATCAGCACGCTGGCGACCACCAGGTCGATGATGAGGAACGGAATGAAGATGGTGAAGCCGATCTGGAACGCGGTCTTCAGTTCGCTGGTGATGAAGGCGGGCACCAGGATGCGCATGGGCACCTGCGAGGGGTCTTCCAGCGCGGGCTGTTTGGCCAGATTGGCAAAAAGCGAAAGGTCGTTCTCGCGCGTCTGGTGCAGCATGAAGGTGCGCAACGGGGCCGCGGCGCGTTCGACCGCGGCTTCGAACTGGATCGACCCTTCCGACAGCGGCTTGTAGGCGTCGGTGTAGATCTTGTCGAACACCGGGGACATCGTATAGAAGGTCAGGAACAGCGACAGGCCGATCAGGACGTGGTTGGGCGGCGACATGGCCGTGCCCATGGCGCTGCGCAAGAGGCCCAGCACGATGATGATGCGCGTGAAGCCCGTCATCATCAGCAGCGCCGCCGGCAGGAACGACAGCGACGTCATCAGCAGCATGGTCTGCATGCTGAGCGAATACGTCTGCGAACCGTCCGCGCCCGGCGTGGCCGTCAGCGCGGGCAGGGTGGCTTGCGCCACCACCCCGGCCGGGAAGAAGGCCAGCCCCAGGACCGCGGCGGCGGCCAGCATGGGCAGCGCGCGATGGCCGGCGCGGGAGCAAGTCGTGCGGGTGGGCAAACTCATGGGTATCGCTTGAATCGCGCCGGGGCGTGTGGCCCTAGCGGCGCTTGAGGGCCTGGCCCAGCTTGGCCGCAAAGGCGGCCGCGGGCAGAGGCGAACCCTCCGGCAACTGGCCGGCGGGCAGGGTATGCAGGGTGGTGAGCTGGTTCGGGCCGACGCCCACCACCAGCCAGGTGTCTTCGATCTCGACGACGACGACGCTTTGGCGCGGACCGACCGGCAGGCTGGCGACGTGCCGCAGCAGGTTGCCCCCGCCGCGCTGCACCAGTCCGGCGCGTTTCGCCAGCCACGCCGCCACCAGGATGGCGGCCACCACCAGCACGAGGCCGATGATGACGCGCAGCAGGGCAGATTCGGTCATGGCGCCGGACGTCAACGACGGTTGTTCAAGCGGTTGATCCGCTCGGACGGGGTGATGATGTCGGTCAGGCGGATGCCGTACTTTTCTTCGACGACCACGACTTCTCCCTGGGCGATCAGGTAGCCGTTGACGAAGATGTCCATCGGCTCGCCGGCCAGGCCGTCGAGTTCGACCACGGAGCCCTGGCCCAACTGGAGCAGATTCTTGATGGTCAGGCGGGTGCGGCCCAGTTCGACCGTCAACTGGACGGGCACGTCCATGATCAGGTCGATATCGGTGCCCTGGCCGGGCGCGGTGCCGGCCAGCGGCTTGAACACGGATTGCGACGCCGATTGCGCGGCGGCCGATGCCGCGGCGGCCGGGGCCGGGGCCGGGGCAGCGGGCGCAGCGGGTGCGGCAGCCTGTTCGGCCATGGCGGCCGCCCAGTCGTCCTGCGGCTTCAGACCGTCGGCTTGCGTGGGCGGGTTGGCGCGGGATTGTTCGGCGAGCGCGTCGGCCCAGTCGTCGGCCGGGGACGAGCCAGTGCCGGGCTCGTTCTTGTCAGTCATGGTCAGAGGCCTCGTTGGGTTCTGTATCGTGGGTAAACAGGTTCTGTACGCGCAGGGCGTATTGGCCGTTGAAAACGCCGTAGCCGCATTCCATCAGCGGCACGCCGTCGACGTGGGCGATGACGGTTTCGGGCACGTCGACCGGAAGGACGTCGCCGACCTTCAGGCTCATCAGTTCGCGGATCGACGAGGGGATGCGGGCGAATTCCGCGACCACGTCGATGTCGGCGCTGCGCACCTGGCGCGAAAGCTGCTGCGACCAGCGCTGATCGACCTCTTCGAGCGTGGTCTCCTGCAGCGGGCGCGTCAGCAGATCGCGCACCGGCTCGATCATGGAGTAGGGCAGGCAGATGTTCAGGTCGCCGCCGGTCGCGCCGAATTCGATATGGAACGAGGAGACGACCACCACTTCGTTGTTGCCGGTGATGCTGGCGAACTTGGTGTGCATCTCCGAGCGGACGTATTCGAACTCGATCGGATAGACGGGGTCCCAGGACTTGCCGTAGCTTTCCAGGGTCAGGTTGAGCAGGCGCCGGATGATGCGCTGTTCGGTGGTGGTGAAGTCCCGGCCCTCGACGCGCGTGTGGTAGCGGCCATCGCCGCCGAACAGGCTGTCGATGACCAGGAACACCAGGTTCGGGTCATACGTGAAGAGCGCCGTGCCGCGCAGCGGCTTCATCTGAATCATGTTCAGATTGCTGGGAACCGGCAGGTTGCGCTCGAAGTCCGCGTACTTCTGGATCTTGATCGAGCCGACGGTGATGTCGGCGCTGCGGCGCATGAAGTTCAGCAACACGTTGCGCATGTTGCGCGCAAACCGTTCGTTGATGAGCTCCAGCGTCTGCATGCGGCGCCGGACGACGCGCTCGGGCGAGCTCAGGTCGTAGGCGCGCGCGCCGGCGTTCTGGCCCTCGGATTCCTTCTTGCTATCGCTCTCGCCGGTGACGCCGGCCAGCAGCGCATCGACTTCGTCCTGCGAAAGAAACGCCTCGTAGGCCATGCTTATTGCACCACGAACGCCGTGAACAGCACGTCGGTGACGTACTGGCCGTCAGGCAGGGGCGAGAAGGGGCGGTTCACGGCCTGCTTGATGGCCGCGACCATGTCGTTCTTGCCCTGTTGCGTCTGCACGGCGGTGGGCGACTGCGACGACAGCACCATCAGGATGCGGCTGCGCACTTCGGGCATGTACTTTTCCAGGCGCGTGCGGGTCTGTTCGTCGCTCACGCGCAGGGTCAGGCCGACGTGCATGATGCGCTCGGTCTCCGCGTTCTGCAGCGTGACCGTGAAGGCTTCGATCGGCACGAAGATCGGGGCGGGCACGGCGATGGGGGTGGCGGACGGCGCGACGAAGGTCGTCGGCGTGGCCTGGGGGCCTTGTCCGGCTTGGCCGGCCTGGCCCGGCTGCCCGGGTTGGCCGGCGGGCGCCTGGCCCACGCCGAGCTGCACCGGCGCGCCGCCTTGCGGCTGCTGCATGCGCTGGGTGATGAACCAGGTCGCGCCCGCGCTGGCCGCGGCAACGAGCAGCAGCACCAGGATCGCCAGCAGCGGGCGAAGGATGCGGCCGATGCCGCCGGAGGTCGTCGCGCCGCGCGCCGGCGCGGGAATGGGTTTGATTGTCGCCATCTGGATTTCGATGCGTGTTTGCCGCTGGTGAAAACGGATTCTTAGTGGATGAAAGCATTCTGCCCGAAATCCCGCCTCGGCTTGGAGGCGAAAAACAGGGCGAAAGCCGCGTATCTCAAGCTATTGCTGCACTGCCCGCAGCCGTTGCCGGCAGCGGGCCGCTGAATCACTACGCGAACGTGTCGACCAGCGCGTTGGCGTTGCGCGCCACCGTCACCGCAGGCTGCGCGGCATCGGCCGCGCCGTCCGCCACGGCGGCACCGCCGCCTTGCTGACGCTGCGATCCGTTGCCGTTCTGCTGCGCGAATTCCTGCTGCGCGGCCTGTTCGCCGACGCTCGTCTGGCCCAAGGAGATGCCGGCCTGCGCAAGCGCCTGCTGCAACTGCGGAATCGCGACTTCGATGGCCTGGCGCACCGAAGCATGCGCGGACACGAACGAGGCGCTGGCCACGCCATCGGCCAGGTTCAGGCTGACGCGCAGCGGGCCGAGGTCGGGCGGATCCAGCCGCAATTCGGCGGTCTGCATGCCTTGACGCGCGTTGGTGCTCATCATGACCATCTGTTGGCCCAGTTCGGTGCCCCAGTGGGTGGCGCCGACCGGAGTGGCCACCTGCAGCACGACCGGCACGACAGGCTGCGAGACCGCGGCCGGGTTGACGATGGGCGCGGCCTGGCGCTGCGTGGCGGCGGCCAGGGCGTGGGCAAGCGCATCCTGCGGGCTGGCGCCATGCTGGGGCGCCTGGAACTGCGGCGTGGAGGCGGCCAGCAGCGCCGGCTGATCTTCGTCGGCCACGTGGGCGGGCAAGGCGGTTGCCGTTTCGGCCGTGTCGGAACGCGCCTCGCGCGCCACGCGCGGCAGCGGCAGGTCCGGCGTGGCGGGCTTCGCGTCGAGCTTGGCCGTGGCCTTGGGATCGACGGGCGCCTGCGCGACCGGGGCGGAACCCGGCTTGACGGCGGCGGTGACGACCGGCAGCGCGGCTTCGGCATCGCGGGCGAGCTGCGCGGCGGCGGCCTGCGCCTGGCCGGCCGTCGCGGCGACGGGCGCCTGGGACGCTTGCGCGGTCTGCGGCACCAGGGTGTCGGCGGCGTTGAGCGCGGCCTTCAGCACGGCGGCGCCCTGGCTCATGGCGGTGGCCGCGGCCGCGGCGTTGCCGCGGGCGAGCTGCACCTGCTCGGCGGCCTGCGTGGCGATTTCCAATGCCTGCTGCGGCAGGTCTGCCGGCGCGATGGGTTGCTGCGCGGCGACGGCGAGGGCGCCGGCTTCAGCCTGCGCGGCCGTCTGCACCGCGGCGTCGATGGCGCCCGCTGCGGCGCTTTCCGCCGTGCTGGCCGGATCGCCGGCGTTCGGATCCTTGGATGGCGTCTTGCCGTCTGTCTTGGCGGGACGGGCGTCGGCGGCCTGGTTCGGCCGCTGCTGCGCGGGACGTTGCTGGGCCAGCACGTCCGAGAAGGAAGGGCCTTTCTTGTCCGGCGGCGCGGATTTGGCGCCAAGCGCATCGGCGACCGACGACGGCGCGGCCGGCGTGATCGAAGGCAAGGGCAGGGGAGCGGTCATCTTGGGCTTCCTGTGAGGTATTGCTTAATGCATGCCGCCGGCCTGGCGCTGGACCAGGCGGGCGGAGTATTCGTCGCTGGCGCGCTGTTCGCGGCGCGACTCCACGACGGCCTGGGCGCGCTGTTCGCGCTGCGCCAGGGCGTCATAGGAGTTGAGCTTGCGCTTTTCCTGCTGCCAGTAGAGCCGTCCCTTGGACAGGTTCTCGTCCGCCTGGCGCAGCACGCCTTGCTGCTGGCCGATCGCGTCGTCCAGGGTGCCGATGAAGCGCTGGTAGTTGTGGCAATCGCTCGCCGCCATGCCGCTGGTCATTGCCTGCTGCAGGCGCTCCAGATAGTCCTGGCGGTAGTCGTGGAGCATGACCAGCTGGCGCTCCGCATTGCTGCGTTCGGCGGTCAGCCGGCCCAGCAGGCGCGCGGCTTCGTCCGTGCTCTCCTTGGCCAGGTTGATCAGCATGTCCAGGGGCAATTGGCTAGGCATAGGTGTCCCGTATTTCGAAACTGGCTCGCAACTGGTTGACGGCGTCTTCATAGCCGACGTTCTCGCCGATATCCTGCTGCAGGAAGGCTTCCAGACGGGGATAGCGCGCGATGGCGTCATCCAGTTGCGGGTCGTTGCCGGCGGCGTACGCGCCCACGGCGATGAGGTCCCGGTTGCGCTGGTAGCGCGACAGGGTCTGCTTGAAGCGGCGCACGATCGAAAACTGCTGCGGCGTGATGAGCGAGGTCATCGCCCGCGAGATCGAGGCTTCGATGTCGATGGCGGGGTAATGGCCCGATTCGGCCAGGTGGCGCGACAACACCACGTGGCCGTCCAGGATCGCGCGCGCCGAATCGGCGATGGGGTCCTGCTGGTCGTCGCCTTCAGCCAGCACGGTGTAGAACGCCGTGATGGAGCCGGCCTTGCCGGACGGGCCGGGCGCGCCCATGCCCGCGCGTTCCACCAGGGTGGGCAGCTTGGCGAAGACCGACGGCGGATAGCCCTTGGTCGCGGGCGGTTCGCCGATGGCGAGCGCGATCTCCCGTTGCGCCATGGCGTAGCGGGTCAGCGAATCCATGATGAGCAGCACGTCCAGGCCCTGGTCGCGGAAGTGCTCGGCGAGGCGCGTGGCGTAGGCGGCGCCCTGCAGGCGCAGCAGCGCCGAGACGTCGGCGGGCGCGGCCACGACCACGGAGCGCGCAAGGCCCTCGGGGCCCAGGTTGTGCTCGATGAATTCCTTGACTTCGCGGCCCCGCTCGCCGATCAGGCCCACGACGATCACGTCGGCCTTGGTGTAGCGGGCCATCATCCCCAGCAGCACGGATTTACCGACGCCGGAACCTGCGAACAGGCCCATGCGCTGGCCGCGCCCGACCGTCAAGAGGCCGTTGATGGCGCGCACGCCGGTGTCCAGCACCGTGTCGATGGGCGCGCGCGACAGCGGGTTGATGGGTTGGGCGGACAGGGGCGCGAGTTCGGCGCCCGTCAGCGGGCCCAGTCCGTCCAGCGGGCGGCCGGCGCCGTCGAGCACGCGGCCCAGCAGCGCGTTGCCGACAGGCAGGTGGCGGCCCAGCTGGGGCTTGGCATTGCCGTTGAGTTCGGCCTTGCGCGGCAGCGGAATCTGGCGTTGCACGGGCGGTTCGCCCGGCACCACGCGCGCGCCCGGCGGCAGGCCGGAAATGTCGGCCTGCGGCATCAGGTACAGGGTGTGGCCGTCAAAGCCCACGACTTCGGCGTCGGCCCAGTGGTCATGGCCGCGCGCGATTTCGATGCGGGCGGCGGCGCCCACGGGCAGGCGCAGTCCGGTCGCGTGCAGCACCAGGCCGGTGGCCCGCGTGATCTTGCCGCTGACCAGCCAGGGATCGGTGGACGCAGCGCGGATCGAGCCGATCTGAAGCTGCGTCTGCCAGCGGTCCAGGACCGGCGCGGCAGCAACTGGGGCCGGGGCGCCCGCCAGGGGCGCGCCGGCCTGGCCAGGCTGCGCGGAGACCGGATTGGCGCTCACACCGGTTCCTCCCAGGATGCGTTGCGGCCCAGCGACGCGGCCACGCGGCGCCAGCGCGTCTGCAGGGTGGCGTCGATGTCGCCGAAGGGCGTCTCGGCGCGGCAGCCGCCGCGCGAGATGGATTCATCGGCCAGCACGCGCCAATGGCCTTCCTTGAGCTCGTCGGCCAGGTGCAGGCGGATCAGTTCGATGTCGTCGGGATTGGCCCACAGCCGCATCTGGCCGCCGGCGGTGGGATTGATGTGCAGCACGTCGCGCACGGCGCTCACGACCGTTTCGGGCTGTTCGGCCAGGGTGGTGCGCACCACCTGCTGCGCGATATCCAGCGCCAGCGTCAGCAGGCTCTGGCCCATCTTTTCTTCCAGCGCGCCGATCGACTCGGCGCAGGCCTGCACCAAGGCGTGCAGGCGCTGGGCTTCGGCGGCGGCCTGTTCGCGGCCCTGGGCCAGGCCTTCCGCATAGCCCGCCTCGCGGCCGGCGGCCAGGCCCGCCTCGTAGCCGGCCTGCTGGCCCGCTTCGTGGCCCGCGGCATGACCGCGCGCCAGGCCTTCTTCGTGTCCTTCCGCGATGGCCTGGGCGCGAAGCTGCGCCATCACCACGGCGGGATCGGGCCCCGGATCGGGTTCCGGTTCGGGCTCGACTTCGACGGGCGCCGGCTCGTCGAACGACAGCATCTGCCAGCGCCGCCAGGCGGCGCTGCGCGAGATGAGCGTCGTCGCGCCGTTGTCCGCTTCAGACATACGCGTCGTCTCCGGAATTGCCCAGCACGATCTGGCCGCTTTCGGCCAGGCGGCGGGCGATCTGGAGGATCTTCTTCTGTTCGGTCTCGACCTTCGACATGCGGATCGGGCCCTGGGCTTCCAGGTCCTCGCGCAGCATTTCGGCGGCGCGGCTGGACATGTTGCGCAGGAACTTGGCGCGCAGCTCTTCCGGCGCGCCCTTGAGCGCGACCATGAGCGTGTCGTTGTCGATTTCCTTGAGGATGAGCTGGATGGCGCGGTCCTCGACGTCGAGCAGGTTGTCGAAGACGAACATCTCGTCGATGATCTTCTGCGCCAGGTCGTTGTCGCGTTCGCGCAGGCTGGCGACCACGGTCTCTTCCTGCGTCGAATTCATCATGTTCAGGATCTCGGCCGCGGTGCGCACGCCGCCCATCTTGCTGCGCTTGGCGCCCTGGCCGGCCAGCACGGAATTGAGCACTTCGGTCAGTTCCGACAGCGCCGCGGGCTGCACGCCGCCGAAGGTGGCGATGCGCAGCATCACGTCGTTGCGCAGGCGGTCCGTCAGCAGGGCCAGCACGCCGGCCGCGCGGTCGCGCTCCAGGTGGACCAGGATGGTCGCGATGATCTGCGGGTGTTCGTCGCCGATCAGCTCGGCCACGGTGTTCGGGTCCAGCCAGTTCAGCGCGTCGATGCCGCTGCCGCCGTCGCCGGCTTCCAGGATGTCCTCGATCAGGCCGGCGGCGCGGTCGCTGCCCAGGGCCTTGGTCAGCACGCTGCGGATGTAGTCGTCCGAGCCCAGCGTCACGGCCATGAACTGGTCGGCTTCCTGGCGGAACTCTTCCAGCACGACGGCGACGTCGTTGCGCGTGACCTGCTTCAGGCTCGCCATCGCGGCGCCGACCTGCTGGACCTCACGGGCGCTGAGGTACTTGAAGACCTCGGCCGCGGCGTCTTCGCCCAGCGACATCATCAGGACGGCGCTGCGCGTCATGCCGTCCATGGGGAGGGAATCATTTTTCATCTTTGCTCATCCAGGTGCGCAGGACCATCGCGACGGCGCGCGGATCCTTGTTGGCCATGGTGCGGGCGCGCTCCAGGTTGTCCTGGTAGCGGTCCGTTTCCTTGGCGCGGGCCAGATCCTGGGCCTCGCGGGCGGCTTCGGCGCGCTCGGCTTCGGCCTGTTCAGGATCCACCGGCGGGTACAGGTATTCGGTCACCGTGCGGCGCAGCTTGCGATACAGCCACAGCGCCAGGACACCGCCGACCAGCCACGCCAGGATCGTCTTGAACAGCGAGATCATTTCCGGATCGCGCCACATCGGCAGCGGCGGAGGACCGTCGTTGAACTGGCTGTTGACCAGGTTGAGCGAGTCGCCGCGGGTCTCGGAATAGCCCATGGCTTCGCGCACCAGGTTGGTGAGCTTGCTCAGTTCCTCGGGCGGCAGGGCCTGCAGCTCGCCGTCCTTGTCGCGCACGTAATTCACCACGACGGCGACCGACATGCGCTTGAGGTTGCCCACCGGCTGCTTGATGTGGCTGATGGTGCGGTCGACTTCGTAGTTGGTGGTGGCGTCGCGGCGTTCGTTCAGGCTGCCCGTGGCGGCCTGGGTGCCGGTCTGCTGCTGTTGTTGCTGCTGCGCGTTGGCCGGCTGCTGCGGCTGGCCGGGGCGGGGTGGCTGTTGCTGCGGCGGATTGGCGATGGGCGCTTGCGCGTCGGCGGGCGCCTGGTTCGACAGCGCGCCGGGCACGCCCTGGGCGGGACCGACGCCGCGCTGGGTCGAATCGCTGGTCTGCTGGCTGCGCACGGCAGCCTGGCCAGGTTCCTGGTTGGGACGGTAGACCTCGGACGTCTCTTCGCGGCGGGCGAAGTCGACGTCGGCGGTGGCCTGGGCGTGGACGTTGCCGGGGCCGACCAGGGGATTGAGGATGGTGAGGATGCGTTCGACGGTGCGCTGTTCGATCTCGCGCACGAAGCGAAGCTGATCGGCGTCCATGCCGCGGCCTTCGCCCAGCGGGGCGGACAGCAGGCGGCCGTTCTGGTCGACGATGGACACGCTTTCGGCGGTCAGTTCGGGCACGCTGGAGGCGACCAGCCAGGAAATCGCGGAAACCTGCGCGTCGCTCAGGCTGCGGCCCGGATACAGGTTCAGCAGCACCGAGGCGGTGGGCGCCTGGCGCTCGCGCACGAACAGCGACTGGCGCGGCATGGCCAGGTGGACGCGCGCATGCTGCACCGTGTTCATGGCTTCGATCGACCGGGCCAGCTCACCCTCCAGACCGCGCTGGTAGTTGATCTGTTCGGCGAACTGGCTGGCGCCGAAGCGGGCGTTGTCCATCAGCTCGAAGCCGACGGAGCCGCCGCGCGGCAGGCCTTGCGAGGCGAGCTGCAACCGGGCGTCGTAGACGCGGTCGGCGGGCACGAGCAGCGCGGTGCCGGTTTCGTTGTAGCGGTAGGGCACGTTCATCGTGCCCAGGGCCGTCACGATGGCGCCGCCATCGCGGTCGTCCAGGTTGGAGAACAGGACCTTGTACTGGGGTTCGCTGCTCCACATGGCCACGGCGACGATCACCGCGACCAGGGCGGCGGCGGCGCCGATCAGGATGGGCTTGGGAAGCGCGCGGACCCGTTCCAGCACGGGGAACTTGGCCAGAAGCGACGAGCTCAGGGTAGCCTGCTGATTCATTGACGGCTCCCGCTGGCTTCGCGGAGCAAGGAAAATGACTTCATGTCTGGGTAGGGCCGATTACACATGCAACGTGCTTCTGGTCTGGGGAGAGCGTGGATTATTGCCCCTGAGACAGCAATCCCAATCGATGAAAACAGCCGTTTTTTGGCGTTACTTAAGCCCTATGTCGATGACGGGACGCAAAGCGGGGCCACATCCGCGGGAAGGGATGCGGCCATTCATCGAAATGTCGGGTTTTTTGGCGGTTCTTGTCCGCTATGGACTGGCGCGGCAGGGGTTACGCTGCGAAGGCAATTTGGCGTAATCCCTCACCAGCAAGGAAAAGGTAATGGCTGTATCAGGCTTGTCCGGCATCGAAGGCATGCTCCAGCAGATGCGCTCGGTCGTGAGCAAGGCGGAAACCGGCAATCTGGCCGCGGGCGAAGCCGTGGCCCAGCCCGATGGGTTCGCCGCGGAACTGCAGCGCTCCATCCGCCGCGTGACGGCCGCGCAGAACGCCGCCAGCAATCAGGCCAAGGCCTTCGAGCTGGGCGCTCCCGATATTTCGTTGAATGACGTCATGATCGACATGCAGAAGGCCAGCATCGGCTTCCAGACGGCGGTCCAGGTGCGCAACAAGCTGGTTGCGGCCTACAAGGAAGTGTCCTCGATGGCCGTCTGAGGCCGCGAAGCGGTTCGTGGGACATCCCGCGGGCAGGCGCCGCGCCTGCCCGGCAGTTCAATGGCGCCTTTTCGCAGGCGCTGTTTTCACTGGTGCCGCTGGTGGGTCCTGCTGGTTCGTCACGCTGGTCGGATCAGTTGCGCTGCGCGCTTTTTTCCAGGCGCCACACGACCTGCTGCAGCCAGTTTTCCTGGCGTGCATTCAGATTCATGAACAAGGCGCCCACATGGCTGACCGGCGGCTCGCCGGTGAGCGACACGTGCTTGGGCGCTTCGCCATCGACGCTTTCGGACGCGGCCATGGGCTGGCCGGACACCGGATAGACGTTGCGCACTTCCAGGTCGGCGCTCAGCTTGCCCAATTCGCCGAAGTCCAGTTCCACGTCTTCCATGATCGCGCCGCGCGCGGGCAGCTCGCCCACCGCCAGGCCCACGCGCAGCCCCACGCCATCCACGGAGATGTCGCGCACGGTGAATCCGACTGGCTTGTCCGCCGGCGCCGGCTGCCAGGTGGCCAGGCAGCGGTTGGCGCTTGAGATCATCGAGGCGCGGAACATCTTGCGCCGCTGGATGCGGGCAAGATGGTCGGGAAAGGGAGACATCAGGGCCGCGCTGCCGTCATCGAAATGGATGATCTCGGGGCGCTGCACGCGAAAGCGGATCTGCACGCCGCCGTAGGCGGTGGCATTGAAATGGAAGGTCGTGCCGCTGAGCAGTCCCATGCTGTCGGACTGTTCGAAGTCGGCGCCATCGTAGTCGCGCGGCCGCCAGAAGAACTGGCGCGTCTGCTTGTCGGCGCCCAGGATCAGCACGGCGATCTCGCGGTCGGCGGCGTCGCGCACCAGGATGTGGCTGTCGGGGTGCGTCAGCTCAAAGAGGGCTGAGCGCATGTCTTCCGGCCGGGTCAGCAGGAATTCCGGGTCGGCGGCATCCAACACGTTGTTAGTCCTTAGGGTGAGATTTCGGGCCGCGCGGCGTCGGGGATTTCGCGCGATTCCAGACGGTACAGCCACGCGAGCAATTCTGCCACCGCGACGTAGAGTTGGGGAGGAATATGCGCGTCCAGGTCCACCTGCATGAGCAGGCCCACCAGTTCGCGCGATTCGTGCACGTACAACCCGTTTTCCTCGGCCGCGCGCACGATCGTGTCCGCAAGCTGGCCGTAGCCCTTGGCGACGACGCGCGGCGCGCCGTCGCTTTCGTCATAGGAGATGGCGACCGCCGCGTTGCGGTTGGCGTTGGGGCCGGCGTCCGCGGGGAGGGGGGGAGTGCTCATCAGAAATCGGTCGGAATGACGGGACGCGGTTCCACCACGCTCACGGTCAGATTGCTCAGGGTCAGGCCGGCGGCCAGGAGGCGCGAGCGTAGCATGTCCGAGGCGTCATTGATCTCGCCCGCGCTGTGCGGGGCGATCAGCTGCAGCACGATCTGGTCGCCCGCCAGGTTCAGCCGGGCGTCCACCAGCCCCAGGCGCGGCAGGTCCAGCTTCACGCGGGTCGCCCAGGTGGGGACGGCCGATTCGCGGTCGGCGCCGTAGGGATCGCGTTCCACTTCCCATTCCATCGGCGTGCCGGGCCAGGCTTCGCCCTGCCAGGCGAGGGTCTGGTTGGCCAGGACATCGAGCTGCTGACGGACCAGCACGGTGAGGTCCTGGTGGATGCCGCTCACGGGCGCGCCGGGCGTGGACGATGTCGACGTGCCCACCGAGGCGGGCGCGTCGGCGCCCGCGCCGGACCGGCCGGCGTTCGCGGTGTCGCCGCGGCCGCGCGGCTGGGAACTGGCGTGCGCGGCGGATTCGCGCGTCAGGCGGGCCTGCGGCTCGTTCTGCAGCGAGACCGGATTCTTGCGGCCAAAGACCATGTCGGTCAGGTGCGATTCGTAGAACAGGCCGCTGGTCTGGAGAGCGGTGCGCAAGGCCTGTCCCAGCGCACGCGCGGACGGGCCGCCCGTGGCGAGCGAGGCGTGGGACGCGCCTTCGGGGCCTTTCGCGCCGCCCGCCTGCCCACCGGGGTGCGTGGCCGGCCGGGCCGTCGCGGCATCGGCGGCCGCGCCGGCGGCAGGCGCGGCGGCGGGCGTCGCCGCAGGCAGGGGCGCGGAAGCAGAGGGCGGGGCCGCCGGGGCGGGCGCGGGCTGGCCGGGTTGTCCGGGTTGTAGTCCGGCTTGTCCCGCCTGTGCGGGCTGGCCGGGCTGGGCAGGGGCCGGCTGGCCGTTACCGGCGCCGCCCGCCTGGCCGGGCTGCGTCCCGCCCTGCGCGTCGGCGCTCCAGAGCGGCGCGCGCCCTTGCACGGGCGGCGCGGCTTCGGGGAACTGGGCGAGCAGGGCCAGGATGGTGCGGGCGGTCGTGCCCAGCGTGGTCGGCGCCGAGGCGGTGGTGTCGCTGCTGGTGACCAGGCCGCGCGCGGCCAGCGCCAGCGCGGCGGCGGTTTTGGGGTCGACAACAGTATTCTGGCGGTCGCCTCGGGCGCCGCCAGTCTGTATGCCTTGCCGGGGGTCGCGGGCCGAGCCGTCCGAGGGCCCGGCTTTCTCCGGGCTGCCGGGCTGGCTGACCGCGTCGGGCCGCGCGCCCGATACCTGGTTGGCGCTCGCGGCGGACATCGTCGTGCCAAGCACGGCGTCCAGCCGCTGCACCAGGACGTTGCCAAGCGCGGCGGGGCCGATGCTCATTCTTCAGGAGCCTGGTTGCCGTAGGTGGACAGCAGCGTCTGCTGGCGCTTCATGCGTCCCAGCAGTTCGCCCAGCCGGGCCAGTTGCGGCAGCGCCAGGTCGCGCGTCATCGCGTCGTTTTCCAGGATGCGCACGAGCAGGTCGTACTTCATGCTGCGGCCGGCTTCGTCCAGCGGACTGGTCGACTCGGCATGGCGCAGGCGCTCGACCTGTTCGCAATACTGCTGGCCGTGCATGAGCGCGGTGTCCCAGTCGCCGGCCTGGGCGGCGGTCAACATCTCGCCCGTGGAAATGGCGATGTCCTGATAGTGTTCCAGGATGGCGGAGTACTGGGTGAGGGACGTCATAGAAATCTCGGGCGTTCGATGGCTGTCTGAATTCGTTGTGGGGGCCATCAAAGCTGTGCGCCCGGGGCAGGCCGATCGATGGATGTCTGCCAGGCTTCGGCCAGGTCCGCCAGCAGGCGGTCGGCGATGTCGAGCTGCTCGACGTCCGCTTTCAGGTTGGCCATGAGCAGGGTGCGGACGATGTAATCGTAGAGCCGGCTCAGGTTGGCGGCGATGTCGCCGCCTGCTTCCATGTTCAGGCCCATCTTCAGGCCTTCGTCGACGATCTTGATCGCCTTGGTGATGGCCGTGCCGCGTTCGGCCACACGGCCTTCCTGCAGATGCAGCCGCGCCTGGCCGATTGCCGCGCGCGCACCCTGGTAGAGCAGGGTGATCAGCCTTTCCGGCGTGGCGCTCATCACTTGCGTTTCCAGGCCGATATCGGCGTAGGAGCGGACGGAGTATGAGCCTGTGGGGCGGCGCGCGGCGTACGTCATTTAATGCATCTTCTCGGTTATCAACTCGTCGACTTGTTCATCGCGGCGAACTGCTGGGTCAGGTAGCTTGCCGTGACCGACTGCTGCGAAACGAACTTGTCCAACTGGACGAACTGGGCGCGCATGAGCTCGAGCGAGGCTTCGCCGGCGGCCTTGGCGCGGGTGTACTGGGCCTTCACGTTCTCGATCGACTTGGCAAGGCCGTCGGTCTTGGTCTTGATCGAGCCGGTGTCGCTCAGGATGTCTTTGGTGGCCTTTTCGAAGTTGGCGGCCAGCCCGTTTTCGCCGGTCAGCAGGCGCGAGACGTCCGCGCCGTTGGAGGCCAGCGCCTTGTCCAGCTTGGTCTGGTCCAGCGTCAACTGACGCGTCTGCGGGTTGGTCGTGATGCCCAGGTCGGCCAGCGAACGCAGCGAGCCTTCACCCGACAGGACTTGCAGCGCGCTGGCCATCGAGGACTGGATGGCGCGCGTCGTGCCGTCGCCGGTCAGCGGCTGGTTGGTGGCGGCCGTGGCGTCGAAGGCGGTCAGGTTCTTGATCGTCGTCTGCAGCGTGTTGTAGGCGGTCACGAAGCTCTGGATGGCCTTGCTGGCCACCGAGGGATCGCTTTCCAGCTTCAGCGTGATCGGCTTGCCGGCTTCCGTCGTGGTCGACAGGTTCAGCGTGACGCCGTCGATAGCGGTCGAAATATTGTTGGAGCCGCTCTTGACCGTGATGCCGTTGATGTCGATCTCGGCGTCGACGGCGGCGGTGGCCGTCATCTTGGTGCTGGTGTCGCCCGCATCGGTGTTGTAGTTCAGGACGTCCTTGAGGGACTGGTCGCCCGTCACGGTGATGGACTTCACCGAGGCCTGCACGCCGGTGTCCTTGGCGCTCAGCATCAGGTAGCTCTTGCCGTCGCCGTCGGTGATGACGGTGGCGCGCACGCCCAGCGTGTCGTCGGCGTTGACCGCCTTGACGATGCCGTTCAGCGAGGTGTCGTCCTTCAGGTCGACGGTCTTCTTGGTGCCATCGGCCAGTTCGATTTCAAACGAGCCGGTGGCGCCATTGGAGGCCTTGCGATCCGCCACGGCCCCCGATTGCAGGGTCTGGGAAGTGGCGACCCTCGTCACATTGATCGTGTACTGGCCGGCCACGGCGCCTTCGGCGGCCACGGTCGCGGTCAGGGCTTCACCGCCGGTCACGCTGCCTTTCACGGCGCCCAGCGTCTCGGCCTTGCCCAGCACGGCGGCGGCCTTCTGCACGGCTTCCACGGCGCTCTTCAGTTGGCCGTATGCCGTAACACGCGTTTCGTAGCTGGTCTGCCGTACCGTGTACAGCTCCAGCTTCTTTTCCTCGGCAGCTTCCAGCTTCGTGAGGATGTCCTCCAGGGGCAAGCCTGAAGTCGAACCGAGGTTAGTGATGGTGGCCATGTGAAATTCCTTCCTAGCGATGCAATTCTGACAAAAAAGGGGTTCCGGCTATCGGCCGGGCAAAGGCATAAGGCGGGCCTAATTCGAGGCTTCTTTCAACGCCGGCCCGCCAGACATGGCGGCGAACCGTGTTTCAGGTGCCGGATCATGCAGAGGTCTTAATGCCATTTCCCTGCATGTTCACGATCATTTTGGCGATTTTGAGCACCGCTTCGCTGGGGATGGTGCGAATGACGTCCCCGGACTCCGCGTCGATCACCGACACGACCACCTGATGCACATTGGGGTCGATTTCGAACTGAAGCTGCGTCGACCAGGCCTTCATCTGTTCGTTGATCTCGTCCAGCGCCTTGTCGAGCGGCAGCTTCTGCGCTTTCGACTGGTCCGACGTCGCGCTGTCGGAAGCGCCGCTATTGGTGCTGGCGGGGGCGGGGGTGGCGGTTGCTGCGGGGTCCGGCGTGGCGATCGCGGTCGAAACCGGTAACGACGCGAAGGCTGCGGGGGCTAACGGGGTTACGGCCATGATCACTCCAACGGCGGGGGCGTCTCGGAGGAACGCGCTGATTTCAGGAAATTCTCAGTTACCATAACGACACCCTCGCAGGGAACTTTAGCCCCGCGCAAACAGGTGGTTCACGTGCTAATGGTCTGGATCGGGCAATGAGTGTCAAGACGGCGTTGCGAGTTATCGAAATCATCGAAACCTACGCCCGCGAGAAACGCGCGCTGCCCCTGTCGGAACTGGCCCGCCTGCTGGACGTGCCCGTCTCCAGTTGCCTGGCGCTCATTCGCACGCTGACCGGCCTGGGCTATCTCTATGAGACGGGGCGGCGCCAGGGCTATTACCCCACCGGCCGCCTGCTTGCCATGGCCCAGCGCATCGCGCGGGCCGACCCGGTGCTGGACCGGGTCTATCCCAGCCTTACCGAATTAAGGGAAGCCACGCGCGAAACCATCGTGTTCGCCAAGCTGTCGCCGGACGGCCGCGTCGTGTACCTGGATGTGCTGGATTCGCCACATACGATCCGTTATGCCCCCGTTGCCGGCGAGTTCAAGGACGTACACGCCAATTCGCTGGGAAAGGCGCTGCTTTCGCTGCTGGACCCGTCCGCGCGGGACGCCATGCTCGCGGCCTTGCCCATGACGCGCTACAACGAGCGCACGCTCGTTACGCGCGACGCGTTGCTGGCCGATATCGAGGCGTCGCGGCAGCGAGGCTGGTTCATGAACAGCGGCGAGTCGATCGCGGACGTGGGCGCGATCGCCTGGCCGGTCACGCTGTCGGGCGAACACTACGCCATTTCGGTGGGCGGCCCCATCTACCGCATCGAGCCGGAGCAGGAGACCTATGCCCGCATCCTGCGGGCGGCCTGCACGGGGCTGGAACAGCAGGCCTGATCCGTCCCCGGGCGCGTCGGGCCGCAGCCCGCCGCCCGGTTACGGTTTCTCAGGCAGTGCCTATTTAGGCAGTGCCTATTTATGTAGTGTGTAGTGTCAGTAAGACTTGGGCAGGCCCAGCACCTTTTCCGCGATGAAGCACATGATGAGCTGCGGGCTCACCGGCGCGATGCGCGGGATGAAGCTCTCGCGCAGCAGCCGCTCCACGTGGTACTCCTTGGCGTACCCCATGCCGCCCAGCGTCATCACCGCGGTCTGGCAGGCGTTGTAGCCGGCCTCGGCCGCCAGGTACTTCGCGGCATTCGCGGCCGGGCCGCAGGGTTTGCCGGCGTCATACAGGCTGGCCGCCTTGAACACCATCAGGTCCGCGGCCTCCAGTTGCATCCAGGCCTGGGCCAGGGGATGCTGGATGCCCTGGTTCTGGCCGATGGGGCGCCCGAAGACCGTCCGCTCGCCGGCGTACTTGACGGCCCGGTCCAGCGCCGCGCGGCCGATGCCCACCGCCTCGGCTGCGATCAGGATGCGCTCGGGGTTCAGGCCGTGCAGGATGTACTCGAAACCGCGGCCTTCCTCGCCGATGCGGTCGGCTACCGGAATCCGCAGGCCGTCGATGAACAGCATGTTCGAGTCCACGGCCTTGCGGCCCATTTTCTCGATCTCGCGGACTTCGATCTTCTCGCGGTCCAGATCGGTATAGAACAGCGACAGGCCCTGCGTGGGCTTTTCCACGTCGGACAGCGGCGTGGTGCGGGCCAGCAGCAGCATCTTGCTGGCCACCTGCGCCGTGGAGATCCAGATCTTGCGGCCATGCACGATGTATTCGTCGCCCTGGCGCACGGCCCGGGTGCTCAGCTTGGTCGTGTCCAGCCCCGCGTCGGGCTCGGTGACCGCGAAGCAGGCCTTTTCGCGGCCGGCGATCAGCGGTTCCAGCCAGCGGCCGCGCTGTTCGTCGGTGCCGAACACCACCACCGGATTGAGCCCGAAGATGTTCATGTGGACGGCCGAGGCGCCGGCAAAGCCGGCTCCCGAGGCGGAGATGGTCTGCATCATCAGCGCGGCCTCGGTCATGCCCAGGCCGGCGCCGCCGTATTCCTGCGGCATCGCGATCCCCAGCCATCCGTCGCGCGCCAGGTCGGCGTGCAGGGCGTGCGGAAAGCCGCCGTCGCGATCGCGTTCCAGCCAGTATTCGTCGGGATAGCGCTCGCAGATGCGGGAGACGGCGTCGCGCAGCGCCAATTGCTCGGAGGTGAACTCAAAATCCATCGTTGTTTCCGTCCTGGGTAATGCCACGCGCGAGCATGGCGTCGATCTGTTCCGGCCCAAAGCCCGCCTCGGCCAGCACCTCGCGGCTGTGCTGGCCCAGCCGCGGGGCGGGGCGGCGTATGGAGGTCGGTGTGCCCGCGTAGCGCCCGAGCGGGGCGGTGGTGCGGATGCGGCCTTCCGAGGGGTGGTCCATTTCGTGGATGAAGCCCGTGGCGGCCAGATGTTCGTCCTGCAGCAGGCCGTCGATGGTGTAGAGCTGCGAGGCGGGAATGTCCGCCCGCGCCAGGGCGTCCAGCCAGTCCTGGCTGGGCCGCGTGGCGATCACCTCGGCCACGAAGGCGTAGACCTCGCTGATGTGCGCGGCGCGCGCGCCATGGGTGCAGAAGCGCGGGTCCCGCGACAGTTCGGGCCGGCCGATCAGGTCGAAGAAATTGCGCCAGTGCTTGTCGTTGTAGATCAGCAGGCAGATGTAGCCGTCGGCAGTGGCGTACGGCCGGCGGTGCGGCGCCAGCAGGCGCGCGTAGCCGGTGGGCCCCATCGGCGGCTCGAAGGTCGCGCCGCCCAGGTGATCGCCCAGGACCAGGTGCGCCATGCCCTCGAACATGGGAATCTCCACCTGCTGGCCTCGCCCCAGCGTCTGCGCGCTCAGCACGGCGGACACCAGCGCGATGCCCACGTGCAGGCCGACGGCCCGGTCGGCCAGGGTCAGGGGGGCATAGCGCGGCACGTCGCCGCTCTGCTGCGCCGACAGGGCGGCGATGCCGGTCTGGCCCTGGATCAGGTCGTCGTAGGCGGGGCGGCCGGCGTAGGGGCCGGCTTCGCCAAAGCCGTAGGCGCCCACGTAGACAATGCGCGGATTGCGCGCCGCCACCGCCTCGTACGACAGTCCCAGCCGCGCCATGGCCTGGGGGCGGATGTTGTAGAGCACGGCGTCGCAGCGTTCGGCCAGTTTCAGGCAGGCCTCCAGCCCCTCGGGCGTCTTCAGGTCCAGGACAATGGAGCGCTTGTTGCGGTTCAGGTGCAGGTAGAGGTGCCCCATGCCGGGGTTGCGCATGGGGCCGACGGCCCGCATGTTGTCCCCGGCCGGCGACTCCACCTTGATCACGTCCGCGCCCAGGTCCGCCAGGACCTGGGTGGCGTACGGCCCCATCACCACCGAACTCAGGTCCAGGATGCGCACGCCGGCAAGCGGCCCGGCGATGGGCGTGTCGGGCAGGGGCTGGTCGATCATTGCTGCTCGATCCCCGCGTCGCGAATCAGCTTGCCCCAGAGGTCGCGCTGTTCGCCCACGAACTGGCCAAAGGCCTCGGGCGTGCTGGAAAAGGCGTCGAAACCCAGCCCGGCCAGGCGCTTTTTCACGTCGGGATTGGCGACGATCTGGTTGATGGCCGCGTTCAGCTTGGCGACGATCTCCGGCGGCATGCCGGCCGGACCGAAGTAGCCGTTCCAGGAGTTCAGGTCGAAATCCGGCACGCCCGCTTCGGCCATCGACGGCAGGTCGGGAACGATGGTGCTGCGCTCGGCGGTGGACACGGCCAGCGCGCGTAGCTGACCCGATTGCACGAAGGGCAGACCCGAGGCCAGGTCGGTGAACATGAAGTCCACCTGGCCGCCCACCACGTCCGTCAGGCTCTGCGGCGTGCCTTTGTACGGCACGTGCAGGATGTCGATCTTGGCGCGGTTGGCCAGCGTGGCGCCCGCGACGATGCCGGTGCTGTTGCCGCTGGCGTAGGTGATGCGGCCCGGATTTTTCTTGGCGTCGGCCACCAGGTCGCCCACGGTCTTCCAGGGGCGCTTCGGGTTCACCACCAGGATGAAAGGCAGGTTGCCGCCGCGCGCGATCGGGGTGAAATCCTTGACCGGGTCGTAAGGCACGTTCTTCATCAGCCACGGGGCGGCCGAATGCGAGGTGTTCGTCGTGACGAACAGCGTGTAGCCGTCCGGCTTGGCCCGGGCCACGTAGTTGGCCGCGATGGTCGCGTTGGCGCCCGGCTTGTTCTCCACCACCACCTGCTGGCCCAGGATGGTCGACAGTTCGGAGCCGAAGATCCGCCCCACGGCGTCCGTTCCCGATCCGGCGGGGAAGGGCACGACCAGCGTGATGGGCTTGGTGGGGTAATCGGCGGCATGGGCGGGGCCAGCGGCCATCAAGGCCGCGCCCGTGACGAGTGCGGCGCCTAGCAGGCGTAGGGATTGCATGGGTGTGTCTCCTGGTTCTATGGAATGCGGCGCGGCTCTGCGGCCGCTGCCGGTAAAGCGCCGCGTCAGGCGGCGGAGGGGGGCGCCGGAAAGTCCCGGATCACGCGATCGGGGGATTCTTCGTACGGGGGCGTGTAGATCACCAGCAGCCGGGCCGGTTCATCGCTCGTCACCGTGAAAACATGGGGAATGTCGGGAGGGAAATAGCAGCAGTCGCCGGGGCCCATGTCGGCCCATTCGTCCTGCACCTGCGCGCGAGCGGTGCCCGAGATCAGGTAGCAGACCTGTTCGATGCCCGGGTGCGCGTGCGGCAGCGCGCCCTTGCCCTTGTCGATCACGCCCAGCAGCACCTCCACGCCGCGCGCGCCGACGGTGTCCGGCCCGATCAGCCGGCGGTTCAGGGTGCCGGTATGGTTAGCCGGGTGGTAGCCGGGCACGTCGCCTTCACGCACCAGCCAGCGGGGGGTATGTTGCTGCGTCATGTCTCTTCCTATTGTTTTTCATACATGAATTTATTTTCACGTATGAAAAAAACATGGGCAAGCCTTTTTTGGTCCGCGATAACGTGGCGCGCCCTAGGGGATTAGGGAAAACACCGGGCGCGGACTGCTAAAATCGCCGGCTGATTGTCTATCGGTCCATCGCGAATCCCCCATGTCTTCCGCCCCTACGCCTGACGCCGCCGCCTCCCTGTCCGACTGGCTGCAGTACCTGGAGTCCATTCACGCCACCGCGATCGACATGGGGCTGGACCGGGTGCGCGAGGTGGCGCAGCGTATGGAGCTGGCGCTGCCGGGCGTGAAATTCGTGGTTGGCGGCACCAACGGCAAGGGTTCCACCTGTGCCATGCTGGAAGCCATCCTCCTGGCCGCCGGCTACAAGGTCGGGCTGTACACCTCGCCCCATCTCATCGATTTCAACGAGCGCGCCCGCGTCAATGGCCAGATCGCCTCGGATGCAGACCTGATCGCCCAGTTCCAGGCGGTCGAGGCGGCGCGCGGCGACGTGTCGCTGACTTACTTTGAATTCACCACCCTGGCCATTCTGCGCCTCTTCTCGCAGTCGCGGCTCGATGCCGTGGTTCTGGAAGTCGGGCTGGGCGGCCGCCTCGACGCCGTGAACATCGTGGACGCGGACTGCGCCATCGTCACCAGCGTCGACCTCGATCACACCGACTGGCTGGGCGACACGCGCGAAAAGATCGGCTTCGAAAAAGCCCACATCTACCGCAGCGGCCGTCCCGCCATCTGCAGCGACCCCGTTCCCCCGCAATCGCTGCTGGACCACGTCGAGGCCATCGGCGCGGACCTGTGGCTCTTCGGCCGCGACTACAACTATTCGGGCGACCGCCAGCAGTGGGCGTACGGCGGGCGCGAGCAGCGCCGCAGCGCGATGGCCTATCCGGCCCTGCGCGGCGCCAACCAGCTCCTGAACGCCTCGGCCGCGCTGGCCGCGCTGGAATCCGTGCGCGACCGCCTCCCCGTGCAGCAACAGGCCGTGCGCCTGGGGCTGCTGCAGGCCTCGCTGCCTGGCCGCTTCCAGATCCTGCCGGGCCAGCCCACCGTGATTCTGGACGTGGCGCACAACCCGCACGCCGCGGCGGTGCTGGCCCAGAACCTGGACAACATGGGCTTTCATCCGTACACGCATGCAGTGTTCGGCATGCTGAACGACAAGGATCTCGCCGGCGTGGTCGCCAAGCTGGGTTCCCGCGTCGACTATTGGTATTGCGCGGGCCTGCCCGGACCGCGCGGCACCTCCGGCCAGGCGCTCGCGGACCAGGTGGCCGCGGCGCTTCCCGCGCTTCCTGCCGGCAGCGAAAGTCCTGGCATCCAGGCCTACGCCGATCCCGCCCAGGCCTTTGCCGCGGCGCGCGAACGGGCAGGGGAGAATGATAGAATCGCGGTGTTCGGATCGTTTCTCACCGTAGCCTCCGTTTTGCAGGCTCTGGGTCGCAAGGCATAGGCAAATCGGGCCATAGGCATCAGGGCGGCCCGCCGCCGCAATGCCGCAAGGCGCCGCAAGGATTCTCTTCCATGGGCTTTTTCAAACGCAAAGATCCTGCCGACCAGGCGCAGGCCTCCAAACGGGCTGCAGTGCCCAGCGAGGTCCAGGCCGCCGAGTTGCGCGGTCGTGCGCGGCGCAGGCTTGCGGGCGCCGTGGCGCTGGTGCTGGCCGCGGTCATCATCCTGCCCATGGTGCTCGATTCGCAGCCCGCGCCGGTGGATGACAACATTCCCATCAAGGTGCCGGATCGCAATACGCCGTTCCAGCCCCAGGTGTCCGAACCGCAGGCGGCAGCGCCCGCGGAGTCGCCCGCCGCTGCACCCACCGAACCCGCAGCCGTTCCCACGCCGCCTCCCGTGACATCCGTGCCCCCGGCCGTGGCCGCCGCGCCCGCCGCGCCGCAGGCCAGCCCGCCCGCGACGCCGCCGGCCACGCCCGCCAAGCCCGAGGCCAAACCCAAACCCGAACAGCCCAAACCGGCCACGCCGGCCAAGCCCGAAGTCCGTTCGGACGATGGCGCCCGCGCGCTGGCGCTGCTCGAAGGCCGCAACGCGCCGGCCTCCGCGCCCAAGCCGGCCGCGCCCAAGCCGGCCGCCGCCAAAGGCAATTTCGTGCTGCAGATCGCCGCCTACACCACGTCCGAGGACGCCCAGTCGCGCCGGGGCAAGCTGCACCAGGCCGGCGTCACGAACGCATTCGTCGAGCAGGCCACGATCAACGGCAAGCAGCAGTTCCGTCTGCGGGTGGGGCCATTCCCCTCGCGCGAGGCGGCCCAGGCGGCCCAGGCGCGGTTGCGCACGCTGGGCTATGACAATGGTTTCATCGCCGCCCAATAGTGACCGGCTTCGACTTCGTCGTGCTGGCCATCCTGGCGGTATCGGGTGTGCTGGGCCTGGTGCGCGGCCTGCTCAAAGAGGTGCTGTCGCTGGTCGCCTATCTGCTGGCCTTCGTGGCCGCGATCTGGTGGGGCCCCACGGTCTATACCTGGCTGGAGCCCTATATCGAAACGACGGTGCTGCGCATGGGCGTCTCGTACGCCGCGGTGTTCATCATCGTGTTGCTTGGCGTGGGGTTGGTCAATATGACGCTTGCCGCCCTGATCCGCAGCACCGGACTGAGCCCGGCCGATCACGGCCTCGGGGGAATGTTCGGGCTGGCCCGTGGTCTGTTGATCGTCCTGGCGCTGGTCGCCGCCGCAGGGTATACGCCGCTGCCGCAAGAGCCGTGGTGGCAGGACGCCATGTTTTCGCATTCGGCCATCGAGGCCATCAAACATATCAAGACGTGGCTGCCGCCATCCCTGGCGACGTGGCTGCCGTATTGATTAGCTTCAAATCAACCAGGAAATCTCACCATGTGTGGAATCGTAGGGGTCGTCGGGCGCGGGCCGGTCAACCAGCTGCTCTATGACAGCTTGCTGCTGTTGCAGCATCGCGGGCAGGACGCCGCGGGCATTGCGACGTCGCAAGGCAACCAGTTCAATATGTACAAGGCCCACGGCCTGGTGCGCGACGTGTTCCGCACGCGCAACATGCGCGCGCTGCCCGGCACGTCGGGCGTCGGCCAGGTCCGCTATCCGACCGCCGGCTCCAGCGCCAGCGAAGAAGAAGCCCAGCCCTTCTACGTCAACGCCCCGTTCGGCATCATGTTGTCCCACAACGGCAACCTGACCAACTGGCGTGAACTGCGCGAATCGCTCTACCGGGTCGACCGCCGCCACATCAACACGAATTCCGATTCCGAAGTCCTGCTCAATGTGCTGGCGCACGAGCTGCAATCGGCCGCCAGCGGCGTGTCGCTCGACGAGGAATCCATGTTCCGCGCCGTCGCCGCCCTGCACAAGCGCGTGCGCGGCGCTTACGCCGTCGTGGCCCAGATTTCCGGCTACGGCCTGCTCGCCTTCCGCGATCCCAACGGCATCCGTCCGCTGTGCATCGGCCGCCAGGAAACCGAAGAGGGCGTGGAGTGGATGGTTGCCTCGGAATCCGTTGCGCTTGAAGGCAGCGGCTTTACCTTCGTGCGCGACGTCGATCCGGGCGAAGCGGTGTTCATCGACCTGGACGGCCGCCTGGTCGCCCGCCAGTGCGCCGACAACCCGCAGCTCGTGCCGTGCATCTTCGAATACGTCTACTTCGCTCGTCCCGATTCCATGATCGACGGCGTGTCGGTGTACGACGCCCGCCTGCGCATGGGTGAATACCTGGCCGACAAGGTCGCGCGCAACATGCGGCTGGGCGACATCGACGTCGTCATGCCGATTCCCGATTCCTCGCGTCCCGCCGCGATGCAGCTTGCCGCGCGCCTGAACCTGGACTATCGCGAAGGGCTCATCAAGAACCGCTATGTGGGCCGCACGTTCATCATGCCGGGCCAGGCCGTGCGCCGCAAATCGGTGCGCCAGAAGCTCAATGCCATCGGCATGGAGTTCAAGGGCAAGAATGTGCTGCTGGTCGATGACTCCATCGTGCGCGGCACGACCAGCCGCGAGATCGTCGACATGGCGCGCGCCGCCGGCGCCAACAAGGTGTACTTTGCCTCGGCCGCGCCTCCGGTGCGCTTCCCCAACGTGTACGGCATCGACATGCCCACGCAGAGCGAACTGATCGCCACCGGCCGCACGGACGAGGAAATCGCCCGCGCCATCGGCGCCGACAGCCTGGTCTACCAGGACCTGCACGACATGCAGCAGGCGGTCCGCGACATCAACCCCAAGCTGACGCGCTTCGAGGCTTCCTGCTTCGACGGCCAGTACATCACGGGCGACATCACGCCCGATTACCTGGCCCGCCTGGGCCAGTCGCGCTCCGAGCCCGGCAAGGACGAAGACGCGGGCGGTCTGCGCTTCAACATGGGCCACACCTCCGACGACGCCTGATCGCCGCCGGCGTCCCGCCCAGACAAGAATGCCGTCCCTCGTGGACGGCATTCTTTTTGCAACTGGCGCCGCAAGGGCCTAGCCCGGCGCTTCCCACAGCGGCGTACGCGTGGCCTCCAGGTGCGTCAGGTACAGGCGCAGGTCGAACTCGTACTGGTGGTAGTGCGGCTCCATGCGCAGGCACATGTTGTAGAAGGCCTTGTTGTGGTCTTTTTCCTTCAGGTGCGCCAGTTCATGCACCGTGATCATCTTCAGGAATTCCGCGGGCACGTGCTTGAACAGCGTCGCCACCCGGATCTCGTGCTTGGCCTTCAGCTTGCCGCCCTGCACACGCGAAATATAGGTGTGCTGGCCCAGCGCGTGCTGGATCACGTGGATCTTGCTGTCGAAGGCCACCTTGTTGATCTGGTCGCCATTGCGCATGTGCGCGTTCTTCAGTTCCGTCACGTACTGGTAGAGCGCCTTGTCGGTGCGCACCCCATGCGCGCCGCCCGGGTATCGGGCGAGCAGGGCGGCGCCCAGCTTGTCCTGGTCGAGCAGCTTGCGCGCCTGCGCCAGCAGGGCTTCGGGATAGCCAGACAGGAATTTCAGGGTCTGCACGATACGGGCCGGGCGGACGAAACCGCGCTCAGGCGCGGCCGCGCCGGAACACGACGGGCAAGGCCATGAAGAACAGGATCACGAAGAGCGCCAGGCTCCACAAGGCATATTCGATGCCCAGCACCGGCACCTTGGCGTCCATGCAGGTGGCGTAGATGCCGAAGAGCGGCGGGATGGCGCTTTCCAGGCCGATGCCCGTCATGAAGCGGTCGGCAAAGGTCTGGTCGCAGGACAGCATGTTCGCGGCGACGCTGTACTGGTACCAGGCGGCCACGATGCCGGACAGCGACAGCGCCGCGGTCAGGACGCCGCAGACGCGCGTCAGCGCGCGCCCGCCGCCAAAGCCGCCGACCAGGGCGATGACGCCGATCACCAGGTAGATCAGGCGCTGCATCACGCACCAGGCGCAGGGCGGCATGTCAAAGACGTGCTGGGAGACAAGGGCGATGCCGACGGCGCCGAAGCAGAAGAGGGCGACGAGACGAAGCAGGCGTTCGGAACGAGAGGTCATTGTTGCGTTGGTAAGGGTTGGACGGGGCCGGCGCGGCGGCCAGCCATGCTTAGGCCTTCGGAACCGGAATAGGTTGCATCACCTGGGTCAGGACGCCCAGCAGGAGGTCCCGCGCGCCTTCCCAGAAAATCTGCACCCCCAGGCACAGCATGATGAAGGCCGACAGACGCATGAAGACCGCCGTGCCATTGTCGCCCAGGCGATGCAGCATCTGGGCCGCAAAGCGCAGGCAGATGTAGAGCGTCAGCGAGACGACGACGATGCCCGGAATGGAGCCTCCCAGCCGTACCAGGCTCAGCGCGTGGTTCTGATCGCGCAGCGAGACGCCCACCGTGATGGCCGCCGCGATGGAGCCCGGGCCGCAGCTGATCGGAAAGGTCAGGGGATAGAAGGCGCGGGCCTTGGCCATCTCGGGGGTGAACGACTCGGCCATGCGGGCCACGCGTTCCGTGTCGGCGTCCGGTGAATTCACCAGGCGCCACGCGCTGGCAATCACCAGCATGCCGCCGCCCACCCGCACGATCGACAGCGAGATGCCGAAGAAGCTCAGCAGCACGTTGCCGGCCACCATGGCCACGATCAGCATCAGGCACACATTGATGGCGACCCGCTTGGCCAGCACGACGCGCGTGGCGGACGAGGCGCCTTCGGTGAGCGACAGGAAGATGGGGGCGATCGCCGGCGGATTCAGGAACGGCAGCAGCGTGGCCAACGCGAAGAAAAAGCTGCCACCGAAAACGCGCAGATAGTCATTGAGCTGCATGGGAGCAAGCATCGCCTGGCCGAAAACCCGGATTGTATGCGTTCCGGGCCGGGTCTGGCGATGCCGGCTCAGGCGGCGCGCTGCTGGGCGTCGTCGCCCGACAGCGCGTCCAGGATGTCGCGTTCGAACTGCATCTGGCTGCGGGGGCGCGCCAGCGCCGAGCCGTCCACGATGAACACGTCCTCCACCCGGTCGCCCAGCGTCATGATCTTGGCCATGAGCAGGTTGACCGCGTGGCGGGCGAAGACGCGCGCCAGGGCGTGCAGCAGTCCCGGCCGGTCGGTCGCGGTGACGGACAGGCGCCACGAGGTGCTGCGTTCGTCGGGCTGCAGTTCGGCCTGCGGCATGACCGGAAACACGCGCGAGACACGCGACTGGCGGCCGCGCCCATACCAGCCGCCGCGGGCCGGCTGCGCCTGGGCGGCGGCCTGCGGGTCCTTCAGGCGTTCGGCCAGCTCGTGTTCGACCAGCGTGGCCTGGGCCCGCAGGTCGCTCGCGCCCTCCGGCAGCAGGACGATGAAGCTGTCCAGCGCCCAGCCATGGCGGGTCGTGTGGATGCGCGCGTCCTGGATGGACAGCGACTTGGCGTCGAAATAGCCGCAGATCGCGACGAAGAGATCGGGCGCGTCGCGGGTGTAGACCATGATCTGCAGCCCTTCGCCCTGTTCGGTGGGCCGGGCCTTGACGACAGCCCGCGCGGGCGCGACCTGGTGGTACAGGTGGCGCGTGTGCCAGGCGATGTCGGAGGCGTCGTGGCGCAGGAAATACGCCACGTCGAGCTGGTTCCAGAAGGCTTCGCGCGCGTCGTCGCGCAGGCCCGCCAGCCGCGTCAGCCGCGCCGCTTCTTCCTTGCGTTCGGCCAGGACGGTGTGGGCGTCGGCATGGGCGCCGCCCAGCGCCGCCAGCGTCAGTTTGTACAGGTCTTCCAGCAGCTTGCCCTTCCAGGCGTTCCAGACCTTGGGGCTGGTGCCACGGATGTCGGCGACCGTCAGCAGATACAGGGCAGTGAGATGGCGCTCGTCCTTGACGGTGGCGGCAAACTCCTTGATCACCTCGGGATCGGACAGGTCGCGCTTCTGCGCCACCGCCGACATCAACAGGTGCTGGCGCACCAGGAATTCCACCAACTTGGCGTCTTCCGGGTCCATGCCGTGGTCCTGCGCGAACTTGCGCACGTCGCGCGCGCCCAGTTCGGAATGGTCGCCGCCGCGGCCCTTGGCGATGTCGTGGAACAGCGCCGCCACGTACAGCAGCCAGTGCCGGTCCAGGCCCGCGATGAGCTGGCTGGCGAGCGGATATTCCTGCGCGTGCTCGGGCATGGTGAAGCGGCGCAAATTGCGCACGACCGCCAGCGTGTGCTGGTCCACCGTATAGGCGTGGAAGAGGTCATGCTGCATCTGGCCCACGATGCGGCGGAACACCGGCAGGTAGCGCGGCAGGATGTTCAGCATGGTCATGCGCCGCAGTTCGTGCACGATGCCGCGCGGCTGCTGCAGGATCTGCAGGAACAGCCTGCGGTTTACCGGATTGCGGCGGAACTGCGCGTCGATGCGGTGGCGCGAATGCCAGATGGCGCGCAGCGTGCGGGCCGACATTCCGGTCAGCTCGGGGTGCTGCTGCATCACCAGGAACGCGCGCAGCAGCAGGGTGGGATTGCGCTCGAAGCCGTCGTCGCGAATGATGTCCAGGCGGTCCCGCAGGTTGCGGAAATCATCGTCGATGTCGCGCGCGTCGCTGTCGGGGCGCGGAAACAGCCGCTCCTCGATGTTCTGCACCAGGATGCCGTTCAGCTGGGTCACGAGCCGCGCCGCCCAGTAGTAGCGCTGCATCAGCAATTCGCTGCCGCGCCGCGTAGCGGTCGCATGGATGCCATAGACTTCGGCCAGCGCGGGCTGCAGGTCGAACAGCACGCGGTCCTCGCGCCGGTTCGACAGCAGGTGCAGCTCGATGCGCAGGCGCTTGAAGGCCTGTTCGGCCTTGCGCAGGTCGCGCGCCTCGGACGAGGTCAACAGGCCCGCCTGCGCCACCGACCGCCAGTTGTTCCCGAAACCCGCCGCCCGCGCCATCCACAAGATGACCTGCAGGTCGCGCAGCCCGCCCGGCGATTCCTTGCAATTGGGCTCCAGCGCGTAGGGCGTGTCGTGGTAGCGCCCGTGGCGCTGCTGCATTTCGACGCGCTTGGCCAGAAAGAAGGCCTGAGGGTCCAGCCGCGACTTGGTCGCGGCATCGAACTTGCGCATCAGCACCCGGCTGCCGGCCAGCCAGCGCGATTCCAGCAGCGCGGTTTCCACCGTGATGTCGGCATCGGCCTCGCGCTCGCAGTCCTCGATGGTGCGCACGCTGTGGCCGGGTTCCAGCCCCAGGTCCCACAGCGAAGCCACCAGTTGCTCGATCGCGGTTTCGTCCTCGGCCGTGGGCGCGTGCGGCAGCAGGATGAGCAGATCGACGTCGGAATGGGGGTAGAGCTCGCCGCGGCCGTAGCCGCCGACGGCCGCCAGCGTGGCGCCAATCGGCAGCGGATAGTGCTTGACCAGGTCGCGCAGGGCGGCGTCGACGATCCGCCGCAGCTCGGTCAGCAGGATGTCCGGTCGTTCATGGTCCCGGAATTGCGCAACCGCAGCCCGCCGGGATTCCTGGATGCGTTCGCGCAGCTTGGTGAGGATTTCGGCGGTCATGGCTGGCAGCGGCGCTTCAGACGGCGGGAATGACGATGGGTTCGGTGATGAACGCCGGCGGCTGGGGCATGCCGGGCGACAGGGTCAGGACTTCGTAGCCGGTCTCGGTCACGCACACGGCGTGCTCCCATTGGGCAGACAGGCTGTGGTCGCGGGTGACGACGGTCCAGCCGTCGGCCAGTTGGCGGATCTCGCGGCGGCCGGCGTTGATCATGGGTTCGATGGTGAACAGCATGCCCGTTACCAGCGGCACGCCCGTGCCGGGCTTGCCATAATGCAGGACCTGCGGGTCTTCGTGGAAACGCTGGCCGATGCCGTGGCCGCAGAATTCGCGCACCACCGAAAAGCCGTTGGCCTCGGCGTGCTTCTGGATGGCATTGCCGATGTCGCCCAGGGTGGCGCCGTTCTTGACCTGCTGGATGCCTTTCCACATGCACTCGAACGTGATGTCGGAGAGGCGCCGGGACAGGATGGATTGTTCGCCCACCGCGTACATCCGGCTGGTGTCGCCAAACCAGCCATCCTTGATGATGGTGACGTCGATGTTCAATGAGTCCCCGTTTTTCAGCACCTTGTCGCCCGGGATGCCGTGGCAGACCTGATGGTTCACCGAGGTGCAGATGGCGCCGGGAAAGGGCGGATAGCCGGGCGGCGCGTAGCCGACCGTGGCGGACTTCACCTTCAGCTCGTCGGTCAGGTACTCGAGGCAGAGCCGGTCCAGTTCTCCGGTGGTGACGCCCGGCTTGACGTGCGGGGTGATGAAATCGAGAACTTTGGCGGCGTCCTGGCAGGCGGCGCGCATTTTGGCCAAGTCGGCCGGATTGGTGATTGTGCCCATGGAAAGCTTGCGATCTGTCGCTTGAATGTCAGCTTGAAAGAATAGTAGAATTATAGGCTTCCCTAAAAATTTGGGGAGCAATCGGGTTACCGGCAAGAGCAACAGAGCGGAATTTGGCGCTACGCCTCACGGCAAAGCGGCCAAACGGCAAAGCAGCCAAACGATGCGCTGGTGTAAAGCCAAACCCGGCGGGTGCAGGCCTTCGGGTCCAAAGCCACCCGGCAGGAGTCCTGGTTTTGCGCGGTTCTTACTTGAGATCAGCGGCAAGCCCTGAAGTTTCACCGCAAGCGAAGGTTGTGGAGCGAGTTCGGGCAGGTCGTTGGGGTCCAGGGCAGGGCGCGCATCATGCGGAATCCGGCTGGATGCGCTGGGGGCGCGGATGTCGATGCCGGCTGGGCACGGCGTTCTTGCAAGCCCGGAAGTGTTTTCGAGCGGCGATGCAGGTTCGGTATGGGCGCTGGATTAAGTTCTTGGAATCCATCCTGAAAGGGAAATTCCTGAAGAACTGCCACAGCGGCCTGATGCGCGGGCGGGCCTAGCGGCCAGGCAAGCGAAGAGCTGGATTTCGCCGCCAACAAAACAATTCCGGGTGCGCCTCGAAGAAACTTCCAGGAAATTCCTGGAGTGTCGGGCAGGCGCGATGCAAGTGTCTTGTGGGTGGCGGCCGTCTGGGTTTATCGCGGCAGCGTAGTAGTTAGCAGGCGCAGCAGGTCCAAGGCGAGCCGTTCCAGGCAGTACGCCTGGAGCGTCGTAGTTATTGCGGCAGTGATCGGCCGGCCCGGTTAAAATCTTTTCATCCCGCATTGGCGGGAAATCGCGCGCAACACCACCCAGGGTGTCAGCAAGATGCTGATGCAGGTGCGGCGCAAGAAACCAACCCTTGGAGAATTACATGTCTTTGATGCGCGAAATGCTGGAAGCGGGTGTCCACTTTGGTCACCAGACCCGTTACTGGAACCCCAAGATGGCTCAGTACATCTTCGGTCACCGCAACAAGATTCACATCATCAACCTGGAAAAGACGGTTGATAAGTACCAGGAAGCCACCAAGTTCGTGAAGCAGCTGGCTGCTCGCGGTGGCAACATCCTGTTCGTTGGCACCAAGCGCGCCGCTCGCGAGCTGGTCGCTTCCGAAGCCGCCCGTTGCGGCATGCCCTACGTCGACGCCCGCTGGCTCGGCGGCATGCTGACCAACTTCAAGACGGTCAAGACCTCGGTCAAGCGCCTGAAGGACATGGAAGCCGTTGTCGCCGAAGGCGGCGCCGAGCGCATGATCAAGAAGGAAGGCCTGCTGTTCCAACGCGAACTGGACAAGCTGAACAAGTCGATCGGCGGCATCAAGGACATGAACGGCCTGCCCGATGCCATGTTCGTGATCGACGTCGGCTACCACAAGATCGCCATCGCCGAAGCCAAGACCCTGGGCATCCCCGTGGTCGCCGTGGTTGATACCAACCACTCGCCCGAAGGCATCGACTACGTCATCCCCGGCAACGACGACTCGGCCAAGGCCATCGCGCTGTACGCCAAGGGCATCGCCGACGCCGTCCTGGAAGGTCGCGAGCAAAACCTGAACGGTCTGGTCGAAGAACTGGGCGAAGGTCAGGAAGAGTTCGTCGAAGTGCAAGACAACCAGGCCTAAGCCTGTTGTCATGTCCGGCGGGTAAGGTCTGGAAGCGGCGCCGAAACGGACCGCTTCCGCCCTCGCCGGCGCTGCGAAGCTGGGCTCCCATCTTCCAGGCCCGCCTAGCGCGGGCGTCCCATCGAATCAAATCACAGCCCCGGCCCGCCGGGGCGTGTCTTAGCAAAATTTGGAGCAAACATGGCTGAAATTACCGCTGCCCTGGTCAAGGAACTGCGCGAAAAGACTGACGCGCCCATGATGGAATGCAAGAAGGCCCTGACGGAAGCCGAAGGCGACCTGGCCCGCGCTGAAGAAATCCTGCGCGTCAAGCTGGGCAACAAGGCCAGCAAGGCCGCTGCCCGCGTCACCGCCGAAGGCCTGATCGGTCTGTTCATCTCCGCCGACGCCAAGAAGGGCGCCGTCATCGAAATCAACTGCGAAACCGACTTCGTCGCCAAGAACGACGACTTCGTCGGCTTCGTGAACAAGCTGGCCGAACTGGTCGCCACGCAGAATCCGGCCGACGTGGCCGCGCTGTCCGCGCTGCCGTACGGTGAAGGCACCGTCGAAACGACCCGCACCGCCCTGATCGGCAAGATCGGCGAAAACATCTCGATCCGCCGCTTCGAGCGCATCGAGACCGCCAACTCGCTGGCCAGCTACGTGCACGGCGGCAAGATCGGCGTGCTGGTTGAATACACCGGTTCGGACGACGTGGGCAAGGACCTGGCCATGCACATCGCCGCCACCAAGCCCAAGGCCCTGAACGCCGACGGCGTGGACGCCGCCGATATCGCCACGGAGCGTTCGGTCGCCGAGCAGAAGGCCGCCGAATCCGGCAAGCCCGCCGACATCGTCGCCAAGATGGTGGAAGGCTCGGTTGCCAAGTACCTGAAGGAAGTGACCCTGCTGTCGCAGCCGTTCGTCAAGAGCGACAAGCACACGGTCGAGCAGTACCTGAAGGAAAAGGGCGCCTCGATCAGCAAGTTCGTGCTGTTCGTCGTCGGCGAAGGTATCGAGAAGAAGACCAGCGACTTTGCCGCTGAGGTTGCTGCCGCCGCCGCCGGCGCCGCCTGACCTCTAGGTAGTGCTTAAAGGCCGGCGCTAGATTAAATTCTAGTCCGGCCTTTTCGCCGCATGGACCCCCGAGGGCGTTTGCCCGGGGGGCAGCCGACCCGCCTGGCGGGTGCGGCGCTGGGGGCAACCCCATTCTTGACTTACACTTTCGTCGGATTGTTCTTCGGGATATCACCTATGAGCAGCAGGGCATACAAACGGGTTCTTCTCAAACTTTCCGGCGAGGCGCTGATGGGCGAAGATGCATTCGGCATCAATCGCTCCACCATCGTCCGTATGACCGATGAGATCGCCGAGGTCGCCGCCGCGGGCGTCGAACTGGCCATCGTCATCGGCGGAGGCAACATCTTCCGTGGCGTCGCCCCGGGTGCGCAGGGCATGGACCGCGCGACCGCCGACTACATGGGCATGATGGCCACCATCATGAACGCGCTTGCGCTGCAGGACGCGCTCAAGCACAAGGGTATCGACACCCGGGTACAATCCGCGCTGAACATCGATCAGGTCGTCGAGCCCTACATCCGGCCGAAGGCGCTGCGTTACCTCGAAGAAGGCAAGGTCGTCATCTTCGCCGCGGGCACCGGCAACCCTTTCTTCACCACCGATACCGCCGCCGCGTTGCGCGGCGCCGAAATCGGCGCCGAGATCGTGCTGAAGGCCACCAAGGTGGATGGCATCTACAGCGCGGATCCCAACAAGGATCCCACTGCCACGCGCTATGCGCGGATCAGCTTCGACGAAGCGATCGTCCGCCGTCTGGAAGTCATGGACGCCACCGCCTTCGCGCTGTGCCGCGACCAGAAACTGCCGATCAAGGTGTTTTCGATCAACAAGTCCGGCGCGCTCAAGCGAGTCGTGAGCGGCGAGGACGAAGGCACGTTGGTACACGTTTAAAGAAAAGGAAATTCCATGAGCGCAGCAGAAATCCGCAAATCCGCCGAGGCCAGAATGGCCAAGTCGCTTGATACGCTCAAGACCAACCTGGCCAAGATCCGCACGGGCCGCGCCCACACCGGCATCCTGGACCACGTGCAGGTCGAATACTACGGCTCGCCCGTGCCGGTCGGCCAGGTCGCCAACGTGAACCTGGTCGATGCCCGCACCATCAGCCTGCAGCCGTACGAAAAGCACATGGCGGGCCCGATCGAAAAGGCGATCCGTGAATCGGACCTGGGGCTGAACCCCATCTCCATGGGCGACACGATCCGCGTTCCGATGCCGGCGCTGACCGAAGAACGCCGCCGCGACCTGACCAAGGTCGTGCGCAGCGAGGGCGAAGACGCCAAGATCGCGGTGCGCAACCTGCGCCGCGAGGCCAACGAATCGCTCAAGAAGCTCGTCAAGGACAAGGAAATCTCCGAGGACGACGAGCGCCGCGCCCAGGACGACGTCCAGAAGCTGACGGACCGTGCCGTGGCGGACATCGACAAGATGGTCGTCCAGAAAGAAGCGGAAATCATGACCGTATAATCCTGGCACGCCCCAGGGCTTCCGGCGATGCCGGCGGTCCTGGCGCCAGGATTTCCCTGCCCATGCGCCGTCCTGTCCATTGCCTCGCGGTACTTCCACGTAGCGATGGAAACGACGGCGCAGGTTTTTTCCCGTATTCGTGTCTTTCACCGGCCCACCGCGCACAGTCCCCACACTAATGGCAACCAGTTCGACTCAGGCGGTCCCCGATACTCGCGACATCCCCGAGCACGTCGCCATCATCATGGATGGCAACGGCCGCTGGGCGACGAGGCGGCTGCTGCCTCGCACCGCCGGGCATGCCAAGGGCGTGCAGGCGGTCCGGCGCGTGGTCGAGGCCTGCGGACGCGCCGGCGTGCGTTACCTGACGCTCTTTGCGTTCAGTTCCGAGAACTGGCGCCGTCCGGCTGAAGAGGTCTCCCTGCTGATGCGCCTGTTCGTGCAGGCCCTGGAGCGCGAGGTCGGCAAGCTGGAAGAGCAGGGCGTGCGCCTGCACGTCATCGGCGACCTGAGCGCCTTCGAGCCGCGCTTGCGCGAACTCATCGACGCCGCCCAGGAACGCACCGCGCACAACGATCGCCTCCACCTGACGGTGGCTGCCAACTACGGCGGCCGCTGGGACATCCTGCAGGCCACGCGCGCCATGCTGGCGGCCGAGCCCGAGCTGGCGGCGCAACCCGAGCGGGTGGACGAAGAGCGCCTTTCCAGGCATCTTTCCATGGCATGGGCTCCCGAGCCCGATCTGTTCATCCGCACGGGCGGCGAACAGCGCATTTCCAATTTCCTGATCTGGCAGATGGCCTACGCGGAGTTCTACTTCACGGACCGCTTCTGGCCGGACTTTGGCGCCAACGAGCTCATGGCCGCCTTCGATTGGTACCGCACGCGCGAGCGCCGCTTTGGCCGCACCAGCGCTCAAGTCAGCGAAAGCGCCGCGAAGTAGGCTGAGCGCGACGCGCGTCTTTCCAGGCTGCACAAGAGGAGACCGTCATATGTTGGGCCAGCGTATCGTTACCGCCGTCGTGTTGTTGGCCATTCTGGCCGCCGCCATGGCGAGCGCCAATCCCTGGTGGTTCGTCGCCCTGCTGGCCCTGGCGGCCGCTTGCGCCAACTGGGAGTGGCTGCGCCTGACGCTGCCGCAACCGCCATCCCCCCTGATTTCCATCGGCGTCGCCGTGCTGCTCCTGGCGGGCATGCTGGTGCTGACTTCCGCGTGGCTGGCGGGCGATCGCACGGGCGCCGGCGATCCTGGCTGGATACTGCGCTACCTCGTGCCGGCCGTGTCGGCCGTCTGGCTGTTTGCGGGCGTCGCCGCCGTGGTGCGCGGCCGTTCCGATGCGCCGCCGGCGAGCCTGGCGTGGTCGGTGTTTTCGGTCCCCGCGGCCCTGGCGGCCTGGGCCGTGCTGGCGCAGATGTACATCGCGCGCGGCGCGGTGTTCGTCGTGTCCTTGCTGGCCCTCGTCTGGGTGGCCGATATCGCCGCGTATTTTGCCGGCCGGGCCTTCGGCAAGCGTAAACTTGCTCCGCGGGTCAGCCCGGGCAAGACGGTTGAGGGCGCCATCGCCGGCGTTCTGGGCGCGGTGGTGTGGATCGGCTTGTCCAGTCTCTGGGACGGCACGTTCGGCCATGCGCTGGTGCAACGCTGGTCCTTCTGGCTGGCGTTGCCGATCGCCGCGGCGCTCGGCATGCTGTCCATCGTCGGAGACCTGTTCGAATCGCTGCTCAAGCGCCGCGCGGGCCGCAAGGATTCCAGCACGCTCCTGCCGGGCCATGGCGGCGTCTATGACCGCATCGACGCGATTCTTCCCGTCGCGCCGTTCGCGCTACTTTTGTCTGGAGTTTTGTTTTGACGGCTTTTCAACGTGTCGTCGTACTGGGATCGACCGGTTCGATTGGTGAAAGCACGCTGGACGTGATCGCCCGCCATCCTGAACGACTGGCGGTTTATGCGCTGTCCGCGCACAGCAGGATGCAGCGCCTGGCCGAACAGGCGCTGGCCAGCCGGGCCGCGGTCGTGGTGGTGCCGGACGCCGCCGCCCGGCAGAAATTCATCGAGGCCTGGCCGGGCTCGCAGGCCATGCCCGAGATCCGCGTGGGCGCGCAGGCGCTTGCGGACACCGCCGCCGACGCGCAGTGCGATGCCGTGATGGCCGCCATCGTCGGCGCCGCCGGACTCCCTGCCGCGCTGGCCGCCGCGCGCGCGGGCAAGCGCGTGCTCCTCGCCAACAAGGAAGCGCTGGTCGCGGCCGGCTCCCTGTTCATGCAGGCGATTCGTGACAACGGGGCCGAACTGCTGCCCATCGACAGCGAACACAATGCCATCTTCCAGTGCCTCCCGCATCAGGGGCGGGCCGCCGCGCCGCAGCATCCCGCCCGGGGCGTGCGCCGGCTGCTGCTGACGGCCTCGGGCGGTCCGTTCCGCGGCCGCGATCTCGAAGACCTGCACGACATCACCCCCGCGCAGGCCTGCGCCCACCCCAACTGGAGCATGGGCCGCAAGATTTCCGTCGATTCGGCCACCATGCTGAACAAGGGCCTGGAAGTCATCGAGGCGCACTGGCTCTTCGCCATGCCTGCCGATCGCATCGAGGTGGTGGTGCATCCGCAAAGCGTCGTGCACTCCATGGTCGAATACGACGATGGCTCGGTGCTCGCGCAACTGGGCCAGCCCGACATGCGCACGCCCATTGCCTACGGCCTGGGATTTCCCGATCGCATCGAAAGCGGCGTGGGGCCGCTTGACCTGACCCGGCATGGCCGGCTGGATTTCGAAAAACCCGATCTGTCCCGGTTTCCGTGCCTGGCGCATTCGTTTGCCGCGCTGCGCGCGGGGCAGGCCGCGTGCGTGGCGCTCAATGCCGCCAACGAGGTCGCCGTCGACGCATTCCTGGACGGCCGGCTGGCGTATACCTGGATTCCGCGGGTGATCGAAGCCGCCCTCGAGTGGCAAGCGCGTCAGGCATCTGTTACGCTCAGCAGTCTTGAAGACGTACTTGCTCTTGACGCCGAGGCGCGCACCTTCGCGGGCAACCTCGGACTGGCCTGATCGCGGGCCGCGCCTGCCTCTGATTTCCTAGATTCCGACCCCATGCTTTTCACCCTGCTGGCCTTTGCCGTAGCGCTTGGCTCACTGATCATTTTCCATGAGCTGGGGCACTATTGGGTTGCCCGCCTGTGCGGCGTGAAGGTGCTGCGGTTTTCGGTGGGGTTTGGCAAGGTCATCCTGCGCCGCACCGACCGCCACGGCACCGAGTGGGCGGTCTCCGCCTTGCCGCTGGGCGGCTACGTCAAGATGCTGGACGACGCGCCGCCGGGGGCCAGCCCGGCGCTGGCGGCTGGCGCCTTCAACACCAAGCCTGTGGGCCAGCGCATCGCCATCGTGGCTGCCGGCCCCATTTTCAACCTGATTCTTGCGGTCTTCCTGTATGCGGGCCTGAACATGGCCGGTACCGAAGAGCCGGTGGCCGTCATTGCGCCGCCGGCCGCCGATACGCCCGCTGCGCGCGCCGGCCTGCTGGCTGGCGACCGTATCCTCGCCATCGACGGTGAGGAAGTCGCCTCGTGGTCCGACGCGCGCTGGCGCCTGATGGACGTCATGTCCACGGGCGGCACCGCCCGCATCGAGGTCAGCACGCCCACCGGATCGGTCCAGCAGCGCGAACTCCAGCTTCCTCCCAATACGATGGATCCGGACGCCGGCGACCCGCTCGCCGCCGCCGGCATCCGGTTGGCCCAGCCCAAGCCGGCGGTGCGTGCCGTGATCGACGGCGGAGAAGGGCAGGCCGCGGGCCTGCGTGCCGGCGACCAGGTCGTGGCCGTGAACGGCCAGCCGGCCCCCGATACCGGCGCGCTGGTCAAGCAGATCCAGGAAAACGCCGGCAAGACGCTGGCGCTGACGGTCGCGCGTGATGGCGCCAATGTCACCCTGAACGTCACGCCCCGCCCGGAAGTCGTCAACGGCCAGGAAATCGGCCGGCTGGGCGTGCAGCTTGGCGGCAATGTGCCGATGGTGACGGTGCGCTATGGCGTGTTCGACAGCCTGTGGCGCGGCGCGGTGCGCACGTGGGACACCGCCTGGTTCTCGCTGCGCATGATGGGACGCATGGTGACGGGCGACGTCTCGTGGCGCAATGTCAGCGGTCCGGTCACCATTGCCGACTACGCCGGCCAGACCGCGCGCATCGGAATTGTTGCGTATATCGCCTATATCGCATTGATCAGCATCAGCCTTGGCGTTTTAAATTTGCTTCCCATTCCTATGCTGGATGGTGGCCATCTGCTGTACTATCTCGTCGAAATCGTGCGGGGTAGCCCGCCGCCAGCGAAGTGGATCGACATCGGACAACGCGCCGGCATAGGTATATTGGCAAGCCTCATGGGGCTTGCGCTGTTCAACGATTTCACGCGTTTGTTCACTTGAACGCGATTTAGCATAAAATCCCCCGCCATTTGCACGACCGAGGATACTCAAGGATGTCTTTTCGCCGGATGTTTCATCACAAAAAGGGTGTACTGCCGGGTCTCGTAGCCGCATTGCTGTTGCCGGCCCTGGCCCATGCCTTCGAACCCTTTGTCGTGCGGGATATCCGCGTAGAGGGTATCCAACGAACCGACGCCGGCACCGTCTTTGGTTATCTCCCCGTCAAGGTCGGTGAAAAATTCACCGAAGAAGAAGCCACCGAAGCCATTCGCCGTTTGTATGGCACGGGCTTTTTCACCGACGTTCAGATCCAGACCGACGATAATGTCGTCGTCGTGGTCGTGCAGGAACGTCCCACCATCGCATCCGTCAATTTCAACGGCATGCGCGAATTCGATTCCAAGGCCATTACCACGTCGCTCGCGCAGGTGGGTTTTGCCGAGGGCCGCATTTTCGACCGCTCCATGCTCGAGCGCGCCGAATACGAACTCAAGCAGCAGTATCTGTCCAAGGGCAAATACGGCGTCGAAGTGACCTCCACCGTGACACCGCTGCCGCGCAATCGCGTCGGCGTGAGTTTCGACGTGTTCGAGGGCTCGGTCGCCCGCATCCAGGAAATCCGTTTCGTCGGCAACAAGGCCTTTTCCGAAAGCGACCTGCTCGACGAATTCAAGCTCACGACGCCGGGCTGGCTTACCTGGTATACCGATACCGATAAATATTCGCGCGAAAAGCTCGAAGGCGACCTGGAGCGCCTGCGCTCGTTCTACCTGGACCAGGGTTACCTGGAATTCTCCGTGGAGCCGCCGCAGGTCACGATCTCCCCGGACCGCCAGGACATCCGCATCACGATCACCATCCACGAAGGCGAACCCTACAAGGTGCGCAGCGTGAAGCTGGCCGGCAATCTGCTGGGCCTGGACAAGGAAATCAACGATCTGGTGCAGATCAAGGCGGGCGAGACCTTCTCGGCCGCCAAGACCAACGATTCGGCCAAGGCGATCACCGACTACCTGGGTGAACTGGGCTATGCGTTCGCCAACGTCAACCCGAACCCGCAGCTCGACCGTGCCAAGCACGAAGCCGACCTGACCTTCTACGTCGATCCCAGCCGCCGCGTGTACGTGCGCCGCATCCAGATCGGCGGCAACACCCGCACCCGCGACGAAGTCGTGCGCCGCGAAATGCGCCAGCAGGAAGCCGCCTGGTACGACGCCGGTGACATCAAGACCTCGCGCGACCGCGTCGACCGCCTGGGTTACTTCAGCGACGTCAACGTCAAGACCGACCCGGTCCCGGGTTCGCCCGACCAGGTCGACGTCAACGTCGACGTGAAGGAAAAGCCCACCGGCATGATCAACCTGGGCGTGGGCTACGGCTCGTCCGAAAAGGCCATTCTGTCGGCCGGCATCAGCGAAGACAACGTCTTTGGCAGCGGCACGAACCTGACGCTGCAACTGAATACCAGCAAGACGAACCGCGCCGTGGTGCTGTCGCACACCGATCCGTACTGGACCAAGGATGGCATCAGCCGCACGACGTCCGCCTACTACCGCGTGACCGAGCCCTGGAACAACAACGACGGCGACTACCGCGTCAAGGCCATGGGCCTGGGCATGAACTTCGGTATCCCGATCTCGGAGTACGACCGCATCTTCCTGGGCGGCAACTTCGAACGCAACCAGATCGACCTGTACGACAACTCGCCGGCGGCCTACGAGAACTTCGTCGACCAATACGGCGATTCGACGAACGCGGTGATCTTCAGCGCCGGCTGGTCCAAGGACACGCGCGACAGCGCCCTGGCGCCGACCAAGGGTTCGTACACCCGCCTGAAGGCCGACCTGTCGACCATCGATCTGCAATACACGATGCTGACGGCGCAGCAGCAGTACTACGTGCCGCTGGGCGGCTCGTACACGCTGGCGCTGAACGGCATGGTGGACTGGGGCCAGAGCTACGGCAGCAAGGATTACCCGGTCATCAAGAACGTGTACGCCGGCGGTATCGGCACCGTCCGCGGCTACGAAGGCTCGTCGCTGGGTCCGCGCGACGTCAAGACGGGCGATTACCTGGGCGGCACGCGCCGCATCGTGGCCAACGCCCAGCTTTACCTGCCGTTCCCGGGCGCGTCCAAGGACCGCACGCTGCGCTGGTTCGTCTTCAGCGATGCCGGTCAGGTGTCGGCGGGCAGCGGCCTGAGCTGCACCCGCGGGCGCGACAACACCGAGGTCGAGGATCCGTGCGGCTGGCGTTTCTCGGCGGGTATCGGCCTGTCGTGGCAGTCGCCGATGGGTCCGCTGCAACTGTCGTATGCGCGGCCGCTCAACGCCAAGCAGGGCGACGACAAGCAAAGCTTCCAGTTCCAGATCGGAACCGGATTCTGAGCGAGGCGTTACTCTTGAAAACAAGGGCGCGGCCTCCCGGCCCGGCGTCCTTGCTGTTTAGTGGCACAATACACACTTTGGCTTTGCCTTACTGGAAGGTGAGATTTTCATGATGTCTGATTTCGCACTTAAATCATCGAAGACGCTGGGCGCCAAGCGCCGTGGCAAGCTGGGCGGCTCCATTGCCCTGGTGGGTGCGCTCATTCTCGGTTCGGCTGCCGCGATCCCCGCGCAAGCGCAAGGCACCAAGATCGGTTTCGTCAATACCG
Organism: Achromobacter sp. MFA1 R4; assembly: GCF_900156745.1. NCBI lineage: Bacteria > Pseudomonadati > Pseudomonadota > Betaproteobacteria > Burkholderiales > Alcaligenaceae > Achromobacter > Achromobacter sp. MFA1 R4. The sequence continues at coordinate 5,722,036 of NZ_LT707065.1, read as the reverse complement.
AACGCATCCTGCGCGAATCGGGTCCGGCCAAGACTGCGCAAAGCAAGATCGAAGCCGAATTCAAGAAGCGCGACGACGAACTCCAACGCCTGAACAACAGCCTGCGCTCGCAAGCCGAGAAATTCGACAAGGACGCACCCGTCCTGTCGGAATCCGACCGCGTCAAGCGCCAGCGCGAACTGGCCAACCTGGATACCGACCTGCAGCGCAAGCGCCGCGAGTTCCAGGAGGACTTCAACCGCCGCCGCAACGAAGAGTTCTCCACGATCGTGTCCAAGGCCAATGAAGCCATCAAGCGCATCGCCGAGCAAGAAAGCTACGACCTGATCATCCAGGACGCGGTGACGGTCAACCCGCGCATCGACATCACCGACAAGGTGATCCAGAGCCTGGGCAAGTAAGCGATACCCGTCTAGCCATGCCGGTTTTACTGGATCTTGCCCGCGCGCCAACGCTTGAAGCCCTGTTGAGCGCCGCCAATACCCAGGGTATGGACTGGCGCATCAGTGAGGTGTCCGGCGCAGACCCCATGCGGGTCTGCGGCATCGGAACCCTGGCTTCGGCCGGCCGCCAGGAACTCTCGTTCCTGTCCAATCCCCGCTATCAAAGCCAGCTTGGCGCAACCGGAGCCGGGGCGGTCATCGTCTCGCCCGAGGTCGCCGAGGCCCTCGAAGCCCAGGGCAGCGACCGGCCGTCTTTCGCGCTGGTCGTCTGCAAGCATCCCTATCTGCTCTACGCGCGCATTGCGCAGTGGTTCGACACTGCCCGCAGGCCCGCGATGCCCGCTGAAACCCATGCCTCCGCCGTGGTCGCGCCCGACGCGATCATCGAAGAGGGCGTGCGCATCGGCCCCAATTGCGTCGTCGAGTCCGGTGCGCGCATCGGCCGCGGCACGGTGCTGGGTCCCGGTTGCGTCATCGGCGCGGGGTCGTCCATCGGGCCTGACGGGCGCCTGCATGCCAACGTCACGCTCTATGAAGGCGTGAAGATCGGCGCGCGGGTCATTCTGCACAGCGGTGCGGTGCTGGGCGCCGACGGCTTCGGGTTCGCGCCCGATCCCTCGCTGGGCAACGGCGCCTGGGGCAAGATCCCGCAGTTCGGCGGCGTGTCGCTGGGCGACGACGTCGAGATCGGCGCCAACACCACCGTCGACCGCGGCGCGCTCGAAGACACCGTGCTGGCGGACGGCGTCAAGCTGGACAACCAGATCATGGTCGGCCACAACTGTCGCATCGGCGCGCATACCGCAATGGCGGCGTGCGTGGGCGTGGCGGGTTCAACCACCATCGGCGAACGCTGCACCATCGGCGGCGCCGCGATGCTCTCGGGCCACCTGGTCCTGGGCGATGACGTACACATTTCGGGCGGCACGGCAGTGACGTCCAATATTTCCAAGCCGGGCCGCTATACCGGGGTCTTCCCGTATGCGGAGCACGGCGACTGGCAGCGCAATGCCGCCGTGATACAACAGTTGGCGCAATTGCGCCGCCGCGTGCGCACGCTGGAAAAGGACTAGGGCGCTGTCGCCGCCCTGGCGCGCGCGCGCCGCCACATTATTTAATTTCGCAGGAACGCATAGAAAAATGGAACTCGACATCAAGGGGATCATGGAGAGGCTGCCGCATCGCTACCCGATGCTGCTGATTGACCGTGTTGTTGAAATGGTGCCTGGCAAGTCCATCGTCGCCATCAAGAACGTCTCGATCAACGAGCCGTTCTTCACCGGTCACTTTCCTCACCATCCGGTGATGCCGGGCGTGCTCATCGTTGAAGCCATGGCGCAGGCTTCGGCGCTGTTTTCCTTCACGGATGAAAACGGCGGGCTCAAGTGCGAAGGTTCCAAGACGGCCTATTATCTGGTCGGCATCGACGGCGCGCGCTTCCGCCGCCCCGTCGTCCCGGGCGATCAACTGCGCATCGAGGTCGAAGCCGAGCGCCTGAGCCGCAGCATCTGTAAGTATCAAGCACGCGCGACGGTCGACGGCCAGGAAGTGGCGTCGGCCAAGCTGATGTGCGCGATTCGCAGCCTGGAAGAGTAAATGGCAGGAAACATCCATCCCACCGCTGTCGTCGATCCGGCGGCAAAAATCGACCCGACCGCGGTCATCGGCCCGTTCGCAGTGGTGGGGCCCGATGTGACCATCGGTGCGGGTACCGAGATCGGTCCTTACTGCATGGTCGACGGCGTGACCACCATCGGTCGCGACAACCGCTTCTACCGGTATTGCTCCATCGGGGGCATGCCGCAGGACAAGAAGTACGCGGGCGAAGCCACCCGCCTGACGATCGGCGACCGCAACACGGTTCGCGAATTCGTCACGCTGAATACCGGCACGACGCAAGATGGCGGCGAGACCACGCTGGGCGACGACAACTGGATCATGGCCTATGTCCACGTCGCACACGATTGCCACATCGGCAGCCATACGATCCTGGCGAACTCGGTCCAACTGGGCGGCCACGTCCATGTGGGCGACTGGGCCATCATCGGCGGCCTGACCGGCGTGCATCAATTTTCCCGGGTCGGCGCGCACACCATGACGGGCGGCAACAGTTCGCTCATGCAGGACACGCCGCCGTTCGTGCTGGCCGCGGGCAACCCCTGCCGTCCAGTGGGGATCAACGTCGAAGGCCTGAAGCGCCGCGGCTTTACGCCGGCCGCCATCTCGGCCCTGCGCGAAGCCTACAAGATCATCTACCGCCGGGGCCTGCCCCTGGACGAGGCGCGCGCCGAATTGCGCGAACGGCAGCAGGCCGTCCCCGAAGCCGCCGAGCATCTGCAGACCCTGCTGGATTTCCTGGACGTCGCGTCCCGCGGCATCATCCGCCCATGAGCCCGCGGATCGGCATGGTGGCCGGCGAGCCTTCGGGCGACCTGCTGGCCGGGCGCATCATTGCCGGTCTGCAAGCGCGCGACGGCAGCGTCCATTGCGAGGGCATCGGCGGGCCCCAGATGCAGGCCCACGACTTCGAAGCCTGGCATCCGATGCATGCGCTGACGGTGTTCGGGTACGTGGACGCGCTCAAGCGCCTGCCCAGCCTGTTGGCCACGTATCGCGACGTCAAGCGTCGCTGGCTCGCCCAGCCCCCCTCCGTATTCGTCGGCATCGACGCGCCCGACTTCAACCTGCGGCTGGAACACCAGCTGCGGCAGGCCGGCACGCCGACGGTGCATTTCGTCGGCCCCTCGATCTGGGCCTGGCGCTACGAGCGCATCCACAAAATCCGCGAATCGGTCTCGCACATGCTGGTGCTGTTTCCGTTCGAGGAAGAGATTTACCGCAAGGAAGGCATCCCTGTCACCTACGTGGGCCATCCGCTGGCCGGCGCGGTGCCGATGCAGCCCGACCGTGCCGCGGCCCGGGAACGCCTGGGCATCGACCAGGGCGCGCGCGTGCTGGCGATCCTGCCCGGCAGCCGCTCGTCGGAGATCCGCCTCCTGGCGCCGCGTTTCCTGCAGGCCGCGCAGCAATTGCTGAAGAAAGATCCCGCGCTGCAATGCATCGTCCCCATGGTCAACGACCAGCGGCGGGCGGAATTCCTGGAGATCCTGGCTCAGTACCCGGTGCCCGGGCTGCGCTGCGTCACTGCCCACGATCTGCACGGCGAAGGCGGCGACCGCAAGGCGCCGGTGGCCTGGTCCGTGATGGAGGCCGCCACGGCGGTGCTCGTGGCCAGCGGCACCGCCACGCTGGAGACGGCGCTGTTCAAGCGTCCCATGGTGATTTCGTACGTGCTGTCGCCCTGGATGCGGCGCATCATGTCCTGGAAATCGGGTCAGCAGCGCCCCTATCTGCCGTGGGTGGGGCTGCCCAATGTGCTGCTGCGCGACTTCGTCGTGCCGGAGCTTTTGCAGGACGATGCCACGCCCGATAAACTGGCCGAAGCGACCTGGCAGGCATTGACCGACGACGCGCTGATCGCGCGCGTGGAGTCCCGGTTCACCGCCATGCATCAGGACCTGTTGCGAGACACGCCGGCGCTGGCCGCGCAGGCGATCCTGGAGGTGGCCGATGGAGCAGCCTGATCTGTTCGTGGCGCCCGAGCAGCCCGCCTTGCTGACGGCGGGCGTGGACGAGGCGGGCCGCGGTCCGCTCGCCGGCCAGGTTTATGCGGCGGCCGTCATTCTGGATCCGTCGCGGCACATCGATGGGCTCGCGGACTCCAAGGCGCTGACCGCGCTGCGGCGCGAGGCGCTCGCCGAGCAGATCAGGGAGCGGGCGCTGGCCTGGTGCATCGCCAGCGCCACCGTCGCGGAGATCGACAGCCTGAACATCCTGCGCGCCACGCTGCTGGCGATGCAGCGCGCCGTGCAGGGCCTGGCCACCGCGCCGCAATTGGCCCTGGTGGACGGCAACCAGGCGCCCAAGCTGCGCTGCACTGTGCAGACGGTCATCAAGGGCGATGCGCTCGTGCCGGCGATCTCGGCCGCGTCCATCCTCGCCAAGACGGCGCGCGACGCGGACCTGCTGCGCCTGCATGCGCTGTATCCCCAGTATGCGTTCGATCAGCACAAGGGCTACGGCACGCCGCTGCACCTGCAACGGCTGCGCGAACACGGCCCTTGCGCCGAACACCGGCGCAGCTTTGCGCCCATCAAGGCATTCGGCCTGGTCTCATGAAGCACATCAGTTCCCGCGACAACCCCGCGGTCAAGGCGCTGGCCAAGCTGGCCGGCACGGCGGGCAAGCGCGGCGCCCCGGTGCTGCTGGACGGCGTGCACCTGTGCCAGGCATGGCTGCAGCACCATGGCGAGCCCGATCAGGCGATCTTCGATGTCGAACGCCTGTCCCACCCCGACATCGCGGCCCTCGCCGCGGGCGTTTCCGACCGCATCAGCCTGGCGCTGGATGCCCGGCTGATGCACGCGCTTGCCGCGGTGGAAAGCGGGCAGGGCGTCGCCTTCGTGGTGACGCCGCCTGTGCCGGCGCCGCCAGACCAGGTCGACGAAACCTGCGTGCTTTTTGACCGCATCCAGGACCCCGGCAATGTGGGCACGCTCTTGCGCACGTGCGCCGCGGCGGGGGTGAAACGGGTGTTCCTGGCGACTGGTACCGCCGCCGCCTGGTCCCCGAAGGTGCTGCGCAGCGGCCAGGGCGCCCATTTCGCCCTTGCCATCCACGAGCATGTGGACCTGGAGGCCTTGCTGCCCCGGTTGCGCGTTCCTCTGGTTGCCACCGCCCTGGACGGGGCGCGTGACCTCTACGAGGGCAGGCTTCCCGAGCGGTGCGCATGGGTGTTCGGCCACGAAGGCCAGGGGGTGGCCCCGGCGCTGCTCGCGGCCGCGACCCTGAAGGTCCGCATCCCGCATGACGCCGGCGCGGTGGAGTCGCTGAACGTCGGCGCGGCGGCGGCGATCTGCCTGTTCGAGCAGCGCAGGCAGGCCAGCGCCCCGCGCGCCGGTTGATCTGGTTCAGGATTCCCCGCTTTTCCGCCTATTGAGGGCCGCAGACCCGCCTTATACTGCCGCGTCCGCGCAGGACGCCGCCGTGGAGGCGGGCGTCACGCGCATTTCGACCTGGGAGGCGACGCGTGAAGAATTGGATCAAACTGAGTATTGCCGCGCTGGGCGCCGCGACGCTGCTGGCAGGCTGCGCGGGCCCGCGTTATGCCGATGTGTCGGCGCGGATTTCCGCGCTGCAGCCGGGCGAAGGGCGCATCTACTTCTACCAGCCCAAGACCGCCAACGGCGGCAAGACCCAGCACCCCGCGATCCTGGTGGACGGCACGCGGGTCGGCAAATCCAAGATGGGCCACTTCTTCTTCGTGGACCGGTCGGCCGGCACCCTTGAGGTCACAACCGCGACGGACCGCAAGGAGCAAAAGGCGCCGATCACCGTTCCGCTCGCGGCGGGCCAGACGCAGTACGTCAGGGTGGACATCGAGGGCGGCAAACAGGTTCTGCAGTTGGAAGGGTCGGCCGAGGCTGCCCAGCAGGCCCTGGCGGACCTGCGGTACTGGGGCGCCGGACGGCGGGAGCGCGAGCCGCTGCGCTATTGATGCGCCGTCACGTTTTGTAGATTTCTGACGCACCCATATACTTACGCACCTTATTTCCAGCCGAGGTATCCATGGCGTCATCGTTGGTGCAGAAAATGGCGGGTGCGGTCCGTGTGGGAAAACTCGCGGCCATGACCGGTGCGGGCGCGCTGCTCTTGGGAGCGTGCATGTCCGTGCCGACGCAACGCGTCGCGTTGGTCCCCGTTGCGGCGGCAGACCCGGTAAGCGTGATCCAGTTGTCGCGCATGGTCAGCGCCCAATTGTCCAATGACAGCCTTGTCACCCTGTCCGCGGGGTCGCAATGGCAACGGGTTGGCGCCTTGCCCCAGGGCGACGCCTATCGCTCGCTCAGCGGGCTGTTCACCATCCAGACGCGGCGCCAGTCCGAAGCCTATGTCGTGGCGTCGTCCGGAAAGCTCGTCGGCTTTTACTTGCCGGGCGAATCGGCTTACTTGCCCTTGAATCGCCCCGTCACGCTGCCTGTGGAGATGCGTCAATGAAGGCTTGGCTGATGAAACTGGCGGCGGTTGCCGCGACCGCCGTTGCGCTGGCAGGCTGCGCCGGCCCGCAGTATCAATCGCTGCAGGGCCGCATTCCGCCGATTGCGCAAGGCAACGGACGCATTTACTTCTACCAGCAGCAAACCACGCCGGTGGCGGCCGCCCAGCAGAAACTGCGCGTCAACCAGGATGTGGTGGGCCGCAACAAGCCGGGCAGCTTCTTCTTCGTGGATCGGCCGGCCGGCAGCTATGTCGTGACCAACCTGTACTGGACGGGCGAGGGCGTGAGCTTCAGGCTCGACGCGGGCCAGACGCGCTATGTGCGCGTCACGGCCGAGTCGCTGGGCAGCACGGGCGCGGTCGGCAACCTGTCGATGGAATTGGTCGATCCGCCCGAGCGCGCCGAAGCCGAGATGCTGCGCTTGCGCTATTGGGGCGCGGCATCGCCCGAACGGGTTCCCGGCCTGTAACGGGTTCCGCCTGGGGCGCGGATCTGCGCAAACGCGCGGATGCTGTGCCCCTGATTTCCTGCATGCCAGGCCAGGGCGCGCCCTGGTCGTTTTCAGCCCCGATCCAGCCCGACTTCCTGCAGCACCGTGGTTGCGATCTCCTCGATCGACTTGGTGGTGCTGGACAGCCACGAAATGCCTTCCCGGCGCATCATGCGCTCGGCTTCGGCCACTTCGTAGCGGCATTGCTCCAGTTGCGCGTAGCGGCTGTTGGGGCGGCGCTCGTTGCGCACTTCGGCCAGGCGTTCGGGCTGGATGGACAGGCCGAACAGCTTGCCGCGGTGCGGCGCGATGGTGGAGGGCAGGGTGCCGCGCTCGAAATCGTCGGGCGTCAGCGGGAAGTTGGCCGCCTTGATGGCGTATTGCATGGCCAGGTACAGGCTGGTGGGCGTCTTGCCGCAACGGGAGACGCCAACGAGGATCACGTCGGCCTGGTCGAGCTGGTTCACGAACTGGCCGTCGTCGTGCGCCAGGCTGAAGTTGATGGCGTCGATCCGGTTCCGGTATTTTTCGGAGTTGGCCTGCATGTGCGAGCGGCCGATGGAATGGCTGGATTTCAAGCCCAGCGCCTGCTCGATATGGCTGACGAAGGTGCCGAAAAGATCCAGGAATACGCCGTTCGCCTGGCGAACGCGGGCCAGGATTTCAGGATTGACCAGGGTGCTGAAGACAATGGGAGGAACCCCCGCGTCCAGGGCGCTGCGGTCGATCCGCATGGCGACTTCCGCGGCCTTTTCGAGGGTGTCCACGAAAGGCAGGCGGATAGGCTTGAAATTGACCTCCTCGAACTGCGAAAGTACTGACTGGCTGAACGTTTCCGCGGTGATGCCGGTACTGTCGGAAACGATGTATACCGTGCGTACGATAGGGGTAGATGTCATGTGTAAAAAATTCCAACCAGGCGGATGGCCGGACGTACTCCACCGAGTACAATCAGGCCCCTATAAGTCACCCCAAGGGCGGTCCAAGGCCAGTTTGGTCAGCGTCTGAAAGCGTGCCTGCGCAGGCCCGGAAACAGTCTTCCTGCGGCAGCCAAGACAGCGCTTTTCATGCATTGACCAAACTCGCTTTCATTCCATTGTAAAAGGTGACTTCAATGTCGTATGTTGTTTTGTTCGAGCAGCTCCGCATGACGGACGTGGACTCGGTAGGAGGCAAGAACGCATCACTTGGCGAAATGATCAGCCAGCTGTCCGGCGCGGGCGTCCGCGTGCCGGGCGGCTTCGCCACGACCGCAGATGCCTTCCGCGATTTCCTGAAGGCCTCGGGCCTGGACAAGCGGATCGCTGAACGCCTCACCACGCTGAACCCCGAAGACGTGCGCGAACTGGCTGCCGCCGGCTCGCAGATCCGCCAATGGATCGTCGAAGCGCCGTTCTCGCCGGAATTCGAAAAGCAGATCCGCGACGCCTTCGCCAAGCTCGATGCCGACGGCAAGGGCTCGTTCGCCGTGCGCTCGTCCGCCACCGCCGAAGACCTGCCCGACGCCTCGTTCGCCGGCCAGCAGGAAACCTTCCTGAACGTCGTGGGCATCGACGACGTGCTGGACAAGATCCGCCACGTGTTCGCGTCGCTGTACAACGACCGCGCCATCTCCTATCGCGTGCACAAGGGCTACGCCCACGCCGATGTCGCCCTGTCGGCGGGCATCCAGCGCATGGTGCGTTCCGACAAGGGCAGCGCCGGCGTCATGTTCACCATCGACACCGAATCGGGCTTCCAGGACGTGGTCTTCATCACGTCGTCCTATGGCCTGGGCGAAACCGTCGTGCAGGGCGCCGTCAACCCCGACGAGTTCTACGTCTTCAAGCCCACGCTGGCCCAGGGCCACTATCCCATCGTCGGCCGCCGCATCGGCTCCAAGCTGATCAAGATGGAATTCGATCCCGAGCGTCCCGAAGGCCGTGCCGTGCGCACGGTGGACGTGCCGGTGTCCGAGCGCAACCGCTACTCGCTGACCGACGACGAAGTCAACGAACTGGCCCGCTACGCCGTCATCATCGAAAAGCACTACGGCCGCCCGATGGACATCGAGTGGGGCCGCGACGGCGTCGACGGCAAGATCTACATCCTGCAGGCGCGTCCCGAAACGGTGAAGTCGCAGCAGGGCGCCAACGACGTGCAGCAGCGCTATCGCCTGAAGGCCACCGGCCAGGTCCTGATCACCGGCCGCGCGATCGGCCAGAAGATCGGTTCGGGTCCCGTGCGCGTGGTGGGCGACATCTCCGACATGGACAAGGTCCAGCCGGGCGACGTGCTGGTCACCGACATGACGGACCCCAACTGGGAGCCCGTGATGAAGCGCGCGTCGGCCATCGTGACGAACCGCGGCGGCCGCACCTGCCACGCGGCGATCATCGCGCGCGAACTGGGCATTCCGGCTGTCGTGGGTTGCGGCAACGCGACCGACCTGCTGAAGGAAGGCCAGGCTGTCACCGTGTCGTGCGCCGAGGGCGACGAAGGCCGCATCTATGACGGCCTGATCGAAACCGAAGTCGAGGAAGTGCGCCGCGGCGAAATGCCCGCCATCGATCTGAAGATCATGATGAACGTGGGCAACCCGCAACTGGCGTTCGACTTTGCCCAGATCCCCAACGGCGGCGTCGGCCTGGCGCGCCTGGAATTCATCATCAACAACAACATCGGCATCCACCCGAAGGCGGTCCTGGACTACCCGAACGTGGACGGCGAGCTGAAGAAGGCCGTGGAATCGGCCGCCCGCGGCCACGCCAGCCCGCGCGCCTTCTTCGTCGAGAAGATGGCCGAAGGCGTCGCCACCATCGCGGCCGCGTTCTATCCGAAGCCGGTCATCGTGCGCATGTCGGACTTCAAGTCCAACGAATACCGCAAGCTGGTCGGCGGCTCGCGCTACGAGCCCGAGGAAGAGAACCCCATGCTGGGCTTCCGCGGCGCGTCGCGCTACATCGCCGAGGACTTCGCCGAGTGCTTCCGCATGGAATGCGAAGCCCTCAAGAAGGTGCGCGATGAAATGGGCCTGACCAACGTCGAGATCATGGTGCCGTTCGTCCGCACGCTGGGCCAGGCCGAAAAGGTCGTGAACCTGCTTGCCAAGCACGGCCTGGCGCGCGGCGAAAACGGCCTGAAGCTGATCATGATGTGCGAAGTCCCGTCCAACGCCATCCTGGCCGACGAGTTCCTGCAGTACTTCGACGGCTTCTCGATCGGTTCCAACGACATGACCCAGCTCACCCTGGGCCTGGACCGCGATTCGGGCATGGAACTGCTGGCCGCCGACTTCGACGAGCGCGACGAGGCCGTCAAGTTCATGCTGCGCCGTGCGATCAAGGCCTGCCTGGCCGCCAAGAAGTACGTGGGGATCTGCGGCCAGGGCCCCAGCGACCACCCGGACTTCGCGCAATGGCTCAAGGATGAAGGCATCCTGTCGATGTCGCTGAATCCGGATACCGTTGTCGACACCTGGCAGCGCCTGGCCAAGCACTGATCGGCCGCCTGAAATAGAAAGCCCCGCATCCTATTGGGATGCGGGGCTTTTTTTCGGCTGTGCGGGGCGGCGGGATGCCGCGGCGGCCCGGCCTGGTCCGCACGCATGTCAGGCGGCGAGCGCCTCGCGGGCGATGAGTTCGCGCTTGCGGTCGATGCCCCATCGATACCCGGCCAGACCGCCATCGGTGCGGACCACCCGGTGGCAGGGGATCGCCAGGGCGATGTGGTTGGTCGCGCAGGCGCGGGCCACGGCGCGCACGGCGCCGGGCGCGCCGATCCGTTCGGCCACCTGCGCGTAGGTCGCGGTGGCGCCCAGCGGGATCTCGCGCAGGGCCTCCCAGACCTTGCGCTGGAACGCCGTGCCGCGCACGTCCAGCGGCAGGTCCAGTCCGCGCGAGGGGTCTTCGACGAAGCCCACTACGTCGGCGACCCAGCGTTCGAAACGGGGATCGGCGCCGATGAGGCGGGCGGCCTTGAAGCGGTCCTGCAGGTTTCTCACCAGCCGGTCCGGGTCCTCGTCCAGCGCGATCTCGCAGATGCCGGTGGTGCTGGCCGCGACCAGCAGGGCGCCGAGCGAACACTGCGCAACCGCGAACCGGATGTCCACGCCTTCGCCATTTTTGCGAAAGGCGGTGGGCGTCATGCCCAGGATGGCGGGGGCGGCCTCATAGAAGCGCCCGCTGGAATTGAAGCCGGCGTCATACATGGCGTCGGTGACGCTGGCGCTGTCTTCCAGGCGCTGGCGCGCGCGGCTGGCGCGCAGGGCGTTCGCGTAGGCCTTGGGGGTGATGCCGGTGGCGGCCTTGAAGACGCGGTGGAAATGAAAGCGGCTCATGCCGGCCTGTTCGGCCAGCGTCGACAGATCGGGCGGCTGCTCGGCTTCCAGGGCGCGGCAGGCGCGTTCCACGGCGGCAGCGTGCTGTTTGTTCAAGGGGGCGGCGGCGGGGCTCATCGGGGACTCCTGGCATTGCGCGTGATTGGGTACGCTTGGCGCTATCGTCTCAAGGGTGGCCGGCCGCCGCACTCCGCTTGTTGCGACCGTCCCGGCGGCGCTGCCCCGATGTTCCCCGGGGGGGGCGTCCTGCGCGGGATGTCGGGGCGTCAGGCGCCGGGCGCGTAGGTCTCCAGGAAGCGCCGCAGCAGGTCGCCGGCCACGGGCGTGGCGCGCACGTTGGCGGTCAGCCCGGGCACGTCGAGGTTCTCGGCGGCGTAGCGGCGGCCATAGCGTTCGAGGTGCGCCCGGATGAAATCCGGTCCGAACTCGGGATGGAACTGGGTCGAGAAGACGTTGCGGCCGATGCGGATCATCTGGTGCTCGTCCAGGTCGGATCGCGCCAGCACGGCCGCGCCTTGCGGCGGCTGCAGCACGGTCTGGGCATGCAGCATCTGGGCGGGGAAGGTGGCAGGGACGCCGGCCATGAGCGGATCGCCCGCCGCGGTGGGCATCAGTTCGACAGTCTGGGTGCCGACTTCGCGCCCGGCCGGGTTGTAGCCGACCTTGCCGCCCAGCGCGTGCGCCAGCAACTGGTGGCCATAGCAGACCCCGAATATGGGCAGGTCCGCGGCCACCGCCTCGCGCAGCCAGGCTGCCGTGTCTTCGCTCCAGGGCTCCTTGTCGGAAACCATGGCCGGCGATCCGGTGATCAGCGCGGCGCGGTAGCAGGCGGGCGCCTGCGGGCGCTGGCCCGCGTAGACGGCGACGATGTCGACGGCGCTGGCCTCCAGGCCGGCGGCCTGCATGATTTGTTCGGCATAGCCGCCGAACTGGCTTTTTAGCGTGTCGTCCGGATCGCCGGTGTGCAGGATCAGGACGGGAAGAGCAGAAGGCGTTGCGGCGGTCATAAAAGCGTGTTCGTGGATGTGGGCGGCGCGCCGGGTCCCGGGACCTGGCGCGCCAGCGCACATCATAATCCAGCGCCATGGTTTCCGAGGGCGCGCGGCGTCCTCCCGCTCCGTCCCGGAAATACGTACAATCCGCTCAGATAATCATCCTTACAGGCGATCTTGAGACTATGTGGATCTGGCTGGGATTGGCCGCGCTCGCCCTCATCGGGGAACTGGCGACGGGAACCTTCTACTTGCTGCTGGTCGCGCTGGGATTGGCGGCGGGCGGCATTGCCGCCTGGCTGAACGCGGGCCTGCAATGGGAGCTGGTGGCCTGCGGCGTGGTGCTGCTGCTGGGGCTGCTGGTGTTGCGCAAGACCCGCGTGCTGAAAAAGCGCGAAGTCGATTCCGCCCGCAATGCCGACGTCAACCTGGATATCGGCCAGACCGTCATGGTCGAGGCCTGGTCCGACAACCGCACCACGCGCATCTGGTACCGGGGTGCGCACTGGCAGGCCGAGCTGGCCGAGGGGCACGCGCCCCAGGGTGGCGAACACATCATCACAGAATTGCGCGGTTCGACCCTGGTGCTCACTCCCAAGAGCGCCGGGTCGGCATAGCAGACCGGCCCGCGCGCGCCGCGGGCCACCGCTGAACCCTGGCCCGCGCGGCAGGACAGGCCAGCGCATTTACCCGAAAAGAGGCTTTCCATCATGATCGATACTTCCACTATCGTGCTGCTCGTCATCGTCGCGCTGGCGATCCTGATCGTCATCAAGGCGATCGCCATCGTGCCGCAGCAGCATGCCTGGGTGGTCGAGCGCCTGGGCAAGTTCGACCGAGTCCTGTCGCCAGGCGCCGGCTTCGTGATTCCGTTCATCGAGCGCGTGGCCTACAAGCATTCGCTCAAGGAAATCCCGCTGGACGTGCCCAGCCAGGTCTGCATCACGCGCGACAACACGCAGCTCCAGGTCGACGGCGTGCTGTACTTCCAGGTCACCGATCCGATGCGCGCGTCGTACGGGTCGTCCAACTACATCTCGGCCATCACCCAGCTTGCCCAGACCACCCTGCGCTCGGTCATCGGCAAGATGGAACTGGACCGCACGTTCGAAGAGCGCGATTCCATCAACAGCAACATCGTTTCGTCGCTGGACGAGGCGGCGCTGAACTGGGGCGTGAAGGTGCTGCGCTATGAAATCAAGGACCTGACGCCGCCCAACGAGATCCTGCGGTCGATGCAGGCGCAGATCACCGCCGAACGCGAGAAGCGCGCGCTGATCGCCGCGTCCGAAGGGCGCCGCCAGGAACAGATCAATATCGCCACCGGCGAGCGCGAGGCCGCCATCGCGCGCTCCGAGGGCGAGAAGCAGGCGCAGATCAACCAGGCGCAGGGCGAGGCCGCGGCGGTGCTGGCGATTGCCGAAGCCACCGCCAAGGCCATCACGCAGGTGGCCGACGCGGTCCGCCAGCCGGGCGGCATGGAGGCCGTCAACCTGAAGGTCGCCGAGCGTTACGTCGAGGCCTTCGGCAACGTGGCCAAGGAAGGCAATACGCTGATCCTGCCCGCCAATCTGTCCGACGTGGGGGGCATGATCGCCTCCGCCATGACCATCGTGAAGTCCACGCGCAACAGCTGATACTGCGCCCCGCGGCGCCCGCCCCATGATCGCTCCCGTTAATTTGCTTCTGATAGCAGCGCTGGCGGGGGTACTTTCCCTTTGCGTCCTGGGGTCCCTGGCGCGCAGCGGCATGGCGGGCATCCGCGAGACCATACGCGCCAACCTGCTGACGCTGGTGGCGTTTTCCGGTTTTGCGCTGCAGAACACCCAGGCCCCGCTGTGGGCGTCGATCCTGGTGCCCAACGCGGCCATCGCGCTGGCGCTGTGCGCGTACTACGCGGGCGTGCGCCGGCTGCTGGGGCTGGCCGTGCCGCGGCACCTCATGACGCTGGGCTGCCTTGCGGCGCTGTCGGTGGTGGCGGTCTACACCTATGTGGATTGGCAGGTCGGTCCGCGCATCGTGGCCATGTCGCTGCTGCAGATGGGGTTCATGCTGGCCGTGGCCGTCGTCATCCAGCGCAACATGCCCACGCACCGGTCGCGCTACAGCTACCGGTTCGTGTGGGTGGTGACGCTGATCTCCGCCGTGCTCTGCGCGATTCGCGCCCTGGTGTACCTGAGCGGGTTCGACACGGTTTCAGCCTTCCTGGAGCCCACCGTGTGGGGCGTGGCCTTCCTGACGCTGGGTGTGCTCATCATGCCTTGCCTGACGCTGGGCACCATCATGATCATCCATGACCGCATGCTGGCTGACCGGGAACAGGAGGCCAACACCGATTTCCTGACCGGCCTGATGTCGCGCAAGGCATGGTGGCTGCAGGCCGAGCGCTATTGCGCGCAGGCGCTGCGCATGCGCCGTCCGCTGACCCTGCTGCTGCTGGACATCGACCATTTCAAGCGCATCAACGATACGCATGGCCATGCGGCTGGCGACGCGGTGCTGCGCCATTTCGGGCTGCTGGCGACCGCCACGCTGCGCACTGGCGATCATGTGGGCAGGGTGGGCGGCGAGGAGTTCGCCGTGCTGTTTGCCGACATGCGCAGCGATGCGGTGCTGGAAGTGGCGGAGCGCCTGCTCGATTCGGTGCGGCGCACACCCTGCGCCCATGGTGGCAGCACGATTTCGTACACCTTCAGCGCCGGGGTCGAGGACTGGATACCCGGCGAGAATCTGCAGGTGCTTTTCGAGCGCGCCGACCGCAAGCTCTACGCCGCCAAGTCGGCGGGGCGCAACCGCGTCGTTGGGGCCGGGCAGGAGGCCGAGCGGCCGCTGCTGCCGGCGGCGGCCTGAATCAGTCGTCCTTGCCCCGGCGCGGCGCGCGGGTGTCGTGCTTCATGATGCGTTCCTTTTCGCGCGCCCAGTCCTTCTCGCGCGCCGTGTCGCGCTTGTCGAACAGCTTCTTGCCGCGGCCCAGTGCGAAGTCAAGCTTGATGCGCCCGTTCTTGTAATGCAGGTTCAGCGGCACCAGCGTGTAGCCGCGCTGCTCGACCTTGCCGATGAGCTTGCTGATTTCCTCGGCCTTGAGCAGCAGCTTGCGGGTGCGCATGGCATCGGGATGGATATGCGTGGACGCCGTGGGAAGCGGGCTGACGTGCATGCCAAGCAGGTACAGCTCGCCATCGCGCACGATGACGTAGCTTTCCTTGAGCTGCACGCGGCCATCGCGGATCGCCTTCACTTCCCAGCCTTGCAGGACGAGGCCGGCCTCGTATCGGTCTTCGATGAAATAGTCGTGCGTGGCCTTGCGATTGTCGATAATGCTCATAAAGCCTTCTTGCAGGGGTCGTTCTGGGGCGGCGTTAGGCCCACAACGCACTGTGCCGGTAAAATCTTGCCATTCTAGCCATTTGCGATAGTCGATGCACAAAGTACAACGATCCGTCCTGGTGCCTTACAGCGCCGCCCAGATGTTCGACCTGGTTGCCGACGTGGAGAAGTACCCCGAGTTCATGCCGTGGTGTGGCGGCGCCGAGGTGCAGACCCGCGACGAACACGGCATGCAGGCCTCCGTCCTGATTTCCTTCGCAGGGATGAAGCAGCGCTTCACCACCCGCAATACCCACGTCTATCCCGAGCGGATCGACCTGGAGCTGGTGGATGGTCCTTTCTCCAGCCTGGTCGGGCATTGGGTGTTCCAGCCGCTGGCCGAAGACGCCTGCAAGGTCCTCTTCACCATGGAGTACGCGTTCTCGAACCGTCCGCTCGAGATGGTGGTGGGCCCGGTCTTCAACCGCATCGCCACCAGCTTCATCGATTCGTTCACCAAGCGCGCGCAGGCCAAGTATGGCGAATGAGCCGTCCGCGGCGGGGCAGATCGGCGTCATCGTCTGCTACGCCTTGCCCGGCCACGCGTGGCAGCGCGACGTGCGCCTGCCCGAGGGCGCGACCGTCCAGGACGCGCTGGCGGCCAGCGGGTTTGCGCAGGCGTTTCCGGTCGTCAAGCCTTGGGAGCGGGGCGTGGGCATCTTCGGCCGCGCCACCGAACCGGCGGCGCGTCTGGCCGATGGCGATCGCGTGGAAATCTACCGCGGGCTGACCTTCGACCCCAAGGAGTCCCGCCGCCGACGCGCCGAGCACCGCCGGGCCAAGACGGCCAAGAACGGGCGGGTGCGCCCGGCCGGGCTGTTGTAGGCGTTGCATCCTGAGCGCCCATCCTGATCGCCCATCGCCCCGGCCCCTCGGATAGCCCCTTCACATTGTCATAAATACGACAAAGCGCCCAACCGCTTCGGGCGTAACATAAAGCCAGTTTCCCGCTTACGTTTACGTCAACGTCATGTCAAAATCGACCGGCTGGCGTTCACGAGACGGCAGCAACGCCACCCGACAATACTGACTACAACAGGAGACAGGCCGTGGACTTGGAACTGACCGACGAGCAGCGCGCGTTCGCGCAGGCCGCGCGTGATTACGCCGAGGGCGAACTGGCCCCCCACGCCGCGCGCTGGGACGCCGAGGGCATTTTTCCGCGCGAGGCCTTCGCCCGGGCGGGCGAGATGGGCTTTTGCGCCATCTACGCCAGCGAGGACATCGGCGGCCTGGGCCTGCCGCGCCTGGACGCCACGCTGGTGTTCGAGGAAATGGCAGCGGTGGACCCGTCCACCACGGCGTTCCTGACCATCCACAACATGGCGACCTGGATGGTCGGCAAGTGGGGCCAGCCGGCGCTGCGCGAAGCCTGGGGACCCTTGCTGGCCAGCGGCGAAAAGCTGGCTTCCTACTGCCTGACCGAACCCGGCGCGGGCTCCGACGCGGCATCGTTGTCCACGCGTGCGCAACGCGACGGTGACGACTACGTCATCAATGGCGCGAAGGCCTTCATTTCCGGCGGCGGCGACACCGACCTGCTGGTGGTGATGGCGCGCACCGGAGGCGAAGGCGCCGGCGGCATCAGCGCGTTCGCCATTCCAGCGGACAGCGAGGGCATCGGCTACGGCCGCAAGGAAGAGAAGATGGGCTGGAACAGCCAGTCCACGCGTCCGATCACCTTCGAGAATGTGCGCGTGCCGGCCGCCAACATGTTGGGCCAGGAGGGCGAGGGCTTCAAGATCGCCATGAAGGGCCTGGACGGCGGCCGCATCAATATCGGCACCTGCTCGGTCGGCGCCGCGCAAGGCGCGCTGGACGCCGCCCGCCGCTACATGGACGAGCGCCGCCAGTTCAATCGCCGGTTGGCGGAGTTCCAGGCCCTGCAATTCAAGCTGGCGGACATGGCCACGCATCTCGTGGCCTCGCGCCAGATGGTGCGGCTGGCCGCCTGCAAGCTGGACGCCGGCGCGCCCGACGCGTCCACGTATTGCGCGATGGCCAAGCGTTTCGCCACCGACATGGGCTTTCAGATCTGCCTGGACGCGCAACAGATCCATGGCGGCTATGGTTACCTTAAAGACTATCCCTTGGAGCGTCTGGTGCGCGATACTCGCGTTCATCAGATTCTGGAGGGCACCAACGAGATCATGCGCGTGATCATTGCCCGCCAATTGTTGGAAAAAGGAGCCGACATAAGATGAATGCACCGGTGTTGTTCGAAGAAAGATCCGCCGCCAATGGAATGCGTTTCGGCATTGCGACGCTGAACGCGCCGCAGACGCTCAACGGCCTGTCGCTGGAGATGGTCGATCTCCTGGCGGACCGTCTGGACGCATGGGCTCGCGATCCCGGTGTTGCGCTCGTCGTGCTGCAAGGGGCGGGCGACAAGGCGTTCTGCGCGGGCGGCGATCTGCACGGCCTGTACCGCAGCATGACCGAGAACGCGGGCAAGCCGAGCTGGAGCAACACCTACGCGCGCCGCTTCTTCGAGCATGAATACCGGCTGGATTACCGCATCCACACCTATCCCAAGCCCGTGCTGTGCTGGGGCCACGGCATCGTCATGGGCGGCGGCATCGGCCTGATGATGGGCGCCAGCCATCGCGTCGTCAGCGAGACCTCGCGCCTGGCCATGCCCGAGGTGTCGATCGGGCTCTTCCCGGACGTGGGCGGAAGCTGGCTGCTCAATCGCATGCCGGGCCGCAGCGGCGTGTTCCTGGCGCTCACCGGCGCGCAATTGAACACGTCCGATGCGTTCTTCGCCGGCCTTGCCGATTTCCGCCTGAACAGCGCGGACTGGCCGGCGTTGCTGTCCTCGCTGCAAGAGCAGCCGTGGGCCGGACAGGCCAGCGGCGCGGCCGAAGACGCCATCCCGCCGCGGTCCATCAACGACGGGTTGCTGCGCCGCGCGCTGGCCGCGCTGGAGCCGCCCACGCCGCTCGAAGCCGGGCCGCTGCGCCAGCACTCGTTCGTGATCAACAATCTGTGCAACGGCAACCGCCTGGACGACATCTACGAGGAGCTGTCGTTCCTCAAGGACCACGAAGACCCGTGGCTGTCGCGCGCGGCCAAGACCATGCTCGCGGGCTCGCCGGGATCGGTGCGGCTGGCCTTTGCGCTGCAGCAGCGCACGCGGCTGCGTTCGCTGGACGATGTGTTCCGCGTCGAGTACATCGCCGCGCTGGCCTGCACCGCGCATGGCGATTTTGCCGAGGGCATCCGCGCGCTGCTGGTCGACAAGGACAAGAACCCGCGCTGGAATCCGGCCGTGATCGACATGGCTACCGACGCCTGGGTGCAGAAATTCTTTGAGGAACCCTGGCCCCAGGGCGAGCCGCATCCGCTTGCCGACCTGGGACAGGAAGGGCGCTGATCCCTCGGCCGGTCCCTCGGCCGGCCCCGGCGCCACGCAGATCACGATGAATCCATACCTACAGCAATAGCAACAGGAGACAAGACATCATGAGCAGCATCGCGTTTATCGGTTTGGGCAACATGGGCGCGCCCATGGCATTGAATCTGGTCAAGGCCGGCCACAGCCTGAAGGTCTTCGACCTGGTTCCGGCGGCCATCAAGCTGCTGACCGACGCCGGCGCCACCGCGGCGGCCTCGGCGTCCGAGGCGGTGGAAGGCGCCGAGGTCGTGATCTCGATGCTGCCGGCCAGCAAGCACGTCGAGGGCCTGTACCTGGACCAGGATCTGCTGGGCAAGATCGCGTCCAGCGCGCTGGTGATCGAATGCAGCACCATCGCGCCGGACTCGGCGCGCAAGGTGGCCCAGGCCGCCGAGGTGCGCGGCATCGCCATGATCGACGCCCCGGTCTCGGGCGGCACGGGCGGCGCGGCCGCGGGTACGCTGACCTTCATCGTGGGGGGTGCCGCAGCGTCGTTGGAGCGCGCCCGTCCCGTGCTGGAGAAGATGGGCAAGAACATCTTCCACGCGGGCCCGGCGGGCGCCGGCCAGGTGGCCAAGATCTGCAACAACATGCTGCTCGGCATCCTGATGGCCGGCACGTCCGAGGCGCTGGCGCTGGGCGTGGCCAACGGACTGGATCCCAAGGTGCTGTCGGACATCATCGCCAAGAGCTCGGGCCGCAACTGGGCGACCGAGCTCTACAACCCCTGGCCGGGTGTCATGGAACACGCGCCGGCCTCCAAGGGCTACGCGGGCGGTTTCGGCGTGGACCTGATGCTCAAGGACCTGGGCCTGGCCGCCGAGGCCGCGCTGTCGGCGCGCGCGTCGATCCCGCTGGGCGAACTGGCGCGCAACCTGTATTCGCTGCACAGCGCGGGCGGTTCCGGCAAGCTGGATTTTTCCAGCATCGTCAACCTGGTCAAGCGCGAGCAGGACTGACGTGCCCGACCTGCAGACATCCGTGGATCCGGCCGCGCGGGTCCAGGCCAGTTTCGGCCAGCAAAGCATCATGGCGCTGCTGGGCGCCCGGCTGGACGCGGTCGAGCCGGGCAGGGTGGACATCGTCCTGCCTTACCGGGCCGACCTCTGCCAGCAGAACGGCTTTTTGCACGCGGGCATTTCCACCACCATTGCCGACAGCGCCGGCGGCTATGCCGCGTTCACGCTGTTCGGGCCGGGCGAGGACGTGCTGACCTCGGAGTTCAAGATGAACTTCCTGGCCCCCGCCAAGGGCGACCGGTTCCTTGCCACGGGGCGCGTGGTCAAGCCCGGCAAGCGTCTTTCGGTCTGCCAGGTGGAGATGCATGCCTACGACGGTGAACAAGCCACGCTGTGCGTGATAGGCTTGCTCACCGCGGTGCGCGTGACGCCGCGATGAACTTCGCGCGCGGCGCGTCCGGGTCCTGTGCCCGGCGCGCCGTGCGCCTGTCGCGCGTCGCATGGGTTTTCCGGCAATGCCAGCAAAAGAACATCATCGGATTTTTCGCAGCAACTGGCTGCGCGCTGCGGTCCTGGGCGCGAACGACGGCATCGTTTCGACGGCCAGCCTCATCACCGGCGTCGCGGCGGCCCAGGCTACGCACGGGGCCATTCTCACCTCGGGACTGGCCGGCCTGGTGGCCGGCGCACTGTCGATGGCGGCGGGCGAATATGTCTCGGTGCGCAGCCAGGCCGATACCGAGGCCGCCGACCTGCGGCTGGAGCAGCGTTCGCTGCGTCGCAATTCCGGCGAAGAACTCGCCGAACTGGTCGATATCTATGTGTCGCGGGGACTGACGCGCGAACTGGCCGAGCAGGTGGCGCGCCAGCTCACCAGCCATGACGCGCTGGACGCGCATGCCCGCGACGAGCTGGGCATTTCCCTGCACAACCGCGCGCAGCCGGTTCAGGCGGCACTGGCCTCCGCGGCGTCGTTCGCGGCGGGCGCCGCCGTGCCGCTGGCCGTGGCGGTCGTCTCGCCCGGACCGCATCTCATCGGCTGGGTCATCGGCGCGTCCGTCTGTTGCCTGGCATCGCTGGGCGCCATGGCCGCGAAGGCCGGGGGCGCGCCCATCGCGCCGGCCGCGCTGCGCGTCACCGTGCTGGGCGCCGCGGCGATGGCCGTGACGGCGGGCGTGGGGGCGCTGTTCGGGGTGGCGGTCTGACACCGCACGGCCTGCACGCGGTCTGATGCCGGGCGTGCAGGCCCAGCCGGGTCAGGGCTGGATCGAGTACGGCAGCGGCGCCGTGGCGATGCGCGGGCCGTCCACGCTGGCCAGGCGCAGGTCGCCGTCGGGCAGCGCGGCCAGGGTGGTTTCGAACAGCACCGACACCACGCCCTGGTCGCTCGCGGCCTGTACGACGCGGCCGATGGCCTCGCCGGGCTGCGCCGCGTCGAACACATCCACGCCCGTCAGCGCCGGTCCCTGCAGGGTGGCGTCGGCGACCGTGCCGAAGGCCATGCGCCGCTTGACCGTGCCGCGGTAGTGGCTGCGCGCGACGACTTCCTGCCCCGGATAACAGCCCTTGGTGAAGCTGACGCCCTGGATCAGGTCCAGGTTGACCGTTTGGGGAATGAAGACATCCTGCGTGGCGGCCGCGATCCAGGGTATGCCGGCGGCCAGTTCGGCCGCCTGCCAGGACGCGGCGGACGCCAGCCCCAGGGCCGGGACCAGCGCGGCGGACTGTTCCAGCTGCGCGTCGGAGGCGATCCACCACCAGCGCAGGCGGTCGTCGGCCGACGGCGCGACGATCCAGGTGCCGGACGGCAGATCCGCGCGCTGCCAGGTGGCGCGGGGCAGGGCGCCTGCCACGGCTTCCAGCGCGGCGGCCTGTTCCGGCGTGGCCTGCACGCCGGCTACCTGCAGCGGCGCGGGCGCCAGCTTGACCTTGGCGCGCAGCACGAACATGGACAGGCGCTTGAGCAGGGCCTGGGACAGGTCCTGGCGGACCATGCCGTAGAACTGCGGGGCGTCGTCCGCGGCGTCCGTGCCGCGCCACATCACCATCGTGGCAAGCAGGCGGCCCTTGGCGGTGCAGTAGCCGGCCAGGCGGGCGGCGTCCGCGGGCAGGCCCGTGACGTCCTGCGTGAACTGGCCGTGCAGGAAGGAGAGCGCATCGGCGCCCGCGGCGCTGAAGACCGCCAGGTCCGGCAGCGGCGCGCATTGCGCGCAACCTTCGGCGCGGACAGGAATCGAAGAATAAAAGGCGTGCATGTCGGCGGGGGTTATCGCGTCATCAAAGTGCTGATGATAGCCGCGTTCTCCGGCTGGCCCGGCCATGCCCCCGACGCGTAAAGGGGCGGGTCGCGCGATCCGGCCCCCGTTGTGGCCCGGCTTGGCCCCGCGATCCATTAAACTTCCGACACTTATGAAGATGCGACTCCGAAATTTCGTCCTGTGGTTCCTGCTTCTCGTCGTCCTGGCCGTGGGCGGCGCGGTGGGCGCCGCCTATACCTGGATGCACCGTCCGCTCACGCTGGCGTCCGACAAGATCGACTTCGTGGTGGACCCCGGCAGCAGTCCTCGCACCGTCGCGCGCGCGCTCAATGCGGCCGGCGTGCCGGTGTGGGAGCCCGGCTTCGTGTGGATGGCCCGGCTGTCCGAACGCGACAAGCTGATCAAGGCGGGCGGCTACCAGGCCATCAATGGCGACACGCCCTGGCTGCTGCTCGAGCGCCTGGCGCGCGGCGACATGACCCAGCGGCAGATCACGTTCCTGGAAGGCTGGACCTACCGCCAGATCCGCCAGGCGCTGCGCGAGAATCCCGACGTCAAGCAGACGCTGGACGGGGTCAGCGATGAAGAACTGCTGGCGCGCCTGGGATCGGACATCAAGCATCCGGAAGGCCTGTTCTTCCCGGATACCTACGTGTTCACGCCCGGCAGCACCGATTTCGACCTGCTGCGCCGCGCCTACCAGGAAGGCCAGCGCATCCTGAACGACACCTGGGATAAGCGCCAGGACGGCGTGGCCGTGTCCACGCCCTACGAGGCGCTGGTGCTGGCGTCCATTATCGAAAAGGAAACCGGCCACGGTCCGGAGCGCCGCCGCGTGTCGGGCGTGTTCACCAACCGGCTCAAGATCGGCATGCTGCTGCAAACCGATCCCACCGTGATCTACGGCATGGGCGAGGCCTACCAGGGCCGCATCCGCAAGCGCGACCTGCAGACCGACACGCCCTGGAATACGTACACGCGTCCCGGTCTGCCGCCCACGCCCATCGCGGCGCCGGGCCGGGCGGCCTTGCTGGCGGCCGTGCAGCCCGAACAGCACAAATTCCTGTATTTCGTCTCCCGGGGCAACGGCACCAGCGAATTCTCGGCCAACCTGTCCGAGCACAACCGCAACGTTGCCCGCTACATCCTCGGCCAGCGCTCGACGCCCACGCCGGCGTCGACCCCCGCTCCGGCCCCCGCGCCCGCCGGGGCACCGGCCGAGGCGGCAGATCCCGCCCCTGAATCAGCACAAGGACAAGATCAATGACCTCACGCGGACGCTTCATCACGCTGGAGGGCGTGGACGGCGCGGGCAAGAGCACGCACACCGCCTGGATCGCCGATTTCCTGCGCGGACAGGGACTGGAGGTGGTGTCCACCCGCGAGCCCGGCGGCACGCCGCTGGGCGAAAAGCTGCGCACGCTGGTCCTGAACGATCCGATGGGGCTGGACACCGAGACCTTGCTGATGTTTGCCGCCCGCTGCGAGCACGCCCGCCAGGTGATCGAGCCGGCGCTGGCGCGTGGCGCCTGGGTCGTCTGCGACCGCTACACCGATGCGAGCTACGCCTACCAGGGCGGCGGCCGCGGCCTCGGGGCCGAGCGCGTGGCGGTCCTGGAAAACTGGATGCAGGCGGGCCGCCCGGACCGCACCTGGCTTTTTGATGTGCCCCTGGAAGTCGCCCGGGCGCGGCTGGCCGATGCCCGCGAGCCCGACCGCTTCGAGCGCGAGGGCGCGGCGTTCTTCGAGCGCACCCGCGAGGCCTATCATGCCCGCGCAAAGGCCGACCCGGACCGCATCCGCGTGGTGGACTCCACCCGCTCCATCGCCCAGATCCGCACCGACCTCGAAGCCGGCCTGCGCGAGCTGCTGGCCGTCGCGGCATGAGCGCGCCCCAGTTCCTGCCCTGGCAACTGGACACGGCACGCGCGTGGCTGGGCAACCGCGACCGCTTCGCCCATGCCTGGCTGGTGCATGGGCTGGCCGGCATCGGCAAGCTGGATTTCGCCGTCGCCGCGGCGGCGAGCCTGCTGTGCGAGGCGCCTGAAAACGGGCTCGCCTGCGGCCACTGCGCGGCGTGCGCCTGGTTCGCCAGCGGCAACCATCCCGATCTGCGGCGCATCCGCCCCGAGGCGGTGGCCGTGGAAGAGGGCGCGGACGCGGCTGAACAGCAGGAAGACGCCGAGCCGGCGACGGGCGCCGCCAAGCGCGCGCCCTCCAAGGAAATCCGCATCGACCAGATCCGCTCGCTGGAGTCCTGGTTCAACACCGCGACGCACCGGGGCGGCTGGCGCGTGGCGCTGCTGTATCCGGCCCATGCCTTGAACGTCGTGTCGTCCAACGCCTTGCTCAAGGTGCTGGAGGAGCCGCCGCCCCATACCGTGTTCCTGCTGGTGGCCGATGCGCCGGACCGGCTGCTGCCCACGCTGGTGTCGCGCTGCCGCCGCCTGCCGCTGCCCGCCCCGGACGCCGACACGGCGCTGCAGTGGCTGCGGGACCAGAACGTGGAGCCGGCGCGCGAATGGCTGGCAGCCGCGGGCGGCGCGCCGCTGGCGGCGCTGCGCCTGGCGCAGTCCGGGGAATCCCCCTGTCCGGCCTGGCTGGTCCAACTGGTCAACCCGCTGGCCAAGGGGCAGGCCCCCGATGTGGGCACGCTGGCCGAAGCCCTGGAAAAAGTGGCCGCGCCCGAATGGATCGATGCCCTGCAACGGCTGTACACCGACCTGATGCTGGCCAGCGCTGGCGCCCCGGTGCGCTACTTTCCGTCGCTGTCGGCGGGCGTGGCGCAGGTGGCGTCCCGCATGCACCCCGCCCGCGTGGCGGAGGCGGCGCGCTGGCTGACCCGCCAGCGCGCGCTGGCCACCCACCCCTTGAACGCCAAGCTCTTCGCCCACGCCACCCTGCAGCGCGTGGTGCTATCCTGCCAGGCGTAAGCCCTTGATCCGGCGGCGCTTTGCCCGGCATCGGGGCGGAGCGCCACGGCTCCCCACACCAGACTCACCATGTACGTCGATTCACACTGTCACCTGAACTTTCCCGAGCTGGCGAACGATCTGCCGGCCATTCTCGACCGCATGACCGCCAACCAGGTCACCCACGCGCTGGTCGTCAGCGTCAACATGCCGGAATGGCCCGGCCTGATGGCGCTGGTGGAACCGCAGCCGCGGCTCTGGGCCTCGGTCGGTGTGCATCCCGACTACGAAGACACGCCGGACCCGACGCCCGAAGAACTGGTGCGCCTGGCCGAACACCCGAAGGTCGTGGCCATCGGCGAGACGGGGCTCGACTACTATCGGCTGTCCGAGCCGCTGGACTGGCAGCGCGAGCGTTTCCGCCGCCACATCCGCGCCGCGCGCGATGCCGGCCTGCCGCTCATCCTGCACACGCGGTCGTCCGCCGAGGACACCGTGCGCATGTTGCGCGAAGAGAAAGCGGCCGAGGTGGGCGGCGTGATGCACTGTTTCACCGAAACCTGGGAAATCGCCCAGGCCGCGCTGGAGCAGAACTTCTACATCTCGCTGTCCGGCATCGTGACCTTCAAGAACGCGCAGGTCGTGCACGAAGTGGCGGCCAAGGTGCCGCTGGACCGGCTGCTGATCGAAACCGATTCGCCCTACCTTGCGCCCGTGCCGTACCGGGGCAAGCTGAACGATCCGTCCAAGGTGATCCACGTGGCCGAGAAGATCGCGGACCTGCGCGGCATCACGGCGGCCGAGGTGGCGCAGGCGTCCACCGACAATTTCTTCCGGCTGTTCAGCAAGATCCAGAAATAGCCCGACCCGATTCATTGAACCTGCATCCCTAGGACTGCCATGGCCATCCGCTTCGCCTCCGCCCAGAAAGCCTTTTTGTCATGCGGCCGCGCCGGCCTGCTTGCCCTGGCCTTGGGCCTGGCCGCACCGGCCGCCCAGGCCGCCAATGCCGGCGACTGGTGGGTCTACGTCGCCAACGATTACCCCGACGACATCCGGGCGCTGCTTGCGCAGGGCTCGGACCCCAACGTGCGCTACAAGAACGGCCAACCGGCCATCATGCGGGCCGTCGTGGACAACGCCTGGAAAGTCTTCGACGTGCTCGCCGCCGACAAGCGCACGGACGTCAATGCCGAAAACCCGGCGGGCGAGACGCCGCTGATGTACCTGGCCATCGCCGGCCAGACCGAACGCGCCAAAAAGCTGATCGCGCGCGGCGCCCAGGTCAACCGGCTGGGGTGGACCCCGCTGCATTACGCCGCGTCCAAGGGGCAGATGGAGATGGCCCGACTGCTGCTGGCGAACAAGGCCATGGTCAACGCGCCCGCGCCCAACGGCGAGACGCCCCTGATGATGGCGGCGCTGTCCGGCCGCAAGCCCATGGTCGAACTGCTGCTGCGGGCCGGGGCCGACGTCACCACGCAGGACACCAAAGGCCAGGACGCCGCCGCGTGGGCGGCGACGGGCAAGTCGGAAGCGCTTGCGGCCGAGCTGACGGCGATGATCCAGCAGCAGGAAGACGCCAAGCGCAAGCGCCGCGCCGCGGCGCAGGGCGCTCCGCAGGAGGCGGGCGCCACGCAATCGGCCGGTGTGCCGGCCCCGGACCAGGCGCCGCCGCCCGCATCCGCAACGGCGGCCGAGACGGCGCCGGGCAAGGACGGCGTGAAGGGCGTTTCCGGGGTGGGGCTGTCGGACTACGACAAGCCGGCCGCGCCCTGAACCTCGCCGGCACGTCCCGCTGGCACCTCGACAGCCCGCCTCGGCGGGCTTTTTTGCGTCCGGATTTCGGGGTTTTCCCTTGCGATTCTCAGCGGGTGGGAAAAAATCAAAGCTCGTCAACCATAAATTGATAATCTCGCCGCCATATTGCTGGGAGTCGAGTTGTCATGTCGGAAACGTCCGTAGGGGCGGGCGCGGATCGCGTCCTGTATGTGCTGGCCACGTTGGCGCGTCACGACGGCCCGCTCAGCATTGCCGCGCTGGCCGAAGAGACCGGCCTTGCCCAAAGCACGCTGTACCGGCAGATCGCGCTGCTCAAGCGCTGGGGATTCGTGGCCGAACACGAGGGCGAGTACGGCCCCGGCCCGCTCTGTGTGCAGTTGGCGTGGGGCTTTGACCAATCGTCGTACCTGATCCACGAAGCGCAGCCCGATATGGCGGCGCTGGCCGCGTCGTCCGGCGAAACCATCGGCCTGCTGGTCGCGGTCAAGGATCAGGCGGTGTGCCTGGACATGGTGGAAAGCCAACATCCGCTGCGCTGCTCGTTTACCAAAGGCCGCGGGCTGCCGCTGGCGCGCGGCGCCTCGGCCAAGTCGCTGCTGGCGTTCATGCCCCAAGCCCGGCTGCAGGGGGCGCTGGCCTACCTGGCCAACGAGGCCGGCGTGGATGTCGGGCGTCTGGCGAGCGAACTGGAGGCCATCCGCGACCAGGGCTACGCCGTGACCGACAGCGAGGTCGACGCCGGCGTCTGGGGGGTGAGTGTACCGATCTTCCAGCGGGCCAACCAGGCCGTGGCGTCGATCACGCTCATGGCGCCATCCACCCGCGCCGCGCAACGCCCGAACGCCCTGATCGACATGACCGTCGCGGCCGCCCGCCGCATTTCGGCCCGATTGAAGGCGACCTGATGAAGGCCCCCTGATGAAGGCCCCCATGGCCGCAAGCTTGGCCTAACCGAATTACATGCTGCACCCCTTAGTCCGTTCCTGGTTTCAACGATCGCCGTACCCACCGCCGTATCCACACGCATAGGACCCACCATGACCACTCGCCGCACCCTGCTTTCCGCCGCCCTGACCCTGACCCTCGCCTGGGCCGCTGGTTCCGCGCACGCCCAGGAAACGATCCGCGCCGTCACCGACGCCACCTTCCCCCCGATGGAGTTCGTCAAGGACGGCAAGCGCACCGGCTTCGACATCGAGCTGGTCGAAGCGCTGGCCGGCGCGATGGGCAAGAAGATCGAATGGATCGACATCGACTTCAAGGGCCTGATTCCGGCCCTGCAGGCCGGCCGCGCCGATATCGCCGTGTCCGCCATCTACATCACGCCCGAGCGCAGCAAGGTCGTCGACTTCACCGACCCGTACTACGCGGGCGGCCTGGTGGTGCTTACCAAGGCCGACGGCCCCATCAAGAGCATCAAGGACCTGGACGGCCGCAAGGTGTCGGTGCAGGTCGGCACGAAGTCCGTCAACTACCTGAAGGAGCACTTCCCCAAGGTGCAGCGCGTGGAAGTCGAAAAGAACCAGGAAATGTTCAACCTGGTGCAGATCGGCCGCGCCGACGCCGCGGTGACGGGCAAGCCCGCCGCCAAGCTGTTCGCGCAGAGCACCAACGGCCTGACCGTGCTGGGCGAGCAGGTGACCACCGAGGACTACGGCATCGCCGTGCCCAAGAACAAGCCTGAACTCACGCGCGAGCTGAACGCCGCGCTGCAGAAGCTGAAGGCCGATGGCACCTATCAAACCATCGTGAACAAGTGGTTCGAGGCGCCCGCGAAATGAACCTGGATTTTTCTCCCGTCTTCGCCGACTTCGACGCGCTGCTGCGGGGCGCGGCGGTCACCATCGAGGTGACTGCCGGCGCCTTGCTGCTGGGCTGCGTGATGGGGCTGCTGGTGGGCGTGGGGCGGCTCAACCCGCAACGCCGCGTCGTCTATCACCTGTGCAGCACCTACCTGCTGTTCTTTCGCGGCACGCCGCTGCTGGTGCAGCTTTTCATCTGGTTCTTCGGACTGCCCCAGTTCGGCGTGACGCTGCCGGCCTTCGCCTGCGGCGTGCTGGGCCTGGGCATGTATTCCGGCGCCTACGTGTCGGAAATCGTGCGGGGCGCGATCCAGTCGGTGGATCGCGGCCAGACGGAAGCGGCGCGCTCGCTCGGCATGTCGTCGGGCCAGGCCATGCGCATCATCATCCTGCCGCAGGCCGTGGTGCGCATGATCCCGCCGCTGGGCAACGAGTTCATCGCGCTGATCAAGAATTCCGCGCTGGTGTCGCTGTTGACCATTCACGATCTGATGCACGAAGGGCAGAAGATCATCAGCGTGTCATATCGCTCGCTGGAAACCTACCTGGTGGTGGCTTTGATCTATCTGGTTCTGACCACGGTGGCCATGGTGATTTTGCGCAAGGTCGAGCATCGCCTGCGCGCCGGAGGAATGGTGCAATGAGCCTCGTCATCGAAGGGCAGGAAATGATCCGCATCCGCGGCCTGCACAAGTCCTACGGCGACCACGCCGTCCTGCGCGGCATCGATTTCGATGTGCTGCAGTCGCAGGTGGTGGTGGTGATCGGCCCCAGCGGGTCGGGCAAGAGCACGCTGCTGCGTTGCTGCAATGGCCTGGAAGTGGCCCAGCGCGGCACCGTGGAAATCTGCGGCCAGACGCTGCAGGACAACGGCGCGATGTTGCCGGAAGCCGAACTGAACCAGTTGCGCACGCAGGTGGGCATGGTGTTCCAGGGCTTCAACCTGTTCCCGCACCTGTCGGTGCTGGATAACGTGACCGTCGGGCCGCGCAAGCTGCTCGGCCTGGGGCGCGAGCAAGCCAACGCGCTGGCCGCCGACCTGCTCGACAAGGTCGGCCTGTCGCAGAAGGTGTCGGCCATGCCGGCCAGCCTGTCGGGCGGGCAGAAGCAGCGCGTGGCCATTGCGCGCGCGCTGGCCATGCAGCCGCAGGTCATGCTGTTTGACGAGCCGACCTCGGCGCTGGACCCGGAGCTGGTGGGCGAAGTGCTGCAGGTCATGAAGCTGCTCGCCCGCGAAGGCATGACCATGATGGTCGTCACCCACGAAATGGGCTTTGCCCGCGACGTGGCCGACGTCGTGGCCGTGATGGACGGCGGCGTCATCCTGGAGTCCGGTTCGCCGGACGTGATCTTCAGCGCGCCGCGCGAAGCGCGCACCCGCGAGTTCCTGCAGGCGGTCCTGAGCGCGGGTCCGGGGGCGGCGGCATGAGCGCGTCGACACTCGATATGAGCCTGTGGAAAGCGCGCGACGACAGCGCCGAGCAGGGCGACACCCGCCGTCTGGCGCACATCGTCCAAGCCGAAGCAGGGCAGGCCGACATGGGCGAGGCCGTGCTGCTGGGCTTTGCGTGCGACGCCGGCGTGGCCCGCAACCAGGGCCGGGTCGGCGCGGCCGCAGGTCCGGCGGGTATCCGCAAGTACCTGGCGGGGCTGCCCGCGCACGGCCTGACGCGCCTGCTGGATGCGGGCGACATCGACTGCCACGGCGACAAGCTGGAAGCGGCCCAGGAGCGCCTGGGCCTGCGAATTGCCGAACTGATGGGGCAAGGCGCGCGACCGGTCGTGCTGGGCGGCGGCCATGAGATCGCGTGGGGCAGTTTCCAGGGCCTGGCCCGTTGGCTGGATGCGCGCGGCGATGCCGGCGCCGTGCTGGTCCTGAACCTGGACGCGCACTTCGATCTGCGCACGGGACGTCCGGGCAGCTCCGGCACGCCGTTCGACCAGATCGCGCGGGACAGCGAGGCGCGCGGGCGCGACGTGCAGTACGCCTGCCTGGGCGTCTCGCGCCTGGCCAATACGCCGGCGCTTTACGCCCGCGCGGCCGAGATCGGGGCCGTATGGATCGAAGACCGGGAGATGCAGGAGCGTCACCTGGCCTCGCGGCTCGCCGATGTGGACGTGCTGCTGGCCAAGGCGCAACACGTGTACCTGACGATCGACCTGGATGTGCTGCCCGCCGGCGTGATGCCGGGCGTTTCCGCGCCCGCGCCGTATGGCGTGCCGATGTCCGTGGTCGAGGAGATCGTGTTGCGCGTCAAGGCCAGCGGCAAGCTCCGCCTGGCCGACATGGCGGAGTTCAACCCCAAGTTCGACATTGACGGCCATGGCGCGCGCGCGGCAGCGCGTCTGGCGTGGCAACTGATGGCGGCGTGATTCAACTCGGCGTCTGACACCCTGGCCGCATTGGGGCAGGCGGGTGTCAGACACCGGTGCGCCGCTTGGGCTCGGGGCCTGATGTTGCGCGCAACCGCGCGGGCAGGGGATTCTGGGGCGGTTCTCTTCACGAGGCCGCCCCTTTTGCCGTCTGGCGCCGGCGCGCGCAGGCTGGACGGGGGCGCCATCGCGGCTTAGGATAGGTGCAGCTTCCGGGCCCGCCTGCGACCCGTTCGGTATCCGCAACAGCTATACGTCCCTATTAAAAATATTTAAACTTTAAATGGGGACGCTATGGGTTTCGTGGATAAAATGGCGCAACTTTGTCAGGAGAGCATGCTCATGTCTCACACTCCCACCCATGCCTTGCCGTCTTATCTGAATGCCGACGACCTCGGCCCCTGGGGTAATTACCTGCAACAAGTCGACCGGGTCACGCCGTACCTCGGTTCCCTGAGCCGGTGGGTCGAGACGCTGAAGCGTCCGAAGCGCTCGCTGATCGTCGACGTGCCGATCGAACTGGACAACGGCACCATCGCCCACTTCGAGGGATATCGCGTGCAGCACAACGTGTCGCGCGGCCCGGGCAAGGGCGGCGTGCGCTTCCACCAGGACGTCACGCTCTCCGAAGTGATGGCGCTGGCTGCCTGGATGTCGGTCAAGAACGCCGCGGTCAACCTGCCGTACGGCGGCGCCAAGGGCGGCATCCGCGTCGATCCGCGCAAGCTCTCCCAGTCGGAACTCGAACGCATGACGCGCCGCTACACCAGCGAGATCGGCGTCATCATCGGACCCTCCAAGGACATCCCCGCGCCTGACGTGAACACCAACGCCCAGACCATGGCCTGGATGATGGACACGTACTCCATGAACGAAGGCGCCACCGCCACCGGCGTGGTCACCGGCAAGCCGATCGCGCTGGGCGGCAGCCTGGGCCGCGTCGAAGCCACCGGCCGCGGCGTGTTCGTCGTGGCGTGCGAAGCCGCCCGCGACCAGAACATCGACGTCGCCGGCGCGCGCGTCGTCGTGCAGGGCTTCGGCAACGTGGGCGGCACCGCCGCCCGCCTGTTCCATGAAGCCGGCGCCAAGGTCATCGCCGCGCAGGATCACACCGGCACCGTGCACAATCCGGCCGGCCTGGACGTGCACAAGCTGCTGTCGCACGTGTCGCAGACCGGCGGCGTGGGCGGTTTCTCGGGCGGCCAGGCGCTGGACAAGAACGAGTTCTGGACGCTGGAAACCGAATTCCTGATCCCGGCGGCCCTGGAAAGCCAGATCACGGTCGACAACGCTGCCAAGGTCCGCGCCAAGATCGTGGTCGAAGGCGCCAACGGCCCGACCACCCCCGAAGCGGACGACATCCTGGCCGAGAACGGCGTCTATGTCGTGCCGGACGTGCTGGCCAACGCCGGCGGCGTGACGGTCAGCTACTTTGAATGGGTGCAGGATTTCTCCAGCTTCTTCTGGAGCGAAGAGGAAATCAACCAGCGCCTCGAACGCCTCATGCGCGAAGCTTACGCGTCGGTGGCGCAGGTGTCGCGCGAGCACAAGGTGACGCTGCGCACTGCCGCGTTCATCGTGGCTTGCACGCGCATCCTGCAGGCGCGCCAGGTGCGCGGGTTGTATCCGTAAGGACTGAATCGGTATTGCGCCCACGGGGGGCAATGCCGAGGAGGCGGAGAGAGACAAAAAAGGAATCGCTCGCAAGAGCGATTCCTTTTTTGCGCCGTCGCACTTACCCCATGCCTCAGGACGCCGGCACCAGCTCCGGCTTCAAAATCCCCCGCAGGTCCTGATACGAAATCGCCAGTTCAGGCTCGCCGTGCGAATACGGCGCAATGGAATACGCGTCGTACTTGACCACGATGCCGTCGCGCGTGAGCGCGAAGTTGTCGCTTTCCTGGAAGGGCCACATCTTGTTGTAGGCCGCCGGGTCGCGCTTGGCGTCGGGGTTCGCCGCCAGCCATTTCGCGTGGGCGCGCTGCAGGGCGGCTACATATTCGGCGCGGCGGCCCGGGATCAGGGCTTCGTCCAGGCTCATCACGCGGCCGCGGCTGCGTTCCCAGTTCAGGTACTGCGTGGCCGGGATGCCATGGGCGGCGCCGGTCAGGAACTGTTCGGTGTGCAGTTCGATGGAGACGATGTCGCCTACCGTGTCCTTCACGCTGGCCTTGAAGTAGGTCGCGTCGCGGGGGCGCGCGGTGGACCAGAAGTACTGCGTGTATTCCGACAACGTGTCGTAGGGGCCGCGGCGGTTCGCGTCGGTGCCGGTCATGTAGGCCAGCACGTGGTCCACCAGGGCGGTCAGCTTCGGGATGCCGGGAAACGCCACGCTGTCGATTTCGATGCGCGGGCAGTCGCCTTCGCAGCCGGGCTTGCTGGCGGCCCACTTGATGCGCTCGATGGACAGGTCGCCCAGTTTTTCCTGGGTGGCCTGGGAATGGGCGCCGGGCGACGCCAGGGTGATGTCCGCGGGCGGCGTGGTGCCGCAGCCGGCCAGGGCCAGCAGGGCCGCGCCCAATATCAGACCGCTTATCGCGCCTTGCGGCGTGAATGTGCGACGCATTCGAATACCTCCGTAAACCGGGGCGCCGTCAGGGCACCACACCCGTCCAATCTGCGGTGGAGAACTTTTCGTCCGCCTGCGCCTGTGCGCGCGCCAGCGTGTCGCTGCCCACCTGTCCCGGAGTCAGACGATGCAGGCCCGCGAAAGTTTCCACCATGCGGTCGATGATGACCTCGCGCGCCAGTCCGGTCTGGGTGCGCAGGGGATCGACGCGCTTTTTGGCGCTGGTCGTGCCCTTGTCGGACAGCTTTTCGCGTCCGATGCGCAAGACCTCGACCATCTTGTCGGCGTCGATGTCGTAGGACATGGTGACATGGTGGAGCACGGCGCCCGCGCGGCGGGCCTGGGCGGCGCCGCCGATCTTGCCGATGTCCGAGGCGATGTCGTTGAGCGGCTGGTACCAGGCCTTGATGCCCAGCCCCTGCAACGCGGTCAGCACCCACGCGTCCAGGAAGGCATACGACTCCTGGAAGCTCATGCCGTGGACCAGCGCCTGGGGCGCGCTGAGCGAATAGGTGATGGAGTTGCCGGGCTCGATGAACATCGCGCCGCCGCCGCTCACGCGGCGCACGACCTCGATGCCGTGGCGCGCCGCGCCATCGGGGTCGACTTCGTTTTTCAGGGATTGGAACCGGCCGATCACGACGGCGGGCGCGGACCACTCCCAGATGCGCAGCGTGGGCGGCCGCTGGCCGGCGCCGACTTCGTCGGTGATGACCGCGTCCAGCGCCATGTGCAGCGCGGGCGGCTGCGGGCCTTCATGGATCAGTTGCCAGTCGTAGTCGTTCCAGTCGGTGCGGCTCATGCAAGCGCCCTCCGCAGCACCACGGCGATGGCCTCGGCCGAGAAGCCGAACATTTCTGCGTTGGACGGCAGGGCCGATTGCACGGCCACCGCCAGTTCCAGTTCGCCGGCGTCGGCGGGCATGCCGTTCAGGCCGCGGTTGATCGCTTCCAGGGCTTCGGGCGGTTCAAGGAAGAAGTCGCCGCTGATACGCACGTCGGCCAGACGGCCGTCGCGCACTTCCAGGTCGGCGACGACCAGTTTGCCGCCGGGGACTTTGTATTCGCCATGCAAAGGCATAGGGCGCTCCATTCAAATCAGAATCAGACGTTACAGGCTGAGCTTCATGCCGTCGTGGCTGGCGGTGAAGCCCAGGCTTTCATAGAACCGGCGCGCATCGGGACGCGCGCGGTCGGTGGTGAGCTGGACCAGGCCGCAGCCCTGGCGGCGGCATTGGTCGATGGCCCACTCGAACATGGCGCGGCCCAGGCCCGCGCCGCGGTAGGACGACGCGATGCGCACGCTTTCGATCTGGCCGCGCCACAGGCCCAGCCGCGACAGGCCGGGTATGAACGATAACTGCAAACAGCCCACCAGTTCAGCATCCTGCTCCACGACCGCCAGGAACTGGTTGGGATCCTGCTGGATCGCCTCGAATGCGGCACTGTAGCGCGGGTTCAGCGGGACGGACGTGTCCTCGCGGGCGGCGCCTAGCGCGTCGTCGGCCAGCATCGCCACGATGGCGGGCAGATCCGCCGCGCACGCGCGGCGAAAGGTCCGGTGCGGTTCGGTCATGGCGGCTTCCTTTCAGCGGGCCACTTGCTGGGCGGTCTGGCCGAACAGGATGCGGCGCGATTCCTCGTCGCTGACGGACGGGGTGGTGTTGATCGTCTCGGCCAGCGCGTAGGCGCGCTGCGTGGCCGGACGCGCGCGGATGGCGTCGAACCAGCGTTTCAGGTGCGGAAAGTCGTTCAGGTCCTGGCCCTGCCTGGCGTGCGGCACGATCCACGGATAGGCCGCCATGTCCGCGATGGAATAATCGCCCGCGACGAATTCACGGTCGGCCAGACGCTTGTTCAGCACGCCGTAGAGCCGGTTGGTTTCCTTGACGTAGCGGTCGATGGCGTAGGGGATGCGCTCTTGCGCGTAGGCCGAAAAGTGATGGTTCTGGCCGGCCATGGGGCCCAGACCGCCCATCTGCCAGAACAGCCATTGCGAGACCTCGGCGCGGCCGCGCACGTCGGCGGGCAGGAACTTGCCGGTCTTCTCGGCCAGATACAGCAGGATCGCGCCCGATTCGAACAGCGAAATCGGCTCGCCGCCGTCTGCGGGCGCCTGGTCCACGATGGCGGGAATGCGGTTGTTGGGGGCGATGGCCAGGAACTCGGGCTTGAACTGCTCGCCGCGGCCGATGTTCACCGGGTGGATCTGGTAGGGCAGGCCGGCTTCTTCGAGGAACAGCGTGATCTTGTGTCCGTTGGGGGTCGTCCAGTAGTAGAGATCGATCATGAGGGGTCCTGTTCGTCATGGCGCCACGGACCGGAGCCCGTGGACGGAAGGGCCATGATAGCGGCGCGGACCGGACGCGCGCCTGAATAACCGGAAATCGGGTGCGGGTTTGCCCGCGGGCGCCAGCGCCGCTGCGCCCATCGCGCCCGTCCGGGTCCTTACACCGCGCCAGGCCGCGGGCTGCGCGGCAGGCGCCAGTTCCAGTTCAGGCTGACGGCCGCGGCGGCCAGGAAGATCAGCGCCACGCCCGCCACCTGCAACGCGTCCATCCGGTGGCCGTAGACCATGAAGTCCAGCAGGATGGCGACCGCGGGATAGATGAAGCTGAGCGCGGCGGTGGACGTGGTGGGCAGCTTCTGGATGGCCGAGTACATCAGGATGTACATGAGGCAGGTGTGGATCAGCCCCAGCGCCACCAGGCAGCCCCATTGCGCGGGCTGGGCAGGCAAAGCGTTGAAGTCGGCCATGGGCAGCAGCATCACGGCGCCCAGCGTGACCTGCACCAGCGCCAGCACTTGGGGCGCAATGCCCTTCAGGCGCTTTACGATGATGGCGGTCACGGCGTAGAGCGCGGCCGCTCCCAGTCCCAGCATGAGCCCGGACAGATAGGCGCCGCCGCCCGCCGCGCCGGGACTGCCCAGGCGCAGCACCAGCAGCAATCCGGCGAACGCCACGAGGGACCACGCGACCTTCCCGCGCGAGGGACGTTCGCCCAGGAACAGCACGCCCAAGCCGATCAGGAAGAACGGCTGCACGTTGTAGACCGCGGTGGCCAGCGAGATGGAGGCCAGGCGATAGGCCGAAAACAGCAGCACCCAGTTCAGGACCAGGGCCGCGCCCGCGACCAGCGCCAGGGCCAGGGTTTTCGGGGTGAACAGGCCGGGCTTGAGCAGGCCGCGCGCCCAGCAGTACAGCAGCAGCGACAGCGCGCCGAACACACAGCGGAAGAAGACGACGTTCCAGGCGCTTTGTCCGGACTCCAGGACGAAAACGCCCAGGGTGCCCGACAGGGTCATGGCTGCCGCCATCTGCGCCAGGCCGGCGCGTTCGGTCGAGGGGATCATGATGGTTCTCCGAAGGCCGTGCGGCCGTCAATGCGATGGAGAAATTATCCCAGGCGGTTCTTTCTGCTTATATGATGTTGTCGTGGCACTTTCGTTATTCAGCCTTCTTTTGGGTGGAATTTATGAACAACGACCTAAAGAATGAAAGTCCGGTATTGGACGGCATCGACCGCCGCCTGGTGGAGATGCTGTCGGCCAACGCCCGCACCACCACGGCCGACCTGGCGCGGCAGGTCGGCATGTCCGCGCCGAGCGTCTCGGATCGCATGCGGCGGCTGGAAGAGTCGGGGGTAATCCGCGCCTACACGCTGGACGTGGATCCGGTCGCGCTGGGGTATGCGCTGGAGGCCATCGTGCGCATCCGGCCCTTGCCCGGGCAGTTGCGCCACGTGGAGGGCCTGATCCAGGAGATCCCGGAATTCGTGGAATGCGACAAGGTGACGGGCGACGATTGCTTCATCGCCCGCATGGTGCTCAGGTCGATTTCGCACCTGGACGGCATTCTCGAACGCGTCACCGAGTACGCCGAGACCAATACTGCCATCGTCAAGGCGCACACCGTGCGCCGGCGGCTGCCGCCGCTGCGTTAGACGGGCGCGGACAGCGCCTTGGCAATGTCGTCGCGCAGGCTGGCGGGCGTGTCGGTGGGCGCGTAGCGCTTGATGACGCGCCCGTCGCGGCCGACCAGGAACTTGGTGAAGTTCCATTTGATGCCTTCAGTGCCGAAGACGCCGGGCTTTTCGCCCTTGAGCCATTGGTAGAGCGGGTGGGCATCGGGGCCGTTGACGTTGATCTTGGCGAACATCGGGAACGTGACGTCGTACTGGGTGCTGCAGAAGTTGCGGATCTCGGCCTCGTCGCCGGGTTCCTGGTGGCCGAACTGGTCGCACGGAAAGCCCAGCACGGTCAGCCCGTCGTCGTGGAATTCGCGGTACAGCGCCTCCAGGCCCGCGTACTGCGGCGTGAATCCGCATTTGGACGCGACGTTCACCACCAGCAGCACGCGGCCGCGGTAGGTGCCTAGGGACTGTTCCGTGCCGTCGATGGCGCGGGGCGAGAAATCATGGATCGTGCTCATGCGGGCTCCTGGAGTCGGGCGCGCGGGCGCGGGGCGCGCCGGCGTGGGGCAGACTTGCGAGTGTAGCGCCGGGGCAGGGCGTGGGGGCTTTCGCGCGGATCCGCCACGCCGGTCCTATGATGCGTTATCGCCGATCCCGCCCGAATTGAAAGGAGCCAACGATGGAAGGAATGACCGAGCGCCTGGAGGCGATGCTGGGCAAGGGCACGGACAACATGCTATTGCGCTTTTCGCTGGGC
The DNA here is from genome assembly GCF_900156745.1 of Achromobacter sp. MFA1 R4. NCBI lineage: Bacteria > Pseudomonadati > Pseudomonadota > Betaproteobacteria > Burkholderiales > Alcaligenaceae > Achromobacter > Achromobacter sp. MFA1 R4. The sequence goes on along the minus strand of NZ_LT707065.1, from coordinate 5,683,647 downwards.
AAGGCCTACGCGGAGCAGGGCGCGTTTGGAAAGGCCGAGGTCCATCTGCGCGCGGCGCTGGCGTTCGACCCCACGTACTCCGTGGCCTGGAAGTGGCTGGGCAAGGCGTGTTTGGGGCTGGGCGACAAGTCGGGCGCGCGCGCCGCCTGGGAATCCGGGCTGCAGGCGGCCCAGGCCCGGGGCGACCAGCAGGTGGTCAAGGAGTTGCAGGTGTTCATCAAGCGCCTGGACAAGGAGGCGGCCGCCGGCGCGTGATCGGCCGCGTGATCGGCCGCGCGCCGGGCGCGTCCCGCGGGAGCGGGGGCGCGGCATGCTAGGGCTTTTCAGGGCCGCGGCGCGGTGGGACCGGCAGGTCGCGCGGCGGCCGGGCCGCGATGCGGAACACGTCGATGGCTTGCCTCAACTGCGCGCCTTGCGCGCGCTGGGCTTGCCCGGCCGGGCCGGCGCTGCGGCCCGACGGGCTGGCATCGCCGTCCGCGGCGTCGCGGGCGCCGCTAAAGGTGTGGTCGATGCCGGCATGCACGTCCAGGGCCATGCTGACGAGGCTTTTGCGCATGATTTCCAGCGAGAACGCCAATTCGCCGATGTCATCCTGGGCCGCGCCGCCCGGCAATGCCGTGCTGAGATTGCCAGCCGCGATCTGGCGCGTGAAGTCGGCGGCGTGGGCCAGTTGATGGGTGATGGATCGCGCCAGATGCCAGCCCGATGCAAGGATCACGGCGACGCCCGCCGCGATCAGCGCCGTGGCGATGGCCAGCGATTGCGCGGTCAGGGTGTCGCGCATGCCGTACACCGCCGCGCCGGCGGTGCCAAGGAGCAGCGACGCGGCCAACGCCGCCCAGGCCAGCAGGCGGGCCCGCACGCCCTCCGGCCGCCAGCGAGCCAGCGCGGCGCGCACGCCCGTGGGCTGGACCTGTCCGCCTCGCAGCCGGACGCTGCGGGCCGCGCCCTGGCGCAACCGCGCATAGGCCTGTTCGGCGGCCTGCACCTGCGCCCGCGACGGCTTGACGCGCACCGACGCATAGCAGACCGTCACGCCCCGTTCCGTGATGGGCGTGACGTTGGCCAGTACCCAATAGAATCCCCCGTCCTTGCGCCGGTTCTTGACCATGCCCGTCCACGGCTCGCCGCGCCCGAGCGTGCGCCAAAGGTCCTCGAAGGCCGCCTGCGGCATGTCGGGATGGCGCACGATGTTGTGCGCCGCGCCGACCAGCTCCTCGCGCGAGAACCCGCTGACCTCGATGAACGCCGGGTTTGCGTAGATGATCCGGCCTTGGGAATCGGTGCGGGAGATCAGGAAATGATCGTCGCGCAGGAGATATTCCGTGTCGTGTACCGGCTGGTTGTTGCGCATGCGTCGTTCGTCCTGTGATGGCCGTGGGCATCATCAGGGACCGGCGCGGGGGCGGCGTTGACGTAGGTCAAGCCGCCGGGACGTCGCGCGCCGTCCCGCGCCTTATGCGGCAGGCAGGTTGCCGAAGGCTTCCAGCGCGCGCAGGCGGCTCTGCGCCAGGTCGACGATCGGTTCCGGATAGCCGGCGGCCGCGCGTTCCATCGGATTGGGATCGTGGATCGACTTGTCGTCCAGGTGGGCCAGCTCCGGCAGCCACTCGCGCAGGAAGACGCCGCGCGGATCGAACCTGCGCGATTGCGTCAGGGGATTGAAGACGCGGAAGTAGGGCACGGCGTCGGCGCCCGTGGAGGCGCTCCATTGCCAGCCGCCGTTGTTGGCCGCCAGTTCGCCGTCCACCAGATGCGCCATGAACCAGGCCTCGCCGAGGCGCCAGTCGATGAGCAGGTTCTTGGACAGGAACATGGCCGTCACCATGCGCAGCCGGTTGTGCATCCAGCCCAGCGCCAGCAACTGGCGCATGGCCGCGTCCACGATCGGGATGCCGGTCTTGCCCTGCTGCCAGGCGGCCAGGTCATCGGGCGCGTCGCGCCAGGGCACGGCGGCCGTTTCCGGCTTCATGGGCTGGTGCATGGACAAGGACGGATAGGCGGCCAGCAGGTGCTGGTAGAACTCGCGCCACAGCAGCTCGTTGATCCAGGTGGCGGCGCCCGCCTTGCCGCTGTCGATTTCGCCCTGGTTGGCGGCCAGCGCGGCGCGCAGCGCCTGGCCGGGCGACAGCACGCCGGCGGCCAGGTAGGGCGACAGGCAGCTCGTCGCGGGCAGCGACGGAAAATCCCGTTCGTCCTTGTAGGCGTAGATCGCGTCGTCGGTGAACGCGGCAAGCCGGTCGCCGGCGGCGGATTCGCCGGCGGGCCAGAGTGCGCGCACGGCATCGCCGGGGGGCTCGAAACCGTCAAACGCGTCCGGCAGCGGATCGGCCTTCCAGCGGGGCGGCGTCTGGGCGCGCGGGGCCGGAATGGGGCGTATCGGCGCGCTGCGCAGGCGTTCGCGGCAGGCGCGCGCATACGGGGTGTAGACCCGATAGCAGTCGCCCTTGCCGGTGAGGACAGTGCCGGGGCGCAGCAGCGTTGCGCCGTGGTGCAAGGTCCATTCGACGCCGATCTCTTCCAGCGCGGCGCCGACCGCCTCGTCGCGGCGGCGTTCGTTGATCGCCCATTCGGCGTTGGCGTGGACCTGCTCGATGGCGTGTTCCTGGCAGAACCGGGCTATGGCCCGGGGCGCGGCGCGCCAATCGTCCACGGTCAGCAGTCGCAGGGGGATGCCGGCCTGCGCCAAATCTTTGGAGAGCTCGCGCAGGTTGCGCAGCCAGAAGTCCACCTTCGCCGGCGCGTCGCCATGCTGGCGCCATTGGCCCGGCGCGGCCAGGAAAAGCGCGGTGACCGTGCCGGCCTCGGCGGCCGCGGCCAGCGCGGCGTTGTCGTGCATGCGCAGGTCGGTGCGCAGCCATAGCAGCGTATTCATGGGGTTTCCAGGGGCAGGGGGCTCGCCAGGCGGGCCGCAGAGGCTGCGATTCTATCCGAGCCGCGGGGCGGGCCGGCTGGCCGGCGTCTGGAAGACGATGTAAAAACTACGAGGAGATGTGACGGGTGCTGCAGTGCACCGCGCGGGGCCGCGTCATGGACGGGGGGAGAGGCGAGCGGGCGCTCGGGCGCCGGCGGGCCGGGACGCTGCCGTCAAACCATGAAACACGCTGGCGCGCGGCGCGTATTGACGCGGGGGGGACCCCGCCATGTAATGGCAGAAAACGACTAAAGCAGACAAACGCTATGGGAAATCTGATGGACCTCCGCCCGTCCTTTCTGAAGGGACGCACCCCCGCCGGCACGACGTCCCGGGATGTCTTGCAGAAACTCTGGCGTTCGGTCGACTTGCCGGACGAATCGCTGGAGCACGTGGTTCTGACGGGCGCCGACCCCGTCCTTCCTTCCTCTTTTGCCGTGGGCACGGCGGCGCAGGCCAGCATGGCGGCCGCCGCGCTGGCCGCCGCAGAGGTCCGCCACCTGCGTGGCGGGGCCCGGCAGCAGGTCAGCGTGGACATGCTGCACGCCGCGCAGGAATGCCGCAGCCACTTCACGATCAACGGCGTCACCCCCGATATCTGGGATCCCATCACCGGCGTCTATCGCTGCGGCGATGGGGGCTGGGTGCGGATCCATGCCAATTTCGCGCATCACCGCGACGGGGCGCTGGCGCTGCTGGGCTGCCCGACCGGCGACGGGGCCACGCGCGAGGCCGTGGAGCGCGCGCTGAGCCGCTGGAAGGCGCTGGACTTCGAACAGGTGGCCGCTGATGCCGGCATGGTGGTGTCGGCGATGCGCTCTTTCGAGGAATGGGACCGCCATCCCCAAGGCCAGGCCGTGGCCGCGCAGCCGCTGCTGACCATCGAACGCATCGGCGAGGCTGATCCTCGCCCTTTGCCCAAATACGCGCACGACGCCCGTCCGCTCACGGACATCCGCGTGCTGGACCTGACGCGCATCATCGCCGGCCCCGTCTGCGGCCGCGCGCTGGCGGCCTACGGCGCCGACGTCATGCTGGTCAACAGCCCGCAGCTTCCCAATATCGATAACATCATCGACACCAGCCGCGGCAAATTGTCGGTGCTGGCCGACCTGGACACGGCCGACGGCCGCATCGCGCTTGGCAACCTGCTGCGCAGCGCGCACGTTTTCGTGCAAGGTTACCGCCCCGGCGGCATGTCCGCGCTGGGCTTCGGACCGCAGGATGCGGCGCGCATCCGCCCCGGCATTGTGTACGTGTCGCTGACCGCCTACGGCACGACCGGACCCTGGGCCAACCGCCGGGGCTTCGACTCGCTGGTGCAGACGGCCACGGGGTTTAACCACGCGGAAGCGCAGGCGGCGGGCCAGGAAGCCCCCAAGCCAATGCCGATGCAGATCCTGGACCACGCCTCGGGCTATCTCATGGCGTTCGGTGCGCAGGTGGCGCTGGCGCGGCAGGCGACCGAGGGCGGGAGCTGGCATGTGCGTGTGTCGCTCGCCCAGACTGCGCACTGGCTGCGGGGTATGGGGCGCGTGGAGGGCGGGCTGGGCTGTGCGATGCCTGGCTTTGACGGCCTGATGGAAACCGTGCCGTCGGGATTTGGCGAACTGGTCGCCATGCGGCACGCCGCGCGCTTTTCGGAAACGCCGGCGCAATGGACGCGCCCGTCCAGTCCTCCGGGCACGCATCCGACGGTCTGGCCGTTCAATTGACGGCCGGGCGGGGCGGCCCGCGATGGGCCGCCTAGTGCTTCACTGTCCAGCCTTCCAGTCGCGCAATGCCCGCATGGTGTTGGCGACGTGCTGCTCGGGGCTCATGTCCGTGTATTCATACAGGATCTTGCCCTCGGGCGAGATCACATAAGACACGCGCTGCGCATACTCCGGACGCCTGTCGTGCACGGCGTCGTACGCCTTCATGATCTTGCCGTCGCTGTCCGCGGCGACGGCAAATTTGTTGCGGCACTCGCTGACGGAAAACTTCTTGAGCGTGGCGATATCGTCGGTCGAGACGCCGAGGACGGTGGCGCCCAGCGTTTTGTATTCGTCCGTGGCCTCGGCGAAGTTGTGCGCTTCGATGGTGCAGCCTTGCGTGAAGGCCGCCGGAAAGAAATACAGCACCACCGGCCCCTGCTTGAGCGCTTCTTTCAGCTTGAACGTGAATTCGTTGCCGCCCAGCGAGGCGGGCGCGTTGAAGTCCGGCGCGGGGGCGCCAACGGTCAGCGCAGCTTGCGCCGACGTGCCGGCCAACAGGCCGCATACCAGGAACCAGGGGGCAAGGCGCTTCATCGGACTCTCCTAAATTCGGGCGCCGCGCACGGGGCGCGGCAAGTTGCCTACTGTAGCGGCGGGGCGGTCGATGGTCCAGTTCAGTCGCGGTCGGGCCCGCCGCGGCCGTTGCCCTTGGGTGGGTCGCGTTGCTGCTGTTGTTGCTGGCGGGCCTGCTGCGCCTGTTGGTCGCGTTGCTGCTGTTGTTGCTGACGGGCCTGCTGCGCCTGCCGGTCGCGCTGCTGCTGCTGCTGCTGCTGCTGCTGCTGCTGCTGCTGCTGCTGCTGCTGCTGCTGCTGCTGCTGCCGCTGGCGGGCCTGCTGCTCATGCGCCTGGCGATCGCGGTCCATCTGTTGCCGCCGGTCGTCACGGTCCCGCTGCTGGCGCGCCTGTTGTTCCTGCTGGCGCCGGTCGCGCAGTTCTTGCTGGGTCTGCTGGTCGCGTTGCAGTTGCTGCCGCGCCTGCTGGTCGCGCACCTGTTGCTGGCGTATCTGCTGCTGCGCCTGGGCGTCGTTCTGCTGGCGCTCTCGCGCCTGCTGGCCGCGCGCCTGTTGCTCCCGGGCCTGCTGCTGGCGCTGCTGGTCGGCTTTCAGCTGGTCGCGCGCTTGCTGGTCGCGCACTTGTTGCTGGCGGTCCTGCTGCTGGCGGTCCGGCTGCGGCCGGTCCTGGCGCGCCGAGGGATCGCGGGGGCGCGGGTCTGGCTGCGAGCCGGGGCCCGCCTGCGCGGACATGTTGCCGCCAGGCCGGTTGTCCCGTCCGTTGCCGGGCCCGTTGTCCCGTCCGTTGTCCCGTCCGTTTTCCCGCCCATCGCGGCCGCCGTCCGGCCGGCCTCGCTTGCCGTCGTCGGCATGATCCAGATATGCCTGTGGCGGGCGGCCCTTGTTGTGCTCGTAGAACTGTCCGCGATCGCGCCCCGCGTCGCGCACATACCGGCGCTGCACGTCGGTCGGCGGGGAATGGCGGTCGTGGCGCGCGGCCAGCTCGCGCGGGTCCGCCTGGCGGCGGATGCCGTGAGGTCCGCCGTGGTAGCTGACGCGCCGGTTGTCCACGTCGTTGATGACGATGTTCCGGTTGTAGACGTTGGTCACGCGGGTGACGTTCACATTGGTGATGGAGCGGTTGTAGTAGAAGCGGTCGCGCTTCCAGTAGCCACCGACATAGCCCAGTCCCGTGTAGCCGAAACCGTAGTTGATGCCGCCATAAAAACCGACGTGCGGGCCCCAGTAGCCCGGATTCCAGAGATAGAGGCCGTTGGAAAATCCCCAGTATCCGGGCGTCCAGAGCGCACCGGGATACGGCGCCGGGACCCAGGCGCCGGGCACCCAGAAAAAGCCGACGCGGTTGCGGCTCCAGTAGCCCGGCACCCACAGGTAGCCATTGGCCGGGGCCGGCGGCTGCACGTAGACCGGCAGGGGCGGCGGCGGTTCCGGACTGCGATCGACCAGCGCCAGATTCGCATTGGCCGGGTCGGCGTCGTCGTAGACAGGCTCATAGGCGGAAGGGGCCGCCACCTGCTGCGTGGAGTAGACGGTTTGCGCACTGGCCGCCGCACTGGCCGCCAGCAGGACTGCGGTGGCCAGCGGCCGCCATCGGGCAATCTGGAGGGAAGGGCTCATGGGGATGTCCTTGACGCAGCGGGTCCGCGGATCAATAGCCGCGGTAGTAATAGTGGGGGGCCGGGTAGTAGTAATAGTGCGGCGTGTAATAGACCGGGGTTGGCCGGTAGTAGGCGGGCCGCGCCGGCACGACCACGCAACCGCTCAGGGCACTTGCCATCGCCATCAACAACAACACAGTCTTCTTCATTTTGCGGCTCCCGCCAGGCGCCAGGCGCGAGGCACGCCTACATTGCGCTCATGGGGATTAGGCCACAGCCGCGACCGCGAGTTCGGGACTGTAATCGTTCCGAAACAGCTTTCGCGTGACCGATGTTTGCGTCGGCGTGACGGTCGATGACGTTCGTATCAATGCTGTAAAAAAAGGGACCGCTGTATGCGGTCCCTGCGGGGAGGCGACGTTGCGCCCGCGGCGTTGCGCCGCAGGCGGGACGGGGCCAGGCCTCAGTTCCAGCGGCCGCCGTTGCCGGCCAGGCTGAAGCGGCCGGCGCCCATGAAGGCGATCGCCAGGCCGGTGAAGAGAAACATGCCTTGCAGTTCCAGTGCCCAGCCGCCGTTGTTGGTCATGCTGCCGATCTGGCCGCTGTGGGCGAGCAGGATCGCGACGAGCATGTTGATGGCGATGATCAGGCCGCCCAGGCGGGTGTAGACGCCGATGATCAGCAGGACGGGAGCGATGATCTCGCCCACGTAGACGCCGTAGGCCAGGAACCCCGGCACGCCGTGGGAGGACAGCATGCCGCTGATGCCGCCGACGCCGCCGCCGGTCAGTTTGGCCAGGCCGTGGAGCAGAATCAGGATACCGAGGGTCAGGCGCAGGATCAGCTTGCCGGTGTCGTCGGACTTGATCATGGTGAGTTTCTCTTGTGATGGTTAAGGGGGACAGCGCGCTGCTTGGAGCGCGCCGCTTGCCTTTGGTTCCGCGCCCGCGGGCAAGCTGAATGGCAGCTTACCGGCGTGCAGGCGCGCCATTATGGCAAAGCCCGAGTGAAACCATCAAGCGTTGCGCGCGGGCGCGGCCATGGCGGGCCGCGCCCGCGGCATCAGAATTCTTCCAGGAACCGCATGCGGAACCGGCGGCCCTTGATGTTGCTGTTCGAGACCCGCGCAAACGCCTGCTTGGCGATCTGGCGGTCCAGCGCAACGTAGGACGTGAATTCGGTGATGTTGATTTTCCCGACCTGTTCAAAGGTCAGGCCGCCGTCGCCGGTCAGCGCGCCCAGCAGGTCGCCCGGACGCAACTTGTCCTTTTTGCCGCCCTGGATGCTCAGCGTGATCATGGGCGCGCGCAGGGGCCGGTCGGCCTTGGGACGCAGCGATTTGAGGTCGCCCCACACCAGCGGGGACCCCTGGTATTGCTCGATCAGGTTGGCCCAGCGCATTTCTTCGGGCGAGCACAGGCTGAGCGCCAGGCCCTTCTGGTCGCCGCGGCCGCTGCGGCCGATGCGGTGGACGTGGACTTCGGTGTCCTTGGTCACGTCCACATTGATGACGGCGCCCAGGTTCTGGATGTCCAGGCCGCGGGCGGCCACGTCGGTGGCGACCAGCACGGCGCAGCTCTGGTTGGCGAACTGGATCAGGATCTCGTCGCGCTCGCGCTGTTCCAGGTCGCCATTGAGGGCCTGCGCGCTGATGCCTTCGGCCTGCAGGCGTTCGACCAGGTCATGGCTGCGGATCTTGGTGTTGCAGAAGGCCAGCGTGGACGCCGGCCGGAAATGCGCCAGCAGCCGCACCACGGCGTCCAGCCGCTCGTCTTCGCGGATCTCGTAGAAGATCTGCTCGATGCGGCTGGCGTCGTGCTGCGCCTCTACCTTGACCTCGGCCGGGTTGCGCAGAAAGCGCGCGCTGAGCTTGCGGATGTTGTCGGGGTAGGTGGCCGAAAACAGCAGCGTCTGGCGCTTGGTGGGGCAGTGCGAGGCGATGGCGACGATGTCGTCGTAAAAGCCCATGTCCACCATGCGGTCGGCTTCGTCCAGCACCAGCGTGTTCAGGCCCGCCAGGTCCAGGCTGCCGCGTGCCAGGTGGTCCTGGATGCGGCCGGGCGTGCCCACCACCAGATGCGCGCCGCGCGCCAGCGATTCGGCCTGCGGCCGCGCCGCGGCGCCGCCGCACAGCGTCAGGATCTTCACATTGGGAATCAGGCGCGCCAGCCGGCGCAGCTCTTGCGCCACCTGGTCGGCCAGCTCGCGGGTGGGGCAGACGACCAGCCCTTGCGGCGCCAGGCGGTTGACGTCCAGGTTCTGGAGCACGCCCAGCCCGAACGCCGCGGTCTTGCCGCTGCCGGTCTTGGCTTGGGCGATCAGGTCGCGGCGCTCCAGGATCAGGGGCAGGGCTTGCGCCTGGATGGGCGTCATCTGCTCGAAACCCAGGCTTTGCAGATTGTCGAGCAGGGCGGGCAGGAGGGGGAGGGTGGAGAAGGCGGTGTCGGTCACGGGGGGCGGATCCGGAAAGGATCGGAGAAAGGCTGAATAGACCGCTAGTTTACGGCCTGGGGGATGGGACCGGCGCCTGATACGTCCCCGCCAGCGCCCGTGCCGCCTCCTGCATCCGCGGCAGCCACGCTCGGGCGCCGTCGATCGACAGCCTTGCCACCGGCGCATGCAGCGCCACCGCCGCGATGGCCCGCGTCCCGTGCAGGATGGGCACCGCCATGCAGACGATCCCCAATAAAAATTCTTCGCGGTCGAAGCTGGCGCCTTCCTTCCTGATGACGCGCAGTTCCTCTTCCAGCGCCGCCACGTCGCACAGCGTGTTGGGCGTGTAGCGCGGCAGCGCGGCCGCCGCGAGCAGCCGCTGGCGCGTTTCGCGGCGCATGTAGGCCAGGAACAGCTTGCCGCTGGCAGAACAGTGCAGGGGCACGCGCGAACCCGATTGCAGGTTGACGCGCAGGGGCCAGGCGGTTTCCACGCGGTCCAGGTAGATGACCTCGTCGCCGTCGAGCATGGTGCAGTTGCAGGTTTCGCCGATTTCGTCGACCAGGCTGTCCAGGATGCGGTGGCGCTCGCCCCGCAGCGGCGAGTTCAGCAGCGTGTCGCGGGCCAGGGCGCCCAGGCGCGGGCCGCTGACATAGCTTTTGCCCACGGGTTCGCGCAGCAGCATGCCGGCGTCGACCAGGCGCGACAGGATGCGCAGCACCGAGGGTTTGGGCAGGCCGGTGGATTCGGTCAGCTCGGCCAGCGAGACGGGCTGGGCGGAGCGGGCCACCTGTTCCAGCAGGGTCAGCGCGCGCAGCGCGGCGGAGGACTCGTCTTTCATCTTTCAATATTTGAAGATTCGGCGAATGGCTGCCCATCCTCGCACAGAAAATGCAGAAAATGAAACGGCGAGGGGTGGGAACCCGCGGATTTCTGGCGCAGTATCGGATCACACCGGCCAATGAGCAATCGGACGAGCGCCGGCCCGCCAGGAGAGAGACCATGAGCAGCAAGCAACACATGACCCCCAGCGAAGCGTTTGTCGAGACGCTGGTCGCGCAGGGCGTCAAGGATGTTTTCGGCATCGTCGGTTCGGCCTTCATGGATGCGCTGGACCTGTTTCCCGCGGCCGGCATCCGCTTCGTGCCGACGGTGCACGAGCAGGGCGCGGCGCACATGGCCGACGGCTATTCGCGCGTGACCGGCAGGCATGGCGTGTGCATCGCGCAAAACGGCCCCGGCATCACCAATTTCGTGACCGGCGTGGCCGCCGCGTACTGGGCGCACAGCCCGGTGGTGGCGATCACGCCCGAAACGGGCACTTCGGGCATGGGCCTGGGCGGCTTCCAGGAGACCGAGCAACTGCCCATCTTTTCCCGCATCACCAAGTACCAGGCGCACGTGAACCGTCCGGACCGCATCGCGGAGTTCACGGCCAAGGCGTTCGATAACGCGATGGCCGAACGCGGTCCCGCGCAGCTCAACATCCCGCGCGATTATTTCTACGGCGAGATCGACGTGGCCATCCCCGAACCGCGCCGCGTGCGCCGCGGCCCCGGGGCGGAAGAGGACCTGGAAGCGGCGGCGCGCATGCTGGCCGAGGCGAAATTTCCGGTCATCGTGGCCGGCGGCGGCGTGCTGTTTTCGGATGGGCAGGCCGAATGCGTGGCGCTGGCCGAATTGCTGGGCGCGCCCGTGGTGACCAGCTACTTGCATAACGACGCGTTCCCGGCCAGCCATCCGCTGTGGTGCGGCCCGTTGGGATACCAGGGCGCCAAAGCCGGAATGAAGCTGCTGTCGCAGGCGGACGTGGTGCTGGCGCTGGGCACGCGGCTGGGGCCTTTTGGCACCTTGCCGCAGCATGGCCTGGAATATTGGCCGCAGAACGCGCGCATCATCCAGGTCGACGCCGATCACCGGATGCTGGGCCTGGTGCGCCCGGTGTCGGTGGGGATCTGCGGCGACGCCAAGCCGGCGGCCGCGGCGTTGACGGCCCGGTTGCAGCAGCGCGACGTGGCCTGCATCCGCACCAAGGACCAGCGCGCCCGCGAAATCGCCGCGCAGAAGTCCGAGTGGGAACAGGAGCTGGACGGCTGGTCGCACGAGCGCGACGACTGGAGCCTGGACATCATCGAGCAGGGCGGCGGCCGCATGCATCCGCGCCGCATGTTGCGCGAGCTTGAACGCGCGATGCCCAAGCACGTGATGGTGTCCACGGACATCGGCAACATCTGCTCGGTGTCCAACAGCTACCTGCGTTTCGACGAGCCGAACTCCATGCTGGCCGCGATGAGCTTCGGCAATTGCGGCTATGCGCTGCCCGCGCTGATCGGCGCCAAGCTGGGCAGGCCCGACCGGCCGGCGGTGGCCTATGTGGGCGATGGCGCATGGTGCATGAGCTTCCAGGAGCTGCTGACCTGCGTGCGTGAACAGATTCCGGTGACCGCGGTGGTGTTTCACAACGGCCAGTGGGGCGCCGAGAAAAAAAACCAGGTCGATTTCTACGGCCGGCGTTTCGTGGGCAGCAATCTGCGCAATCCGAATTTCTCGGAGCTGGCGCGCGCCATGGGCGCCGAGGGCATCCGCGTGGAGCATGCCGACCAGGTCGGCGCCGCGCTGCAGGCCGCCTGCCAGGCGCAACTGGAAGGCAAGACCACCGTGCTGGAAATGATGGTCAGCCAGGAGCTGGGCGACCCGTTCCGCCGCGACGCCTTGAAGCAGCCGGTGCGGTTCCTGGACAAGTACCGCAAGTACGTGAACCAGCCGTTCCAGGCCGGCGAGGTGCCGCTCTCGATCGAGCCGGCCGGACGCTGACCGGCGCGCGCGGCGCGGCCCGGGGCGTGGCATCGGGCCGCGCCGGTCATCCACCGGGCCGCCGCGTGCGCGCCCGCGGCAGGAGCCAAGACATGGCATTCGACCGTTTGTTCGAGCCGCTGCGCGTCGCTGCGCTGGCGGCGGGGCGCTTGCGCACCGCGGTGGCGTACCCGCTGTGCCCCGTGAGCCTGCGCGCCGCCGCGCAGGCGCGCGAGGCCGGCTATATCGAGCCCGTGCTGGTCGGGCCGGCGGACCGCGTGGCGGCCTTGATGGCGCAGGAAGGCATGCGCCCCGGATCGATGGAGATCGTCGACGCCCCGGACGATGAGCTGCAGACCGCCCGCGCCGCCGCCGCGCTGGCGCGCGATGGCGCCGTCAGCATGCTGATGAAGGGCAGCCTGCACACCGACCATTTCATGGCGGCGGTCGTGACGCGCGAATCGGGCCTGCGCACGGGCCGGCGCATCAGCCATGCCTTCGTGATGGCCGTGGCCGCCTATCCCAAGCTGCTGATCCTGACCGATGCCGCCGTCAACATCGCGCCCTCGCTGCAGGAAAAGGCGGACATCGCGCAGAACGCCATCGACCTGGCCCGCGCGCTGGGCGTGGAGCGGCCCAAGGTGGCCGTGCTGTGCGCCACCGAATCGGTGAACCCCGCCATGCCGGCCACGCTGGACGCGGCGGCCTTGTCCAAGATGGCGGACCGGTTGCAGATCCGCGGTGGCGACATCGACGGGCCGCTGGCCTTCGACAACGCCATCTCGCGCGAGGCGGCGGACCAGAAGGGCATCGTGTCGCGCGTGGCGGGCGACGCCGACATCCTGCTGGTCCCGGACATCGAGGCCGGCAACATGCTCTACAAGGAGCTCACCTGGCTGGCGGGCGCGGGCGCGGCGGGCCTGGTGCTGGGCACGCGTGTGCCGGTGCTGCTGACCAGCCGCTCCGATTCCATGGAGGCGCGGGTCAACAGCTGCGCCGTCGCCGCGCTGTACGCCCGCGCGCTTGCCGGTTGACCGCGAACGGTCCTGGCACCACCAAGTCCGGCGGTTTGGTACTAAGCGCGCATCCAGGGGATGACTACGCTAGTCCGCAAGCCATCCATGAATGGTCCACGCCAATACATCAAAGGGGTAGCACATGCGCAGCGCAAGACTCGGCCTGGCCACGATTCTGTCGGTGTTCGCGATGGCGGGAGGCGCCGCCGCGGCGGACGCGCCCAAGCCGGGCGGCACGCTGGTCATCGGTTCCACCCAGGTGCCACGGCACCTGAACGGCGCGGTGCAGTCGGGCACCGCCACGGCGCTGCCCAGTTCGCAGCTCTTTGCCAGCCCGCTGCGCTACGACGCGGACTGGAAGCCGCAGCCCTACCTGGCCGAGTCCTGGGAGCTGGCGCCGGACGGCAAGTCGCTGACCCTGCACCTGCGCGGCGACGCGCTGTTCCACGACGGCAAGCCCGTGACGTCCGAGGACGTGGCGTTCTCCATCATGGCGGTCAAGCAGAACCATCCCTTCCAGACGATGTTCGCGCCCGTCGAGCGCGTGGACACGCCGGACGCGCGCACCGCCGTGCTGCGCATGAGCAAGCCCCATCCGGCGATCCTGCTGGCGCTGTCGCCCGCGCTGATGCCGGTGCTGCCCAAGCACATCTACGGCGACGGCCAGGACCTGAAGACGCACCCGCGCAACTCCGCGGACGTGGTGGGCTCGGGGCCGTTCATCCTCAAGGAGTTCAAGCCGGGCCAGGAGATCGTGCTGGAACGCTTCGACAAGTTCTTCCTGAAGGGCAAGCCGCTGCTGGACCGCGTGGTGGTCAAGATCAATCCCGATGCGACCAATCTGCTGATCGGCCTTGAGCGGGGCGACATCGGCGCGCTGCCTTTCATGACCGAGCCGACCATCCTGCGCCGCGCCAAGGACAACCCGTCCATCGTCATGACCAGCAAGGGCTATGAAGGCATCGGCGCGCTGAGCTGGCTGGCGTTCAACACGGCGCGCAAGCCGCTGGACGACGTGCGGGTGCGGCAGGCCATTGCCTATGCCACGGACAAGGGCTTCATCACCAAGGCGTTGAACGCGGGTTTTGCCGCGCCGGCCCATGGCCCCATCGTGGGCACCAGCCCGTTCGCCAGCGACGACGTCAAGAAGTATCCGCTGGACCTGAAGCAGGCAGAAAAACTGCTGGACGAGGCCGGCTTTAAGAAGGACGACAAGGGCGAGCGCATGACGCTGACGGTGGACTACATGCCGGGCAGCGACGTGCAGGGCAAGAACGTCGCGGAGTACCTGCGCAGCCAGTTGAAGAAGGTGGGCATCAACGTGCAGGTGCGGGCGTCGCCGGACTTCCCGACTTGGGCCAAGCGCATCGCCGGCAAGGATTTCGACATGACCACCGACATCGTCTTCAACTGGGGCGATCCGGTCATCGGCGTGCACCGCACCTACATGTCGTCCAATATCCGCGACATTATCTGGACCAACACGCAGTCGTACAAGAACCCGAAGGTCGACGCCCTGCTGGAGCAGGCGGGCACCGAGACCGACCTGGAAAAGCGCCGCGCGCTGTACGCCGAGTTCCAGCGCCTGGTCACCGAGGACGTGCCCATCGACTTCCTGACCGTCATCCCGTACCACACGCTGTCGTCCAAGAAGGTGCACGGCCTGCCCACCGGCATATGGGGCATGCTGTCGCCGCTGGATGAGACCACCGTGCAGTAGCGGGAGCCGTCATGCTGCGATATCTCGCGCGACGCCTGGCCTACGCCGCGATCCTGCTGCTGGCCGTGGTGACGCTGAATTTCCTGCTCATCCACATTTCGCCGGGCGACCCCGTGGAGACCATCGCGGGGTCCATGGGCGGCATCAGCGAAGACCTGCGCGCCCAGTTGCGCGTGCAGTACGGGTTGGACAAGCCTTTCCTCACGCAACTGGGCATCTACCTGTCGCAGGTGCTGCGGGGCGATCTGGGCTATTCCTACTTCTTCAATGTGTCCGTCGCCCAGCTGATCTGGGACCGCGTGCCCGCCACGCTGCTGCTGGTGGTGACGTCGGTGACCGCCGCCTTCCTGGCCGGCACGCTGCTGGGCACGCTGGCCGCCCGCAAGCCCAACGGCGCGCTGTCGCAGGGCATCACGCTGCTGTCGGTGGTGGGCTATTCCGCGCCGGTGTTCTGGACGGGCATCATCCTCATCATCCTGTTCGCCTCGATGCTGCCGATCTTTCCGGTGTCCGACATGCGATCGGCGGGCGGTCCGCAGGACGGGTGGGCGGGCGTGGCGGACGTGCTGCACCACCTGGTGCTGCCGGCGTTCACCCTGGCTTTCGTCTACCTGGCGCAGTACAGCCGGCTGGCGCGCGCCAGCGTCATGGACGCCTTGTCGGCCGACTACATCCGCACCGCGCGCGCTAAGGGCCTGCCCGAAAGCACCGTCCTCTACAAGCACGCGCTGCGCAACGGCGTGCTGCCGGTGGTGACCATGCTGGGCCTGCAGTTCGGCAACGTGCTGGCCGGGGCGATTCTGGTGGAGACGGTCTTCAACTGGCCGGGGCTGGGACGCCTGGCGTTCGACTCGGTGCTGCGCCGCGACTATCCGACCCTGCTCGGCATCCTGCTCTTTGCCTCGTTGCTGGTCGTGGTGATGAACCAGCTCACCGATCTGGCCTACCGCCTGATCGATCCCCGGATCAAGACATCATGAGACCCGCACCCCTTGCCATGCCCGGCGCCGCGCGCGACGACGCCCGGCCCAAGCCGCCGCCCCGGCCGTCCTACGAGGCGCTGCGCGTCTTTGCGCGCAACCCCAGCGCGCTGGCCGGCGTGCTGCTCCTGGCCGCGATCCTGGCGCTGACGATCTTCGGCCCGATGGCGATGCAGGCCGATCCGTTCGAGATTGCCGCGGCGCCCATGGAGCCGCCTGGCGGCGAGATGCTGCTGGGGTCGGACTACCTGGGGCGCGACGTGCTGACCGGCATGATCTACGGCGGGCGCGCGACGCTGCTGGTGGGCGTGGTAGCCGCGGTGCTGTCCATGGCCATCGGCATTACCATCGGCGCGCTGGCGGGCTATTACGGCGGCTGGATCGACGAAACGCTGATGCGCATCACGGAATTCTTCCAGGTGCTGCCCACCTTGCTCTTTGCCATGGTGCTGGTGACGCTCTTCACGCCGTCGCTGGCCACCATCGCGGTCGCCATCGGCGTGGTCAGCTGGACGGGCACCGCGCGCCTGGCCCGCGGCGAGTTCCTGCGGCTCAAGCGGCGCGAGTACGTCCTGGCGGAAAGGGTGATCGGCGCCGGCGACGCGCGCATCATCTGGCGCGTGATCCTGCCCAACGCGCTGGCGCCGCTGATCGTGTCGGCCACGCTGGCCATCGGCACCGCGATCCTGTTCGAGGCGGGCCTGTCGTTCCTGGGGCTGGGCGATCCCAACGTGATGAGCTGGGGGCTGATGATCGGCAGCAACCGCCCCTACATCCTGACCGCATGGTGGGCGGTGACCTTGCCCGGCGCGGCCATCTTCCTGACCGTGCTGGCCGTCAGCCTGATCGGCGACGGCCTGAACGACGCCCTCAATCCGAACTCCCGGGGCCGGGCATGAACGCCGCCGACATGGCCCCTGTACTGGAAGTGGACGGCCTCAGCCTGGCGTTCCACACGCGCGGCCGCGCCGCCGAGGTGTTGAGCGACGTGAGCTTCGACCTGCGTCCCGGCGAAACGCTGTGCCTCGTGGGCGAGTCCGGCTGCGGCAAGAGCATGACGGCGCTGGCCATCATGCGGCTGATTCCGCCGCTGGCGCGGATCGGGGCGGGCCGGGTGCGGGTGCGCGGCGCGGACCTGGCCATGCACGACGACGAGGCGATGCGCCGCGTGCGCGGCAACAACATCTCGATGATCTTCCAGGAACCCATGACGGCGCTCAATCCGGTGTACACGGTGGGCGACCAGATCGGCGAGCCGCTGCGGCTGCACCAGGGACTGTCCAAGCGCGAGGCCCGCGAGCGCGCCATCGACATGCTCAAGTCCGTCGGCATTCCGTTGCCGGAGCGGCGCGTGGACGATTATCCGCACCAGTTGTCGGGCGGCATGCGGCAACGGGTGATGATCGCGATTGCCCTGGCCTGCGACCCGGACGTGCTGATCGCCGACGAGCCCACCACCGCGCTGGACGTCACGGTGCAGGCCCAGATCTTCGACCTGTTGCGCGAACAGCAGGCGCGGCGCGGCACCGCCGTGCTGCTGATCACGCACGACATGGGCGCCGTGTCTGAGATGGCGGATCGCGTGGTGGTCATGTACGGCGGGCGCGTGGTGGAGCAGGGCAGCGTCGGCCAGATCCTGGCGCATCCGCGCCATCCGTACACGCAGGGCCTGATCGCCTGCCTGCCGGAGCTGGACCGCGAGCCCGGCGACGAGCGGCCCGACCTGCCCGAGATTCCCGGCGTCGTGCCGTCGGTGTGGGAGCGCGGCCTGGGCTGCCCCTTCGTCGACCGCTGCAGCCACGCCATGGCGCGCTGCAGCCGCGAGTTTCCGCCCATGACCGTGCTGGACGGCGGCCAGGGCGTGTCCTGTTGGCTTTACCCGGAGGCATCGCAATGAGCCAGGCGCATTCGTCATCCCTGTTGTCGGTGCGCGACCTGTCGGTGCATTTCCCGGTGGGCGGCCGCGGGCGCGATGGCAAGCCGGTGGTCGTGCGCGCGGTGGACGGCGTGTCGTTCGAGCTGGAGCGCGGCCGCACGCTGGCCATCGTGGGCGAGTCCGGCTCGGGCAAGACGACGACCGCGCTGTCGGTGCTGCGGCTGGCGGACCCGACCGGCGGCAGCATCCATTTCGACGGCAGCGACCTGACCGCGATGCGCGGGTCGGCGCTGCGCCGGATGCGGCGGCGTCTGCAGCTCGTTTTCCAGGACCCGTATTCGTCGCTCAACCCGCGCCAGCGCGCCGAGGAGATCGTGCGCACGCCGCTGGACCTGATGGGCATCGATCCGCCCGGCGGGCGCGAGGCGCGCGTGGCGCTGATGTTCGAGCTGGTGGGGCTGCGGCCCGAACAGCGCCAGCTCTTTCCGCACCAGTTCTCCGGCGGCCAGCGCCAGCGCCTGAACATCGCGCGGGCGCTGGCCAGCGCGCCCGACCTGATCGTCTGCGACGAGCCGGTGTCGGCCCTGGATATCGCCATCCGCGCACAGATCCTGAATCTGCTGCGCCGGATCCAGCGCGAGCACGGCCAGTCGTTTCTCTTCATCTCGCACGACATGGCGGTGGTGGAGCATGTGTGCGACGACATCGCGGTCATGTACCTGGGCAAGATCATCGAACGGGCCTCGCGCCGCGCGTTTTTCTCGCGGCCGCTGCATCCGTACAGCGTGGCGCTGATGTCCGCCGTGCCGACCGTCAAGGGCGGCCGCGAAACGGCCGCGCGCCGGGTCCGGCTGTCGGGCGATCCGCCCAGCCCGGTCAACCCGCCGCCGGGCTGCCGCTTCGCCGGCCGCTGCCCGGCCGCGCAGGCGCTGTGCGCCACGCGCGAACCCGAGTTGCGGGAAGTCGCGCCGGCGCATCACGTGGCCTGCCATTTCGTCGAGACGCGGGACGGCGTGACGGTGTCGCCGCTGCAGGGCTGAACCGGCCATGCGAACCGTCCGGCCCGCAGCTCGCCAGGCCTCCCGATCCCCAGCTCCCCAGACCGCCAAGGAAATCCGATGAATCCGCCCTCCGGCCAGACCACCCTCTACGTCGCACGATCCATCCTCACCATGAACCCCGCGCAGCCGCGCGCGACCCACGTCGCCGTGCGGGACGGGCGCATCCTGGGCGTGGGCAGCCGCGAGGACCTGGCCGGCTGGGGGCCGGCGCGGGTCGACGACCGCTACGCGGACAGCGTGCTGATGCCGGGGCTGGTGGAAGGGCATTGCCACCTGCCCGAAGGCGGGATGTGGAAGTTCGTGTACGTCGGCTATTACGACCGGCGCGGGCCGGACGGCACGCTGTGGCCGGGGCTGAAAAGCTTCACGGAGGTGGCGGGCCGCCTGCGCGAGGCCGAGCGGTCGCTGGCGCAGGGCGAGACGCTCATTGGCTGGGGCTTCGATCCCATCTTCTTCGGCGGAGACCGCATGAGCATCCACCACCTGGATGCCGTTTCGGCCGAACGGCCCGTGGTGGTGATGCACGCCAGCATGCACCTGATGAACGTCAACACGCCCATGCTGGCGCGCGCGGGCATCGACCGCGACACCGACATCGAAGGCGTGGCGCGGCTGGCGGATGGGCGCCCCAGCGGCGAGCTCTGCGAGTTCGCGGCCATGTTCCCGGTCATGCGGCTGATCGGTAGCCCGTTTCGCACGGTGGGCCTGACCGAAGAGGGCCTGCGGATGTTCGGCAAGGTGGCGCAGTGGGCGGGCGTGACCACCGCCACCGACCTGGTCAACGAGCTGAACGACGACGGGCTGGCGACGCTGGCGCGGGTCACGGCCGAGCCGGACTATCCGGTGCGCATCGTGCCGGCGGCGTCCGCGCTGACCTATGCGGGCGACCCCGCGCGCTGCCTGGAGAAGCTGGCGGCGGCGCGGCGCCTGAACCACGGCAAGCTGCGCCTGGGCATGGTCAAGCTCGTGGTCGACGGATCGATCCAGGGGTTCACGGCCCGGGTGCGCTGGCCCGGCTACTACAACGGCGCGCCCAACGGCATCTGGGTCATCGCGCCCTCGGAGCTGGATGCGATGGTGCAGGCCTATCACGACGCGGGCGCGCAGCTCCACATCCACACCAACGGCGACGAGGCCACGCAGCTTGCCATCGAGGCCGTGGACCGCGCGCTGCAACGCACCCCGCGCCGCGACCACCGCCACACCCTGCAGCACTGCCAGATGGCCGACGCCGCCCAGTTCCGCCGCATGGCCAGCCTGGGCATGTGCGTCAACCTCTTTGCCAACCACATCTATTACTGGGGCGACGCGCACTATGCGCTGACCATGGGACCGGACCGCGCCAACCGCATGGACGCCTGCGCGTCGGCCGCGCGCGCCGGCGTGCCGTACGCCATCCATTCGGACGCGCCCATCACGCCGCTGGGACCGATCTTCACCGCCTGGTGCGCCGTGAACCGGCAGACCGCCTCGGGCCGCGTGCTGGGCGAATCCGAGCGCATCGGCGTCGACGCCGCGCTGCACGCCATCACGCTGGGCGCCGCCTACACGCTGCACATGGACCATCTGGTCGGATCCATCGAAGTCGGCAAGCATGCGGACTTCTGCGTGCTGCGGGACGATCCCACCGCCGTGGCGCCCAAGGACCTGAAGGACCTGGAAGTGCTGGGCACGGTCGTCGGCGGGCATCCGCTGCCGCTGCGGGAAGCGTGAGATGGCGCGCATTCCGCTGACCGTGGTGGGCGGCTTCCTGGGCGCGGGCAAGACCACCTTGCTGAACCATGTGCTGGCGGCCAGTGCGCGGCGCGCGGCGGTGCTGGTCAACGATTTCGGGCCGGTGGACATCGACGCGGGCCTCATCGCAGATCGCGCCGACAACGTGATCCGGCTGGCCAACGGCTGCGTGTGCTGCTCGATGGCGGGCGGGCTGGACGATGCGCTGGCGCGCGTGCTGGCGCTGGACCCCTTGCCGGAGTGGATCGTCATCGAGGCGAGCGGCGTGTCCGACCCGGGGCGCATCGCGCAGGTCGGCATGGCCGACCCGATGCTGCAACTGGAAGGCGTGGTGGTGCTGGCGGACGCCGGCGGCATCCGCGACGCGGCGGGCGATCCCCTGCTGGCCGATACCGTGCAGCGGCAACTGCGCGCAGCGGACCTGCTGGTGCTGAACAAGACCGACCTGGCCTCGCCCGCCGACCTGGCGGCGTTGCGTGCCTGGCTGCGCGAGACGAGCGGTGGCGCGCCCGTCGTCGAGACCCGCGAGGGGCGGATTGACCTGCGGTATCTGAGCGGCGAGGCCGTGGCGCCGGATGCGGGACACGGCGGCGCGGACCACGTCTGCGATGGGCGGTGCGCGCATGCGGCGCCGCGGCTCGATCCGACCGCGCCGGCGCATCCGTTCCAGGGCTGGTTATGGCGCGCGCCCGCGCTGCTGGATGCCGACGCGCTGGCTGCGCGCCTGCGGCGACTGCCGCGCGACGTGCTGCGCGCCAAGGGTTGGGTCCGCACCGACCGCCACGGCTGGGTGCTGGTGCAACTGGCCGGACGGCGCGTGCGCTTTGACACGCAGGCGCGCAGGCCGGCTGGCGTGCAGGCGCCGTCGCTGGTGCTGATCGGCATGCGCGGGGGCATCGATCTGGATTGCATCGCCGCGTCGCTCGATCCGGCTGCGATGGCGGACGCCGGGTTGGCGGCCCCGGAGGCCGCGCACGCGCGCTAGCGCCGGTTGCTGGTGCAAGCGATTCCCCGCGTCTGGTCCTAGTCCCCGGCATGCCCCGCACGTACCTTGAGGGTTCAGCGTGGACGCATCTCGCGCCGCGCCAGAGAAGGAGGGTAGGCAATGCAAAAGACCGTCACCGTGGACATGCTGGCCGAGTTTGCGGCCGCCTGGAACCGGCACGACATCGACGCCCTGATGTCGTTCATGAGCGACGACTGCGTGTTCGAGACCGTGGGCGGACCCGAACAGTACGGCAGCCGCCATTCGGGACCGGAAGCGGTGCGCGCGGCGTTTGCCGCGGCCTGGAAGAATTTCCCGGATGCCCAATGGGAGAACGGCCGGCACTGGGTGGCCGGCGACCGCGGCGTGTCCGAATCCACGTTCCGCGGCACGGCGGCGGACGGATCGCGGATCGAGGCCGACATGGTCGATGTCTTCACCTTCAAGGACGGCAAAATCCGCGTGAAGAACGCCTTCCGCAAGCAGCGTCCGGCCTTGCCTGCCCGGACCTAGACGACGCCATGGATACGCAAATGTCGGCCGGCATTCCCCGCCCGGCGCCCGCGCCCGGCGCCGCCATCAATGCCTACAACCCGGCCTACGACCCGCTGGTGTCGCCGCCCGGCCAGGGGCAGGACTATGCGCCCACCTACTGGGTGGCGACGGCCGGCGCGCCGCCCGAGGACGACGGGCCCATCAACGGAGACATCGACGCCGACGTGGTGATCGTAGGCTCCGGCTTTACGGGCCTGTCGGCGGCGCTGACGCTGGCGCGCGACTTCGGCGTGAAGGCCGTGGTGCTGGAGGCCAACCGCGCCGTGTGGGGCTGCACCAGCCGCAACGGCGGCCAGGGCCAGAATGCGTCCGGACGCCTGTACCGCTCGCAGTGGATCGCGCGCTGGGGCCTGGACACCGCCAAGCGGCTGGATGCGGAGATCCGCGAGGGCTTCGAATACTGGAAGAGCCTGGTGGCGCAGGTGGACTGCGACGCGCAGCCCGGCGGCCACCTGTACACGGCGCATCGCCAGAAGAAAATGGCCTTCCTGGAGAACGAAGCCCGCGTGATGCGCGAGACCTTCGGCTACGACGTGAAAATGCTGACGCGCGCCGAACTGCGGGAACGCTATGTGGATGATCGCGAGGCGGTGGGCGCGATGCACGAGCCGGACGGCGTGGGCGTGCATCCGCTCAAGCTCGCCTACGGTTATCTGCGCCAGGCGCGGGCGCTGGGCGTGCGCATCCATCCGTCCAGCCCGGTGCTGGGCTGGCGCATGGAAAACGGCATGGTGCGGTTGCAGACCCCCGCCGGCACGGTGCGCGCGCGGCGCGTGGCGTTCGCCACCGGCGGCTACACCGCGCAGGGCGTGAACCGGCTGCTGGACAACCGGATCATGCCGGTCCTGTCCAATTCCATGGTGACGCGGGTGCTGTCGCCCGCCGAGCGCGAGGCGGCGGGGTTAAAGAGCACGGTGTTCATCACCGACACCCGGACCTTGCGCTTCTATTACCGGCTGCTGCCCGACGGCCGCATGCAGATCGGCAGCCGCAGCGCGCTGCGCGGGGCGGACGCCGAGAACCCCCGTCACCTTTCGCTGCTGCGCGAAGGGCTGGCGCGCAAGTTCCCGGCGCTGCGCGGCGTGGACGTGGCCTATTCGTGGTGGGGCTGGGTGGACGTCAGCCACGACATGATGCCGCGCGTGACGCAGCCCGATCCGGCGCAGCAGGTGTATTACGCCTTCGGCTACGGCGGCAACGGCGTGGCGTTTTCGGCCCACGCGGGCCGGCGGCTGGCGCAGCGGATGATGGGCCAGGACGGCATCGCCTGGAACCTGCCGATCTACGACACGCCGCTGCCAGGGCACCTGTTTGCGCCGTTCCGCCGAATCGGCCAGGGGTTGCTGTATCGGTGGTACTACTTGCGGGACGAGTTGCTGTAGCGGGGCCGGTGCCAGCGTTCTTCAGCCGGTCGGACAGGCGGCCAGGTCTTGCGCGGCGCGGCGCTGGCCGTCCACCACCCTGGCCAGCCGCGCGATGCCGGGCTCGATGTGTTCCGGACGGATGGACGTGAAGCCCACGCGCAGGAAATTGCGGGGCGCGTTCGCGCCGTCCATGAAGAACACGTCGCCCGGCTCGACGACGACGCCTTCGGCCAGCGCCGCGTCGGACAAGGCGACGGCGTCGAGCCATGCCGGGCCCTGCAGCCAGCACGAGGACGATCCGGTGATGGGAATGACCTTGAAATCCGGCAGGTGCCGGGCCAGGGCCTGCGCCAGCACGGTGCCGCGCTTCTGGTAGGCCTGCGACTGGCGGCGCAGCAGCGAATGGTGGTGTCCCAGCGAGATGAACAGCGAGAACGCGCGCTGGATGTAGGCCGAGGGATGGCGCAGCATCAGGCGGCGCAGCGCGCGCAGTTCGGCGGCCAGCTCGCGCGGCGCGACGATGTAGCCGATGCGCAGCCCGGGCGCGAAGGATTTGGCCAGGCTGCCCACGTAGATGACGCGGCCGTCGCGGTCCAGGCTTTTCAGCGCGGGAATCGCGCCTTCGCCCCAGCGGCTTTCGCTTTCGAAATCATCCTCGATGACCAGGCTGTCGGCCTGCCGCGCCAGCGCCAGCAGGGCGGCGCGGCGTTCCATGGACAGCGTGACGGTGGTGGGGCACTGGTGCCCCGGCGTCACGAAGAGGTAGTCGCAGCCCAGCAGTTGCGTGCCGGTGCGCAGGCCCTGTTCGTCCACCGGCAGGGGCAGCAGGTGGCGCGTGTGGCTGGCAAAGATGTTGCGCGCGTCCGGGTAGCCCGGATCTTCCATGCCGACCACCGTGTCCTCGTTCACCAGCAGGTCGGCCAGCAGGTAGAGCGCGTGCTGCGCGCCCACGGTGATGACGATTTCTTCGGCATCGGCCCAGACGCCGCGGCGCGGCAGCACCTGCGTGCGGATCTGTTCGATCAGCGCGGGGTCGTCATGCGTGATGAGGTCGGGCGCCCAGCTCCGGATGTCCAGCACCGACAGGGCCTTGATGCAGCATTCGCGCCATTCGGCGGTGGGAAAGAGGTCCTGGTCGAACTGGCCGTAGACGAAGGGGTAGGGCTGCTTCTGCCAGTCGCGCGGCTTGGTGATGTTGCGCTGGCGCGAGGGCCGGAAACGCAGGCGCTCGTCCCACCGCACGCCGCAGGATTCGCCGGCTTGCGCGGGCGCGGCGGCTTCGGCGGCCGGGCCCGAATGGCCCTGCATGACGCTGTCGCTGACGAAGTGGCCGCTGCGCTCGCGCGACACCAGGTAGCCTTCGCACACGAGCTGCTGGTAGGCGAACACGACGGTGTTGCGCGCGATGCGAAGCTGGTCGGCCAGATAGCGGCTGGAAGGCACCGGCATGCCGGGCGGCAGATGGCCGCTGAGGATGGCCGACACCAGCATCTGGCGCACGCGCCCCTGCAGGCTGAGGTTGGGCGCGCTGGCTTTTTCGAACAGGCGTTCCCACAACACAGGCTTGAGCATCGAGGCCTGGCTGGACATGGATGGCTCCTTGTGACTGCGGCACGAATGGACGCGCGCTGCCGCGCCCGGTGTTCCTGCCTCAGGATAAAGGAGCCGGATGGGGGAAGGAATGCGGGATTGCCCGGTCAGACGCGCCCCTTCCACGGGATGGCGAAGCGTTCCAGGTAGCGCACCAGCAGATCGAAGGCGAACGCGAAGAGCCCGATCACGATGATGCCCATGATGACGGTGTCGCTGGCCAGGAACTGGGCGGCGTTCAGCACCATGAAGCCCAGGCCCCGGTCCGCCGCAACCATCTCGGCGGCGACCAGCGTGGTCCAGCCCACCCCGATGCCGATGCGCATGCCCGTGAAGATTTCCGGCATGGCCGCCTTCAGGATCACGTGCCAGACGATCTGGCGGCTGGTGCCGCCCATGGCGTAGGCGGCGTGTATCTGTTCGATGGACACCGAGCGCACGCCCGCGCGCGCGGCGATCGCCATGGGCGCGAAGATCGCCAGGTAGATCAGCAGGATCTTCGGGAACTCGCCGATGCCGAACCAGATGATGATGAGCGGCAGATAGGCCAGCGGCGGCAGCGGGCGGTAGAACTCGATCGGCGGGTCGAAGACGCCGCGTGCGTACCGGTTCACGCCCATCAGGATGCCGACGGGGATGGCCGTGACGCAGGCCAGGAAGAACGCGCCGAACACGCGGCCCAGGCTGGCAAGTGCGTGCTCGGTCAGCGTGGAATTGGCCACGCCCTCGGTCATGGCGAAGACGAACTTGTCGTACACGGCGATGGGCGAGGGCAGGAACAGCGGCCGCACCCAGCCGGCGCTGGTGACCAGGAACCACAGCGCGATCAGCGCCAGGCTGGTGAGCAGGCTGATGTGGCCGCTATAGCCCGCGCCCGGCGCCCCGTAGACCTTGCCGGGCGCCGCGGGCGTGTGGCCGGGGCGGCGCTCAGGCATGGAAGGCGTGCGGGGCGGCGGCGCGCTCGTCCCCGTAGATGATGCCGAGGACTTGTTCGCGCATGGCGATGAAGTCGGGACTGGATTTGATGCCACGGCCATCGCGGGTCTCCAGGTAGCGCCGGTTGAAGGCCGGCTCGAACGTGTGCGTGATCCGGCCCGGGCGCGGCGACATGACGATCAGCCGGGAACCCAGGAAGAGGGCTTCTTCCACGCTGTGGGTGATGAAGAAAAACATCTTGTCGGTCTGCCGCCAGATGTCCAGCAGCAGCTCCTGGATGGTCTCCCGGGTCAGCGCGTCCAGCGCGGCCATGGGCTCGTCCATCAGCAGCATGGCCGGGTCGCAGGTCAGCGCGCGCGCGATCCCCACGCGCTGCTGCATGCCGCCCGACAACTGGTAGATCATGTGGCGGTGGAAGTCCTGCAGGCCCACCAGCTCCAGGTTGCGGCGGGCGCGGGCGCGCCGCGTCGCCTTGTCCACGCCTTGCAGCTTGAGCCCGAATTCCGTGTTCTCCAGCACGTTCAGCCAGGGCAGCAGCGCATGCTTCTGGAACACGACGCCGCGGTCGGCGCCCGGACCGACGATGGGCTTGCCGCCCAGCGTGATCTCGCCTTCGGTGGGGGACAGAAAGCCGGCCAGCAGGCTGAGCAGCGTGGTCTTGCCGCAGCCCGACGCGCCCAGCGCGACGACGAACTCGCCCGGCTGGATGGTCAGGTTGACGTCGTGCAGCGCGATGACCGGGCCGCTGTCGTGCAGGCCGGGATAGGTGACGCCGACGCCTTGCGCGCACAGGCGCTGCGCGGCGGTTGTGGACTGCATGGTCATGCCGTTCCCCCTGATCTGTGGGACGCCGCAAGCGCGTGGCCCTACTTGCCGGCGGCCGCTTTCGCGTACTGGTCCGTGACGAAGGGGCTGTAATCGTCCAGCGCCTTGTCGATCTGCTTCTGGTCCTTCAGGAACTTGGCGCTGGCCGCGAAGGCGCGCGCGGCGCCCGAATCCTTGCCGCCGCCCAGCCAGGTGGTGGAGGCCTGTTCCTCCACGGTCGGGAAGACCAGCAGGCCCAGCGCCTCGACGATGTCTTCCGGCTTGCCGCCGATCAGCTTCACGATACCCTTGACCTGCGGGGAATCCGCCGTCCACTTGGCGCCATTGGCGCGATAGTCGGCATAGGACTTGGCCAGCACGCCGGTAAAGGCGGCCATGAACTTCGGGTGCTTCTGCGCCCAGGCCTTGTCGACCACGATGCCGTCGAAGGTGGGCACGCTGGCGGCGCCGATCTGCTCGGAGTCGGCGATGATCTTGCCGGTCTTGGCGATCTCGGTCAGGGCGGGCGGCCAGACGTAGGCGGCGTCGATGTCGCCGCGCGTCCAGGCGGCCACGATCTGCGGCGGCTGCATGTTCAGGATGCGCACGTCGCGGGGCGGCACCTTCCAGACCTGCTCCAGCCCGACCAGCAGGTGAAAGTGCGAGGTGGACACGAAGGGCGTGGCGACACGCTTGCCCTTCAGGTCGGCGGTGCTGTTGATGCCGGACCCGTTGCGCGCCACCAGCGCCTCGGATTTGCCGATGTTGTCCAGGATCCAGAAAAGCTGCATGTCCACGCCGCGCGTCACGCCTGACGTGATGCCGGTCGAACCCAGCACGCCGACCGGCACGTTGCCGGAGGCGAGGGCGGTGGAGATGTCGCCGCCGGACGTGAACTGGCGCCAGTCCACCTGGTAGCCGGCCTCTTTGACCGCCTTGTCGAAACTGCCATCCGCGATCGCGGACAGGAAAGGCCCTACGATGAGCTGGTAGCCGACCACGAGCTTGGTCTGCGCATAAGCTGGCGCGGCGGTCAGCGCGGCGGCCAGGCCGGCCAGGGTGCAGCGGCGTATCAGGCGGTATATCGCGTTCATGGAGATCTCCGGGAGAGAACGGCCGCGCCCCGGCGCGACCGGCTTGCTGGTTCCAGTTTGCCCGGATGGGACCAGAACGCTAGGGCCAGATGTCCGGATCAGTAGGAGCCAAAAGCGCAGGCCTTAACCAAGCCTGAAACGCAGGAGCCCAAAACGGCCGGGCCCGCCTGCCGCGCCGGCGACGCCGGAAACGGCATCGTCGTCGCAGCGGGCGGGCCCGCGATATGCGCCAAAAGGATGAGGGACGGTGTCAGGCACCGCTACCCATCAGCGGATCAGGCTGAGGAATTCGGCGCGGGTGGAGGGGTTGTCGTGGAATTCGCCCAGCATCACCGAAGTGACCATGGAGGAATTCTGCTTTTCGACGCCGCGCATCATCATGCACATGTGCTGCGCTTCGATGACCACCGCCACGCCGGCCGCGCCGGTGACGCTTTGGATCGCCTCGGCGACCTGGCGGCTGAGGTTCTCCTGGATCTGCAGGCGGCGGGCGTACATCTCGACGATGCGGGCCACCTTGGACAGGCCCAGCACCTTGCCGGCCGGCAGATAGGCGACGTGCGCCTTGCCGATGAAGGGCAGCATGTGGTGCTCGCACAGCGAGTACAGCTCGATGTTCTTGACCAGCACGATCTCGCGCGTGTCGGACGTGAACAGGGCGCCGTTGACGATTTCGTCCAGGTCCTGGCCGTAGCCGCGGCACAGGTGGCGCATGGCCTTGGCGGCGCGCGCGGGCGTATCGGCCAGCCCTTCGCGGGACGGATCTTCCCCTAGTGCTTCAAGAATGGCGGTGTAATGCTTTTCCAATGACATGGGGAACTCCTGGCTGCGCGCGCCCTTTGGCGCGGGTGATGCGTATTGTGGCGAGTGGTGATGCGTCGGTGAACGCAAGTCTACCTCAGCGGGGCAGGCAGTCTGCGGGCGGTCCGGCGGCATGTGGGGGTATTGCCGGCATTCAGACCCCGCGATTTTCGACCGCGTATTTGATAAGTTCGGCCTGGCCGTCGATGCTCAGCTTGCGCTTGATGTTCAGGCGGTGCGTTTCCACCGTGCGCACCGACAATCCCAGCAGATGGGCGATCTGCTTGTTGGCGTGGCCGTCGGCAATGTGGCGCAGCACGTCGCGTTCGCGGTGGGTCAGCAGGGTCGCCAGGGCGCTCGCCTGCGACAGCCGGACTGCCGCCGCCGCGCTGAAGTAGCTGCGGCCGGCCATGACCGCCTCGATGGCGGTGATGATTTCCTGCGCCGGTTCATCCTTGAGCAGGTAGCCGCGCGCGCCGGCCTTTACGGCCTGCACCATGTATTCCGGATTGTCGTGCATGGACAGCACCAGGACCGCGATCTGGGGATAGCGCTCATGCAGCAGCTCGGTCAGCTCAAGCCCGCCGACCCCCGGCATGTTCAGGTCCATGAGCGCCAGGTGCGGCAGCGTGCCGCCCAGGGGATCCTCGGCCAGGCAGGCAGCCAGAAAGGCCTGGGCCGCGGCGGCGTTGCCGGCTTCGCCCACGACCCGCAACTGCGGCACCGTTTCCAGGCGCAGGCGCAGGCCGTCGCGCACCAGGGGGTGATCGTCGATCAGCAGGAGGCGGACGGTGTCGGGCAGGTCGGTCATGCTTGGGGATTCGCAAGAGGGGCGCCGGCGGGCGGCAGCGGTAGCCACGCCTGCAAGGTCGTGCCTTGGGCGGTGGAATGGAAGGTCAGGGTGCCGGCCAGCGCGTTCATGCGTTCGCGCATATTGCGCAGGCCGATGCCGCGCTGCGGGTCCTGCTGCACCTCGGCGTCGTCGAAGCCGCGGCCGTCGTCGCTGATGGTCAGGCGCAGATCGCGCGCGGAATAGGCCAGCGTCAGGTCGGCGCGGGTCGCGCCGGCGTGGCGCAGGACGTTGGTCAGCGCCTCCTGGGTCACGCGGAACAGCGCGGTGGCGTAGGCATCGGGCAGCTTGACGGGCTGCCCCGTGGTGCGCAGCGCCACCGCCAGCGGCGGCGCGCCGTCCTCGGCGCGGATGGCGAATTCCCGGCCCAGGTGTTCCAGCGCGGCGGGCAGGCCCAGGTCGTCCAGCAGGGTGGGGCGCAGGTTGTGCGAAATGCGCCGGACCTCGCCCACCGCCGTGTTCAGGCGGTCCAGGGCGCCGCCCAGCGGCGTGTCGATGTGCGCGAGCGCGCGCGGATTGTCCGAATGCGCCTGGCGCAACCGTTCGCGCGCGGCTTCGAGCGACAGCTTGACGGACACCAGCACCTGGCTGATCCCGTCATGCAACTCGCGCGACAGGCGGGCGCGCTCGTCTTCCTGCGAACGCACCACCTGCCGGGCCATCAGGCGCAGCTTGGCGTCGGACTGGCGGTGGTCGCTGATATTGAGGGCCAGGCCGCAGGCCGCCACGCCCAGGATGGACACGGCGGCGATGCCCGCCACCCAGGCGAACATGTCGCGGATGTTGGCCTGCGCGGCGGCGTCGATGCGCACCAGGGCCTGCTCCACGTCGTCCAGGTAGATGCCGGTGCCCAGCATCCAGCCCCAGCGCTCCAGCACCACCACGTAGCCCAGCTTCTCGACGGTGCGGTGGGTGGAGGGCTTTTCCCACAGGTAATGCACCACTTCGCCCTGTTGGCCGCCGCGGCGCGCGGCCGTCAGCAGGTTCTGGATGACGGCCTGACCCTTCGTGTCGCGCAGATTCCAGAGGTCCTGGCCGACCAGTTCCGGCTGGCGCGGATGCATCAGGTTGCGGCCGTGCAGGTCGTAGACGAAGAAATAGCCGTCGTGGCCGAACTCCATCTGCGCCAGCAGGTCCAGCGCCCGCTGGCGAGTGGCCTCGTCGTCGCCCGACGCCTGCAGCGGCGCGATGGCGCTGTAGGCCAGGTTCACGTAGTGGCGCAGCTCGCCTTCCTTGCTGGCAAGCCAGGCGGTTTCGACCACCTGTTTTTCGCGCTGCGCAAGCTGCAGTCCCTGCACGTACACAGCGACCGTGATGGCGGCGACGGCCGCCAGCAGGGGGACCGCCGCGAGCAGCAGGATTTTGAGGCGCAGCTTCATAAGGATTTGTATCAGCGCGGGCTGGGATTGCTGCGGCGCGTCAGGGACGGAGCGCCGGGAGGAAACGCGGAAATTCCCGTGGGATTTTACGTTTTCCACGAAATTTTGCTGCGCCGCACGGCGTAGTAACACGTAGCCGGCTTGCGTAGTTCCGCGCTTGTTGGGGTGGCGCCGCGGCGGAATACTGGCGCCCGCGTCGACGGGACGCAGTGCGGACGTGCGCGTCCGCCACCCCACAACAATGAGTCTGCCTTCCGCGGGACGAAAAAAGCGTTTCACGCCAAGAGCATGGCGGGAGGCAAGAGGAGCACTTATGCATACCAGCAGTAAGGGACTGGGTCAGCACCTGGTCTGGCTGGCGGTTGCGGTACTGGGCGCGTTCGCGCTGGGCACCGTGGCGCTGGCCAGAGGGGAGACCATCAATGCGCTATGGGTGGTGATCGCCGCCGTCTGCGTCTATCTCATCGCCTACCGCTACTACAGCCGGTTCATCGCGCGCAAGGTCTTCCAGCTGGACCCCACGCGCATGACGCCGGCCTGGAAGTACAACGACGGCCTGGACTACGTGCCCACCAACAAGCACGTGCTGTTCGGCCACCATTTCGCCGCCATCGCCGGCGCCGGTCCGCTCGTCGGCCCGGTGCTGGCCGCGCAGATGGGCTATCTGCCGGGCATGCTGTGGATCCTGGCCGGCGTGGTGTTCGCCGGCGCCGTGCAGGACTTCACCATCCTCTT
The DNA here is from genome assembly GCF_900156745.1 of Achromobacter sp. MFA1 R4. Taxonomy (NCBI): domain Bacteria; kingdom Pseudomonadati; phylum Pseudomonadota; class Betaproteobacteria; order Burkholderiales; family Alcaligenaceae; genus Achromobacter; species Achromobacter sp. MFA1 R4. Next base: position 5,652,160 of record NZ_LT707065.1, on the reverse strand, counting down.
CATCTCCACCCGCCGCGACGGCCGCTCGCTGGGCGACCTGGTCAAGTCGGAACTGGGCAAGATCCCGGGCGTGATCGCGCTGTTCGGCGCGTTCATGATCATGGTCATCATCCTGGCCGTGCTGGCGCTGATCGTCGTGAAGGCGCTGACGCATTCGCCGTGGGGCACGTTCACGGTGGCCGCCACCATTCCCATCGCGCTCTTCATGGGCGTGTACCTGCGCTACATCCGTCCGGGCAAGATCGGCGAAGTGTCCGTCATCGGCTTCCTGGGCCTGATGGCGGCCATCACCTTCGGCCAGGACGTGGCCGCGCACCCGGTCATCGGCCCGATGTTCGACTTCGACGGCAAGGGCCTGACCTGGATCCTGATCGTCTACGGCTTCATCGCCTCCGTGCTGCCCGTGTGGCTGCTGCTGGCGCCGCGCGACTACCTGTCGACCTTCCTGAAGATCGGCACCATCGTGGGCCTGGCGATCGGCATCGTGGTCGTGGCGCCCGAGCTGAAGATGCCCGCGCTGACGCAATTCGTCGACGGCTCCGGGCCGGTGTGGTCGGGCAACCTGTTCCCGTTCCTCTTCATCACCATCGCCTGCGGCGCGGTGTCGGGCTTTCATGCGCTGATCTCCTCGGGCACCACGCCCAAGCTGATCGAAAACGAAACCCAGGCCCGCTACATCGGTTACGGCGGCATGCTGATGGAATCGTTCGTCGCCATCATGGCGCTGGTGGCCGCCTGCGTTATCGAGCCCGGCATCTACTACGCCATGAACAGCCCGGCCGCCGTGATCGGCACGACGCCGGACCAGGTGGCCCAGGTGGTGTCGAGCTGGGGCTTTGTCATCACCCCGGCGGATCTGGTCCAGACCGCCAAGGACGTGGGCGAGAGCACCATCATCTCGCGCGCCGGCGGCGCGCCGACGCTGGCCGTGGGCATGGCCCACATCCTGCACCAGGCGATGGGCGGCCCGGGCATGATGGCGTTCTGGTACCACTTCGCCATCCTGTTCGAGGCGCTCTTCATCCTGACCGCCGTCGACGCCGGCACCCGCGCGGGCCGCTTCATGCTGCAGGACCTGCTGGGCACCTTCGCCCCGTCGCTGAAGCGCACGGACTCGCTGCCCGCCAACCTGATCGCCACCGGCCTGTGCGTGGCGGCGTGGGGCTACTTCCTGTATCAGGGCGTGGTCGATCCGCTGGGCGGCATCAACACGCTGTGGCCGCTCTTTGGCATCGCCAACCAGATGCTGGCCGCGATTGCGCTGACGCTGGGCACGGTGGTCCTGTTCAAGATGAAGCGCGACCGCTACGCCTGGGTGACGGTGCTGCCGACCCTGTGGCTGCTGGCGTGCACGCTGACCGCCGGCCTGCAGAAGCTGTTCCATTCGGACCCGCGCGTGAGCTTCCTGGCCCACGCCGACAAGTACAACGCGGCGATCGCCGAAGGCAAGGTGCTGGCGCCGGCCAAATCGCTGGGCGAGATGTCGCGTGTCGTGATGAACGACTACATCAACGCCGGCCTGTGCGCGATCTTCATCTTTGTGGTTGTCAGCATCGTGGTGTTCGGCCTGAAGTCCGTGCAACGCGCCCGCGACGAAAACAAGCCGACGTCGCGCGAGACGCCGTACGAGACGCTGCCCGCAGCCGCCGCTGCAGGCGCCGACTGATCGCCCACCAGGAGAGGCCGCATGCTGTTCAGCAACATGACTTCGGCAGCCGGCGCCGCCGGCCGGTATCTGGGGCAGACGCTCCGGTTGATGGTCGGCGTGCCGGACTACGAGACGTATGTGGAACACATGCGCCGCACGCATCCTGACCAGGAGCCGATGAGCTACGAGGATTTCTTCCGGGAGCGCCAGGAGGCGCGGTACGGGGGGAAGAAACGGATCGGGTGCTGCTGATTGAAGTTGAAGGCCTTGCTGGTGCGAGGCCTTTTTTTCGGCTATTGGAGTTCTTCGTAGGTCTGCTTGTTCGGGGCCGTTGCATCAGATCTTCGTAGGTCGCCCGACGCCGCGGTCGCCGAGGCGGGGGCGCTTGCGCGCTGACCACGAGGAGCTTGCTGATGGCAGGGGAGTGCCAGCCTCAACAAAAACCCAGATACAGTACAGCCACACGCGAAGCGTCATAGCAACGACGCAAGACCCCGCGTAAGCCCCCAAAGGCCGCCCGCGCGGCCGGCCGGGGGCGGGCCCCGCAAGACGCTCCAACACCCAACCATCGCAGGCAAGAACCTAAAGAACCCCACCCGTCCCAGCGCCCGCAAAGCTGAAACCACAATAGCCCGGTGTGGCGTGGGCCTGGGGTGGGCGGGGCGTTTAGGTGCGCCCGGCGGAATCCGAAGGCAGCCGCCGGAGGCGGCAACGAGGATGAGCACGGGGTAGTCCGGAGCGAAGGCTCCGGACCGCAACCGGAGCCCCGCCCGCCCCAGGCCCACGCCGCGCCGGGCGTCAAAAGAACTCAAAAGCCCGCAAGCCCCCACCTACACTCGCAAGAAAAATCACAGTAGTAGCAAAAATAATCACGATAGAGATACCCCCCATCACCCCCCCAACCCCCGCCGCAACCGATCCGAATACACCACCAACGGCACCGCCCCCACCGCACACACCGCCATGACAAGAAACCCTCCCGGCGCATAGCTGCGATACACCGCACCGCCCAACTGGATACTGGCGAACATGAACACGCCGCCGGAAAGCAGGGCGTACAGGGCAATGGCAGAGGTCTTGCACGCGGCCGGGACGTGGCGCGTGATGTACCACATGATCGCGGCGTTGTTGCCGGCCAGCGTGAAGCACTGCAGCACCTGCAGTCCGCCGATGACGGCAAGGTCCGTCGACGCGGACAGCCCGGCCCAGCGAATGGCGGTCATGATGGCCGACGTCAGGATCAGCCATTGGGCTCCCGTGCGCGCCAGGATGCGCGGCGCCAGGAAAAAGAACACCACCTCGCTCGTCACCCCCACCACCCACAACAGGGAAATCTGCGCCGTGGACAGCCCGTTCGCCGTCCAATGAAGCGTCGAATAGGAATACAGAAACCCATTGCTCGCCTGCACCAGCGACGTCGCCGCGATGCACATCAGAAGGGGGCGATCGCGCAGCACCTCCCGCATCGGAAACCTGACGCGGCCGGCCCCCGCCGCATCAGCCCGGGACGTGTCAGCCCGAAGCTCCGCACCCGCCGGTCGCGCCGCGTGCGGCAAGAAGCGCACGCAGGCCAGGCAAGCCACGATCAGCAGGATCGACAGCCACATCACCCAATCCGCATCGAACGTCTTGATCAGATACCCGCCCGCCACCGTCACCGTCGCAAACCCCAGCGACCCGCACGCGCGCATCACCGTATAGGAATTGCCCTGTCCGCGCCCACTGGCGATCGCCATGCGGTCCATCAGCGGCAGCACGGCCGGGAACACGGCGTTCAAGAGCAGCGTCACCGCCAGCAGGCAGGCCGGCGTCTGGCTGAACGGATAGCAGATGAAGAGAATCAGCGATGCCGCCAGCGCCGACGCAATCAGCCCATGCGCGCGGCCGGTCTGGTCCGCCACGTGGGCCACCACCGGCGTCGACAGAATCTTGGGCAGGAACGACGTGGCGACGATCAGCCCGATCAGCGCCGGGTCCAGGCCCCGGCTGGCGAACCACAAAGGCAGGAACGGGATGCTCACGCCCTGCAGGCCGTAGTACAGAAAGTAAAACCCGTGCAAAGCGATGGCGCCTTGCCTGGCGTCGGGATTGCCGCGCATGGTGCAAGAGGGATCAGAGGGGGATGCGAAGCGGCGTAGCTTACTCCTTGGCGGCGCCCGCTCCCCTTGGCAGCGTGCAATCCTCCAGCAGCGCGCTGATTTCGATTTCGGCCCAGCAACGGCCCGGCAGGCTCGTCACGCCGATCGCGCTGCGGGCCGGACGCGGCATGTGCGGAAACGCCGCTTCCAGCACTTGCGACGCGCCGTCCAGCACCGCGCTGTGTTCTTCGAAATCCGCCTCGCTGCGCAGATAGCCGCGCAATTGCAGGACGGCGCGGATCCGGCCCAAATCGCCCGCGCACGCCAGGCGCAGCGCGCTCAATGCGCTCAGCGCCGCTTGCGCGCAAGCCGTGCGCGCCATGGCCAGATCGGCACCGGGCCGACAGACCCCGACGATGGGCATGCCATCCCGGCGGCTGGCCTGGCCGCTCACGCAGACCAGCGTGGCGCCGTGCAACGACGCCAGATGATAGGGGGCATAGGCGCCGCGCGGGACCGGCGGCGCGGGCAAACGCCAGCCGGCCGCGGCCAGCCGCGACGCTGCCGCGTCGGGGCCGTTCAAGCCATCCATTGCGTTTCGCCGCTCAGCCAGCATCCGGGCGCGTCGCCGCGCCGGCGCAGCTGGATCGCCGACGGCGAGCCCATGGCCACGCCCTGACGAACCGTATACACCTGGTCGGGCGGCACGCTGCCGGTTTCGTTCAAGTAGCCCCACAAGGCCGCGGCCGCAATGCCGGTGGCAGCGTCCTCGGGGTAGCCGGACGCCTTGGGAAACTGCCGCGCGCTGGCGCCGTCCCCGGTCAGCGCATAGGGGTACAGGCCGGTCGAGCCGATGGCCTCGCACACGTCGCGCACGGCGTCGAAGTCGGGCGCCAAAGCGTCCAGCGCCGCCACGGTCGGAAGCCTGACCAGCGTTTTCACGCGGCTCGTGCTGGCGTTGATCATGTGCAGTCCCGGCAGCGCCGGATCAATGCGCAGCACGGCGGCGACCGCGCGGCATTGGGCGGGCGTCATGGCCGACGTGGCGACGGCGGGTTGCGAGACCCAGGCGCGGTTGCCGGCCTCGTCCCACGCGATGTCCACGCTGCCGCTCAAGGTCTGAACGCGCGCATGCGGCGTCGTCCACCGCCCCCACTGGCGCAGCGCCCAGAGCGTGCCGACGGTCGCGTGGCCGCACATTTCCATTTCGTGGCCGGGGACGAAGAAGCGAAGCCGGCACAGGTGGTCATCCAGACCGGCCGGAAAGACAAAGGAAGACTCGTGGCCGTAATGCGCGGCCAGGGCCTGCATCTCGCTTGCCTGCATGCCACGCGCATCAAGCACCAGCGGCACGGGGTTTCCGCCTTGCAGCGGCTGCGTGGAATCGACAAAGACACGCAGCAGCGCCGCTTCGCCGGCAGCGGGCTCGGCGGGCAGGCCGATGGGGTGTAGGTCAGTCAAACTGGACTCCGGTCGTGGTGATGAGATCGCTCCAGAAAGCGAGGTCTTGGGAAACGGTGCGGGTCATGGCCTCGGGCGTGTCGGGACGGACATCGACCCCCTTGGCGGCCAGGTCCGCCGCAATGGCCGGATCCCGCAGCGCCGCGTTCAGCGCAAGATTCATCTTCTGCACGATGGCTGGCGGCGTGCCCTTGGGAAAGGCCAGTCCATACCAGAGGGACTGCGTGTAGGCCGGCATGCCCTGTGCCGCGAACGTGGGGACGCCCGGCAGAATGGGCGTCGCGCGGGTGGTGGCCACGGCGATCAGCTTGCCGCTTTGCACGAAGGGAGCCAGGCCGACGGGGTTGTCGAACATGATGTCGACCTGGCCGCCGATCAGGTCCGTGTAGGCGGGCGCCGCCCCGCGGTAGGGCACATGCGTCAGGTCCAGCTGCTTGTCCTTCTTGAACATTTCACCCAGCAGATGCGACACCGTGCCCGCGCCCACCGAGGCATACGTGCCAACGCGGCGCGCCTTCAGCGCGTCGACCACTTCGGGGACCGTGGTTGCCTTCAGCGCGGGCTGCACCGCGAGGACATAGGGCGAGGTGCCGATGAAGCCGATGTAGTCGAAATCCTTTTCCGGGTTGTACGGCAGGTTCTTGTAGAGCTTGGCGGCCAGCGCGGTGGTGCTGGTCGTCACGGCGAGCGCGGTATGGCCGTCTGGCTTGGCGCGGGCCGCCTGGCCCGACCCCACCGTTCCGCCCGCGCCGCCGGTGTTCTGGATGATCACCGTCTGGTGCAACGCGCGCGATAGCGCCGGCTGCAGCGTGCGCACCACGAGGTCCGTGCCGCCTCCAGGCGGGAAGGGCACGATCAGGGTGACCGGCTTGTCCGGCCATTGGGACTCGGCCAGGGCGCGGGTGGCCGGCAACGCCATCACGGCGGCAGACAGCAATGCGATGGGTAGTGCGCGGTTCATGGTTTTTCCCCTTGTCTGGTTTCAACGATCCAGATCGTAGGCAGGGGCCGGCATGCCGGCGAACCGAGGCGCGACAACGGATGATCCCGCACGCGACAGGGGCAACGCGGCCGCGATGGGGCGCTTGCGGGAATTGCGCCACGCGCCGATACTGGCTCGACGGCCAATCCGGCCGTTGGCTGCCTCGCCTGATCCCGCCTTCGCCCAGCAAGCCCTCATGCCGCGTTCCGTCCCGCTTTCCTCCAAACAGGACCTGATTGCCCAGACAGGGTTTGCGCTCGCCGCCAGCCGGCAGCCGCGTTACGCCTTTCATTGGCATGAGCACGACTGCGCCATGCTGCTATGGCCGCGCGCCGGCGCCCTGGACAGCGCCTGGCGGGATGAGACCGGCGCGCGCCAGCGCTGCCGGCTGGTCAGGGGGCACGCTCTGTTGCTGCCTTCCCATGTTGAACACAGCACGCGGTCCGAAAGCGTGGCGCAGCAGCATGGGGAGCTCTATCTGGCCCCGGAACTGCTGCGGGCCTGCCGCGCCGGCGGACTGATGCAGCTGGACGGCGCCGCGCAGGCGATGCTGGATGCGCTATGGATGCCGGCGCTGTCGCCGTCGGCGCTGCCCGCGCTGGTGACGGCGCTTATCACCCAGCTCGACGCCAGTCACAGGCTGCAGGCCCGGACCCATGCGCAGCCGCCGCTGCCGCTGGCGCACCAATGGATGGCGCTGCTGCGTCAACGCCTGGAGGCCGGCCAGCCGTTGCCGGCGATTGCCGATTCGGCCGCCATCCTTGGCGCCACGACACGCACGCTGCAGCGCGCCTGCATCCAGTCCTATGGCCGATCTCCCATCGCCTTGCGCCGCCTGGTGCTGGCGCAGGCGGCGCGCCGGCGTCTCGCGCTGGGCGAGCCGGTCGCCAGGGTCAGCGCAGACCTGGGATTTTCCAGCAGCGGGCATCTGGGGCGGCTGCTGCGGGCAGTGGATGAGGCGGACGACGGCGTCTGGGCTCAGTAGGCCAGGGGCCGGCGTTCGCGCCTGTCAGCCTTGCTTGCCGAACCCGCCCGCCGCCCACGCCGACGCGCGATCCACAGTCAGCTTATACGTCGGCGGCACGCGGATTTCGGCCAGCGATTCCCCGAATTCGTCATAGGCGCTCAGCACGGCATAGGGCTCGTCTTCATCGGGAACGATATCCAGCTTGACGGTCAGGCGGCCGTCGTCGGTATCGATCTTCACGCTCTTGTGCAGCGTGGCATGCAATTGCTGTTCATGGCGGCGCAAGACTTCATTGGCCGTCTTGACCAGCGTGATGAAGGCCGGCGAGTCGAGCGGCTTGGGGTTCTTCTTGTCGCGGCCCATGGTCCAGGGACCCACGAGGGCGGGCTCGGCCTGGCCGTCCTTGGTCATCTCGACCGCCCAGCCGTCGTCGTCTTCGTTCTTGATGATGCGTGCCGTCCAGCCGTCGTCGCGCCAGAGCGTGGCTTGCTGTTCCTTGGGTGCATCGGAAATGCCGCTATCCGGCATGAGGGTGTCGTTCACTGCGTACTGCTCCTGAAGAATGGGGCGGCGCGGACTTGCCGGGCCACCCGCACTGTAGCCTACGGCGCGCATGGCCGTCCCGGCCGCCCGGGCGCCGTCAGGTCCGGTCCTCGTCTTGCTCGACGCTGTCGGCCAGCGCGCGCAACAGGGCCCCGCCATCGCCGCGCCACGCGCTGCCGTGCATGCAGGCCAGCGTGGCCGGCTGCAAGGCCGCCAGGCGTTCCAGCATGGCGCGGGCATGCTTGGTGTGCGAGAAATAGTCCATCTGGCGGCGGAACGCCTCGCTCGGCCCGAGGATGTCGCTTTCGGTCAGCGCGGGGGTGTGCGCGCCGCCCTGGGTGAACAAGTCGCCGCAGAGCAGCGTGGCGGTCGCGGTCTCCATCAGAAACCCGCATTCCCACGCATGGGGCAGATGCGGCGTATCCAGCCAGCGCACGCAATGCTGACCGAGCGAGAGCATCTCGTCGTCTTTCAGCGCGCGCGGCGGTCTGTCGGCGAAGTCTCCCACGGAGACCATGGCCGCCACCTGGCCGCACAGCGGTTCCGCGCGCGGCGCGACGGCAAGAAACGCATTGAGCGCGCCGCACTCGTCGGCCTCGAAATGCGAAAAGCCGATGTAGCGCAACTGATCGATGGGCAAGATCCGCGCGACCGCGGCGCTGACGACGGGAAACAGCTTGCGCAGGCCGGTATGGAACAGCAGCGGCGCATCGTCGTCGATGAGGTATTGGTTGAAGGAAAATCCGCCGGCGCCGGGGATCTGGACCGGGGTGGATATGCGGTAGATGCGGGGGGCAATCTCGTCGATCGCCGTGTCGCTGGAATGCGCTTGGGTCGCCATCGCGGGCTCCTTGGTTGAGCAACGGGCGTGGGCACTAGACTAACGGCCCTGCGCCCGGCGCGCCAGCGCCTGGCGCAAGACGCGCGGCGCTACACCGCGCAGGACGCCGCCCAGGCGCGAAACTGCGTCAGCTCGGGCGAGGGCCGCCGGTAATCCTCCGGCGGCAGTACAAAGTAATAGCTCTGGGCGCCCAGGTCCACCGTCAGATCGAACGGCGCGACCAGGCGGCCTTCATCCAGCTCCTTCTGCACCAGGGGCTTTTGCGCGATGGCCACGCCATAGCCTTCGAGCGCGGCCTCGTAGGCCAGGGCCGACGACTCGTAGCGCAAACCGCGCGAGACGTCGATCTGCGTCAGGCCGGCCGCCCGCAGCCAGATCTCCCAGTAGTCGGGCCGCGCCAGCGTATGCAGCAGGATCTCGCCCTTCAGGTCAGCGGGCGTGCGCAGCCGCGCGCATTTGTCGGGGACGCAGACCGGCAGCAGCTCGTTGACCATCAGCTTGTGGCTGATCAACCCGCGCCAGTGCCCATTGCCCATGCAGATGCCGGCATCGACTTCCTCGCGCTCGAAATCCGGCGGATCGACCGAGGTATGGAGCTTGACGTCGATGTCGGGGTACTGGCGGTGAAACCCGGACAGGCGCGGCAGCAGCCAGCGCATGGCGACGCTGTGGGGCGCCTTGATGACGAACTGCCGGCGGCGCGACCGCTCGCCCAGTTCCGACGTCGCGCGCTGCAGCCCCCCGAACCAGCGCGCAATATCGGCGTGATACCCCGCGCCCATGGCGGTGAGCACGATGCGGCGGTGCTGGCGCAGAAACAACTTCAGCCCCAGGTGTTCTTCAAGCAGGCGGACCTGGCGGCTGACGGCGGCGGGCGTCACGCTGAGTTCCTCGGCCGCGCCGGTGATGCTGCCCAAGCGGCCCACGACCTCGAAACAGCGCAGCGCATTGAGCGGGGGCAGGGCGGTCATGTCGGTGGTTCAGTTAACAAAAAGTTAAGTGTGCCATAGATAAAGTCGTTTGAACCCCGCCGCGCAAGCGCCCAAGATGGCACGGCCGCTCGACTTCGCGGCCAAGAACAGCCATAAGGGGAAATCCATGTTCAGAACGTTGGCTCGACGGATTGGAATTGCCGCCTTCTGCGGCGCCGCGGCGCTGGCCGGACCCGCTTTTGCGGCCGACTATCCGCAGCGCCCCGTCAGCATCGTGGTGCCGACCACGCCCGGCGGAACCGCCGACATCCTTGCCCGCCTGATCGGCCCCCGGCTCGCGGAGCGCTGGGGGCAGGCCGTCGTGGTGGAAAACAAGCCGGGTGCGGGCACGCTCATCGGTTCCGACTACGTGGCCCGGGCCAAGCCCGACGGCTACACCTTGATGTTGACCTTCAATGAGCTGGCCACGCTGCCCGCCCTGAATCCCAATGTCAGGCTGGATGTCGAAAATGGCCTGGCGCGTATCGGCAAGATCGGCAGCCTGCCCGTGCTGGTGCTGACGCGACCGGGCATCGACGATCCCGGCCTGCCCGCACTGATCGCGCGTTTTCGCGCCAATCCCGGCCAATACACCTACGCCTCGAATGGGGCGGGGTCATCGCTGCAGCTGTTCACCGAGATTTTCAAGCGCGAGGCCGGCGTGGATGTGATGCACGTGCCTTACCGCGGCGCGCTGGAGGCCTCGATGGCGGCCATCGGCGGCGAGGTCGACCTGCTGGTGCAGTTCGCCTCGGGCAATGTCATCAACCATGTGAAGGGCGGCAAGCTCAAGGCCTACGCCGTGGCTTCGCCGCAGCGCCTGGAAGCCTTGCCCGCCGTGCCCGCCGCCGCCGAGGCCGGCCTGCCTGAACTGCGGCTGGAGGCCTGGTATGGGCTCTTCGCGCCGGCCGGACTGCCCGACGATCTTGCGCTGAAAATCAACCGTGACCTGAACGACGTCCTGGCCGAGCCGGCGATCCGCGAACGCTTGAAGGGGATCAATCTGCAGGTGCAGACCGGCTCGCCCTCGGACTTCGACACGTTCTTCCGCGCCGAATATGCCCGATGGAGCGGCTTGATTCGGACCCTCGGCATCAAAAGCAGTGAATGACTGAACAAGCCCACCGGAGCCACGCCTTGACCTACGACCCACGCACCCGCGCCGCCCTGACTTTCCATGACGCGCGCGCCCGCTTTGCCGAACGCCGCGACACGCCGCGGGACTACCTGGAACGCTGCCTGGACGTGATCGGCAGGCGGGAGGGCGAGCTCAAGGGCTGGGTCGTCCTGAATGAAGCCGGCGCGCGCGCGGCCGCCGACGCCAGCGCCCAGCGCTATCGCGACGGGCGCCCGCTGTCGGCCATCGACGGCATGCCGGTCGGCATCAAGGACCTGATCGAAACGCGCGACATGCCCACGCAGATGGGCTGCGCCGCCTTTGACGGCAACTTCCCCAAGAATGACAGCGCCGTGGTGCGCGCCCTGCGCGACGCCGGCGCGATCGTCCTGGGCAAGACCGTCACCACGGCGCTGGGGTTTTTGGATCCCGGTCCGACGACCAATGCGTTCGATCCCCTGCGCACGCCGGGCGGATCCTCCAGCGGCTCGGCCGCCGTCGTGGGCGCCAACATGGTGCCCATGGCCATCGGTTCGCAACTCGTGGGCTCCGTCCTGCGACCGGCCAGCTTCAACGCCAATTGGGCCTTGAAGCCGACGTTCGGCGCCCTCAACCGCGGCGAGCGGCTGGGACTGAGCCAGGCCCATATCGGCATCCATGCCAATAGCGTCGAGGACATGTGGACGGCGGCCGCGGAAATTGCCCTGCGCGCCGGGGGCGATCCTGGCCATCCGGGGCTGTATGGACCGCTGCATCCGCCCGCCGCCCGCAAGCCCGCCCGCCTGGTCGCGCTGGAAACCGAGGGCTGGGAACGCGCCGAGCCGAACGCCCGCCAGGCGTTCGAGGCCTGCCTCGACGACCTGTCCCGCCAGGGCGTGTCGATCATCCGGCGCGGCGACTCGCCGCTGGTCGAGGCGCTGGAACGCGCCATCGCGCAGGCCGCGCCCCTGTCGCTCAGGCTCATCTCCTGGGAGCAACGCTGGTCGCTGGCCAACCTTGTCGACAACCATCCCGACACGCTCGGGCCCAGCCTGGTGCGGCAGCTTGAGAGCGGTCGCGGCATGACCCTGGCGGATTACCGCGAATGCCTGTTGCTGCGCGAACACGCCCGCCAGCGCCTGGCGGCCCTGGCCACGCAATGCGACGCGCTGGTGAGCCTGAACGCGTGCGGCGCGGCGCCGGTCGCGGCGGATATCCGCGACAGCAAATACCCCACCGGCGACGTCTCCTTCGCCTGCGCGTCGTCGCTGCTGGGAGCACCGGCGATCAACGTCCCCTTGATGGCCGTCGATGGCTTGCCGCTGGGACTGCAAGTGATGGGCATGCCGCACGGCGACGCCGCGATCACCGCCATCGGGGCGTGGCTGCTTCAGGCCTCGCGGCAACCCGCCTGATGCGCCGCCCGCCGGCGGGCCGCATTGGCCAGGTCGGCGATCGGCGCAAGCAGCCCGCGGTCGAAAGCCTCAAGCCGCGCACCGGCGCGCAGCCTGTCCGGCCAGTCTGCATGCGTGAGCGCGCCGCGGCCCAGCGATACGAAGTCCGCCTCCTGCCTGGCCAGCATGCCCGCGGCCTGCGCCGGATCATGCAGCGAACCGTTGGCCAACACCGGCACCGCGACGTGCCCGCGCGCCAGCGCCGCGAGACTGGGACCGTCTTCGCCGAAGGCGGGCCGCCAGGCCTCGAATTCGGTCGTATGCAGGTAATCGATCGGCTGACGGCCGAGCGTGCCGAAGATTCGTGCTGCCTCGTTCGCGCCGCCTTGCCACTTGTGCGTGAAGTCGTTGACCTTGCCTTGCGAGACGCGCACGCCGACGGCGAAGCGGCCGGTGGTCGATGGCCGGACCGCCTGGATCACCTCCACGGTCAGGCGCAGCCGGTTGTCCAGACTGCCTCCATAGTCGTCATCGCGCAGATTGGTGTGCGCGGTGAGGAACTGGTCCAGCAGATACCCGTTGGCGCCGTGGATCTCGACGCCGTCGAATCCGGCCGCCTGCGCCCGGCGCGCGGCTTGCGCGAATCCTTCGACCGCCCGGGCGATGTCGTCGCGGGTCATCGGCTCGGGCATCGGATAGGGGCCCGCGCCTCGGTAGAACGTCATCTGCTGTCCGGCCGGCATCACGGCCGATGGGGCCTTGTTGGTGCTGCGGTAGGGATTGCCCTGCGACAACGCGCCCGCATGCATGAGCTGCGCGACGATGCGCCCGCCTTGCGCCTGCACGCGCTCGACCACGGGCCGCCATGCCTCGCGCTGGGCGTCGTCGGCCAGGCCGGGCTGGTAAAGGTAGCCCTGCGCATGGGCCTGGTCCGTGTAGATGCCTTCGGTGATCACCAGGCCGAATCCGCCCGCGGCGAAGGCCGCATAGTAGTCGGCCATCTGCGCGGTGGCGTGGCCGTGCGCGGTGGCGCTGACCCGCGTCATGGGCGCGACGGCAAGGCGGTTGGGCAGGCGCAGTCCGCCCACCTGCAGCGGCTCGAACAGGCCGGCGTGGGGCCCGGGCGCGGCGCTTTCCGGACGATTGGCGGGCGTGCCCATGTCAGCGGCCCTCCTGCGGGATGGCGGCAATCGCTTCGATCTCGATCATCGCGGCGGGATCGTACAGCGCCTTGATTTCCGCGATGGTGTCGGCCGGGTAGGGCGCCGAAAAGAAGCGCCGCCGCAGCGCGACCACGTCGTCGAAGTGCCCCATGTCGGTCACGAAGATGGTGACTTTGATGACGTCCTTCAGGCTGGAGCCGCCCGCTTGCAAGGCGCGCTGCAGGTTCAGGAAGGCCTGCTCGCCCTGGGCCGCAAAGCCGCCGTCGACGATCTTGCCGTTGTCGCCGGCGCCTGCCTGGCCGGAGATGAAGAGCAGGTTGCCGAACTGGATGCCCTGCGACAGCAGGAAGGGGGCATAGTTGTCGGGCTGGGTGATGATCTGTTTGAGCATGGTGCGAATTCCTTCATCTATGTCCGGCCGGGGACGGGGTGGAGTGGGGTGGCGTAGTGAGGGCAAAGTGTCGGCCGATGTCGTCAATGTATGAGGGCCAGGGACGCGTGACAAAGGTTCGTTTGTCAGCTATAAGACGAGAAAAACTCATCTATAAGAGACGCCCGCCATGCAACGACGATCCCTCCCGCTTTCCGCGCTGCGCGCGTTCGAGGCGGCTGCCCGCCTGGGCAGCTTCAAGGCCGCGGCCGAGGAGCTGGCCGTCACGCCCACCGCGGTCAGCCACCAGATCCGCGCCCTGGAGGCCGGCACGGGCCTGGTCCTGTTCGATCGCCAGGTACGCAAGGTGACGCTCACCGAGGCAGGGGCGCAGCTGTACCCGGTGCTGCGCGACGGCTTCGATACCTTCGAGGCCACGCTGGCGCGGCTGACGCAGCGGCGCACGCGCGCGCAGGTCAGCATTTCCGCGACCAATGCCTTCACCGTGAAGTGGCTGGTGCCGCGCATGGCGGACTTCCGGCGGCGGCATCCTGACATCGACTTGCAGTTGCAGGCCAGCGACGACCTTGCCGATCTGCGTTCGGCCACGGTCGATATTGCCATCCGCTACGGGCGGGGGCCGTATCCCGGGCTGGTGACCCGGACGCTGTTCACCGACCGCTTTGCGCCCGTGGCCAATCCGCGCCTGGGGGTGGTCTCGCCCGATGATCTGGGCCGCGTGCCGTTGATACGCTTCGACTGGAAGCGTGCTCAGCCAGAGAATCCCACCTGGGAACGTTGGTTCGCCGTCGCCGGACGGCAACCGCCGCCGCTGGGCGGCCAGCTACGCTTTTCGGACGAAGGGCATGCGATCCAGGCGGCCGTGGCGGGACACGGGATTGCGTTGGTCAGTCTGGCGCTGGTCGATGAGGAACTGAAGGCGGGCCACCTGGTGCGGCCGTTCGGGCCCGAGATCGACGGGCACACGTATCGTCTGGCCATGTCCGGAGAGCGGACGCCCTCCGGGCCCGTGACGGCGGTCGCGGATTGGCTGTGCGCGCAGGCGGAAAGCGCGGGGAGGGCGGCGGAGGAATCGGCGGGGAAACGGGCGGCGAAATCGGCGGCGGAATAGGTAGCGCAGTTGGCAGCGGCGTCGGCGGTGCGGCGCCCCGGCGGCGTCGACTGGCGCGGTGCCGTGGCGGCGGCGTGGAGACGGGCCCCCGAGCCTGCGGCCGGTCAATCCGCTCCGGACTCGTTGCGGCCTGTTTTCAGCTTCTTCCACAACGTTGTGCGCGAAATGCCAAGCAGCCTGGCCGCCTGGCCCATATGGCCGCCGGATTCGGAAATGGCTTGCTGGATGGCGCGCTGTTCGGCGTCGAGCCGGGTGGCCGCCAGGTCCGGCTTGTCGACGAGCTTCTGTTCGGGGAAGAGGTCGCTGCCTTGCAGCAGGGCGCCGTCCGCCATGACGACGGCGCGCGCAATACGATTCTTCAACTCCCGCACGTTGCCGGGCCAGGCGTACTTCTGCAGGGCCTGGAGGGCGTCGGACGACAGCGACGCCTGCGTGGCGGATTGCTCGGCCAGGATGGCCCGCGCCAGGACGGGCAATGCACCGGGGCGATGCCGCAGCGGCGGCGTCGCGAGTCTGGCCACGGCCAGCCGGTAGAACAGGTCCGCCCGAAAACTGCCTTGCGCCATCGCGGCCTGCAAATCCGTGCACGTGCTGGCCAATACCCGGCAATGCGTCTGGCGCGCGGTGCTGTCGCCCAGCGGGCGGTACTGGCCGTTTTCCAGCACGCCCAATAGCGCGGCCTGCGCCCGGGGCGTCAGTTCCGCCACTTCGTCCAGATACAGCGTGCCGCCGGCTGCTTGCGAAAACAAGCCCTCGCGCGCCGCGCTGGCGCCGCTGAATGCCCCTTTCAGGTGGCCGAACAGCAGGCTCTCCACAAGGTCCGTCGCCAGCGTCGCGCAATTGACCGCGACGAACGGCCCGTCACGGTAGGGCGAGCGCGCGTGCAGATAACGGGCGGCGCGGTCTTTGCCCGAGCCGGTCTCGCCTTCGAGCAGCACCGGCAGGGTGCTGGCGGCAAGCCGTTCAAGCGCCTGCGCCAGCGCATGGGTCTCGTCGTTGAGCGCGTAGGGGTTTTCAAGCACCACGTCGTGCTGCCCGGCGGGCTGCGCGGCGATGACGGACCGGATACGCGCCACCAGCGCGTCGGTGTCGTAAGGCTTGGTCAAGTAGTCGTTCGCGCCCGCCGAGACCAGGCGGACGGCCTGGGCGATGTCGCCATAGGCCGTCGCGAACACCACGGTCGTGCTGGCCAGGTGCGGAATCAGGCGTCGATACAGATCTTCGCCCGAGCCATCCGGAAGCCGGATATCGGCCAGCAGGAATGCCGGCCGCAGGCGCGTCCGGCGAAACAGTTCGACGGCCTGCCCGCAGCTCTGCACCCACTGCGTGGAAATGCCTTCAAGCCGCAAGCGCTGCAGCAACGCGCCGCCCAGCAGTTCGTCGTCTTCGATCAGCAATACCTGTATGTCGTTCAACGCGCTTCTTCCTGTACACCGAAGGGCAGGCGCACGGTGATGCACGTGCCGATTGCCATGCGCGTGACGCGCAGGCGCCCCTGCGTGGCTTTGATCAGATCCGCCACGATACCCAATCCCATCCCGTCGCCATCGGTCTGCCCGCCGGTCAATGCCCGTTCCGCGGCCGCCGGCAAGCCGCTGCCCGCATCGGCCACGTGCAGTATCAGCGCATCGGCGCGCGCACGCGCAACGACCCGCACCAGCGCGCCCGGCGGCGAGGCCTGGATCGCGTTGAGCACCAGATTGAGCAGCATCTGCCGGACGGCGCCGGCCGGAAGCGCCAGGTGCCGGTCGCCCAGGCCCTCGCAATGCAGTTCGACGCGCACGCCGCCGCGATCGGCCTGGGCTCCCGCCATCAAGCGGATATCCGCGATATCTGCTTCGCGCAACAAGGCGGCGCCCGGGCGAAAGGTGCGCAGGCTGGCGTCCACCACGGTCTGCAAGGCTTCAACGCCGCGCTCGATGAAGTCCAGCGATTCGGCGCGCACGTCGCCGCGCTCGCCGAACTGCCGCAGCGTCTGCACGGCGGTTCGCAGGCCGCCCAGCGGATTGCGGACTTCGTGGGCAAGCGCCGCCGACATCCGCCCCAACAGGGCCTCGCGCTCGATGCGCGCATTGCGTTCGGTGAGCGCCTCGCGTTGCAGCACGCTTTCGGCCATCCAGTTGTATGCCGACAGCAATTCCGCGATTTCGGGGTCGGACGTTGTCAGCCGCATCGGGCGCATGCGATCGTCCGGCCCGGCGCGCAGCGCGTCGGTCAGCGAAATGATCGGGCGCTGAAGGCGCCGCGCCATGCCAAAACACAGTCCAGCCCCGATCAGGCTGATCGCCAATCCCACCAGGCCCAGCTCCCAGGCCAGCGCCTCGCGCTGCCGCAGAAAGTCGCTGACATCGAGATTGGCCACCAGCAGGCCCAGCGCTGGCCGTTCGTCATCCAGCGGGCGCCAGGTCCACACCCCCGCGGATCGCAGGCTGACGAGCGTGCCGGAGGGGGCCGTCAACAAGGCCAGCGGAATCGGTTCCACCTCGGGATAGCGTGCCACGTGCGCGACCATGCGGTGGTCCGGGGTGACGACGGCAAGCGTGCGGTCGATCACGCCCAGATGCGTGTCCAGCGCCCGGTTGAGCACGTCGATCATCTGCGCCTCGTCCCGGGCGCGCACCGCCGGCAGGATCGCGGCCGACAATCCATCCAGGTATACCTGTCCCAGATCGCGGACCTGCCTGTCGAACTGCCGGGACACGCCATGCAGCGCCAAGGAAATGAGCGCGGCGGAAATCACCAGGAACAGCAGCGACACCGCAAGGGGAATACGCACGGTGAGGGGCAGACGTAGCATGGCGGCGCGTTCAAAACCACAAAGACGCGATTATGCCTTGGCCCGCCGGGCGCGGGATTTGCAAGAAATGGAAAGCGCCACGCGCGCGGGAAATAACCGTGCCAACTGCCTTTTCAGGGGCGAATCTCGCCCGTGTTGTTCACAAAAGTGAACATCGGCTGTTAAGCGTTGCGCAGGGCTGTTCAGCCGTGCGAACAGCCCTTTGCCGGGCTGCTGGTTTTCCCGAAGGACGCGCCGTGGGCCGTGAAAGCAGATTGCAAGGCGTCATCCTTAAAGTGCCCCTCCTTCGGCTCGCGGCATCGAGCGCGGCCGGAGCATGTCGATAACGAACAGGGGGGCAGGCCGTGGGCAGCACCATATTTTCCAGGAAGCGTGATCTGTGGGGCGGTGCATTCGTCGCCCTATGCGGCGCGCTCACCATTCTTCAAGCAACGTCTTACAACATCGGAGAGCTCGCCCGGATGGGCCCGGGCTACTTTCCGCTGATGGTCGGCTGCTTTCTCGTCGCGCTGGGCATCCTGATTCCGCTCAGCCCGGATCCGGATGAAGTGCAGGAAGAACTGATCGAAGAGCACATGCCTCAGCCCACGCGCCACGAGCGCGTGCGCGGCATGGCCTGCATCGCGGCCGGCATCGCGCTCTTCATCGTCCTGGGAAGCTATCTGGGATTTCTGCCCGCCACGTTCGCGCTGGTGTTTGTTTCGGCGCTGGGCGACACGTCCAACTCCGTCAAGTCCGCCGCCATCCTCGCGATTGCGATGACCGTGTTCGGCGCGGTGGTGTTTTCCTGGGCGCTGCAATTGCAGTTTCCGATGCTGCGCTGGGGGTAGAAAATGGATTTGTTCGACAACGTACTGCACGGCTTTTCCGTGGCGTTGCAGTGGGAAAACCTGCTGTGGTCGCTGTTCGGCGTCTTCATGGGCAACATGATCGGCGTGCTGCCGGGCATGGGTGTGCTGGCGGCCATTTCGATCCTGCTGCCGCTGACCTACGCGATGACGCCGGTGGCCGCGCTGATGATGCTGGCCGGCATTTACTACGGCGCGCAATACGGCGGCGGCATCACCTGCATCCTGCTCAACCTGCCGGGCACGCCGTCGCATGCGGTGACGTGCCTGGACGGCAATCCGCTGGCCCGGCAAGGCAAGTCCGGATCCGCGCTGTTCATGCTGGTCATGGCCTCGTTCGTCGGCGCCAGCGTGGGCATCGTCATCATGATCCTGTTTTCGCCCTTGCTGGTTGAAGTGGCGTTTCAGTTCGGGCCGGCCGAGTATTTCTCGATGATGATGCTGGGCCTGTTCGCCGGCGCCACGCTTGCCAAGGGCTCCGCCATCAAGGGCATCGCCATGGTCTTTCTTGGCCTGCTGCTGGGCGTGGTGGGCACGGATGTCAACACGGGCACCATCCGCTACGGCTTCGGCATCATCGAACTGAGCGATGGCATACCGCTGGTGGCGCTGGCCATGGGCCTGTTCGGCCTGGCGGACTTCTTTGCCAACGTCAATCGCATCGGCAAGGCCACGACCGTGGGCGCCGGTCCCAAGATGTCGGTGCGGCCGGAACCGGGCGACATCAGGAAGTCGGCCATGCCGGTCGCGCGCGGCAGCGCCATCGGCGCGGTCCTGGGCATCCTGCCCGGAACGGGCGCGACCATTGCGTCGTTCATGTCCTACGCGGTCGAAAAGCGCGTCTCAAAAACGCCCAAGCGCTTTGGCAACGGCGCCATCGAAGGCGTGGCAGGTCCCGAAGCAGCCAACAACTCGGCGGCGCAGACCAGCTTCATCCCCACGATGAGTCTGGGCATCCCCGGCGACTCGGTGATGGCCTTGATGCTGGGCGCGCTGATCATCCACGGCATTCAGCCGGGTCCGCAGATGGTGACCGAACACGCGGATCTGTTCTGGGGGCTGATCGCCAGCTTCTGGATCGGCAACATCATGCTGGTCGTCATGAACCTGCCGCTGATCGGGATGTGGGCAAGATTGCTGAAGGTGCCCTACAAGTATCTGTTCCCGTCCGCGCTGTTCTTCGTGTGCGTGGGCGTCTACAGCACGAACAACAACCTGTTCGACGTGGGCATGGTGCTGGTGCTGGGCCTGGTGGGGTATCTGTTCCTGAAGCTGCGGTTTTCGCCCGCGCCCCTGCTGCTGGGGTTCGTGCTGGGGCCGATGGTCGAAGAGAACTTCCGCCGTGCGCTCCTGTTGTCGCGCGGCAGCATGAGCGTGTTCATCGATCGTCCGATCAGCGCCGGATTCGTCTATGCCATCCTCGCGCTTGCCGTCTGGCTGGTGTTCTCGACCGTGCGCAACCGCAAACGGGTTCGCGAACTTGAGCGGACCCAGGCGCAGGCCGGGGCCTGATCGCACTCGGGTCCGGTATTGAACGGGGGGACCGCAGTCTGGTTCCCCCTTTTCTCATTGACGGGAGGGCCTCATGGAATCATTGACGCGGCATCGAGAGGGCGATGGGCCGTACGGCGCGCAGACCGTCGTTCGCGCGCTGCCTTTTGTGGAATTCATCGAGCTGCTTGAATTCAGCCACCTGCGTTTCGACCTGCCCGAACACGGCTCGACGACGCTGGTCGGTTCTCAGGAATGGCTGCGTGACATCCGGGAGGAATCGGCGCAACCCGGCTCCGTCTATGTCTGCACCACGCTCGATGCCCTGCATCAGGCCGTATTGGCCCCCGACAACGCCGAACTCAGCATCGACATGCCGTCCGACAGCCGGGTGCGTCTGCGCGCGCTATCGCGGCAACGCGGGCGCGCGGCGCCGGAACCTTGCGTGCGGGTAGACTTGCAGACACTCATTCGGCGCGTCCTGGTGCCCGCCAGCGCTCCCGCGCATCTCTTCGACCTGGTCCGGCGGGTCGTCATGACGCGCCTGTGGGTCGACGTCGCGCGGGTATCGTCCTCTCGGATCTGACTTGCGCGGATCCTTCCCTCTCATCAGAAACTGAAGCAGGAATAGACACGTGACAGAGTCCGGCCTCGAAATCATCGCCGCCATTGTTTTTGCCATTGCCTTGCTGCACACCTTTTCGGCGCCGGTGTTTCTGCGCCTGGCGCACCGTAGCAAGCGCCATGGCGGACTGCTGCACCTGTTGGGCGAAGTCGAAGTCGTGTTCGGCTTCTGGGCGGCCATACTGCTGATCCTGATGGCGTTGGCGGCGTCCGGCGAGACGGCCATGGCCTACGCCGAGTCGCGCAATTACACCGAGCCTGCCTTCGTGTTCGTGGTGATGGTCATCGCGGCGTCGCTGCCCGTGCTGACGGTCGTGATGCGCCTTGTCGAGCGCCTGGCGCGCCTGCTTCCGGTACGCGACCAGACGGCCAAGGCCTGGCTGTGCCTGGCCCTGGTGCCCCTGGCCGGATCGCTGGTCACCGAGCCGGCCGCGATGACGATTGCCGCGATGATGCTGGCCCCGCAGGTGTTTCACCGCGAGATGCCGGAACGGCTGAAGTACCTGGCGCTGGGTGTCCTGTTCGTCAATATCTCGGTCGGCGGAACGCTGACGTCGTACGCGGCGCCGCCCGTCTTGATGGTGGCTTCGACCTGGGGATGGGACAGCGCCTTCATGTTCAGCCATTTTGGCTGGAAGGCGGCGCTGGCCGTTCTGATCAATGCCACGCTCGTGACCCTGGTGTTGCGTCCGTACCTGCGTTCGGGCGATGTGCTCTCGCTGAAGGCATCCGCCCCGCCCATGTCGCCGGTCGTCATCGCCGTCCACCTGTTTTTCCTGGCCGCGGTCGTACTCAGCGCGCATCATCCGATCATCTTCCTGGGTCTTTTCCTGTTTTTCATCGGCTATACCCAGGCCTATAAGGCGCACCAGAGCCCGCTCATCATCAAAGAAGCGTTGCTGGTGGGCTTTTTCCTGGCTGGCCTGGTGGTGCTGGGCGGCATGCAGCAGTGGTGGCTGCAACCCATCGTCAGCGGACTCGAGCCCGACGTGCTGTTCATCGGCGCCCTGGCGCTGACGGCGATCACCGACAACGCCGCGCTGACCTACCTGGGCTCGCTCATCGACGGGATCTCCAGCCAGGCGCAGTACATGCTGGTGGCCGGCGCGGTCGCCGGCGGGGGGCTGACCGTCATCGCCAATGCGCCCAACCCCGCGGGCGTGGCGTTGCTTCGAGGAGGGTTCGCCAATGGGGGGGTGAGTATGCTGGGGTTGCTGATGGCTGCGTTGGGGCCCACGGCCATTGCGGCGGCGATGCTTTTCTTTCTTTGATGCCGTGGGTGCAAACGTGGCAGGCTGAACCCGTCGACTACGCCGCCTTGATCCTGAAAAACGCATGGGTCGTCCGGCCCGCCGCATCCACCGCTACCGTGACCGGCATGTCGCGCACCTCGAATTCGTAGATGGCTTCCATGCCCAGGTCGGCAAATGCCACGACGCGCGACGATTGGATCGTGCGCGACACCAGATAGGCGGCGCCGCCCACGGCGGTCAAGTAGGCCGCGCCGTGCCGTTTGATGGCCTCCATGGCGAGCTTGCCGCGTTCGGCCTTGCCGATGGTGACCAGCAGGCCGGTCTGCGCCAGCAATTGCGGCAGGAATTTGTCCATGCGGGTCGCGGTGGTGGGGCCGGCCGGACCGACGGCCTCGCCCGCCACGGGATCGACGGGTCCCACGTAGTACAGCGTCCGGCCGCGCAGCGGCACCGGCAGGGGCTGGCCGCCATCCAGCAGGTCCGCCATGCGTTTGTGCGCCGCATCGCGGCCGGTCAGGAGCTTGCCCGAGAGCAGCAAGGTGTCGCCGGCCGTCCAGGTGGCGACTTCCGCGGACGTCAGCGTATCCAGGTCGACGTGCCGGCCGGCTTGCGCGGGCAGGGTGTCGGGAATGCCGTCCCAGAGGCCGGGATCGGCAGGCGGAAAATGCGCAGGGCCGTCCGCCGGCATGCTGAACGAGACGAACCGTGTGGCGGCGCAGTTGGGCACGAGCGCCACCGGCAGAAGCGCCGCATGCGAGGGCGCCGTGGCCACCTTCACGTCCAGCACGGTCGTATCGCCGCCCAGTCCTTGCGCGCCGATGCCTAGCGCATTGACGCGCTGGTAGACGTCTGTGCGCAAGCGTTCCTCGGGCGTATCCGCGCCGCGTTGCAGCAGGGCAGGCATGTCGATGGGGGTGAACAGGGCGCGCTTGGCCAAGGCCATGGCCTGTTCGGGCGTGCCGCCCACGCCCAGTCCCAGCACGCCCGGCGGGCACCAGCCCGCGCCCATGCCGGGCAACTGCGACACGACCCAGTCGGCGACGGAGTCGCTGGGGTTCAACATCGCGTAGCGCGCTTTGACGTCGCCGCCGCCGCCCTTGGCGACGACGGTCAGGTCCAGGCCGTCGCCCTCCACCAGCTCCACCTGCACGATGGCAGGCGTGTTGTCGCGCGTATTGCCGCGGGAACCCAGAGGGTCCCGCACCATCGAGGCGCGCAACGGATTGGATGGAAAGCCGTAGGCGCGCGCGACCGCGCGGTTCGCCAGGGTTTGCAGGCTGGGCGTGGGCCCGGCGCCGTCGTGCCGGACGCGCACGTCCATGCCCATGCGCACATACACGTGCACGACGCCGGTGTCCTGGCAGACGGGCCGCCGGGCCTGCGCGCTGAGCTTGCTGTTGATCAGCAGTTGCAGCAGGGCCTGCCGGGCGGGCGCATGCGTTTCGGCCGCATGGGCCGCTTTCAGCGCCTGCACGAAATCGGCGGGATGCGTGTGGCTGATGGCCTGCAGCGCATCCGCGATGCTGGTTTCGATGTGGTCGGCAAAGACGGCGCGCATGGCGGACGCTTCCTATTGCAGGGTGATGCCGGCTTGCTTGATGACCTTGGCCCAGCGCTGGCCTTCGTCCGCGGTGAACTGCTGGAAAGCGGCCGGGGCGTACTGGTCAGGCGGCAGAAGCTGGATGCCTTGTTCGACCATCTTGCCGGTGAAGGCGTCGTCCGCCAGCGCCTTCTGCCAGGCCTGGTAGAGCGTTTGCACCACGTTGTCCGGCGTGCCCTTGGGGGCGTAGAGGCCATACCAGGTGGACACCTGGAAGTTCGGGATCGCCTTTTCCGCCATCGTCGGCACGTCGGGAAATTGCGCCATGCGCTCGGAGGAGGTCAGCCCCAGCGCGCGGACCTTGCCGCCCTTGGTCTGCGGCAGCGCCGTGTTGGTCTGGTCGAACATGGCGTCCACCTGATTGCCCATCAGGTCGTTCAGCGCCGGCCCGGCGCCCTTGTAGGCGACAGGCGTGATGTCGATGCCCGCCTGGCTGGCGAACATGGCAGCGACCAGATGCGACGTGGACCCGACGCCGGCGTTGCTGAAGTTCAGCTTGCCCGGGTGCTGCTTGCCGTAAGCGATGAGATCGGGGACCGTCTTGTAGGGCGACGATTCTCCCACCAGCAGCACCAGCGGGGTATCGGGAAAGCGGAACACGGCCTGGAAGTCGCGGGTCGGGTCATAGGGCAGGCGGGCATAGAGGGACGGCGCCGCCGCCATGTACCCGATGTGGCCCACCAGGAACGTGTACCCGTCGGGCGGGGACTTGGCCGCCTTGGCCGAGCCGATGGTGCCGCCCGCGCCGCCCACGTTCTCGATCAGGATCGTCTGCTTCAGCTCCTGCGAGACACGGTTTGCGACGTTGCGCGCCATGGCGTCGGTCGGGCCGCCGGCCGCGAACGGGACGATCCAGGTGATCGCCCGCGCAGGGTAGTTGTCTTGTGCTTGCGCGCCCATCGGCAGGGCGAACGCGCCCGCGACGGTCAGTGCCGCCATCCAGTTCTTCATGAGTTGTCTCCGTCCTGTTGTGGTGTCTTCTGGTAAGGGATGGGCGGCCGGTCAGGCTTGCCCGGGATAGGGGCGGGCCCGCACGCGGTCCACCATGGCGGGGGCAGCCCCCAGGTAATTGGCGGGATCGCACAGGCGCTCGATGGCGGCGCCATCCAGGCGCTGCGTCACCCGCGCGTCCTCTTGCAGCACGTCGGCCAGGCGGCGGCGCGACGTGGCCGCATTGCGGCACGCGTCGTACACGACGTCGTGCGCGGTCTGGCGGCCGATGTGCGGGGCCAGCCCCATCATCACGGCTTCGGCCACGATCAGTCCGCCCGACAGGTCCAGGTTGCGCGCCATGCGCGCCGTGTCCACTTCCAGCCCGCCCAGCATGAACCGGGCCTGGTGCAGCGCGCCCGCCGTCAGCACGAAGGCTTCGGGCACGGCCGACCATTCGATGTGCCAGGGCCCCGTGGCGCGCTCGAAGTCCTGCAGCATGGCGTCCAGCGCGAGGCCGGCGTGCTGGCGCACGGTCTTGGACGCGCTCCACATCAATTCGCAGGAAATCGGATTGCGCTTTTGCGGCATGGTGCTGGAGGCGCCGCGGCCCTTCACGAAGGGCTCGAAGGCTTCGCCCAGTTCATTGGTCATCATCAGCATGATGTCCACGGCGATCTTGCCCAGCGAGCCGGCCACCAGCGCCAGGAACTGCACGGTCTCGGCCAGGCCGTCGCGGGCGACGTGCCAGGTGATGGGGGTGGCGCCCAGATCCAGCTCCTGCATCAGCGCGGCGTGCACGGCCAGCCCCTCGTCTCCCAGGGACGCCAGCGTGCCGGCGGCGCCGCCGAACTGCCCGATCAGCACGCGCGGGCGCAGTTGGGCCAGCCGTTCGCGATGGCGGCGGACCATCAGCAGCCACACGGCGGCCTTGTAGCCGAAGGTGATCGGCAGCGCATGCTGCAAATGGGTGCGCCCGGCCATGGGCGCATCGCGATAGCGCAGGGCCAGGGCGTCCAGGATGCCATCCAGCGCGGCGAGGTCCTCGTCGATGATCGCCAGCGCATCGCGCACCTGCAGCACCGTGGCGGTGTCCATGATGTCCTGCGTGGTGGCGCCCCAGTGCAGGTACTCGCCTTCGGGGCCGCACATCCGGGACAACTGGTGGACGAGCGGCAGGATGGGGTAGCCGACGATCTCGGTTTCGACGCGCAGCTCGTCCATGTCGATGGCGGCGGCGTCGGCGCGCGCCTCGATGGCGCGGGCGGCCTCGGGCGGAATGATGCCCAGCCGGCCCTGCACGCGGGCGAGCGCCACTTCGGTGTCGACATAGCGCCGCACGGTGGCGGCGTCGTCGAAGACGGCGCGCATCGCGGCGGTGCCGAACATGTCTTTGAACAGGGCGGATTCGAGGACGGAGACTGGCATAAATGTACGCTCTTAAGAAGTTGTACGTACATTTAAGCAGGGGCAAACCGGGACGTCAACGCCGGGGATTACCCGTAGGCGCTGCGTGGCGGGTGGCAGCAGATAGAATGCGGGAGTCGCCATTCCGCACCCTGCCATGTCCATCACGCTGTATACCCGCATCTCGGAAGAACTGGCGCGCCGCATCGCCGCCGAGGTGTATCCCGTGGGCGCCGCGCTGCCTGCCGAAAACGCCCTGGCCGAGGAGTTCGACGCCAGCCGTCACACCGTGCGCGCCGCCTTGCGTCAGTTGCAGGACTTGGGCCTGATCGCGCGTCGCCGGGGCAGCGGCACGGTCGTCATGGCCACGCGCCCCAAGGCAGGGTTCAGCCAGTCGCTGCGGTCCCTGGAAGACCTGGTGCAGCTTGCCGCCCGCACGCCGCGCAGCATCCGGCAGGTGCAGGAAGTGGTGGTGGACGTGGATCTGGCCGCGCGCCTGGGCGTGGGCCCCGGGACGCGCTGGTTGAAGTTTTCGTCCACGCGCGGCGCCGAAGGACAGCCGTCGGTGGTGTGGACCGAGCTGTACGTCGATGCCCATTACAAAGGCGTGCGCAAGCTGGCGCGCGAGCATCCCGACCGCCTGGTGTCGGACTTGATCGAAGAACATTACGGCCGGCGGATCGCGTCGGTCGAGCAGACGATTTCCGCCTGCGCCTTGCCCCCGGCGGTCGCCCGGGAACTGGAAGCGCCGCCGGAGTCCCCGGGCCTGTTCATCCTGCGGCATTACAAGGACCACGCAGGGAGCATCGTCGAAGTGTCGTGCTCCTACCATCCGGCGGGCCGCTACGAGTTTTCGACGACGTTGATACGAGAGCGCTAGGCGCCGCGTTGCGCGGCATCCGGCCTTCCACCCCTCGACGCCGGGATTACCCGTAATAAGAAAAATCTCTCAATTCAGCGGGCATTTGTGATTACTGGCGGCCCGAACCCGCATGCTAATTTTTCCCTGCAGTTCGAAGATCGCTTCATCACACACAGGGGAATCACACCATGCACGCCGTGGGTAAAGCATGCCGCAAGGCAGGGATGGCATCGTCCGTTCGCAGCACGTTTCTGAAGTTGATGGCGCCGGCGCTGATCGCTGGCATGGTCCTCGGCGCGGCCGCCGCGCCGGCGCGGGCCGCGGATTTTCCGGGCGACAAGCCGATCAGCCTGGTCGTGCCGTTCCCCGCCGGCGGCGGTACCGACTTCATCGGCCGCCTGTTGGCGTCGGAGCTGGGCAAGGCGCTCAAGACCACGATCGTGGTCGAGAACAAGGGCGGCGCCAACAGCAATATCGGCACAGCCTACGTGACCCAGGCCCGGCCCGACGGCCACACGCTGCTGGTGTCGGGTGTGGGGATCGCCACCAACCAGGGCCTCTACAGCAAGCTGCCTTACAAGCTCGGCCAGCTCGACCAGATCGCCGTCCTGGCCTTCGGCGCCGATGTGCTCGTGACCGCGCCCGATTTCCCGGCCAAGACGCTGGGCCAGTTCGTCGAGCTGGTGCAACAGCAGCCCGGCAAGTATTCCTATGCCTCGTCGGGCAACGGCACCACCGGCCACCTCGGCATGGAAATGCTCAAGCAGCGCGCCAAGCTCGACATCATGCATGTGCCCTATAACGGCGGATCGGCCGCGATCAATGATGTGCTCGCGGGCCGCGTCGACGTGCTGTTCGTGAACCAGGATACGGCACTGCCGCATGTGCGCGCCGGCAAGCTGCGCGCGCTCGCCATTGGCAGCGCCCAGCGTAATCCCACCTATCCCGACACGCCCACCGTGGCCGAAAGCGGCTATCCGGGCTTCTCGTCGGAGTACTGGTTCGGCCTGAGCGCACCGGCCGGCTTGCCGGCGCCGGTGTTCCAGCAATTGTTCGAGGCCACCCGCAGCGCCATGCAGTCGCCCGCCATTCAGGAAAGGCTCGGCGCGGTGGGCCTGGTGATTCCGCCGCTCACCGACCGCAAGCAGTTCGCGGTGTTGGTGGACGCCGAAGTGCGCAAGTGGGGCGAGGTCGTGCGGGTATCGGGCGCACGTATCGATTGAGGCGGACGCAGCGCGGGCCGGGCGAGCCGGGCCGGGCGCGATCACGGGACGCCGGACAGGGGCCGCTTACGCGGCCCTTTGTCATGCCTTGTCGGCGTGCGCAGGCGTGGCTTCGATGGGCGCCAGGAAGTTCAGGCGCGTGAGCGTGTCACGTGTGATGTCCACGATCGAGTCGATGTGGGCGCCATGCGAAGCCGTGAGGTACGAGATATAGAAGCGCGCTGGGGGGATCGGAGGATCGGCGGGCAGGGCGCGCAGCACCCCCATGTTCAGCATGTCCTGCAGCAGCGGTACCGGCAGGATGCCGATGGCGTGGCCGGCTGCGATCAGGCGCGAGATGAGCGCAAGCGAATTGGTGGTGCTGGGGCCCGACATGTCGACGCCGCCTGAGGCCAGCCAGTTTTCGACCACGGTATAGAGGGTGGACGGTGGCGAGTGCGTGGCGATGTGATGGCCGCGCGCGTGCTCAGCGCGAAATGGATCGGCCGTGATGTGCAAAGTGGGCGAGGCTACCCAATGAAACGTCATCCAGCCGATAAATACGTCGGTGACGGTGTCGCCCGTGGCCGGGTTGGTGAGCAGCGCCATGTCGAGCTCGCCCGCATTGAGCTTGCTGTTGAGCACCGAGCCCACGTCCACCGTCATCTCCAATGCCAGCGAAGGGTAGTGCTCCTTGAGTTGCGCGATCACCGCGGTCAGCCCGACGTTGGCCGAACACTCATCCGCGCCCAGCCGCAGCTTGCCGCCCAGGCTGCGATCTTTGCCGAAGTGTTCGAGCTGGCGTGTGCTGTGCAGCGCGCTTTCGGCGTGGCGCAACGCCGACTGTCCCACGTCGGTGAGGCTCACGCGCTGGCGCGAGCGGTCGAAGAGCTGCACGTCCAGCGCGCCTTCGAGTTCGCGGATGCGTGCCGATACGGCGGGCTGCGTCACGTGCAAATGGCGCGCGGCCGCGTGGATGCTGCCCAGCTTCGCCGTCCAGTAGAAGGCCTCGAGCTGGCTTAGGGTTATCCGCATGATAAGGAGTCTTTTTCAAACTGCGCCGAAACTTTGATTATTGGGCCGGAAAGCCTGCGTGATACCTTTTTTCCAACGGGTTTCGGCCCATCTCATTGTAGTGAAGACACACGATGTATCTGATTCATTCCTTGCCCGATGCGCTGCCGAGCGATGATCTGGCGCTGCTGCAGAAGGCTGAGCCGGCCACCATCGGCCATTTCCAGACCATGGGTTTCATGCGCAACGATATTCGCGCGCACCAGCGTGACGTGCGCATCGCAGGGACCGCAGTGACCGTTCGCATGCCGGGCAGCGATGGCGGCATTCTGCACCATGCCATGGCATGCGTACGGCCGGGGGACGTGCTGGTGATCGACCGCTGCGGTGAGACTGTTACTGCCGCTTTCGGCGGCGCCATGGCCTACGCCGCCAAACAGGCGGGCGTGGCGGGCATCATCGTGGATGGCGTGGTCACCGACCTGGGCGAGTTGCGCCAGCATGGCATGCCGGTGTGGTCCAGGGGACCGTCGGTGATCACCACCAGGCTGCTCGGTCATGAAGGCGAGTTCTGCGGCACGATCCATTGCGGCGGCGTCACGGTGTGCGCCGGGGCCGCCGTGCTGGCTGACGAAAACGGCGTGCTGGTGCTTGAGCGCGGCGCCGTGCGCGCCGCAGCCCAGCGCGCGATCGACTTCCAGGCCCAGGAGCAGACCACGCTGGCGCGCTTGCGCGCCGGTGAGAAATTTCCCGATATCGTGGGCTCGCGCGCGCTGATCGAACGCGCCATCGCGGCTGTCCAAGGAGTGTGAAGATGAGCATCGACCTCGACATCACCGAACTCGCTCAGCGGCTGCGCCGCCGCGAACTGCGCGCCGAAGCGCTGGTGGGCGACTATCTGGCTCGCATCCGCGCGCTCGACCCCTGGCTGCACGCCTACGTGGCGGTCTATCCCGACGAGGCGCTGGACGCGGCGCGCGCCGCCGATCTGCAAATGGATCGGGGCATCTGGCTCGGCCCACTGCACGGCGTGCCGATCGCACTGAAAGACCTGATCGACATCGCAGGCCGGCCCACCACCATCGGCTCGCCGATCCATGCCGAGACCATCGCCACGCGCACCGCGACGCTGGTCAGGCAACTGCAGCAGGCCGGCGCCATCATTTTGGGCAAGACGCACATGGTGCAATTCGCCATGGGCGCATGGGGCCCCAATCAGCATATGGGCACGCCGCGCAATCCCTGGGACGACGCTGTGCACCGCATCCCGGGCGGTTCGAGCAGCGGCTCGGCGGTGGCGGTGGCTGGCCGCCTGGCGCCAGCCGCGATCGGCACCGACACCGGTGGCTCGGTGCGCGTGCCGGCCAGTTACTGCGGCATCACGGGCCTCAAGCCGACCGTGGGCCGCATCTCGTCGCAGGGCGTGGTCACGCTGAGCCAGACGCTCGACAGCGTCGGCATCTTCGCCCACAGCGCCGCGGACGCGCGCCTGGTGTTTGACGCGCTTGCGCCGGCCGCGCCCGGCGAGTGGCGCGAGCCGCTCGACGCGTCGCGCTTTGGCATCGCTGGCGCCACGCTCGGCCGGCTGCCGGAGGCGTTCATCGCCGACGTCACGCCCGCCGTGCGTCGGGCCTACGAGGAATCGATCGCGCTGTACCAAAACCTGGGCGCGCAGATCGTGGAGATCACGCCGCCCGCGACGCTGGCTGAATTCAAGGCCGTGACCGGGGACATCATGATGACGGAGGGGGTGGCCTCGTTCGAGCGCGAGATGACCGATTTCTCGTTGCCGGTGGATGAGTCGGTGCGCCCCCGCCTGCTGGTAGGGCTGGACGTGCCGGCGGTGCGATATCTGGCTGCGCTGCGCGAGCGCGATCGGCTGCAGGCGGCGATGCAAGGGCGCCTGCGGGGCGTGGCCGGTTTGCTCACGCCCACCACGCTCACCACCGCGCTGCCGCTTACCGAGATCGATCATGGCAATGCGCCGGTGCATTACACCCGCATCGGCAACCTGCTGCAGATGTGCGGGATATCGGTACCCAACGGCCGCGACGACGCCGGCCTGCCCACCGGCCTGCAGATTCTTTGCCCCGGCGGCGAAGACCGGCTTGCGCTGTACCTTGCCGAGGTGTTCCAGCGTCATTCGGATTGGCATCGCGAGCGCGCCGAGGCGCGGGCGCCGGCGAACGCGGACTGACACGCCGCCGCATTCGGGCACGCGCTGCGCGCGGCTCTTCTCGAAAACAGGGGGAATTATGAAATGCAGCACTTTGGCGGCGCTGCTGGCGGCCGTCGCGACCTCATTCGCCGCGGCCGGACCGGCCCGCGCCCAGACCGGCGCCTTGCCCGAGACCCACTTCGCGGTGGTCGGCGGCGGCAGCCACAACTACACCTTTTCGGCCGTGGAAAAGCCGTTTTGGGAGAAGACGCTGCCGGAAGCGTCCGGCGGCAAGGTCACAGCCGAGCTGATCGGCTTGTCGGAGAGCGGCCTCAAGGGCCCGGAGATCGTGCGGCTGATGCGTGCTGGCGCGCTCGACGTGGGCATGGGCGTGTTCGCCTTCGTGAGCGGTGACGACCCGACCTTCGAGGGGGTGGACCTGCCGGGCATGGCGACCGACTTCGCCACCGCGCGCAAGATGGTGGCCGCCTACCGGCCCGTGCTGGAGCAGCGCATGCTCAAGCGCCACGGCGTGCGGCTGCTGGCCACCGTGCCCTACACGGCCCAGGTGTTCTTCTGCCGTGCGCCGGTGAATAGCCTGGCGGACCTGAAGGGGCGCAAGGTGCGCACGCGCGGCAGCAACATGGCCGAATACGTGCGCACCCTGGGCGCCGCGCCGGTGACCATCCCGTTCGCTGAGGTCATACCCGCCTTGCAGACGGGCGTGGTCGATTGTGCCGTCACCGGCATCGGCTCGGGCAACGCCGCGAAATGGTATGACGTGGCCAAGAACCTGTATCTGTTGCCGATCGACTGGTCCATCGGCTTCTACGCCATTGCCGAACGCCGCTGGCAGAAGCTTGATCCCGCCGTGCAGCGGTTCATGCTCAAGGAGGCGCAGGTGCTGGAGCAGCGCCTGTGGGACGAGACCGGCCGTGAGGGCGACTACGCGCTGGCCTGCAACACCGGGCAGGGCGAATGCCGCATCCACACCCAGGCCGACATGCAGGCTTCGGCCCCCACCGAGGCAGAGCGCGCCACGCTGCGCGAGGTGGCCACAGACATGGCAAGCCGCTGGGCGCGGCGTTGCGGCGAGGAATGCGCCGCCAACTGGAGCGCATCCGTGGGCCAGGCCCTCGGCGTGACGCTGCGCTGAACTTCAAGGAATCCTCATGACGACAGAAACGCATGGTTCGCTTCGCCTGCTCGAACGCGTGGCCCGCATCGGCGCCTGGATAGGCGGTCTCGGGCTGCTGCTCGTGTCTTGGCTCATCGTGATCGACTTGATCGCGCGCAAAGTCGCGGGCTTTTCGCTCGGTGGGGCGGACGAACTGGCTGGCTACACCCTGGCGGTGGCGAGTGCCTGGGCTTTTCCCATCACCTTGCTGCGCCGCTCGCACATCCGGGTCGACGTGGTCTACACCCATCTGCCCGCCAAGGCGCGCGTCGTGCTCGATCTGTTTGCGCTGGCGTGCCTGGGCGTGTTCGTGGGCACGCTGACCTGGCACGCATGGTTCGTGCTGGCCGATTCCATCGCCTTCCAGTCGGTGTCCAACACGCCGCTGCAGGTGCCGCAGTGGATTCCGCAGTCGCTCTGGTTCGCCGGCTACGCGTTCTTCCTGCTCACCATCGTGGTCCTGGGCGCTTGCGCGCTGGGCCGTGTGATGCGCGGCCGCTGGCAGGCGGTCAATGCGCTGATCGGCATCCATTCGGTGCAAGAGGGTATTGAAGAAGAAACCGCCGATGCACTCGTGCCGGCGCGCACACAACCCCAGGACTGATCCATGTTGATAATGACGATTTCCATGCTGCTCGGCCTGCTGGCGCTGAGCGTGACGGCGGCGGCCACTGTGGGCCTGCTGGGTATGAGTCTGGCCGGCGCGTATTCGCCCCTGAAACTGAGCAACGCCATCGGGGAACTGGCCTGGGGCACCAGCGCCGAATTCCTGCTGGTGGCGATTCCGCTCTACGTGCTGATGGGCGAGCTGCTGGTGCATTCCGGCGTGGCAGGCCGCATGTATGGCGCCGTGTCCAAGTGGGTGTCTTGGCTGCCGGGCGGGCTGATGAACGCCAACATCGGCGCCTCGGCCCTGTTCTCGGCCACCAGCGGATCGAGCGTCGCCACCTCCGCCACGATCTCCACGCTGGCGCTGCCGGAGCAGCGCAAGGCGGGCTACAACGCGCCGCTTTTCCTGGGTTCGATCGCGGCAGGCGGTACGCTGGGCATCCTGATCCCGCCGTCGATCAACATGATCGTGTATGCGCTGATCGCAAACGTGTCGGTGCCCAAGCTCTATCTGGCCGCCACGCTGCCGGGCGTGCTGCTCACCCTGCTGTTCGTCGGGCTGATCGTGGGCCTGTGCGTGTGGCGGCCGGGCCTGGCCGGCAAGCGCCCAACGGTGAGTTGGAATGAGCGCATCGCCGCCTTGCCGCACCTGCTGCCACCGCTCGCGATCTTTGCGCTTGTGATCGGCGTGATCTACGGCGGCATCGCCACAGCCAGCGAGTCGGCCGCGCTCGGGGTGGTGGCCGCCACCGTGCTGTGCGCCTGCAAACGGGTGCTAGGTTGGGCGATGCTGGGCCGCGCCTTCGAGGCCACGCTGCGCACTACCGGCATGATCATCTTGATCACGCTGGCGGCGTTCTTCCTGAACTTCGTGCTGTCCTCGATCGGTCTCACCACCTTGCTGGTGAATGCCA
This sequence comes from Achromobacter sp. MFA1 R4, assembly GCF_900156745.1. Taxonomy (NCBI): domain Bacteria; kingdom Pseudomonadati; phylum Pseudomonadota; class Betaproteobacteria; order Burkholderiales; family Alcaligenaceae; genus Achromobacter; species Achromobacter sp. MFA1 R4. The sequence goes on along the minus strand of NZ_LT707065.1, from coordinate 5,618,628 downwards.
TGACCAGCCTGGACCTGCCGCCGCTGGGCATGATGCTGGCCATCATTCTCTTCTACATCCTGCTCGGCTGCTTCATGGACACGCTCGCCATGCTGGTCACCACCGCGCCGCTCACCGTGCCCATCGTGGTGGCGCTGGGTTATGACCCGGTGTGGTTTGGCGTGATGCTGATCGTGTTGTGCGAAATGGGCCAGCTTACGCCACCCTTCGGCATGAATCTGTTCGTGGTGCACAGTGTGCGCGGCCAGGGCAGGTTCATGGACGTCGTGGTGGGCGTGCTGCCGTTCCTCGTCATGCTGTTGCTGATGATCGTGTTGCTGCTGGCCGTCCCGCAACTGGCGCTCTGGCTGCCGGGCCAGATGTCGACCCTCTGAGCAACTCACGGCGAAGCCTGGTTATCGGTTGTGTTCAGCCACCAGAACCGGCTTCTCCCGATACCGCTCCGGAAACGTCTTGGCCAGATTCTCCACCTTCGGAACGTCATTGATCACGATGTACAGGCTGTTCGGGTTGCGCACCAGATAATCCTGGTGGTAGTCCTCGGCAGGGTAGAACGCCTGCAGCGGTTCCAGCGTGGTCGCCAGCGCCTTGGGGTAGACTCCCGACTTGTTGAGCTGGGCGATGTAGGCTTCGGCCACCTTGCGCTGGCTGTCGTTGGCGGGGAATACGGCGGAACGGTATTGGGGGCCGTGGTCCGGGCCCTGGCGATTGAGCTGGGTCGGGTCGTGGGCGACCGAGAAATAGATCTGCAGCAGCTGGCCATAGCTGATCTGGCGCGGGTCGTAGGTGATCTCGACGGCTTCGGCGTGGCCGCTGCGTCCGCCGCTGACGGCGTTGTAGTTGGCCGTGGCGGCCTGGCCGCCGGCGTAGCCGGAGACGGCGTTGCTGACGCCTTTGACGTGCTGGAACACGGCCTGCACGCCCCAGAAGCAACCGCCGGCGAGGATGGCCTTTTCTTGCGTGGCGGCCTGGCCCGCGGGAGCCGCGGTCGTGTCCGCGGCGGGCGGGGGAATGATGAAGGCGCGTTCCGCGGCGGGCGCGGGGGCCGAGGCCAGCAGGCCGGCGGTGGCGGCCAGCGCCGCGCAGAGGCGGCGGATCGTGGGATGCTTGGACATGGTGCGAGGGTCCTGTGTAGGTTGCGGGCCGCGGGTCAGGCCTGCGGGGCGAAGGTCATGGCCACGCCGTTCATGCAATAGCGCAGGCCCGTGGGGCCTGGGCCGTCATCGAATACGTGCCCCAGATGGCCGCCGCAGTTGGCGCAATGCACGGCGGTGCGGACCATGCCGAAGCTGCGGTCGCGCGTCTCGCCGACCGCGCCGGGCAGGGGTTGCCAGAAGCTGGGCCAGCCGGTGCCGCTGTCGAACTTGGTGGACGAGGAGAACAAGGGGTGTGCGCAGCCCGCGCAGGCGAAGGTGCCTGGGCGGTGCTCGTCGTTGAGCGGGCTGGAGTAGGGGCGTTCCGTGCCGTCGCGGCGCAGCACCTGGTACTGCGCCTGCGTCAGCCGTTCGCGCCATTGCGCGTCGGTGAGCGTGTAGGGAAAGGTCGCGGCCGGCTTAGGCGCGGCCGGCGAAGCCGCTTGCGCCAGACCGCTGCGCGCGGCCAGCAGCGGAGCCAGGCCGGCGGCGGCAGCGGCCGCGCCGCCCAGGCCCAGGAAATGTCTGCGGTTCAAGTTCATGGCGATTTCCGTGCGGGTTGCGTTCAGGCGGGGGGCTGCAAGGGCGGCCCCCGCCCGGGATCACTTCTGCATGCCGTCCTTTGACATGCCGTCCTTGCCCATCGTGCCTTTCGACATGGAATCCTTGGACATCGACCCCTTGGACATCGAATCCTTGGACATCGAATCCTTGGACATGGAATCCTTCGACATCGAATCCTTCGACATCGACCCCTTCGACATCCCGTCGCGCGACATCGAGTCCTTCTTCATGCCGTCCTGCGCGGGCGCTTCTTTCGACATGCCGTTCTTGGTCATGCCGTCCTTGCTCATGGTGTCGGCGGCGTGGGCTGCCGCGGCGCCGAAGGCCAGGCACAGGGACAGAGCGGCGGTGGTCAGTTTCTTCATGATGCTTTCCTTTTGACAGTGGGAAAAAGACAGAATTCACCTAGCTTCCGCCGAACCAGTTGTAGCCCTGGTCCTCCCAGTAACCGCCCGGGTAGGTGTTGGTGACGAAAATCGCCTGGATGTGCTTGGGGTTTTTGTAGCCAAGCTTGGTGGGCATGCGCAGCTTCATGGGGAAGCCGTATTCGGGGGGCAGCGTCCGGCCGTCGTAGGTGAGGGCCAGGATGGTCTGCGGGTGCAGCGCGGTGGGCATGTCGATGCTGGTGTAGTAGTCGTCGGCGCACTTGAAGCCGACGTACTTGGCAGACAGGTCCGCGCCCACGCGCTTGAGGAAGTCCGAAAACGGCACGCCGCCCCATTTGCCGATGGCGCTCCAGCCTTCGACGCAGATGTGCCGCGTGACCTGGTCCACCTGCGCCATGGCGCGCAGTTCGTCCAGGCGCCAGCGGCGCTTGTCGGCGACCAGGCCGGTGACTTCCAGGCGGAACGCGTCCTCGTCCACCTGCGGCACGGCGTCGATGCCGTAGAAGGCATTGAAGGGAAAGGGCCGCGTGATCATGGATTCCGGGTAGGTCGGCGCGAGCTTGTTCGGATCGAAGATCCAGCCTTGCACGCGGTCGTTGAAGCGGGACACGGCCGAGAGCGCCTGCTCGACGTTTTCGTCGTCGGACAGCGAGCCTCCGGACAGCATGGCCAGGCCGCCCAGCGTGAGCCCGCGCCGCAGGAAGGCGCGCCGGGCGGGCTGCTCCACGCGCTTGTCCAGCAGTTTTCCGGCTTCGCGCAGGATGGCGGGGCCGTCCAGGCCCGGCAGCGGGGGGCGTCGCTTTTCGCTCATGGATGGCTCCTTATTTGCCGCGGATCATGGCGAGCAGGCTGCGGGGCACCAGCGCGACCATCGCCAGGTGGACAGCGACGAACGCCACCAGCAACGCCATCGCGACGAAGTGCACGCGGCGCGCGGCTTCGTAGCCGCCCATCAGCTCGCGCAAAAGGTCGAATTGCACGGATTTCCACAGCACCAGCCCGGACAGGATCAGCACGGCGATATCGGCCATGACAAACAGATAGGCCAGGCGCTGCACCTGGTTGTAGCGGCGCGGGTCCGCGTGGGACAGCCTGCCGCGCAGGGCCGAAACCAGGTCGCGCGCCACGCCGCCCGCGCTGACGGGCAGGAACTTGCGCCACAGGCGGCCGGTGGCGATGTTCATCGCCAGGTAGAACAGGCCATTGAAGAACAGCAGCCACATGCCGGCAAAGTGCCACTGCAGCGCGCCGCCCAGCCATCCGCCGAGCGTGATGCCGTTGGGAAACGTGAACGCGAAGAAGGGCGCGGCGTTGTAGATGCGCCAGCCGCTCATCACCATGATGACCACGGCAAGCGCATTCAGCCAATGCGCCACCCGCAGCCAGGCGGGGTGGATGGGCGCGTTCTGTGGCGGCAAGTCGTCGATTGCGGGTCGAGCCAGCATGGCGGTCTCCGGTGGGGGGGCTGTCGTTGGAGGCATTCTTGCCCCGCGCCAATATCGAAGTCCTCACGCAAAGTTAAATTAAATGTGAACTTTCACCCCCGCCGATTGGCGACAATAGGCGCATCGATCACGCCCCAGGTAGCCCCATGGATACGCCCCGCCGCGTACTGATAGTTGAAGACGACGCCCACATCGCGGAACTGCTGCGCCTGCACCTGCGCGACGAGGGCTATGACGTCGAGCACGCGGCCGACGGCGACGCGGGCATGCGCATGCTGGAAGAGGGCGGCTGGGACGCGCTGGTCCTGGATCTGATGCTGCCCGGCATCGACGGGCTGGAAATCTGCAAGCGCGCGCGCGCGATGGCGCGCTATACGCCCATCATCATCACCAGCGCGCGGTCCAGCGAAGTCCACCGCATCCTGGGCCTGGAGCTGGGCGCGGATGACTATCTGGCCAAGCCGTTTTCAATGCTGGAGCTGGTGGCGCGGGTGCGTGCGCTGCTGCGCCGCAGCGACGCCATCGAGCGCAATGCGCGCCTGGATGCCGGCAGCCTGGCTGTCCACGGCGTGTCGATCGATCCGATCGCCCGCACGGTGGACGTGGACGCGCGCCGCCTGGACCTCACGCCCCGCGAGTTCGACCTGCTGCATTTCTTTGCGCGGCATCCGGACAAGGTGTTTTCGCGCATGGACCTGTTGAACCAGGTGTGGGGCTATCAGCACGAGGGCTACGAACACACGGTCAACACGCACATCAACCGGCTGCGCACCAAGATCGAGGCCGATCCGTCCAACCCGCAGCGCATCCTGACCGTGTGGGGGCGGGGGTACAAATTTTCGGCGGCCCCGGGGGGACAGTCATGAAACGTTTCACGCTGACCCAGCGCCTGTCCGGCGTCTTCGCCTTGCTGCTGCTGGCGTGCTGCGGGGCATCCGCCTGGCTGCAGATCGCCGCCAATTCGCGCTACGAACAGGAGGTCGTGCAGCGGCTGTCGAGCGGGCTGGCCCAGCACATTGCCGGGTCCACCGAGCTGATGGACGCCGGCGGCTGGAAGCCCGGCGCGGTGCGGTCGCTGTTCGACATGCTGATGGCGGTGAATCCGGCCGTCGAGGTCTATTTGCTGGCCAGCGACGGACGCATCGTGGCCGATGCCGCGCCGCCCGGGCAGATCAGGCGCGACCGGGTGGATCTGGGCCCGGTGCAGCGCCTTCTGGCGGGGGGGATGCTGCCCATCGCGGGCGACGACCCGCGCAGCCTGGACGCGCAGAAAGTGTTCAGCGCCGCGCCGGTGCGCGTGGACGGCCGCGAGCAAGGCTACGTCTACGTGGTGCTGCAGGGCCAGGCGCATGATGCGCTGGCGATGGATGTGTCGCGCAGCTCGGTGCTGCGCACGACGCTGTGGTCGATCGCGTTGGTGGCCTTGCTGGGACTGGTGGCGGGCCTGGCCGCGTTTGCGCTGATCACGCGGCCGTTGCGCGCGCTGACGCGCGCGGTGCGCGCCTTCGATGGCGACGAAGGCCAGGCGCTGGCCGCGCTGGCGCCGCCGGACGAGCTGGCGGCGCGCGGCGGCGACGAGATCGCGGTGCTGCGGCGCACGTTTGCGCAAATGGGGCGGCGGATCTCCGAGCAGTGGCGCGAACTGACGCGCCAGGACCAGCAGCGGCGCGACCTGGTCGCCAATATTTCGCACGACCTGCGCACGCCGCTCACGTCCCTGCATGGTTATCTGGAGACGCTGCGCTTGAAGGACGAGTCGCTGGACCCGGCCGAGCGCCGCCGCTACCTGGACATCGCGCTGGCGCAAAGCCGCAAGGTCGGCCGGCTGGCGCAGGAGCTCTTCGAACTGGCGCGGCTGGAGTCGGGGCTGGTGCGCCTGGAGCCCGAGACGTTCTCGCTGCCCGAACTGGTGCAGGACGTGATCCAGAAGTTCGAACTGGCCGCCGAGGCGCGCGGCCAGCGGCTGACGACGGCCATCGCGCAGGCGCTGCCGCCGGTGCGCGCGGACCTGGGGCTGATCGAACGGGTGCTGACCAATCTGCTGGACAACGCCATCCGCCACAGCCCGCCGGGCGGGCGGATCGAATTGCAGCTTGGCGTGTCGCGCAACCGGGTGCAGGTCCAGGTCAGCGATTCCGGCACCGGCATTCCGGAGGAACTGCGCGCGGGGCTGTTCACGCGCGCGTCGGCGCTGAACCGGGGACCTGGCGACGCTGGCGGGCTGGGCCTGGTGATCGTGCAGCGCATCCTGCAGCTGCATCAGAGCGAGATCCGGCTGGTCGACGGGGCGGCCGGCGGTGCGGTGTTGCAGTTCGATCTGGCGGCGGGAAACCCGGCCTAGGGCATGTCGTCCGGCACGCGCCGGACCACGCCGCGCACGGCGTCCACCGCCAGCATGTCCCCCGTGGCGACGCCTTGCAGGATGCCCTGCACGTTCACCACGGCCGGAACGCCGAATTCGCGCGCCACGATGGCGGCGTGCGACAGGTAGCCGCCGGCTTCCATCACCACCGCGCCCGCGCGCAGGAAAAGGGGCGTCCACGCAGGGTCGGACGACGCCGCGACCAGGATGCCGCCCGCAGGCATGGCCAGGCCTTCGTCCGGCGTGCGGGCAACGAACGCGTGGCCGCGGGCGTGTCCGCCCGCCACCGGCGTGCCGCGCCACGAATCGCCCGGCGCTGCCCCGGGCGGGGGCGTTTGCGGTACGCCAACCCGCACGCCACCCCGCACGCCAACCGCCGCGTCGCCGGTGGCGTACTCGGTGATGACATCGGGATCCGGCAGCGCGGCCCAGGCCTGCAGTTGCTCGCGTCGTGCCGCCGACCGCCGGCCCAGGGCGGCGGGGGATATCCGGCCGTCCGCCAGCGCGAATATTTCGGCGGCGTTCAGATGGAAGATGTCGTCCGGGACGGCCAGCCCGTCCGGGCCGGCGGTGCGCCGGCCCAGTTCCTGCGCGCTTCTGCGGGCTACGGCCAGGTAGGCCACGAGCACGCTGCGCGCGGCCTCGCGCTGGTTGCCTTCCAGGCGGGACGCGGCCAGCAGTTTGGCGGCCAACGGCCGTTGCCAGAAGGGCAAGGCGCGGCGCACGCGCTGCCAGGCCTGCCGCGCCGCGTCGGCCTGCCGTGCGCGCAGCGCGGCGGGGTCGGCGCCGATCAGGTTCAACACGCTGTCCAGCAGGTAGCCCGGGGCCTCGCGCCAGCGCGGATTGCGCAGATACGTCTCGTAGACGGCGCGGTGGCCATAGCGGCGCAGAAAGTCCGCAAACGCCGTCTTGAACGGGCTGCCGTCCGGGAGGGCAGCCTGCCACGCGGCGCTGTCGCGCCCCGGCGCACGCAGCCAGGCCAGCGCCGGGGCGTCGTCCGCGGCCAGTTGCGCCAGCCGCATGAGTGCGTAGCCTTGCTCGGCGGTCACGCTGGGATCGCCGCCCGCCATCAGGGCGGCGGTCAGCGCGTGGCCTTCGCCGGGGGCGGCGCGCTCCACCATTTCCAGCAGCTTGGATAGCGCGCCGCCGCCCGAACCCTGCAGGAAAAACAGCTCATCGGCGGCCAGCACGGTCTGGAACTGCTCGCGCAGTTGGGCGCCCAGGGCGGCGTTGGAAGCGGGCAGCGGCGCATCCAGCCATGCCTGCGCGCGCGCCATGAACCGGGGCAGGTCGGCAGCGGCCTGGCGGCGCAACGGGGTGGCCCGGCGCAGATAGCGCACGAGGCGCAGGCCATGGCGCAGGCGCTGCGTAGCGGTCAGGGGCGGCACGCGGATCTCGGGCTGCGGGCCGCCCAGCAAGGCATTCATGTCGCGCGGCTTGACCCCCAGCGCGTCGTAGCCCACCCATTGGATGACCGACGCGTTCAGGTAGGCGCGGCCCTGGAACAGCGCCGCGAGCCGCACGCCGGGCAGCGTGCCGTAGCCGCTCAATTCAAAGCCGCAGGTGAGCATGCGCTGCGCCATGACGCGGCCCGCGTCCCATTCCAGCGCCGACATGGCCTGCGGCAGCACCTCGCGGGTGTTGCCGCGCGACCAGTAATCGGGCTGGTCTTGCAGCGCGGGATAGGTGCGGCGGGCGGAGGCGGTGACCGGCCGGGCCTGGACGATCCAGAACCGCTCGCCGTCCCAGGCCCACTCGATGTCGTAGCCCCCGCCGCCGTAGTCCAGCGCGCGGGCGGCGTCGCGGGCAATGTCGCCCAGGGCCTCGGCCTGCGCGTCCGTCAGCACGGCCCGCGCGGCGACCGCGTCGGGCGTGGCGGCCAAGCGGGTGCCCGCGCCGCGCGGGACAGGCTGCGTCGCGTGGCGCTTGGCGCCGATGCGCCGGGCCGCCAGCGGCCAGGCCTGGCGCAGGGTGTGTTCGCGCAGGCGGTATTCGTCGCCCTCGGCCTGGCCGTTCACGAGGGATTCGCCCAGGCCCCAGTTGGCGTGGATGATCATCTCGTCGTGGCGGCCGGTGGCGGGATCGATGGTGAAGACGATGCCCGAGGCCGCCGCCTCGATCATGGGCATCACCACCACGGCCATGCCATCCGCGTCGCTGCCGGCCAGGCCGAGGCGCTGGCGGTAGGCCTGGGCCTGGGGCGTCCATCGCGAATCCCAGATGCGCCGCAGCGCCTCCTGCGCCGCGTCCGGTCCGCGCACATTCAGGCACGAGAGATGGATGCCGGCGAACGACGCGCCCGCGGAATCTTCCTGCGGCGCCGACGAACGCAAGGCCAGCGGACGGTCCAGCCAGCCGCGGGCACGCAAGGCCTCCAGCAAAACCTGCGCGATGCCGGGGGGCAGATCCTGGCCGGGCCGATGCGCGTGGCTGGCCTGCGCCGCCAGCACGAAGCCGTCGGGCACGGGCACGCCGAATTGGGCCATGCGGCCCAACTGCCATCCTTTGCCGCCCGCCGCTTGCGGGCCGGCGTGGGCCGCCGCCGCCCAGTCCAGCACCAGGGCGGTCATGCCGCGCGCCGGTCGACGCCGTCCATGAAAAGGCCGATCGCGGCGTCGAACTCCGTCTTGAGCGACGCGCCGGGCTGGTCCAGCCAGCGCAGCAGGGCGCCCAGGTAGAGAAACTGCAGGTGGTGAGCCAGCAGATCCGCGGCCAGGTCGGACCGCGCCTGGCCCGCAGCCTGCGCGTCCTGGATCAAGGCGGCAAAGACGGCCTGCATGCCGCTGCGGGGGGAGCGCGCATCGTCGCGTCCGCCCGGCTGCACCGTGGCAAGGCGGTAGCGCAGATAGGGGCCCAGGTAGGCGCGATGCGATTCGGACCAGTGCGCCGAGGCATGCAGCAGGCGCGTGAGCCGCGCGGCAAGCGTGGGCAGCGCTTTCAATGCGGGCCCCAGGCCAGCCAGCGACGCCGCCAGTTCGCCATGGAACCGGTGCGCCAGCAGGGCTTCCTTGACGGGGAAATGGTTGTAGAGCGTGCCCTTGGACACGTCCGCCTGCGCCGCAATCTGTTCCATCGTCACCGCGTCGTAGCCCAGCGTTTCGAACAGGCGCCACGCAGTCTGGGTCAGATGCGCCAGGGTCTGCTGGCGCTTGCGCTCGCGGCGGCCGGTGTCGGTGGCGTCGGCGTCTGGAAAAACGGGGATGGCGTCGGGCATGGCGGATCCAATTGTTAGACAGCGTAGAAAATTATACGCCGTCTAACAATTTGCGAGTTGCCCGCCGGCGGTGGGCCGCCGCATTGGTGGTAGCGGGCGGCCCCCGCAGGCGCCGCTTCACGCGGCCGCCGCCACCGCCTGCGGCTTCACCCGCACGGCCCGCAGCACGCCCACCATCAGGCACGCAATGCCTACCAGCGTCAGCGGCGCCGGCATGCTTCCGCGCAGGATGAACGCATAGGCCAGCGCCGCCAGGGTTTCGAACACGATGAGCTGGCCGGCCAGCGCCGTGGGCAGCCGCTGGCTGGCTTCGTTCCAGCACAGGGTGCCCAGCCAGGACGCGAACAGGCCGATGGCGATCATCAACCCCAGAAACACGTCGGGGCGAGGCCCCAGCGGCATGTCAAACCCGCTGCCGGCGGCCGCCATGCCGATCCACAGCAGGCCGTAGCCCGCCAGCGCCAGCGGCAGCGTGGCCACGCCCTGCGCGGTGGCCCAGGTGCGCGGACTGCGGCCGGGATGGTCGCGCAGCCAGTCGGCGTTGCGCAGCGGATACCACGTCCAGCACGCCACCGCGCCCAGCGCGAGCAAGGCGCCGATCGCGTGGCGCGACATATCGGCGTCCGCCTCCTGGCGCAGCGCCTGCAACTCCACCTGGTTGACGCAGGCGATGCCGAGCGCGATGAGGCCCAGCGACGGCGCCAGCCGCCGCCAGGGCAACCGGCCGTCGCGGCGCGCATTGCGCAGATTGGCGCAGATGGCGATGACCACGGGCAGGGTGCCGATGATCATCGTCGGCACGGGTCCGCCCGCGCGTTGGATGGCGCTGGCCAGGCACAGGTAATACAGCAGATTGCCGATGGCGGCGAGCTTGAGCGCCTCGATCCAGTCGGCGCGGGTCAAGAGGAGCAGGTTGCGGCGGTCCAGCCAGGCGAGCGGCAGGGCGATGAGGCCGAACGCCAGGTAGCGCGCCACGGATTGCAGCGCGGCCGGATACTCCGGCAGCAGCAGCGGACCGATGAACACCAGCCCCCACATCAGGCCGGCGGCCAGGGCGTAAAGGGTTCCAGCCCACATACATCGCACTCCAGGTCTTGAATGCGGCCAGTCTAGCCAGGAGGGCGGGGCCGAATCTTGTACCAGATTGCGGCGCCGGCGGCGGGCCCCGCACCGGCAGTCATGCGCCCATTACCCGCGCACCCACTACCCGCGCACCTGTTACCCGCGCACCTGTTTCTGATAACGCGACGGCGTGACGCCATAGCGGCGCGAAAACGCGCGCGTGAGATGCGCCTGGTCGGTCAGCCCGGCCGCCAGCGCCACCTGGGCCGGCGCCACGCCCGCCGCCAGCAGGCGCTTGGCCTCGAACAGCCGCAGCGCCATCAGCATCTGCTGCGGCGTGGCGTGGTGATGCGCCTGGAAGCTGCGCAGGAAATGGAAGGGGCTCAGTCCGGCCACCGCCGCCAGCTCGTCCAGCGTCAGGCGGCGCGACAGGTTCGCGTGCAGGTAGTCGATGACCGGCGCGAAGCGGGGCGCGCCTTCGGCCGCGGCGGGACGCGGCACGCGGGCATGGCGGCGGAATTCGTCCAGCAGCGCGAACAGCGCGCTGTCGAAGGCCAGCGGCTCGGATGCGTGCCACAGCGCATCGAGCAGCGCAGTGACGCGCTGCGCGCCGGCGGCATCGCGGCCCACGGCGGCGCCGAACCACCAGCCGGTCTCCCCGGTCACCCGCGCGGCGACGTCCGGATCGATGTAGGCCATGCGGTAGCGCCAGCCGCCTTCGGTTTCGGCGCGTCCGGTGTGCAATTCGTCCGGGTTCATCGTCACCAGCGAGCCGGGGGGCGCCAGGTGGTCGGCGCCGCGGTAGCGGAAGCGTTCGACGCCGGATTCGATGGCGCCCAGTCCGAACGCCTCGTGCGTATGCGGTTCGAAAGCGTGGCGGACGATGTGGGCGCGGTACAGCTCCACCCCGGGCTGGTGGGCCGCGCGGCGAAACTGCGCGCGGTCATCGGGATGGTCGAACGCCGCCGGCACGCCCGTGAGGGGCGGCGCGGCGGGATCGGGCGTGGCGGCGGCGCGTGGCATGCCTGGGATTTAAGCACGCCACGTCGGGCCCCATCATTCCTCCGGCGCCGCGGCCATGTCGCGGGCCCGCGCCAGCAGCAGTTCGCGCTCGCGGGCGTTGCGCGTCATGCCGGCCGCGCGCTCGAATTCCTCGCGGGCTTCGGCCTTGCGGCCCAGCCGGGCCAGCAGGTCGGCGCGCACGCTGGGCAGCCAGTGATAGTTGGCGAGTGACGGGTCCGCCGCCAATTCGTCGACCAGATCCAGCCCGGCCTGCGGGCCGTATGCCATGCCGACGGCGACGGCGCGGTTCAGCGCCACCACCGGCGACGGCGCCGCCTGGGCGAGCGCATCGTACAGGGCCACGATGCGCGGCCAATCCGTCTCCGCGGGTGTGCGGGCGCGGGCGTGGCAGGCGGCCAGTTCGGCCTGCAGGGCATAGGGGCCACGCGCGCCGCCCAGCGCCTCGACACGCGCCAGCGCCGCCAGCCCGCGCCGGATCAGCAGCGGATCCCAGCGCCGGCGGTCCTGGTCCATCAGCAGCACCGGCCGGCCCGCGGCATCGGTGCGCGCATGCAGGCGCGACGCCTGCAGCTCCATCAGCGCGACCAGCCCGTGCACGTCGGCCTCGTCGGGCGTCAATTCTGCCAGGATGCGGCCCAGGCGCAGCGCTTCGTCGCACAGGCCAGGGCGCATCCAGTCCTCGCCCGACGTCGCCGAATAGCCTTCGTTGAATATCAGGTAGATGACCTCCAGCACCGAGGCCAGGCGGGGCGCCCGGTCCGCGGCCTTGGGCACCTCGAAGGGCACGTTGGCGGCGGACAGCGTGCGCTTGGCCCGCACGATGCGCTGGGCGATGGTCGATTCCGACGCCAGGAAGGCGCGCGCGATTTCGGCCGTGGTCAGCCCGCCCAGCAGGCGCAGCGTCAGCGCTACGCGGGCCTCGGTGGACAGCAGCGGGTGGCAGGCGGTGAAGACCAGCCGCAGCAGGTCGTCGCCGATGTCGTCCTGACGCGCCGCATCCAGCGCGTCGACGAAATCGGGCTCCACGTCGGCCTGCAAGGCCTCCAGTTCGTGGCCGATCTGTTCATGCTTGCGGGCGTGCAGCGCATCCAGCCGCAGGCGGTCGCGCGCGCGGTTCTTCGCGGTGGTCATCAGCCATGCTCCGGGATTGTCCGGCACGCCCGTCTGCGGCCAGCGTTCCAGCGCCGCGACCAGGGCGTCCTGCGCCAGTTCTTCGGCCAGTCCCACGTCGCGCACGAGGCGCGCAACGCCGGCGATGACGCTGGCGGCCTCGATCCGCCAGACCGCCTCGATGGCGCGATGCGTGGCCGCCTGCGTCATGCGCCAGCCGCTTCGCCCGGGACCATGTACGCCAGCTCCCAGATGTGCCCGTCCAGGTCTTCGAAGCCGTGCGCGTACATGAAGCCGTGGTCCTGCGGCGCGCGCGGCGCCGTGCCGCCCGCCGCCACCGCGCGCGCGACCAGGTCGTCGACCTCGGCCCGGCTCTCGCAGGACAGGCAGACCAGCACTTCCGTGCTTTGGGTGGCGTCCGCCACCGGCTTGCCGGTGAAGCCCTGGAAGAAATCCTTCACCAGCAGCATGACGTAGAGGTTGTCGCCGACGACCATGCAGGCGCCCTGGTCGTTGGTGAAGTCGGGATTGAAGTCGTAGCCCAGCTTCCGGAAGAATGCCTGGGACTTCTGCATGTCGGCGATGGGAAGGTTGACGAAAATCTGCTTGTGCATGGCGTGTCTCGCTTTGTGTGGGGGGCGTTTTGGTATGAGTTTTGGGTCTGCGTCTGCGGTGCGCGGGGGCTGGCGGCTTCAGTGGCTGGGCGAGGGCATCTGGCGGAAGCGCTCGACCTGCGGGCTGGGCTCGAAATCCTCCAGCTCGAACACCTGGCGCACCTCGATCTCGCATGCCTGGCCGGGGAAGGGCGACGGAAAGCGCATCGCCCATTGCATCGCCTCTTCGCGCGAGCGCACCTGGATCATGGTGTAGCCGGCGATCAGTTCCTTGGTCTCGGCGAAAGGCCCGTCGATAAGCCGGCGTTCGCCGCCGCCGTCATAGCGCACGCGCCAGCCCTTGGACGTGGGCTGCAGTCCATTGGCGTCCAGCAGCACGCCGGCCTTGACCAGGGCTTCGTGGTAAGTCGCCATCGCGGCGAGCAGGCTGTCGTCCGGCATCTTGCCGGCTTCGCTGTCGGGCGTGGCCCGAACGAGGATCATGAATCGCATCGGTGTGATCTCCTGGATCGATGGGCAAGTCCCGGAGGGGGGCTTGTATTGCATCGACGAACGGCGCTGATGCGGATCGACAAAGTTTTTGTGACCCTAGGGTAAACACCAGGTCAAACGGGGGCGATTCGCAGTTGGTTACGAAGATCCAGCCCTTGTTGCTGGCGCCTTCCCTACACTCGCAAGCTTTCCAAACGCCTGAAGCCACGATATGAAAGTCCTGTGCAGCCTTGCCCTTGTTGCCTCCTTGTTGTCCGGCTGTGCCGTGTACACGCCGCAAGGGTCTGTCGTCGTCGACCCGCATGATGGCGGCGGCCGAGGGGGCTTCTGTCCGCCCGGACAGGCCAAGAAGGGCAATTGCTGAAGCAGCCGCGTGTCCGCGTGGTGACGCCGGGCTGGCGGGGCGCCCCAGACGCCACGGACGCTATAGACGCCCCAGACGCCACAGACGCTACAGGAAGCAGGGCCCCAGCTCCCTGACCTCGACCGTGGCCCAGTGCGCCGCCGGGCATTCGGCGGCCAGGGCCAGCGCCTCTTCGCGCGAGTCGCAGGTCAGGAGGAAGAATCCGCCAATCATCTCCTTGGCTTCGGCATAGGGGCCGTCCACGATCTGCCGTTCTCCGTCGCGCACGCGCAGGCGCGCGCCTTCGGCCTCGGATTTCAGGGATTCAGCGCGGGCGAGCAGGCCGCGCGATTGCAGGGATTCGGCGTAACGCAGCATCTGCGCATAGGCCTCGCGGCCTTCTTCGGGCGTGCGCTGGGCGCGCTGGCCCACCGGTTCTACGATCAGAAGCAGGTAAGACATGGGGACTCCCGGGGCGGACTGCGAACGCCGCGAGCGGCGGGTCCGCTAGGTTAACGCCGATCCCCGCGTGCGCGCCACGGCGTCATTCTTCCTGGAAGATCGATTCGATCGCGGTGTCGAACACGCGGGCGATGGCGAACGCGAGCGGCAGGCTCGGGTCGTAGCGGCCCGTTTCGATGGCATTGACCGTCTGGCGCGACACGTCCAGGCGTTCGGCCAGCGCGGCCTGGCTCCAGCCGCGTTCGGCGCGCAATTCGCGGATGCGGTTTTTCATCGATGGCGCAGGGTGTCGACGAGGGTCGTGCATGCCCAGACCCCGCCCATCAGCGGCCAGACCACGAACATGCTCAGCTTCGGAAAGCCCGCGATCTCCAGGAAGCCATAAGTGAACGTGACGCCGGCCGTGACGGCGGCGGCGATGCCCAGGTGTTCCAGCGTGGTCTTGCGAATGAACTCGTCCGAACTGCGCACCGCGCGCACGACGGCGCGCAGCGCCAGCAGGAAGGCGAGCATGGGCGTGAGCAGCACGGCGGTGCGCAAGGCGCCTGCCGGCATGTCCAGGCTGAGGCGCAGGGCGCCCATCAGCAGCACGATGTAGAGGGCGAACGCGATGCCCAGTTCCTTGAAATAGCGGCGCTTTGCCTGGTTTTGATTCATGGGAATGCCTGTGTGGATGTAAAGCGTGCTTGACATTCTGGCGGGGTGGCCGGGGTGTGTCAAGCGTCCTTTACATGTCCGGTGTGGGCGCTTCGTCCGTGTTTGCACGCAGGACAGCGTTCATTACGTCCGAAATAAAACTACAAATTTCGGACAAGACATCGTCAAATGTCCGAAAAAGATATATAAATATCGGACAGGAGAGACAATGTCCGCACTCAAATCTCACATCTCTGCTCTGATTGAAGCGGCTGAACCCGGACAAGTTTGGGTGCCAACCGACTTTGCACAGTTGGGCAGTCGTGATGCCATCGACAAGACTCTGCAGCGCATGGTGCAGGCCGGAGAGTTGCGTCGCATCGACCGAGGCCTATATGACAGCCCCAAGATCAGTAGCCTGACCAAACGTCCAACAACCCCAGACTACCGCGCGGTGGCGCAAGCCATCGCCCGCCGCGATCACCTGCGCCTGCTGGTGGACGGTATGACCGCTGCCAATGATCTCGGTCTGACCGACGCGGTACCCGCTCGCGTCACCATCCATACCGAAACCCGTCGACGTGCAGTTCAACTCGACAAGCTCACCATCGAGTTCAAGCAGACCGCGCCCAGTCGTCTCTACTGGGCGGGGCGCCCGGCCATGCGCATCGTGCAGGCGCTGTACTGGTTAAAGGACACACTGACTACCGAGCGTTCTTCCATTCAAGGCAAGCTGACTAAAGTGCTGGCCGATCCCGTTCATGGTCCGACGATCCGCCAGGATCTGCTCGATGGTTTCAATGCATTGCCGGCGTGGATGCAAAGCTTTATCCGAGAACTCCCTGGGTGTGACCCGCAGGAAACAAGGGCCGCAACACCCCAAACTCTCGACACCAAAAAATCTCCGCCTGTACGCCGCCGTGCGGCCAAACACGGGGAGGCCCGGTGAATCCCGCATTCAGTACCATCATCACAGCTAGCGATGCCGACCGGCGAGACTTGTTTCTTGGTGCCTCAACCCGCCTCGGTACAGCGGTTCAGAACATCGAAAAGGATTTCTGGGTCTGTTGGACACTAGATGCTCTGTTCAACCGCCTGAAAACGGGTGGCCCGCGCCTGCTGTTCAAAGGAGGCACTTCGCTCTCTAAGGCCTTCGGCCTGATCTCCCGCTTTTCCGAAGACATAGACATCACGGTGTTTCGTGACGACTTGGGACAAAAGGCCGAAGTTGCCGATTTGGATGCGCTGACCGGCAAGAAGCGCCGAGCACGTCTTGAAGCCATCCGCAATGCGTGCCAGGCCTATATCGCGGGTCCATTGACCGCGCAGTTCACTCATCTCGCGGCATCGGTCATTCCCGAGAGCCGCTTTCGGCTGGAACTCGACCCCGACGATAAGGATGGTCAGAGTTTGCTGTTCTGGTATCCCTCCGTCACAGCCACCACCGGCGACTACATCCGCTCAGCGGTCAAGATTGAGGCCGGTGCGAAATCGGCACTTGATCCGCATATCACGGCTTCCGTCACTCCGTACGTCATACGGGATCTGCCCGACCTGGACTTGAACGTGACGAACGTAATCACCGTGAAACCCGAACGCACCTTCTGGGACAAGGTCATGATCTTGCACGGGCTACGCCAGTGGCATGACCGTCGCGGTGAGCTACGACACGGCGGGCAACGTGTATCACGTCATTACTATGACTTGCATCAACTGATGCAGGCACCGTTGGCGGCCACCTGGCAGGCGGATTACGTACTCGCGACCAACTGCGCTCACCACGCGAGGCTGTTCTTCGGCAGCGCCGATTTGGGGCTCGACAGTGCAGTACCCGGCACGTTCACGCTGACACCGAATAGGGCGATGCGAGAGGCACTCAGAAAAGATTATGAAGCGATGGCTGGCATGATTTTCGGCGATGTCCCTTCGCTCGATGCGGTGCTGCACAGCGCAGAACACTTCGAGCAGATCGTCAATGGCGCTGCAATAGCCGCGCTCACCACAAAAGGACCATAGCGATCGTGAACGATTACTTCGGTGATCGAGAGAATGGCCCTCGCGCCCGTACCGGTCAGGTGCTCTCGCCTGTCGTGTGGGCAGGGTTGGTGGGGACGGTGCAGGCATTAGCTAATAGCGGAGCTTTTTGGTCTGCGGTTTCCGCAACGATGCAGTGCCGGGATGGAGTCACGGTGCAATAAAAAAACCGGCTTGCGCCGGTTTCCGAAGGGAATCGCGATCAGGACCGGGCCGGCGCCTTGGCGGCGGTCTCGGCGGCTTTGGCCGCCGCGTCGGGGCGCGACGCCGGCTTGCCCGCATCGGCCGCCTGCGGGGTGGCGGCCGCTTTGGTCACCTGCTGCGGCGTGATGTCCATGATCAGCTCGACGCGACGGTTGGCGGCGCGCCCGGCGGCCGTGTCGTTGGACTCGATGGGGCGCGTTTCCGCATAGCCCACCGCGCGCAGGCGCTGCGGGTCCACGCCGTCGCGCACCAGTTCCCGCAGCACGCTGGTCGCGCGGCTGCTGGACAGCTCCCAGTTGGAGGCGAACTGTTTGGTCAGGATGGGCACCGGATCGCTGTGGCCTTCGACCGAGACCTGGTACGCGTTCTTGTTGAGGATGCCCGCCAGGCGCTTGATCACGTCCAGGCCTGCGTTGCTGAGCGTGGCCTGGCCCGAGGCGAACAGCAGCTCGTTGCTGATGCGAAAGCTCACCGACTGTTCATTGACGATCACATCCACCGAATTGCCCAGGTCCGCCAGGCCCAGCGACTCCTTGGACGGGGCGGTCAGCGGCTTGGCGGCCTCGGCCACCACGATTTCGTCGTCGGCCGCGGGGGGCGCGGATGACGCGACGACCGGGGCGGGGGGAGCAGGTAGTTCCTTCCAGCTGGCGGGGATGGCCACGCTGTCGAACTCGGAATACTCGCCGTCGTAGGCGGGCAGTCCGGCCGCGGCCAGGGTGCCGACGACTTCCACCGCTTGATCGGACTTGCCATAGCCGCCGCCGTGCAGCGCAATGGCCAGCATGACGACAAGCATGGCGAGCAGCAGCGTGATGAGGTCCAGATAGCTCAGCAGCCAGTTTTCGGAATCCTGTTCGACGGATTCCTCGACGTGCCAGCGCGCGTAGCGGTCCTGGCGGTCGCTTTCGCTGGGCCGCCAGCCGCTATTGGCGGCCGCTTTCTGTGCGCGTAGCTGCGCCTGGCGGGCCTGCTCGATCCGCTGGGCGAGGGAAGGGGAAATCAGGCTCATTGACGCGCGGCTGCCGGGCGGACGAGGGTGGCGGGAGCGCCGGCGGCGTTGCCTGCCGCGGCGGCGGGCGCCGGCTTGCCCTGGCCTTCCGGCTTGGCCTTCGGCCGGGCGTCGGCGCCGCCATCGTAGATTTCGTCTTCGACGTGCATCACGAACGAATTCAGGGTCTCGCGCACCATGGCCGGGCCGCGCTTCTCGCACATCATCGAGATGCCCTGCAGCACCATGTTCATGGACTCGACGCGGCGCGCCGTGCGGCGTTCCAGCTTCAGCGCGATCGGCTTGCAGACCAGGTTGGCGAGCAGGATGCCGTAGAACGTGGTCATCAGGCCGATGGCCAGTTGCTGGCCGATGGTCTGCATGCTGCCGTCGCCCAGCACGGCCATCAGGTTGATCAGGCCGACCAGCGTGCCCAGCATCCCGAAGGCCGGCGCAAACGTGGCCATGACGCGGAACATCTGGGCTTCGGCCTGCTCGCGGGCGCGCAGGCGGGCCACGCGCCACTTCAACAGCTCGATGATCTGCTCTTCGGGCGTGTTGTCGATGATGAGCTGCACGCCCGTGCGCAGGAACGGGTTCGAGACCTTCTTGAGCTCGTGCTCGACCTTGTGGACGTCGGCGTTCATCCAGAGCTGGGCCATCCCGACCAGTTCTTCGATGTCGCGCTGCTGGTCGTGCTGGTCATTGCGGAACACGGTGCGCACCAGCTTGAAGACGCGCACGACTTCCTGCAGCGGATACGCGATGAACAGCGCGGCGCAGGTGCCGCCCAGCACGATCGCCAGGCCCGGCAGATTGAAGTACAGGCTGGAGTCGTTGGCGGACAGCGCCACGACGATGACCAGGGTGAGCAGGCCGACAACGGCGCCGATGACGGTAGACGGATTCATGGATGTTGCCCGATGACAAGGCATCCCACGCGCGGAATGCCGGATTTTCGGGAATTCTAGCCAGCGCGGGCCCAGGTCAATCGGCCGGAAAGCGGGGCGAAATAGGCGATAAGCGCCGGGTTGACCGGCCAGGCGGCCGGCCGAGACGCCCGTCTTAATCGGGGACGAACTAGGCCGTGGGCGAGCCGGCCTGGCGCGCCATCCATTCGTCGCGGGTGATCTCCCAGATTTCGCAGGCATGGCGGCCGCTGACCAGGCCGCGTTCCTCGGTGGCCACGCAGCGCATGCCGCTGCTTTCCGATATCCGGCGCGAGGCCGTGTTGGCGATGGCCTTGGGCGCACGCAGCACGGGCTTGCCCAGCACGCCAAACCAGTAGGCCGTGACGGCGGCGCAGGCTTCGGTCATGTAGCCCAGGCCCTGCTGGGCTGGATCCAGCCAGAACCCCCGGTTGTTGCCGGGGTCGTCGTCCATCAGGCTGATGACGCCGATCAGCTGGTCCGGCTGCGCGCGCGTGCGGATCGACCAATGCCACTGCGTCCCGCGGCGCGCGGCGGGCAGGGCGGCCTGCTCGATGTACTGGCGCGCCCCGTCGTCGGGGTACGGCCAGGGCACCTGGTCGGCCAGGAATCGCACGACGTCCCATTGGGCAAAGATGCGCTGGATGGCGTCCGCGTCCGCCAGGCACAGGGGCCGCAGCAGCAGTCGAGCGGTGGTCAGTTCAGGAGGCGGAGCGGCGTCGGGCATGGCGGTAGCGGACTGGGAGGCCGGAGAGGTCAATCGGAAATGTATATCATGGGCGGATTGTGGCGGCGCCCAGCCCGGCTTGGCGTGGGCCGCCGCGGAATTGGAGAGAACATGAACAACCCCAACGAAAACGTCAGCATGGCGCTTTTCTGCGACTTCGAGAACGTGGCGCTGGGCGTGCGCGACACCAAATACCAGAAGTTCGACATCCGGCCGGTGCTCGAGCGCCTGCTGCTCAAGGGCAGCATCGTCGTCAAGAAGGCCTACTGCGACTGGGAGCGCTACAAGGAATTCAAGGCGCCCATGCACGAGGCCAACTTCGAGCTCATCGAAATTCCGCATGTGCGGCAGTCGGGAAAGAACTCGGCAGACATCCGGCTGGTCGTGGATGCGCTGGACTTCTGCTACACCAAATCCCACGTCAACACCTTCGTGATCATCAGCGGCGATTCCGATTTTTCGCCGCTCGTGTCCAAGCTGCGCGAGAACGACAAGAAGGTCATCGGCGTGGGCGTCAAGCAGTCCACCTCGGACCTGCTCATCGCCAACTGCGATGAATTCATCTTCTATGACGACCTGGCACGCGAAGGCCAGCGCACCGCCGACGCGCGCCGCGACACCCGCGGCGCCAGCGTCCAGCGGCGCTCGCCGGACGAGGAACGCCGCCGCAAGGAAGAGCAGGAAGCCCGCAAGACCCGCGCCGTGGAGATGGTCGTCGAGACGTTCGAGGCCCTGATGGCCGAACGCGGCGACAGCGGCAAGATCTGGGCCTCGGCCCTGAAAGACGCGCTCAAGCGCCGCAAGCCGGATTTCAACGAGTCCTACTATGGCTTCCGCGCGTTCGGGAACCTGCTGGAAGAGGCGCAGTCGCGCGGCTTCCTGGAGGTCGGCCGCGAAGAAAAGTCGGGCACCTATGTCTACCGCGACAGCACAGGCGGCGAGCGCGTCGCGGGCGGCGATGCGCCGGCCGAATCCGCGCCGGAAGGCGTGGCCGACCAGGCGGACGCGCAGGCCGGCGGCGGCAGGAATTCGCGCAAATCCCGCGGTGGCCGCAAGTCGGCGGGCGGGCGGACGGCGGCTCAACAGGGCGGCGCGGACCGGGATGATGGCGCTTCGCCGTCCGCGGATCATGCCGGCGAGCCGGACGCCTGGAAACAGCCCGATGCGCCCCGCCAGACCGAAGGCGGCACGGTCGTCGACGCGCCCGCGCTTGCGGGGCAGATGGCGGGCGCCGATCAACCGGAGGATGCCGGGCAGGCCCGCGGTCACGATCAGGACGAAGGACGTCCGCCCCGCAATGCGCGGCAGGCGGACCGGCGTTCGCGCGGCGCCAGGCCGGCAGGCGGTGCGCGGCGGGCGCGGGACGAGGCGCAGGCCGACGCACCCAGCCAGCCGGACGCGGCGCCTGCGGGCGACCGTGTGCCGTCCGACGCATCCCAGGCCCCGGCGGTCCGCCCGCCGTCCTTCGGCCGGCCCCCGCAACCCCTGCCGCAATCGGCGCTCGTGCCCATGCCGCCGCCGGTCGTGAACGTGGGCGAATGGACATTCGTCACGCCGCCGGTCCAGGCCGAACGCGAACGCCCTGCGAAGGCGGCCGATCCGGTCACCGGCCCCGCAGCCAGCCCGGCCGCCGAACCCGCACCCGCCGCCAAGCGAGGACGCGGTGCGCGCAAAACCGCCGCGAAGGGCGAAGACGGTGCGCAGAGCGAGGCCAAGCCCGCCGCGGGGAAATCCGCGCCCGCCAGGTCCGCGGCCGAGCCGGCGGCGGCAGAGGCCGCAACGCCCGCCAAGCCGGCGCGCAAGACGGCCCGCAAGACCGCGCCGCGCGCCGCCAAGAAGGCGGCCCAGGAGGGTTGAGCGCGCCAGGGCGGGGTGCCAGTGCTTAATCCGCCTGGCGGTCCGCCCGTGGCCTGAACCGGCCCGGCGTGGCGCCCAGTTCGCGCTTGAACATGGCGATGAACGCGCTGACGTTGTCATAACCCAGCTCCAGCGCCACCGTGGTCACCGCAGCCCCCGCCGCCAGCATTTCCTGGGCGCGCATCAGGCGCGCGCGCTGCCGCCATGCGCCCACCGGCAAACCCGTCTCGGCAAGAAAACGGCGCGCCAGCGTGCGCGGGGCCATGCCGACGGCGGCCGCCCATGCCTGCAGCGGCCGCGTGTCCGCGGGGTGATCCGACAACGCCAGCGCCAACTGCTGCAAGCGCGCATCGCGCGGCAGCACGAGCGCGACCCCGGCGTGCGGCAGGCTACGGATCTCGTCTCGAATCACCTCGACGATGCGCCGGCGCGCCGGATCGGCGGTGTCGTCGTCTTCTCCCCAGCTTGCCGCGCGTTCGATCGCGGCCAACAGCAAAGACGAGGCCTGCAACACGCACGGCCGTTGCGGCAGCCCTGCGCAGGCCGCGGGGCTGAGATAGGCGCTGTAGCCGGCGTAGGGGCCGTGCGATCGCAGCCCATGCGGGTGACCGGGAGGAATCCAGACGGCATGCTGCGACGGGACGACCCACTGCTGGTCTGCCGCGTAGACGGTCAGCAGGCCTTGCCACGCGCCCAGCAATTGACCCCGCGCGTGCTCGTGCATGGCCGTGTGCCGAAGCGCGCCGTCCTGCCGGGCGACGGCGATGAGCCGCGGGCCCCCACGCGCGCGGGCGCGCTCGGGAGCCAGCAGCGGCGCGCCCGGGGCGCAGGAAGAAGCGGACGCCGGACCGGGGCGGACGCCGGGACGCGGAGCGGGTGGCTGAAACGCGGTATTCATTGGCCAGACTGACGCAGTTATGCCGAAAGATAGGGCTTATCGTAGCGCCTGTACCCAACCCTCAGGAGTCAATCATGAAAGCCCAGGATGTGCTGCCGGACGGCAAGGACCAAGGAATCTTCCACGGTGTGGCGGTGCGCAAAGGCACGGTCGGCGCGTTTCTGGCCAATGCCCGCGTGTGCGTCGATCCGGCGGCGCCGCCCGAGGCCGTCGCCGCCGCGCGGCGGGACATCCAGCACGCGATGCCCGCCCTGCAGGCGCTGGGCCTGTTCGACATACTCCAGGTGCGAGATCCGGCGCTGCGGGACTGGATGCAGGCGTTGCCGGGCAACTAGCGGACCGGTTCCGCGGGCAAGGGCGCATGGCCGCGTTCGTGTTCTATGATTCGAGCCTCGGACGCCGGTCTGTACGTTCGGCCCCGGATTTCCGGCCCCGGCCCGCCCCAATCCACCGTCCGCCTCCACCGACTCCCCATTTCCCGGTCCTGCATGCATTACGTTCTGGTCAGCTCCTGCCTGTTGGGCAATCCCGTGCGCTACGACGGCCGCAGCGTGCAGCAAGGCGATGCCGTGCTCGACCGGTGGCTGCAGGAAGGCCGGGTCGTCGCGGTCTGTCCCGAGGTAGCGGGCGGCATGCCGATCCCCCGGCCGCCCGCCGAGATCGAGCCGGCCAAGGACGCGGCCGCGGTGCTGGCCGGCCGGGCGCGCGTCGTGGCGGTGACGGGCGACGACGTCACGCAGCCGTTCGTGCGCGGCGCCCACGAGGCGCTCGTCGCGGCGCAGGCGCGCGGCATCCGCATCGCCGTGCTGAAAGAAGGCAGCCCGTCCTGCGGCAGCGGCTATGTGTACGACGGCCATTTCGCCGGCCGCCGCCAGCCCGGCGTGGGGGTGACCGCTGAATTGCTCCGCCGCGCGGGCCTGCAGGTCTTCAGCGAAAAGCAATGGGGCGAAGCCGCCGCCTGCCTCGCCGCGCTGGAGGCGGGCGATGCTGACTGAAGCCGCTGACTGGCTGGTCCTGCTGGGCGTGGCCGCATGCGCCTATGCGGCATGGAAAAGCGCGGCGCGCGCGGGCCGCAGCCGTGCGATTGCGCGCGTGGCGGCGCTTTCCTGCCTGGCCTTGTCCGCATTCTTCTTCTACGCATGGTACGCGCAGTACCTGAAATGGGACTTCAACGAACTGGGCCGCTACTACGATCCGGTCGATCAGGTGGTCTATACGGACGCAGGGTTCGTCTGGGTGCTGCCGGCCGCCGCGCTGTTGATCCTGGGCCTCTTGTACGCCCGGCGCGGCTGGCGGCGCTGATCGCGCGGTGCGTCAGTTGGCGCGATACCCGCGGCTGGTCATGCAGGAATCCAACGCGCGGTTGTAGGTGTCCACCATGATCTGGGTGGTCCAGGCGTTGATGGTGGCCGGATCGTACCCGCTCTGGTTCATGGCCCAGCGCCGACAGTCGGTCGTGGCGTTCGCCTGGGCGGTATTGACCGCGGGGGCCGGTTCATACTGCACCGGCGCGTATTGCGGCACGGGCGTCGAATAGGCAACGGGGGGCGCTTCATACACCGGCGCCGCTTCATAAACCGGGGCGCCATACGCCGGCGCCGCATAGAGGGGAGGGCTCGTGTACCCCACGCCGGACGAATACACCCCGGTCTGCACGTAGGAAGGCCCCGAATTGGCCGCCAGCAGCAGCCCCACTGTCGCCAGCGCAAATGCGCCGCCGATCCACCAGCCGTCCGAACTGCTGCCGCCGCCACCGTGATGGTGGTGATAGCCGCCGCCATGGCCGCCGCCCCAATATCCGCCACGCCCGCCAGCCACCGCCGGCGCGCTGGCCACCGCCAGCGCCAATGCCGCCATGGCCACCCGGCCTGAAAACCGCTTCATGATCTTGCTCCTCGGCCGCCCGGAACCGGCACCGTGCACGGCGCCGGACGACAGCCTTACTTTACTGCTCCGTCGCCGCAATAAGTTGTCGCAAGCGATACGGGGATTTCAAGTGATTTCAGGCGCGTGACCGAGGCCGGGAACGGGTTGCACGCAGTGGCCGACCCGTGGCCGAAGCGTCCTGCCGCGTGTGGCGCAAAGGGGGGATAGGTAGTACTTTCTCGCGATGAACACGGCACTACCCATTTCGGCATCGCAAGACAAGCGTCTCACCAAGGGTGAGCGCACGCGGCTGCTGCTATTGGCCGTCGCCGCGGCAGAGTTCGCCGAGCGGGGATTCCAGTACACCCGGGTCAGCGACATCGTCGCCCGCGCCGGCGTGACCCAGCCCGTGTTCTACCAATACTTCGCCAGCAAACAGGCGGCCTACGACGAACTGGTGGGCCTGTTCGCCCAGCGCCTGCGCCAGGCCATCAGCCAGGCGCGCCTGCCCGGCGACCTGCAAGGCGCCGAACTAGCCGCCCGCATCCGCCAGGGCGTGGGCAGCCTGCTCGCCATCTTGCAGGAAGATCCCAACCTGACCCGCATCGGCTTCTTCCAGGCCGACGCCGCCGAGGCGCTCAAGGACGAACTGGTCGCCATGATCGCGGACAACGTGCGCGCCGAGCAGCAGGCCGGCCTGTTCCGCCCCGAAATATCACCCGAGTGGTTCGGCCAGTCCCTCATGGGCATCATCGAACGCTTCACCCGCCAATCCCCCGACGCCGCCCGCCAGCAGGCGCTGGCGGAATTCATCACGGATCTGCTGCTGGACGGGATGCGCAGGCGGCCAGGATAGGGGCGTTTCGCTTGTGGGCCTGCGATGGAGCGTGTGTTTGCGCTGCGTGTAATGGGGCGATGACACGTGAAGGTGATTTACGGCTCGATCCGCTCGCCGTTGACGCGAATGACCGGTGTGCGCTTGTCATCAAAGCCGCAGAGCCGGTCGATTTCCTTGGGAAACTGCGCGTAGGGCACGTTGTATTGAATGAAGGCTTCCACGCTGTCGGGAAAGGCGTTGATGAATAGCCAACCCAGCCAGAGCGGAAGGGTGATGGGTGCCTTTAGCCAGCCAAAGGGCTTGGCCAGCCTGCGCCGCAAACCGGCATACCAGTCCCGGTAAGGCTGAAGGGTTTCTTCTATGCGGGTTCGTCGGGGTGGCAGAGGAGCGGGTTCCGGCAGGCCCTCCGGGCCATGTGTCATAAAGACCTGCAGGTAAGACCAGAGCGTCTTGGCCGACCGATCTCCGTCGAACAATCCTAGATTGCCGCATGCTGCACAGATTTCAGTTGGCGGGTCCATGTTGTAGTCGACGCCGATCAAGTAGAGAGGATGCCTGCTGGCGTAGCCGCTTGCGGAGATGATGGGAATGTATCCGGCCAGGGCTTCAAGCTGGTCCCAATCGAGAACGTGCAGCCGCTTCTTGCGCGGGTAGACGAAGTAGAGCTTGCGTGTGCCTCGGTGAATGCGGATAAAAGCGCCTTTGCTCCGATTTGCTCCGCCAGCAAGGTAAAAAATGAATGCCATGACTGTTAAGGCAGGTGACATCGCGAGCATCGCCGTAACCCGCTCATGAGTCATATTTTGAATCCCCAGGGCGAAGACGGCGACGATGTACGTGGCGACGGTGATAATGACGGACATGCCGATAAAGCCCACCGCTCCGCGTTGCACATAATTTGCATATGTCTCGAGTTCGACGCACGTTTCGTTGACGCGTCGCACGCCATCTGGTTGTGGTGCAATGGCTATGGAGCTACTCACGTATAGCGGCGTACCCCCAAACCGAAAGCTCTTCGGCAAGCGTTTAATTGCGCTAGTCATTTTGGCACCCTGACAGGCTCAAGTTTCGAAGGATCGATCGAGTCGGTGAACCACCCGGCGGCAGTGAACACCAATGGGTGGGGCGCGTTTGGTTGCTGTAATGCGAGTTCGGGGTGTTTTTCGGGATCAGGGAAATACAGGTATTCCACAGTCACTACGGCGTCTTCATGCATCTGGATGGCCCAGCCACATTCTCTACCCGTGCCGCCCAAAGGCGTGACCAGGCACTCGCGGCGATAGTCGATTGGGTTTGTGCCTGGGGCGAACGCAATGGGTCCTGCGATCGGATAAAGCTTGTCGTCATCCAAGGTAAATGACAATCTCGTCTGAAATCTTTTCCCAGGCATGTCATCCACCCCGGGCAACTGGCATCTGATGCGGAGGGTGCCTACCGAATAGAAGGTGGCCTTGGACCATTCAGGTAGCAACCGTGGCCGATAGTACAGACTGTGGACAGCGTCCAATTCCTCTCGATTTGTGTAATGTCGTCGATCTACGCCCCATGCGCTGTGTTTGAGCCAGATTTCGACCGGCCCGTGCTTGGTCACGTCTGCAGCGAAGGCAAATCCGATGAGGAATGCCACCGCAGTACCCGCAACAATCGTCCATCCCAAGGGGGTAAGGCCGAGCACGGCAACGGCGCCCCCGCCGGCGCTAATGGTCGCCGCTGTGGCTGTACCGCCCGCCCATGTCGCGACTGTCAGCACGCCGCCAGCGAAAGCAGATCCGAGGAGCATTCTTCCATGTTCCGGGTTGTTGTCGCTAAATGCACTGATCGCTTTGATGGAGTCGGCAAGGGTCATAAGTCCCGCCCCTCCAGCTCCGAAGAGCGCTACCCCGAGCTTTGCCGAAACAGTTCTCGCGCCGATCTGCAAGACTGTGTTCCGTTGTCTCGCAGTACCAATAGCAATAATGGCTGAACCAATTTCTACGCTTGCGCCTACAAGCGCACTAGCAGCTCCTAATAAGGCTGCCAGGTTGGCGGCAACTTCATTCGGTTTTTGATAGTCTCTCCAAGCATTCCCCAGTCCCTTCAACGCCAAATATCCACCGAGGCCGGTGAACAAATGCCCACCAGGGCCACGCAAGCGATTCACCATATTGATGAAGGGATTGCCCTCCATTTGGACCGTACGCGCAGCCGGGAGCGCGGACGCTTCGGACGATCCTCGGTCGATCTCGCGATACGTTGTCTCACCGACCTTCACCCAGTCGAAAATCAGGACGCGTGCATCAAGATCGACCTGGCTTACCTTCGGAGACGGCATCTTCCACGCCCGCAGTCCTTCTTCACCCAGCGTTTGATACCCCTGGAATTCATAAGCAGCACGCTGCAGGTCCGCCCTGCTGACGTCGTACACAACAATGGTTGCATTAGCCCGGATTTCCATCACGTGCCGCAGGCGTCGTACCAATACGTCCGCCCGCCCGGCTTCCGGCAATGCCTGCAACAACCCGATCAAGGCATTGGTGGCGGGCGTGGCCATGTGCTCTTCGATGTACTTGTCCATGACGCTGAACACGTTCTTGGCGATATCGCCCGCACTGGATTTCAGGCGGGCAAGCAGGATCTCGTTGCCGTTGGCCAGCGCGAGCCAGTAGGGACTTTTGTCTACGGGCGTCATGACCAGGTCGCTCATCACCTGGATCCCGTCTTTGCCATGAATCAGGCCGCCGATGCATTGGAATACGGCATGCTCATAATCGCGCGCGTTGTGGATCACGCCGAGGTCAAAGCAACGCAGGGCTTTGCCCAGCAACCGGGAAGGGTCGATGAGGTGCACCCATGCGACGGAATCTCTGACCGCCGCGCCGATGCTGCGGTCAAACGTCTTGATCGTATTGGCGTAGATGTCGGGGAAGGCCATGGCGCCGGCATAGTTCACCAGGTTGCGCTGCCTGGCGAGGGCGTGGGTCAGGTCTGGTGAATTGGCCGCCTGCTGCTTCGTGGCCTGGAAATAGTTGCCGATGAGCGTTGCGCTCTGCAGCTTGTGCGCGTTCTGGCCGGCATACCGGGTCTTGTTGGCGACGGCATCCGTGATCAGGTAGTGAAGCTCACTGGCCACCCCGATGGGGTCTTGCAGGGCGACCGCGAGGGGTTTGATATCCATGCGCGGGCGCAAGGCGATATACATCTCGCCCAGGATGTTGCCATGGCTTGGCGCCCCGTCTGAAAGATGGATTTCGCTCCAGTCGAAATGCGTGGGACTGCCATACACCGCGGGCGGGACGAGTTCCCGCGTTGCGTTACCCAGCAGCGCGGCATCGAAGGCGTGTCGTTGAGGGGCTCCGCCGGTTGGCTTGCATGGGGTGGCCAGCGTGTCGCGCAGGCCATCCTTATTGGTTTCGAGGTTCCAGAGGGTGCGATGGGACAGCAGCGTATCGCTGACCAGGACGTGGACGACTTCCGCGGTGCTGGTTTCGGGGGCCAGGAGATAAGGTTTCGCGCCTGTCGTATCCGGGCGAGCCAGCCGGCCCGGGGTCGCATCGTTGTCATCGGCATGGCTCCACCAGATGCGGGCAAATCGGACGTCCTCGGTCACCTGATAATGCTGCGTCCACATGCGCGCGTTTTCGAAATAGCAGAGATAGACGTAGGTGCCCGGACGCAGCACGCGTAAGCCGTAGGCCTTACCTGCCAAGAGCGTGGGATAGTTTTCGGTGCCCAGGGTCGGAAACACCTTTTCATCCAGCGGTTTGTCGGCGATGCCATAGCGCAGCGGGTAGAGGGGCACGCCGCGTTCGCAGGGTGGGGGAGAAATGGCCTTGGCGAGCCGCTTCTCGTTGGGGGGCACCGGTCCCAAGGCCTTCTTATAAGTCGCGTTCATGGGGTTTCCTTCAGGACGTTGGGGTGGCCAAGGCCGCCAGCCGCGCTTCGGCTTCGATCAATCGCTGTTTGCCCTGAACGTGTCGGTTGACCAGGACGCTGCGCAGGGCGGCATCGTTCACGAAGAATTCCTGGGGGTAGCGAAGGCGCAGTTCCAGGTAGTGGCGAACGTCGCGCTCCGTGGTAAGCGCCAGTTGATCGGTCGCCTCTTGAACGAAAAGGTCCACATGCCGCCAAAGCGCGGGTTCGTCGTCTGGATGGGCGTAGGCCGGGATGTGCTGGCGAAAGCCGCGCACGCAGTCGCGCATGAACCACGCGAGGCTGGCATGGTCGAGCGAAAGCTCGTCGAACTCCGTCAAGGCGATGGGCTCGTCCTGGCCCGAGCTGGCTTGCTCCCACGCGGGGGCGTCCGCACATACCCATTCGCCCGATCGCTCTGTGCCGGCATACCAGATGATGCGGTGGATGGGACCGAACAGCGCAGCCAGGCGATGGGGCGGCAAGGCTTCACAAAGCTCTTCAAGCTGGCGCGCGGCATGAAGGCTGAAGCTGATGGTGGAACCGTCGGATCCTCTCAGCGAATGCAATGTCTGAAGGTGGGCGACCAGGTTGTCGCCATCTTCCGGGCCCAGCAGGATCAATCCGACCCGCTGGTGGAGCCAGTTGTCTTGCGCGTGGGCGTACAGCGCCTCGGTCAGCGGGATCAGCAGGGGGCCGTGGCGATAGCCGGGGGAGCCATACTCCCACGCGGTATCGCGCCAAACCCACCGATACGCAAAATTCCTGGTGATCGCCTGAACGTCTTGTTCGAGTGTCTGGCTGTGAGCGCCATCCAGGCAGAGCCAAGGGCGCCTTTCGGGTTGAATCGTGGCCCAGTTCATGCATGGGAGGGTTTGCACTACCCGGCGAGACCACTTGGATTGCTCGATCGTCAAATTAACCGCCTCTACAGCCAGGTACACGTCACGAAATAGCGAGACCGTGAAGGGAATGTGAATGAAACATGAACGGAAAAAAAGCCGTTCAGTCTGATTCGACATTCACCCGCGTGCCTATATGAATATTTCGAAAATCATGCGGCCCGCCTGGACATGACGACGGCGCCGACGCGCGGCCGTGCTGGCACCCTAGATCCCGCGAACCTGGGGCCCCAGCCCATGCTCCCCCTCGCGCCACACCGCCCGCGCCCTGGGGGACAGACCCATGGGCTTTATCATGTGCCCTGTGCCCAAGCACGCGACCTTGTTCGCGTGCCCGCTTGATTGCCTGACATTCATGCCCTGATCGCAGAGGAGATTCATTAGTGGTTCGATCCGCAACGACAGCATCCCTATCCCTTCCCACCCGCCATCACGCCGCCATTTCCTGGCGGCGCAGACGGGAGAGACCCTGGCTGGCGGTCCTGCTGCTGGGGGCGATGCTGAGTTGCCTGTCGGTGTTCTGGCACGCAACCGCGATGGCCGCGCTTCCGCTGCTGTCACAGACCCAGACACAGGAACCCGCGGCCGCGTCTCCGGCGCTGACGCCCGCCGCGCTGGCTGACCTGCTGGACAATCCCGAGGCGCGCCAGGCCCTGATCGACCAGTTGCGGGCGCAGGCGGCCGGGGATAAGCCGGCGGCTGGCGGAACGGCGCCGGCGCGGACCGCGTCGTCGCAGGCGCCGCCAGCCGAGCCGGCCGAACCCACGCTGCTTGAGCGCATGACCGATGGCGTGCAACGCTTCCTGACCGGCGTGGCCGCCGACATGGGGCAGGGCGTCGACGACATGCGCGCGCTGGCCTCGGGCCGCAGCCTGCGCCTGGACAGCGGCACCGCGGGCGCCGCGCTGCTGCCGCTGGCATTGGCCGCCGCGGTCACGCTCGTCGCGTTCCTCCTGCTGCGCATGATCGCCATGCGCATCTACACCCGGATCGACCATTGGGTGGCCGAGCTGGGTTGCGATGCGGCGGCGTCACCCGCGCGCGGCGCGCCCGCGTCCATGCGGGTGCTGGCCCGCCGGGCGGGCGCCATCGTGGGGGCGCTGGCGATCGACGTGGTTGTCGTGATGCTGGCCGTCATGGCGGGCGGCGCCGCGGCGCTGTGGGGCACGCCCGGGCGCGGCGCGCTGGATGCGCTGGCGGCCGTGTTCCTGCAGGCGTTCGTGGCGGTGGAGATCGTCAAGGTGCTGATCCGCACGGTGTTCGCCGTCCGCCATCCGCACCTGCGGCTGCTGCCCATGTCGGATGAGCTGGCCAGGTACTGGTGCGGCTGGCTGTTGCGCATCGCGGCGATGGCCGGCTACGGCACGCTGCTGGTCGGTCCCGTGATGGCGGCGACGCTGTCGCCGGCGCTGGGGCGGCTGGCGACCATGCTCATCATGCTGGCGGTGTACATCTATGCCGTGCGCGTCATCTGGCAGAACCGCCGGGCCGTGCGCGAGCGCCTGGACCGGCGCGCCGCGGGGGCGGCCACGTTCATGGGATCGAGGCTGCGTTTCCTGTCGCGCGTCTGGCACGTGTTGGGGATCGGCTATTTCACGATCCTGCTGGTGGTCAGCCAGGTCGATCCGACCAACGCGCTGCCCTTCATGGCCCGTGCCACGGCGCAGACCTTGCTGGTCATCGGCGTGGGCAGCCTGCTGATCCTGCTGCTCAATACCGTGCTGGCCAAGCCCATCCGACTGTCGGACGACCTGCGTCGGCGCCTGCCGCTGCTGGAGGCGCGCGTCAACGCCTACGTGCCGGCCACGCTGAAAGGGGTCGGCTGGATCATCCGCATCGTCATCGTGCTGCTGATCCTGGATGCGTGGCAGGCCTTCGACCTGTCGCGCTGGCTGGCCTCGGACGCCGGCGCCGCCGCGATCAAGGTGGTGCTGAACATCGTCATCGTGCTGCTGATCGCCACGCTGGCCTGGACCGTCATCGCCAGCATCATCGAGCATCGCCTGAGCCAGAGCGAAGAGCGCGGCATGCCCAGCGCGCGCGAACGCACGCTGCTGGCGCTGTTCCGCAACGCGGCGCTGATCGTCATCGTGACGATGACCTTGATGGTGCTGCTGTCGCAGATCGGGATCGACGTCGGCCCGCTGATCGCGGGTGCCGGCGTGGTCGGCCTGGCCATCGGCTTTGGCGCGCAGAAGCTGGTGCAGGACATCATCACGGGCGTCTTCATCCAGCTGGAAAACGGGATGAACGAGAACGACGTGGTGCAGGTGGCGGGCGTGTTCGGCACCGTCGAGAAGATGACCATCCGCTCGGTCGGCATCCGCACGCTGGATGGCGGTTATCACCTCGTGCCGTTCTCGTCGGTGGATGTGGTGGCCAACCATATGCGCGACTTCTCGTACCACCTGGGCGAATACACCATTGCGCACCGCGAAAGCATCGACGACGCGATCGAGCATCTGCGCGCGGCCTTTGCCGAGCTGATGACGGATTCGGTGCTGGGACCGGAGATCCTGGAAGAGATGACCGTGGCCGGCGTCACGGCGGTCAACGACAAGGGCGTGACCATCCGCATCCTGATCAAGACCACGCCCGGCATGCAGTGGGCGGTGCAGCGCGGCTACAACCGGCTGCTCAAGAAGCACTTCGACGCCGCGGGCATTGAGCTGCCGTACCCGCACACGGTGGTGTACTTCGGGCAGGACAAGCGCGGCTACGCGCCGCCGGCCAACGTGGCCCTGCAGACTGAACGCGTCGACGAAGGCGAGAATGCCCGCGCCGCCGGCCACACGCGCCGCCGGCTCAAGCCGGAGGCGGCCGGCGAGGACTCGGCCGAGGTCCTGGGCAACGAGCTGGAGGCCCGGGAGGAGCCCGACGCGGACCCCGCCCGGACGTCGTGACGGTCTTCAGTCGATGACCTTGACGCCTGCGGCCCGCAGGCGTTTTTCGACGGCCTGGTATCCGGCCTGCGTCATGTCGGTCTTGCGGATGGCCTGGTCGCACGCCGCGCGGTCGTCGGGGCAGCCGGACTTGGCCGGCATGTCGCCCGCGACCACGAAGTAGTCGATGACGAACTGCGCGACGTGCTTGCTGGTGGGCTTGCCTTGCAGGAAGCCGGCGATGTCGGCGCGGAATGTTGCGACGGTCTTTTCGGCGACGGGCTTCCAGTCCTGGCATTGCGAGAACGTCACCACGCCCTCGGCCCACGCCAGCTTGCGGCACAGGAGCATCGCGTCGGCGGGCGCGGCGCCCGCGGGCAGGGCGACGCGCACCGTGGCGCCGCTGGTGCCGGCGAAAGTGAGCACCCCGGCCTGCGCCGCGGCGGCATCGATCCTGGCCTTCAGCACGAAGGCTTCTTCGATCACGGCCGGCAATTGCTTTTTGGGGCCCGTCGCGTACATGTCGGAGACGACCTCGGCATCGACGCGGGCCAGGTCCATCTGGCGGCCCAGCAGGCGGCGCTCGGCCAGGAGCAAGCCATCGTGCTCTTCACGGATGGCGTATTCGAGCACGGCTTGTTCTTTGGCGTTGGGCGTGTAGGCGGCGTGGGCCAGCGAAGGCTGCAGGGCGCAGGCCGCGGCGGCGAGTGCGAGGGAAAGCGATTTCATGAAGGCTCGGCGGAGGGTGAAAGGCCGCAAGCGTAACCGAGATTGCGCGACGTGATCACGGCTTGCCCGCGCGCATTGGTGCGCATCGCACAACATCGTGCTTCCGGCGCCGTGTCTACCGCGCGCACGGCCCCGGTCCTACGATGCCCTCACTGTCTCTTCCCTGCCTGAGGCCCCCCATCAAGGATGCATCCGACCCGGGGCGCCGCACGGCCTGTCCGCCCGCCATCAAGGAGCTTTCGCCATGTATTCCGCAGACACCCAGGATTCCATTACCCAGGATTCCATCACCCAGGAACTCATCGACCTGGTCCCGTCCCGCTACGCCGTGCAGATCGGCGACATCGACGCGCTGGTCGTCAGCGACGGCGTGCTGCCGCTGCCCACCTCAACCATGGCGACCAACGCCGATCCCGCCGACCTGGCCGTCTGGCTGGACCACATGTTCATGCCGCCGGACGCCTTCGACTGGCCGCTGAACGTGATGGTGGCGCGCAGCGGCGACCAGACCATTCTTATCGACGCGGGGCTGGGCGGCCAGTTCCCGGGCTTTCCGCGCGCGGGCATGTTCCCGCAGCGCCTTGCCTCGGCCGGCATCCCGCTCGAAACCGTGACGGACGTGATCATTACGCACATGCACATGGATCACGTGGGCGGGCTGCTGGTCCCCGGCGTCAAGGAGCGCCTGCGCCCCGATGTGCGCATCCACGTGAATGCGACCGAGGTCGCGTTCTGGACCTCGCCGGATTTCTCGCAGACGGTCATGCCCAAGCCGGTGCCCGCGGTGCTGCGCTCGACCGCGACGAGCTTCTATGAAACGTACCGCGACCGGATCCGCGTCTTCGAGGACCGCCACGAAGTGGCCCCGGGCGTGACCGTGCGCCTGACCGGCGGGCACACGCCCGGCCACTGTGTCGTGGACCTGGTCTCGGGCGGCGAACGCCTGACGTTTGCCGGCGACGCCGTGTTCCCCGTGGGCTTTGACCATCCCGAATGGCACAACGGCTTCGAACACGACCCCGAGGAATCGGCCCGCGTGCGCTTTGCGCTCTTTAACGAACTGGCCGAAAACAAGGGCCTGCTCGTGGCGGCACACCTGCCGTTCCCGTCCGTGGGACGGGTGGCGGTGGAAGGCGATGCGTTCCGCTGGGTTCCGGTCATCTGGGATTACTGATCGCGGGCGTATTCCCCGCGCCCAGATCCCAGTACAGCCCGGTCATCAGGCTGAGCGCCTGCCGCAGCAGTGCCGGCGGCAGGTGTTCGTTGGGCGCGTGCTGCGAGCAGCCGGGATAGGAGTGGGGCACCCAGATCGTGCGCAGGCCCAGCACGTCGGTGAAGATGTCGTTGGGCAGCGAGCCGCCCAGGTTGGGCAGCAGCGCGGCCTTCTGGCCCGACGTGCGTTCCAGCGATTCCACGGCCCAGCGCACCCAGGCGTCGTCGGGATCGATGCGCGTCGCGCGGAACATGGATTCGCGGGTCAGGGAGATCTTGACCATCGGAAAGCCGTGGCTGTCCAGGTGCCGGCGCAGGGCGGGGATGAGGTCGTCGGGGTCCACGCCCACCACGAAGCGCAACTGGCAGCGCGCCCAGGCGCGCGGGGGGATGGCATTGACGGGCGTGTCGGGGTTGCCGGTCTTGTAGGCCAGCACCTCGAACGAGCACCAGCCGAACACGCGCTCGGCGGGCGACAGGCCCGGTTCGCCCCAGTCGGGCTCGATGTCGGGGCCGTCCGCGCCGCCGTCGACTTCGCAGTCGGCGAGCGCGCGCCGCACGGCGGCCGGCAGCGCCTTGGGCACCCACTCGGGGATGAGGATCTTGCCGGTGGGCGAGGCGATGCTGGCGATCGCGTGGGCAAGCTGCAGGCCGGGGTTGGAAATCAGCCCGCCCCAGTTGCCGGAATGATGGCCGCCGGCGCGCGCCTCGATCGTGAGATCGAAATTCAGGCTGCCGCGCGCGCCCAGGAAAA
The DNA here is from genome assembly GCF_900156745.1 of Achromobacter sp. MFA1 R4. Taxonomy (NCBI): domain Bacteria; kingdom Pseudomonadati; phylum Pseudomonadota; class Betaproteobacteria; order Burkholderiales; family Alcaligenaceae; genus Achromobacter; species Achromobacter sp. MFA1 R4. The sequence continues at coordinate 5,583,071 of NZ_LT707065.1, read as the reverse complement.
TGGTGGGCCGATTGGCGCTCAGGCGCGGGCCGTCCGAGGCGATCAGCAGATCGGCCGCCAGCAGGTCCCTATGCTCGGCGCACAGTTCGCGCAGGCCCATGGAGCCGGTTTCCTCGCCCATCTCGATCAGGTACTTGGCGTTAAAGCCCAGCGCGCCGCGCGTTTCCAGCACCAGCCGCAGGGCCTCCATGTTGATGGTGTGCTGGCCCTTGTTGTCGGCGATGCCGCGGCCGTACCAGCGGCCTTCGGCCTCGGTCAGCGCCCACGGCGACAGGCCTTCCTTCCATTCGCGTTCCAGGCCCCGGATGACGTCGCCATGCCCGTAGCCCAGCACGGTGGGCAGGGCGGGATCCTCGATGCGCTCGGCATAGAGAAAGGGCGCCAGCGCCTTCGGATGCGTGAGGGTGCGGCAGGTAAAGCCCAGGGCCTCGAAGGCCGGGCGAATCTCGCACTCGAGGTAGTCCGCCAGCACGGCGGCGCGTTCCGGGTTCTGGCTTTCGGTGGGCAGCGCCAGCCGGCGCGCCAGCAATGCGCGGAAGGCGCCGGAATCAAAGCATTGTTCCGCCTGGGCGATGGCGTGTGCGCGGGTCATGGCTGGGTAACTCCCTGGGAGATGGGGGTGACGGACGGATAGAGGTGGCAGGCGACGAGCGCGCCGTCGCGCTCGGCCAGCGCGGGGCGCTCGGTCTTGCATTGCGCCATGGCGTGCTGGCAGCGCGGATGGAAGGGGCAGCCGGAAGGCGGGTGCAGCGGATCGGGAAACGACAGGCCCAGGCCCATGTCGGGAATGCCCAGGCCGGGCTCGGGCGTCAGCACCGACGCCAGCAGCGCCTGCGTGTAGGGATGGCGCGGGTCATGGAAGAGGCGGGCGGTGGGCGCCGACTCCACCACGCGGCCCAGGTACATCACCGCCACGTGGGTGGCGATGTGCTCGACCACCGCCAGGTTGTGGCTGATGAAGACATAGGTCAGGTTGAAGTCGCGCCGCAGATCCATCAGCAGGTTCATGATCTGCGCCTGCACCGACACGTCCAGCGCGGAGGTCGGCTCGTCGCAGATCACGATCTCGGGTTGCATCACCAGCGCGCGCGCGATCGCCACGCGCTGGCGCTGGCCGCCGGACAGTTGGCCCGGCGTGTTGTGGGCCAGCCGCGGCGGCAGGCCCACGCGCTCCAGCATGTCGATGGCCTTGTGCATCCTGGGATTGGGGATGCCATGCACCTCCAGCGGCAGGGACACGATGGAGGCGATGGAGCGGCGCGGGTTGAGCGACGAATACGGATCCTGGAAGATGGGCTGCACGCGCCGGGCCAGCGCGCGCCGGTCTATCTGGCGGATGTCCTGGCCTTCCAGGCGGATGGCGCCTTCGCTCGGCGGGGTCAGGCCCAGCAGCATGCGCGCCAGCGTGGACTTGCCGCAGCCGGACTCGCCCACGATGCCCAGCACCGCGCCGCGGTCCACGGCCAGGTCCACGCCATTGACCGCGTGCAGGGTGGCGCGCGGGCGGAACATCCCCGCGCGGACGGTGAATTGCCGGCTGACGGCGTCGGCTTGCAGCAGCGCGCTCATGCCGGCACTCCTTCGGCGCCCAGGATGCAGCGCCATTGCTGGCCAGTCGCCTGGCCGTGGACGGGAACCGCTTGCCTGCATTGCGGCTGGGCATGCGGGCAACGGTCGGCGAAGGCGCACCCGCGCAGCTCGCCCACCAGGGACGGCACGACGCCGGGAATGGTGCCCAGCGCCTGGCCGGGCGCCGTGCGGCCGGGAACGGGAATACAGCCCAGGAGCCCCTGCGTGTAGGGGTGGTGCGGCGTGGCGAAGATGTCGGCCACGGGGCCTTCCTCGACGATCTGCCCCGCGTACATCACCGCCACCTGCCGCGCGATGCGCGCCACCACGCCCAGATCGTGCGTGATCAGCACCATCGCGATGCCCAGTTCGGCCTGCAGGTCGGCCAGCAGCCGCAGGATCTGCGCCTGGATGGTGACGTCCAGCGCGGTGCTGGGCTCGTCGGCGATCAGGAGCTCCGGCCCGCACATCAGCGCCATCGCGATCATGACGCGCTGGCGCAGCCCGCCCGACAACTGGTGCGGATACTGCCCCAGGCGCTGGCCGGCCGACGCGATGCCGACCTTCTCCAGCAGCTCCACGGCGCGGTCGCGCGCCTGCTGGCTGCTGGCCTTGCGGTGGTGGATGTAGTGTTCGGTGAGCTGTTCGCCGATGGCGTAGGCGGGGTTGAGCGCCGTCATGGGCTCCTGGAAGATCATTGCCATCTTGCTGCCGCGCAGCGCGTTGATGCGCCGGCCGCGCGCCGTGGACAGGTCCTCGCCCAGCACCGCCAGCCGGCGCGTGCTGCGCCGGGCGGCCTTGGGCAAGAGGCCCATGATGGCCAGCGAGGTCATGGACTTGCCGCAGCCCGATTCCCCCACGAGGCACAGCGTTTCGCCGCGGCGGACCTGGAAGGACACGTCGCGCACCGCGTGCAGCGCGCCGCGCGGCGTGGCGATGTCGACCGTCAGGCCCTGGACGTCCAGGACGATATCCGTGCTGTTCATGCTCAGGCCCTCTCTTCAGGCGTCAGGAGTTGATGCAGGCCGTCGCCGGCCAGGTTGATCGCGAAGATCAGGAGCGCCAGGGCCGATCCCGGGATGGCGATCAGCCAGAACGAGAAGAACATGTAGGCCTTGGCTTCGGAGATCATCAGGCCCCAGGACGGCAGCGGCGGCTGCACGCCCAGGCCCAGGAACGACAGCGACGCCTCCAGCAGGATGGCGCTGGCGGCTTCCAGGGTGGCGATCACGATGAGCTGCGGCACCACGTTGGGCAGGACCTCGCCCCAGACGATGCGCCAGGTGCTGGCGCCCGCGGCCTGCGCCGCGGCCACGTACTCCAGCGAGCGCACCTGCTGCGTGGCGCTGCGCATCACCACGGCGTAGCGGTCCCACTTGAGCAGGCCCAGCACCAGGATCACCACCCACAGCGATCCGCCGACGATGGCCACGGTGGCCAGCGCCACCAGGATCACCGGCATGGACAGGCGCGTGGTGATGAGGAACGACACGGCCATGTCGACCTTGCCGCCGAAGTAGCCGGCGGCCATGCCCATCGCGGTGCCGATGAGCCCCGAGATGAGCGCCACGCTGATGCCGATCAGGAGCGAAATGCGCGCACCGTAGAAGAGCCGTGACATGTAGTCGCGCCCGAGCTGGTCGGTGCCCAGCGGGTGCAGCCAGGTGCCTTTTTCGTACCAGACGGGCGGCGCGGTGCGGTAGGCCAGGTCCTGGAAGTAAGGATCGTGCGGCGAGATCCACGGCGCCAGCAGCGCGATCAGCACGATGACGAGCAGGATGCCGCCGCCGGCCAGAAGCGCCTTGTTGCGGCGCAGCCGGCGCCAGCGCAGCGCGGAGGCGGACAATTCCAGCGGCGCCGGCGCGGGCGCGCCGGGCGCGGAAGGAGTGAGGATAGGCGTGTTCATGTCAGGACACCCGGATGCGCGGATCGAGCCACGCGTTGGCCACGTCGCTGGCGAGCGTCAGCAACACGTACAGCACCGACAGCAGCAGCACGATGAGCTGCATGACCGGGTAGTCCTTGTACGTGATGCTCTGGTAGGCGAGGTACCCCAGGCCGTCCAGCGCGAAGATGGTCTCGATGACGACCGAGCCGCCCAGCAGGTAGCCCAGTTGCACCGCGGCCAGCGCGACTACGGGCACGATGGCGTTGCGCAGGGCGTGCTTGAAGATGATCTTCCTGGCCGGCAGGCCCTTGGCCCGCGCGGTGCGGATGTAGTCGGCGCCCAGCACCTCGATCATCCCCGCGCGGATCAGGCGCATGAAGGCCGGCGCCACGTAGTAGCCCAGCGCGATGGCCGGCATGACGAAGTGCTGCCACGTGCCGCTGCCCGACACCGGCAGGATGCGCAGCGAAATGGAGAACAGCATGATCAGGATCAGCGCGAAGAAGAAATTCGGCAGCGCCTGGCCCAGCACGGCGATGGCCAGGCAGACACGGTCGATCAGGCTGCCCTTGTACAGCGCGGCCAGCACGCCCAGCGGGATCGAGATCAGGAGCGCGAAGGCCAGCGCGGCCATGCCCAGCTTGAGCGTGGTGGCCAGCTTGGACAGGATCAGCGGTCCGGCCTCGGTCTTGAAGTACACCGAGGTGCCGAAGTCGCCCTGCAGGATGTGCCAGAGCCAGTCGGCGTACTGGACGATGATGGGCCGGTCCAGCCCGTAGGTCTTGCGGATCAAGTCGATGTCGGCCTGCCGCGCGCCTTCGCCGGCCAGGGCCAGCGCCGGATCGCCCGACAGGTGCAGCAGCAGGAACGCCAGGACGGACACGGTCAGCGCCACCAGGGCCGCCAGGCCCAGGCGCCTCAGCGTGAAATAAAGCATAGGACTACCTCTCTGTTCAGCAGCGCCGGGCAGGCACGGGGCCGGCCCGGCGCGGACCGCGCCTTACTTCCAGCTCATGTCCCAGAAGCGCACCAGCTCATCCGAGTAGGGCTTGAAGTTCACGTCCTTGGTGGCGACGTAGTAGGCGGGCAGCGTCCACAGCGGCACCGCGTAGGCCTTTTCCGCGATGATGTCCAGCGCCTCTTTGTAGGCTGCCTTGCGCGGCGCGAGATCGATCGTGTGGTCGCCCTTGTTGAGCAGGTCGCGCACCTTGGGATCGCGGGTAATGTCGTCGTTGCCGAAGGCGAAGTACACCGGCGTGGACGCGGACACGTCGTTGACCAGGTTCGAGCCCCAGGTCTGGTGCGTGAGCGACGCCTTGTTGGCGCGGATCATGTCGCGCATGGCGGCGTACTGCAGGAAGTTCAGCTTGGCCCGGATGCCGACGGCCTGCAGGTAATTGATGATGGCCTCGGTCTGGTTGCGCTCGCGGTAGGCCACGATGTCGATGTCAAAGCCATTGGGATAGCCCGCCTCGGCCAGCAGCTTCTTGGCCTGCGCCGGATCGTACTTGTAGGTCGGCGCGCCTTCCTGCGTGCAGCCCACCTGCGAGGGCGTGCAGATGGTGTTGATGAGCCCGCCGCCTTCGCCCACGATGTTCTTGAGCATGGATTCGCGGTCGATCGCGTGGATGATGGCGCGGCGCACGCGCTCGTCCTTGAGCTGCGGCGCGGGCGTGCCCTCCAGGATGTTCATCTGCATGAACACGATGCGCATGGTGTTGCCCGTGACCATCTGCAGGTTGGGCATGCCGCCCAACTGTTCGGCCTGGTCCTTGGGCACGCTCATGATGAGGTCTTCGCCGCCCGAGATCACTTCCGCCATCTGCGTCTGGCGGTCGGGGATGAAGCGGATGACCACCTTGCCGATCTTGGGCTGCGCCTTGGGCGAGTCCTTGAAATAGTCGGCGTTGCGTTCCAGGGTGATGGACTTGCCGGGCTGGTAGTCCACCACCTTGTAGGGACCTGATCCGACCGGCTTGGCGTTCATGCCCTTGGGGCCGACTTCCTGGTAGTACTTGGCGGGATGGATGGCGGCCGTGGTGGACAGGTATTCCTTGGCGCCGGGGAAGGGCTGCTTGGTGGTCAGGCGCACCGTGTATTTGTCGATCTTCTCGACCTTGTCGATCCACGACACGTTCTGCTGCGTGACCGCCTTGTTCTTGGGGTCGGCCACGAAGTTCAGCGTGTACACCACCGAGTCGGCGTCGAACTCCTCGCCGTTGTGGAATTTGACGCCTTGGCGCAGCTCGAACTCCATGGTCTTGTCGTCGATCTGCTTCCAGCTCTTGGCAAGCTGGCCCTTGTACTCATTGGTGACCGGGTCGCGGTAGAGCAGCGTGTCCCACACGTTGGCGGCGATGATGACGCCGATGCGCACGTTGTTGAAGTAGGGATCGACGCTTTCCGGCGCCTGGTCGTAGGCCATGCGCAAGGTGTCGTCTTTCTTGCCGGCAAAGGCCGGCTGGGTGGCAAGGGCGGCGCAGGCCAGGAGCGAGGCGGCCAGGGCCTTGAGCGCGGGCGTGCGACGGGAGGACAGCGCAGGTGTAGCAAGGGTGAAGCGACAATCAGCCATGGTGAAGGCTCCTCTTGAAGACACTACATGTGTTGCGTATCTATCGTCTCGCTCCGGCTTTTGAGCGCCGCCTCGCATTTGCGCTGCAGGTGCTGCCGCATGATGGCTGCCAGCCGGTCCGCGTCGCGCGCGGCCAGGGCCTCTGCCATTTCTATGTGTTCGCGCATCGCCAGATCCCATTTCTGGCGGTTTTCGTTCGACACGAAGCGCAGGTTCTGAATCCGTGCGTTCTGCGCGTCGTAAAGCTGTTTCAGCAGGCTGTTGTGGGCCGCCAGGCTGATGCGTTCGTGGATTTCCCGGTTGATCCGGAAGTACGTCGGCAGATCGTGGCGGGCATGGCTGGCCATCATTTCGAAGGTCAGCGCGCGGATCTCCGCGATCTCCACGGCCGAGGCGCGTTCGCAGGCCAGCCGGCAAGACATGGCTTCCAGGCCGCCGATGACTTCGAAGATCTCGCGGATGTTGGCCAGCGACAGCGCCACCACCTGCGCGCCGCGGTTGGGTTCGATCTGCACCAGGCCTTCGGCGGCCAGCAGGCGGAACGCCTCGCGCAGCGGCGTGCGCGACACGCCGAGCAGGTCGCACAGCGCGCGTTCGTTCAGCCGTGTGCCGGGCGGGAACTCGCCCTGGATGATGCGTTCGCGCAGCGCGCCCGCCGCCGTGCCCGCCAGCGTGCGGCCGTCGCCGGCGGCACGGGCCGCCGGTTGCGGCGCGGGATCGGGCGAGGCATCGGCCATCGCGTGATCCGGCATCAGGCTAGGATCGCTGCGCATTGGTATACAAAAATTCCCCTTGTTTTCGCAGACTATAAACCTGACTTTGTCTCCGCTCTGATGGGTGCATACCCTAGGTTATCCAGGAAAAAACAATGGGATAGAGTGACGCATGCCGCATATCCGCCTGCCGGCAGCGCGCGGCTCGCCTGCCGCGCCGCACCGGCTGGTATACAAATCGTCCACCTTGGGGCCCCGCATGCTCACGCTGAACTCCCATCCGTCCGGCCGGCATTTCCTGCAGATTCCCGGACCCACCAACGTGCCGGACCGGGTCCTGCGCGCCATCGACCAGCCCACCATCGATCACCGCGGACCCGAGTTCGGCGCGCTGGGGCGGGCGGTGCTGGCGGGCATCAGGCAGGTCTTCCAGACCGAATGTCCCGTGGTCATCTTTCCGGCCTCGGGCACCGGGGCGTGGGAGGCGGCGCTGGTCAACACGCTGTCGCCGGGCGACCGCGTGCTGATGGTCGAGACCGGCCATTTCGCCAGCCTGTGGCGCAAGTTGGCCGGGCGCCTGGGCCTGGAGGTGGACAACATCGAAGGCGACTGGCGCCATCCGGTCGACCCGGACGCCATCCGCGCCCGCCTGGCCGACGACGCCCAGCACCGCATCAAGGCGGTCTGCGTGGTGCACAACGAGACGTCCACCGGCGTCACCAGCGACATCGCGGCGGTGCGCGCCGCCATGGACCAGACCGGCCACCCGGCGCTGCTGATGGTGGACACGATTTCGTCGCTGGGCTCCATCGACTACCGCCACGACGAATGGGGCGTGGACGTCACGGTGGCCGGCTCGCAGAAAGGGCTGATGCTGCCGCCGGGCCTGTCGTTCAACGCGGTGGGGCCGCGCGCGCTGGCGGCGGCCGAGACCGCGCGCCTGCCGCGGTCCTACTGGGACTGGCGCGAGATGCTGGGGCCCAACGAGAAAGGCTATTTCCCCTACACGCCGTCGACCAATCTGCTGTATGGCCTGCATGAAGCGCTGGCCATGCTGCACGCCGAAGGGCTGCCGCGCGTGTTCGCGCGCCACCAGCGGCACGCCCGCGCCACGCGGCTCGCGGTGGCGGCCTGGGGGCTGGAGCTGCTGAGCCTGGACCCGGCCGCGCACAGTCCGGCGCTGACCGCCGTGCTGATGCCCGAGGGCCACGGCGCGGACGCGCTGCGCAAGGTGATCCTGGACCGCTACGACATGTCGCTGGGACAGGGGCTGGGCAAGCTCTCCGACCGCATCTTCCGCATCGGCCACCTGGGCCATTTCAACGATCTGACGCTGTGCGGCACGCTGGCCGGGGTGGAGATGGGGCTGGCCGCGGCCGGCGTCCCGCACCGCGCGGGCGGGCTGCAGGCGGCCATGGAATTTTTGTCCCGCGCGCCGGAACGCGCGGCGGGCTGAACCAATCACTACGAGGGAACCGATGAATACGCTCATGCAGCAGGCAATCCAGTTCGCCAATGACCACGAATCGCCCTGGGACCGCAGCGTCAAGGGCAATTTTGGCGTGCACCTGAATGATCCGCCGCCCTGGAACCGCCTGCTCGGCCCCATCCATGACCGCGGGCCGGTGTCCGGCGTGGTCGTGGTGGACGGCAAGACGGTGGCCGCCTGGGGCGAGCCCGACCGCGCCGACCTGACCTTCAGCGTCGCCAAGCTGTACCTGGCCATCCTGGCGGGCGTGGCCCATGACCGCGGCCTGCTGCCCGACGTGGACGAGCCCGTGGGCAAGCGCGTGCCGGGCATCGGCTTTGACGAAGGCCGCAACGCGTCCATCACCTGGCGTCACCTGTTGCAGCAGACCAGCGAGTGGGAAGGCGAACGCTTCGGCGTGTCCGACCAGGCGGACCGCTACCGCGCCGTCACCTTCGGCGTGCCGCCCGACGGCAAGAAGGGCGATGCGCGCCCGTTGCAGACGCCCGGCACGTACTGGGAATACAACGACGTGCGCATCAACCAGCTGTCGTATGCGCTGCTGCACCTGTTCAGGAAGCCGCTGCCGGAGGTCTTCCGCGAGGCGGTCACGCGCCCCATCGGCTGCAGCGAAGACTGGCAGTGGGTGGGCTACGACAACGCCTGGGTCGAGATCGACGGCCAGCGCATGCCGTCCGTGCCGGGCGGGTCGCACTGGGGCGGCGGCATGTCCATCAGCGCCAACGACCAGGCGCTGATCGGCCAGATGCTGCTGAACGACGGCCAGGCCAATGGGCAGCAGATCCTGTCGCGCGAATGGCTGCAGGCCATGCGCACGCCGTGCGACATCGCGCCGTACTACGGCTACCTGATCTGGCTGAACCACGAGGGCAAGGTGTTCCCCAGCGTGCCGTCGTCCAGCTTCTTCGGGGTGGGGGCGGGCAGTTCCTTCACGTGGGTGGAGCCGGAGCGCAAGATGGTGGTGATCGTGCGCTGGCTCAACTCGGCCCATGCGGATGCGCTCTTCGGCAAGATCCTGGCCGCGGTGGATGCTGGCGCCGGTGTCTGACACCTGGCAAAGCCCGGCGCACCGCGCGGGTTTTGCGGCGTGTCAGGATTTTTCGGGCAAGATGTGGCGTTCGGCCGCGCGGCTGCGCGGCCACGCCTGACCTCTTCATCCGATCAAGGAAAACGCCATGAATTACCGCCGACTGGGAACCAGCAATCTCCGGGTGTCGCCGCTCTGCCTGGGCACCATGATGTTCGGAGAGCAGACGCCCGATGACGAGGCCGCGCGCATCGTCGCGTCGGCGCGCGACCATGGGCTCAATTTCATCGACACGGCCGACGTCTACAACGAGGGCCGTTCGGAAGAGGTGGTTGGCAAGCTGCTCAAGGGCCAGCGCCACGACTGGGTGCTGGCCAGCAAGATCGGCAATCCCGTCGGCAAGGGGCCGAACCTGGCGCATTACTCGCGCCAGTGGCTGATCCGCGGGGTGGAGCAGAGCCTGTCGCGCATGGGCACGGATTTCATGGACATCCTGTACCTGCACCGCGACTACCACGAGGAAAACCTCGAAGAGGCGCTGTGGGCGCTGGGCGACCTGATCCGCGCGGGCAAGCTGCGCAGCTTCGGCCTGTCGAACTTCCGGGGCTGGCGCATCGCCGAAGTGATGCGCCTGTGCGAAAAACTGGGCGTGCCGCAGCCGGTGGTGTGCCAGCCTTACTACAACATGCTGAACCGCGGACCGGAGGTCGAGATCCTGCCGGCCTGCAAGCATTACGGGCTGGGCGTGGTGCCGTACAGCCCGATCGCGCGCGGCGTGCTCACGGGCAAGTACCTGCCGGGCCAGGCCCCCGCGGCGGATACGCGCGCCGGGCGCGGCGACCGCCGCATCCTGGCCACCGAGTTCCGCGAGGAGTCGCTGCAGATCGCCCAGAAGCTCGTCCAGCACAGCGCCGCGCGCGGCGTGCAGCCGGGGCATTTCGCCACCGCCTGGGTGCTGGCCAATCCTGTGGTCACGGCCGTCATCGCCGGCCCGCGCACGCTGGCGCAGATGGACGACTACTACGCGGCGCTGGACGTGACGATCACGCCCGAAGACGAGACCGTGGTGAACGACTGGGTGACGCCGGGCCACGCGTCCGCGCACGGCTACAACGATCCGAGCTATCCGTTCTATGGGCGTCCGGTGACGGCTGTGTAGCGGTCAAACCCGCGGTCAACCCCGCGGTCAACCCCGCAGTCAGCCCAGCGATCATCCCCGCGCCGCCGAGGGCTCGGCGGCGATGCCGTGCAGCATCATCTGTTCGGCGACCTGGGCGATCCCCATGCGGGCGATGCGCCCGCGCCGCTCGGCGTCCACCATGCTGGTGATGACGGCAATCAAGAGTTCGCTCAGCGCGGCGGCGGTCATGTCCACGCGAAAGACGCCTTCGCGCTGGCCTCGCAGGAAAAACGCGTCCAGCGTTTCCTGATACCCGGACCAGCTGTTCATGATGTCCGGCTCCAGTTCGGTGTCGGGCTTCCAGTTGTAGATCAGGAACGCGGTCAGCTCCTTGTGCGCCAGATGCTGTTCGATCAGGCTGCGCAGCGCCGCGCGCGGCGGGGCCGTGTCCAGCTGCGAATCCGCCAGCGCCTGCTTCATGACGTGCGCGCAGTGCGTCATGAGCCGCAACACCAATTGGTCCCGCGTCTTGCAGAACCGGTACAAGGTCGCCTTGCTGACGCCGACCGCCTTGGCCAGTTCCTGCAGCGTCGCGCGCGGCTGGTCCACCATGGCAAGCGCCAGCGCGACGAGCAGCCGTTCGTGGCCGGCTTCTTCAGACATTGCTTCCTCCCCGTTTTTGCTTATCCCTTGGGCCGGTATTGGATCATGGTCGATTCACTTTGTACAAACTTTGGTCATTTGATCAAGTAAAGACTTGTTTTTGGTCAAAGTCAGTCTGCATAGCCGCAAATGAATCATTATTGATTCAAATCATCCTTTAAGGTAGCATCGGCGTCTCTTTGAATTCAAGACGCGGTGCGCGGGGGATGTGAATGATGTGGAACAAGGCATGGCGACTGCCCCTGGCGGCGTTGGCGGCGGCAACCTTTCTGGCCGCGTGCGGCGGGAAGGAGGGCGGCGAGCCGCAGGCGGCCGGACCGCGTCCGGTGCAGGCGCTGGCGGTGCAGCCCCAGCGCTACGCGCTGACCAGCGAACTGCCCGGCCGCGTCGAGCCCATGCGCGTGGCCGAAGTCCGCGCCCGCGTGGCCGGCATCGTGCTCAGCCGGGATTTCGAGGAAGGCGCCGACGTGCAGGCCGGCGACGTGCTGTTCCGCATCGACCCGGCGCCGTTCAAGGCCGCCTTGTCGCGCGCGCAGGGCGAGCTGGCCAAGGCCGAGGCCGCCGTGTCCGACGCGCAGGCCGTCGTCAGGCGCTACGCGCCGCTGGTCAAGATCGAAGCCGTCAGCCAGCAGGACTTCGATACCGCCAACACCACGCTCAAGAGCGCCGTGGCCGCGCGCCGCTCCGCCCAGGCCGACGTCGAGACCGCGCGGCTGAACCTGGACTACGCCACCGTGAAGGCGCCCATCTCGGGCCGCATCGGGCGCGCGCAGGTGACCGAAGGCGCGCTCGTGGGCCAGAACGAAGCCACCGTGATGGCGACCATCCAGCAGCTCGATCCGGTCTACGTGGACTTCAACCAGCCCGTGGCCGACATGCTGCGCATGCGCGCCGCCATGCAGGACGGGCGCCTGGGCGCCGGTGAGGGCGCCAGCATCTCCATCACCATCGACGGCACCGACCAGCAGCGCGAAGGCCGTCTGCTGTTCTCGGACATCGCCGTGGACCGCGGCACGGGCCAGGTCGCGTTGCGGGGCGAGTTCGCCAATCCCGACGTGTTGCTGTTGCCCGGCATGTACGTGCGCGTGCGCACGCAGCAGGGCGTGGACCCCGAAGCGATCCTGGTGCCCCAGCGCGCCGTCACGCGCAGCACCGATGGCAAGCCGCAGGTGCTGGTGGTGGGGGCGGATGACGTCGTGGAGAGCCGCGCGGTGCAGACCGGCACGATGCGCGGCGGCGACTGGCACATCACCGAGGGACTGGCGCCGGGCGACCGCGTCATCGTCGGGGGCGCGAGCGGCGCTGTCCCCGGCCAGAAGGTCAGCGTGACGCCCGTGAACCCGGCCAAGCTGGCGGACGCCCGCGATGCCGCCGCGCCTGCCGCGCAATGAGCGGGCTGTGTGATCGGCCTCTGTTTGATCGGCTATTTGATCGGCCTGTGTAAGCAGCCTGCGATGCATCGCGCGCAAACCCGAAGGTAGAACATGTCCAAGTTTTTCATTGGCCGCCCCAATTTCGCCTGGGTGGTGGCCATTTTCATTTCGCTCGCCGGCCTGCTGGCGATCCCGTCGCTGCCGGTGTCGCAGTTTCCGGAGGTGGCGCCGCCGCAGGTGACCATCGCGGCCACCTATCCCGGCGCGTCCGCGACCGTGCTGGTCGATTCGGTGACCAGCGTCATCGAAGAGGAGCTGAACGGCGCGAAGAACATGCTGTACTACGAGTCGTCCAGCAGTTCCAGCGGCAGCGCGGAAATCACCGTCACGTTCGAGCCGGGCACGGATCCCGACCTGGCGCAGGTGGACGTGCAGAATCGCATCAAGAAGGCCGAGGCGCGCCTGCCCACGGCCGTGACGCAGCAGGGCGTGCAGGTCGAGCAGGCCAGCTCGAACTTCCTGATGATCTATGCCCTGACGTACAAGGGCGATGACGCGAACAAGGACGTGGTGGAGCTGTCCGACTACGCCGCGCGCCACATCAACAACGAGATCCGCCGCGTGAACGGCGTGGGCAAGGTGCAGTTCTTCGGGGCCGAAGCCGCCATGCGCGTCTGGATCGACCCGCAGAAGCTCTTGGGCCTGGGCCTGTCCGTGGCCGACGTGAACGCGGCCATCGCCGCGCAGAACGTGCAGGTGCCGGCCGGCAGCTTCGGCAGCCGTCCCGGCGCGCCCGAACAGGAGCTGACCGCGACGCTGGCCGTCAAGGGCACGCTGGACAATCCCGAGGAGTTCGGCCGCATCGTGCTGCGCGCCAATCCGGACGGTTCGTCCGTGCGCCTGGCCGACGTGGCGCGGCTGGAAGTCGGCCGCCAGAGCTATGACTTCGAAACGCGCCTGAACGGCAGGAAGTCGGTCGGCGCGGCGGTCCAGCTTGCGCCGGGCGCCAACGCCATCGACACCGTCAAGGCCGTGAAGGCCCGGTTGCAGGAACTGTCGGCCTCGTTCCCCGAGGACGTGGCCTATTCGGTGCCGTTCGACACGTCCAAGTTCGTCAGCGTGGCGATCACGAAAGTGGTGCACACGCTGTTGGAAGCGATGGTGCTGGTGTTCCTGGTGATGTTCCTGTTCCTGCAGAACTTCCGCTACACGCTGATCCCGACCATCGTGGTGCCGGTGTGCCTGCTGGGCACGTTTGCGGTGATGTCGGTGCTGGGCTTCTCGGTGAACATGATGACGATGTTCGGCATGGTGCTGGCCATCGGCATCCTGGTGGACGACGCCATCGTGGTGGTCGAGAACGTGGAGCGGATCATGGCCGAGGAGGGCCTGTCGCCCCGCGAGGCCACGGTCAAGGCCATGGAGCAGGTGTCCGGCGCCATCGTCGGCATCACCCTGGTGCTGTCGGCGGTGTTCCTGCCGCTGGCGTTCATGAGCGGGTCGGTCGGCGTCATCTACCAGCAGTTCTCGCTGTCGCTGGCGGTGTCGATCCTGTTCTCGGGGTTCCTGGCGCTGACGTTCACGCCCGCGCTGTGCGCCACGTTCCTCAAGCCTATCCCGAAGGGCCACCACGAGGAAAAGAAGGGGTTCTTCGGCGGATTCAACCGCGTCTTCAACCGCCTGACGGGCCGCTTCGAGGCGCTGAACTCGCGGCTGGTGCGCCGCACCGGCCGCTACATGGTCATCTACGTCGCCATTGTCGCGGTGCTGGCCGTGCTGTACGTGCGCGTGCCGGAGTCCTTCGTGCCGCCGGAAGACCAGGGGTATGTCATCGTCGACGTGCAGTTGCCGCCGGGCGCGACCCACATGCGCACCGACAAGGTGGTGGCGGATGTGGAGGAGCACCTGTTGTCGCTGGACGCGATGGGCGACGCCTTCACCGTGATGGGATTCAGCTTTTCGGGCACCGGCCAGAACGCGGGCATCGCGTTCCCGACGCTCAAGGACTGGTCCGAGCGCGGCGAGGGCCAATCGGCCACCGACGTGGCCGACAGCGTGAACGCGCGCTTTGCGGCGATCGACGACGGCGCGGTCATGGCCGTCAATCCGCCTCCCATCGACGGGCTGGGCAATTCGGGCGGCTTCGCGCTGCGGCTGCAGGACCGCGGCGGCCTGGGCCGCGCGGCGCTGACCGACGCCCGCAACCAGTTGCTGGCGCAGGCCAACAGTTCGCCGGTGATCGCCTACGCCATGATGGAAGGCCTGGCGGATGCGCCGCAACTGCGGCTGGACATCGACCGCGAAAAGGCCGAGGCGCTGGGCGTGGGGTTCGACGTGATCAGCACGGCGATCTCGTCCGCTTACGGGTCGGCCACGATCAATGACTTCGCCAATGCCGGCCGCCTGCAGCGCGTGGTGGTCCAGGCCGACGTGCGCGACCGCATGACGCCCGAAAGCATCCTGCAGCTGAACGTGCCGAACAAGACGGGCGGGATGGTGCCGCTCAGCGCGTTCGTCAAGACGGACTGGGAGACCGGGCCGGTGCAGATCTCGCGCTACAACGGCTATCCGGCCTTCAAGATCGCGGGCGACGCGATGCCGGGCAGCAGCACCGGCGAGGCGATGGCCGAGATCGAGCGCATCGTGGCCGGACTGCCCGAGGGCATCGGCTACGAGTGGACGGGCCTGTCGTACCAGGAGAAGTTCGCCGGTTCGCAGGCGCCCATGCTGTTCGCGCTGGCTTTCCTGGTGGTGTTCCTGGTGATGGTTGCGCTGTACGAAAGCTGGGCGATTCCGGCTTCCGTGATGCTGATCGTGCCCATCGGCGCCCTGGGCTCGGTACTGGCGGTGACCCTGCTGGGCATGTCGAATGACGTGTACTTCAAGGTGGGCCTCATCACCATCATCGGCCTGGCGGCCAAGAACGCCATCCTGATCGTGGAGTTTGCCAAGAGCCTGCGCGAACAGGGCCACACGCTGGCCGACGCCGCCATCCAGGCCGCCAAGCTGCGCTTTCGGCCCATCGTGATGACGTCGCTGGCGTTCATCCTGGGCGTGGTGCCGCTGGCGCTGGCCACCGGCGCGGGCGCGGCCAGCCAGCGCGCGCTGGGCGTGGGCGTGATCGGCGGGATGCTGACCGCCACGCTGCTGGGCGTGATCTTCGTCCCCATCTTCTTCGTGTGGGTGCTGTCGCTGGTGCAGCGGTGGCGGGGCAAGTCCTCGCCGGCATCCGCCGCCGCGCCGCGCACGGTGCAGGAGTAATCCATGATGCAGACCTTCTTTCCCTTGCGGATTTCCGCGCTGGTCCTTGCCGCGGCGCTGGCCGGTTGTTCGATGGCCCCGGTCTACGAACGCCCGGCCTCCCCGGTAAGCGAGCACTGGGGCAACGCCACGGCCGGTCCCGGGCGCTCGGCCGCGACGACGCTGGACTGGCAGTCCTTCGTCACCGACGACGCCTTGCGCAAGCTGGTGGAACTGGCGCTGGAGAACAACCGCGACCTGCGCCAGTCGCTGCTCAACATCGAAGCCGCCCGGGCGCAGTACCAGATCACGCGCGCGGACCGGCTGCCGACCCTGGACGCGCAGGGCACGGGCACGCGCCAGCGCGTGCCGGGCGACCTGAACACCACCGGCTCGTCCGGCGTGCAAAGCAGTTACCAGGCCGGCGTGGGCCTCACGGCGTTCGAGATCGACCTTTTCGGGCGGGTGCGCAGCCTGTCCGATGCGGCCCTGCAGGAGTTCCTGGCGACCGAGGCCACCGCGCGCAGCGCGCAGATCAGCCTGGTGGCCGAGGTGATCCAGGCCTACGTGGCCCGCGACAGCGCGCAGCGGCGCCTGGACGTCACGCGCCAGACCCTCGCCAGCCGCGAGGCGTCGCTGGAACTGATCGTCAAGCGCCGCCAGGCGGGCACGGCCACCGCCCTGGACTACCAGGAGGCGCTGGGCCTGACCGAACAGTCGCGCGCCGAGCTGGAACGCATGGACCGCGAGGTCCGGCAGGCCGGCAACGCGCTGGGCCTGCTGGTGGGCGTGCGCGACCTGTCTCCCTATCTGCCCGCGCGCACGGCGGATGCGCCCATGCTGGTGCAGGAGATCGCGGCCGGCGCGCCGTCGGACCTGCTGGAGAACCGGCCGGACATCCTGGCCGCCGAGCGTCAGTTGCAGGCGCGCAATGCCAGCATCGGCGCGGCGCGGGCGGCGTTTTTTCCCAGCATTTCGCTGACCGGCCTGTTCGGCAGTTCCAGCGCGGACCTGTCGGGCCTGTTCGACTCGGGCCAGCGCGCCTGGTCGTTCACGCCGCAGATCACGCTGCCGATCTTTGCCGGCGGGCGCAACATCGCCAATCTGGACCTGGCGACCGTGCGCAAGGACATCGCCGTGGCGGAGTACGAAAAGACCATCCAGACGGCGTTCAGGGAGGTGTCCGACGCGCTGGTGGCCACCGAGACGCTGCGGCGCGAAGAGGCCTCGCGCCGCGCGCTGGCGCAGTCCAGCCTGGTCGCGATGCGCCTGTCCGAGGCGCGCTACCGGGGCGGCGTGGACAGCCATCTGCGCTATCTGGACGCGCAGCGCAGCGCGTACACGGACCAGATTGCCTACATCGACGTCAGTGCGCAGCGCCAGGCGGCGCTGGCGACCCTGTTCAAGGCGCTGGGCGGCGGCTGGCCGGCCCAGCAGCCGCCGCAGGCCGCGCGGGACTGAGGCGCGGCCGGCCTTCCGGCTACGCCTTGCGCAGGCCGGCCGCCTGCATGGACGGCTGGTTGGCGCCGTCCAGCTCGGCCGGCTGCCTGCCGCGGCCGATCAGCCAGGCGCACACCGCCGACACCACGCCCGCGAACATCACGTACAGGCAGATCAGCCAGGGCTGGCCACCGCCTGTCTTGAGCAGCGCCGTGGCGATGATGGGCGTGATCCCGGAGGCGAAGATGCCGGAGAACTGATAGACGAAGGAAATGCCGGTGTAGCGCACCTTGGCGTCGAACAGCTCGCAGAACAGCGCGGCCTCCGGCCCGTAGACGGCGGCGTACAGGATGCCGAACGGGATGATGATGGCCAGCCAGATCAGCATCACGTTGCCGCCGCTGTTGATCATCATCCAGAACCCCGGGAAGGACGCGGCCGCGGTGATGAGCGATCCCCAGAAATACACGCGGGTGCGCCCGATGCGGTCGGACAGCCGGCCAAAGAACGGGATGAAAAAGCACATGACCAGCGCCGCGGCCATCACCCCGATCAGCGCCTCGGTTCGCGTGATCTGCACGGTCTGCGTCAGGAACGAGATCGAGAACACGCCGAACACGTTGAAGAACACGCCGTCGATGTAGCGCGCGCCCATGCCCTTGACCACGTTGCCCGGATAGCGCCGCATCATGTCCATGAAGGGGATGCGGCTCTCGGCGTTCTGCGCCTTGACCGCCGAGAACTCCGGCGTTTCCTTGATGTTCAGCCGGATGTACATGCCCACGGCCACCATGACGGCCGACACCAGGAACGCGACGCGCCAGCCCCAGGCCATGAACTGCTCGTCGGTCAGCAAGACGGACAGCAGCGCCACGGTGCCGGAGGCCAGGCACAGCCCGATGGCCAGGCCGATCTGCGGCAGCGACGCGTAGAAGCCTTTCTTGTCGGGCGGGGCGTATTCATACGCCATGAGCACCGCGCCGCCCCATTCGCCGCCCAGGCCGATGCCCTGGAACACGCGCAGCAGGAGCAGAAGAATGGGCGCCCAGACGCCGATGGTCTCGTAGGTGGGCACCAGGCCGATCAGGAAAGTGGCCACGCCCATGATCATCAGCGTCATCACCAGCATGCTCTTTCTGCCGATGCGGTCGCCGAAATGGCCGAAGATCAGCCCGCCCAATGGCCGCGTCACGAAGCCGACGGCAAAGGTCGTATAGGCCAGCATGGTGGAAACCAGCGGGTCGCCCGCCGGAAAGTACAGCTTGTTGAATACGATGCCGGCGACGACGCCATACAGGAAAAAGTCGTACCACTCGATGGTGGCGCCGATCAGCGAGGCGGTGACGACTTTGCGCACCGCCGCTTCGTTTTGCTTGGCCATGTCTAGTCTCCTTTGGTGGGTCGGCCGGGCACTCTGCGTTGCCGCGGACCGGGTCTGTCTGCGATATGCGATATGCGATATGCGATTCCTATCCTGGGTCCGTCATTGCCACGCGGGCCGGCGCGCGCACGGCCTGCGCACGCGCCTGCCGCACGTCCTGCAGCATGAAATCCGCCGCGCGCTCGGCCAGCATCACGACGGGCGCGTTGGTGTTGCCCGAGACCAGCGTGGGCATGATCGAGCAATCCACCACGCGCAGCGCCGACACCCCGTGCACGCGCAGCCGCGCGTCGACCACGGCCATGGGATCGCTGCGCGGGCCCATCTTGGCCGTGCCCGACGGATGGAAGATGGTGGCGCCGTATTCGCGGCAGAAGTGCAGGATCTCGTCGTCGGAACGCACGTGCGCGCCGGGGCGGAACTCGCGTTTCATCAGGCCGGCCAGCGGCTCGGTCGCGGCGACCTGGCGCGCATAGCGCACGGCGGCGACGGCCATGCGGCGGTCCAGCTCCGTCGACAGGTAGTTGGGCTGCATCGACGGCGCCTCGAACGGATCCGCGCTGCGCAGGCGCACGCGTCCGCGCGAGGTCGG
Organism: Achromobacter sp. MFA1 R4; assembly: GCF_900156745.1. Taxonomy (NCBI): domain Bacteria; kingdom Pseudomonadati; phylum Pseudomonadota; class Betaproteobacteria; order Burkholderiales; family Alcaligenaceae; genus Achromobacter; species Achromobacter sp. MFA1 R4. Next base: position 5,564,004 of record NZ_LT707065.1, on the reverse strand, counting down.
GCGAAGCTGGCATACGGAATAGGTGCAGCCCGAGAACGGATGCACCTTGCCGCCGGCCATGTCGGCCGACAGCGTCGCGAAATGGAACTGGGTGTCGGGCGTGCGGCTGGCCGGATCGACCCGGCAGAACAGGCCGCCCTGGTTGATGCCCACGGCCAGCGGGCCGCTGCGCAGCAGCAGCCATTGCAGCCCCATGCGCAGGCGTCCGGTCAGCGTGCGCAACTGGTCATTGGTGGTGATGGGCCGGGTGGTCTCGTAGATCAGGCGGATCTGCAGGTGGTCCTGCAGGTTTTCGCCCACGCCGGGCAGGTCGCGCACCACGCCGATGCCGAATTCGCGCAGCAGGCTGGCCGGGCCCACGCCCGATAGCTGCAGCAATTGCGGCGATTGCAGCGCCCCGGCGCACAGCACCACCTCCCGCCGCGCGCGCAGGGTGCGCACCTGGCCGCCCTGGCGGTAGCGCACGCCGCAGGCGCGCGTGCCTTCGAACAGCACGGCCATGGCGTGCGCGTCGGTCTCGATGCGCAGGTTGGGCCGGTCCTGCGCCGGACGCAGGTAGGCCACGGCGGTGGAACAGCGGCGGCCGCGGCGCGTGGTGAGCTGGTAGTAGCCCACGCCCTCCTGGTCGCCGGTATTGAAGTCGCGCAGGTGCGGGATGCCCAGTTTCCCGGCGGCGCCGATCAGCGCTTCGACCAGCGGGTGGGGCGACTTGATGGACGTGGCATTCAGCGGGCCTTGCGTGCCGCGGGTGGGGCCGGGGCCCAGGTCGTTGTTTTCGAGCTTGCGGAACCAGGGCAGGCAGTCGTCCCAGCTCCAGCCTGGATTGCCGGCGTCGGCCCAGGCGTCGTAGTCGCCCTGCTGGCCGCGGATGTAGATGAGGCCATTGATGGCGCTGGAGCCGCCCAGCGTGCGTCCGCGCGGCCAGTAGATGCGGCGGCCCAGCATGTTCGGATCGGGGTCGGTGTAGAAGCCCCAGTTCACGACCTTGTGGAACATCGTCTTGCCGTAGCCGATGGGGATATGAATCCACGGATAGGTATCCCGGGGGCCGGCTTCCAGCAGGCAGACGGCATGCGCGCCGTCCGCGCTCAACCGGTTCGCCATCACGCATCCGGCCGAGCCGGCGCCCACCACGATGTAATCGACGGTATCGGACATTTCCACGCGGTCTCCCTTATATTTGTCCGGCAGGGCCGCGGTCCGCGCTACGCCATGCGGACCGGGCGGGCATCTGAGGCGATTCTAGGAAGCGCGCGCACAGAACAAAGCACAACACGCGCAGGGGCGGAGAAATGGAACAGAACATGCAGCTTCGGTTTCAAAATCGCAGTGCAGCATCGGACCAGGCGGCCGATGGCCGCGCCGACGACGCGGGCGGGCAGCAGGAGGCCGCGCGGTCGTTGCGGGCGCTGCTGGTGCTGGATCACCTGGCCCGCGCCCAGCATCCGCCCACGCTGGCGCAGTTGGCCCAGCGGCTGGACATGCCCAAGACCACGCTGATGCGGCTGCTCGCCGCCATGCAGCGCGCCGGCTACGTGGCGGCCACGCCCACCGAAAACGGTTTCGTGCCCGGACCGCAGGCCACCTCGCTCGCGCTTGCCACCTTGCGCGCCTGCGCCTTCACGCGCGCCTGCCGCGCGGTGCTGACCAAGCTGGTGGGCACGCTGGGCGAGACCTGCAACCTCACCGCGCCGGACGGCGACCGGGTCGTCTATATGGAACGCGTCGAGACGTCGGAGCCGCTGCGCCTGTTTTTCGCGGTGGGCAGCCACGTGCCCATGCATTGCACCGCGAGCGGCAAGCTGTTCCTGGCGTCGATGAACCGGCTGGAGCGCAGCCGCGTGCTGGCGCGGCTGCCGCTCACGCGCAATACGCCGCGCACGCTGACCGATCCGGCCCGCCTGGAAGCGGAACTGGAGCGCCTGGCCGCGCGCGGCATCGGCATCGACAACGAGGAATTCGTGCGCGGCATGAGCGCGGTGGCGGTGCCGGTGCGCGACGGCGAAGACCGCGTGGTCGCGGCGGTGGCCTGCCATGCGCCCACGGCGCGGGTCATGCTGGACGATCTGCTGCGCGCGGTGCCGGTGCTCCAGGGCGCGGCGCAGGCGCTGCACGAGGTGCTGGCGGCGCACCGGCCGGGCGGCCAGGGCGCAGCGCGGCCCTGAGGGCCGGGCCGGCCGCCCGGGCTGGCCGCCCGCGCCCTCAGTGGCTCAGGCGTCCGCCGCTCACCATCCAGCGGGTGCCGTAACGGTCGATCAGGGCGCCGTAGGCTTCCGCCCAGAACGTCTTTTGCAGGGGCAGGGTGACGCTGCCGCCCTCGGCCAACTGGTCGAACACGCGGTGCGCGTCGGACACCGTGGGATAGGCCAGCGCCAGCGCCACGCCCTGCTTGCCCGGATACGGGTGCCCGGCGGTGGCGTCGCTGGCCAGCAGCGTCTGCTCGTCCAGCGTCAGCCGCGCATACATGACGCGCGCGGCGTCCTCGTCGGACAGCACGGGCATGGCGGCGTCCGCGGGCGCATCCGCATAGCGGACGAGGGCGTCCAGGCGGCCGCCGAGCACACGTTCATAAAAGCGCATGGCCTCGGCGCAATTGCCGTCGAAACTGAGGTAGGCGGATAGCTGGGGCATGATGTCTCCGTGCGGGATGGGGGCCGGTGCGCGCGCCTGGCCAAGGCGAGCCGCGAAACGGGCCTATGATGGGAGTCTGCCGCGAAACGGTGGCGGCGTAACGTGTTTTTTCACCTGCAGGTGCCCGTGGAAGATGTCTTCCACGTGACATGAACTGGAGGCGGCCATGTCGCTGATTCCCTTGTTTCCGCTATCCAATCCGCTGTTTCCGGGCGGCGTCGTCCATCTGCGCATCTTCGAGGTGCGCTATCTGGACATGATCCGCCGCAGCATCGCGCAGGGCGCCGAGTTCGGCATCGTGGGGCTGCTGGCGGGCAGCGAGGTGCGCTCTCCGGAAGGCGTGGAGACGCTGTCTCCAGTGGGCACCATGGCGCGCGTGGATACCTGGGAAGCGCCCATGCCGGCCCTGCTGGAAATCCGCTGCATGGGCACCACGCGCTTTCGGCTGCGGTCCAGCGAGGTGGCAAAATACGGGCTTTGGATGGGCGAGACCGAGCCCATTCCCGATGACCCGCCCACCCCCGTGCCGGCGGCCATGCAGGGCAGCGCCGATGCGCTGGGCCGGCTGGTGGCCCAGTGGCAGCAGGAAGGCGTGCCCGCCCGGAAGATGCCGCTGGCGCCGCCGTTCCGGCTGGACGATTGCGGCTGGGTGGCGAACCGCTGGTGCGAACTGCTGCCGCTGCCGCCGGACGACAAGGCCACGCTGCTGGGGCTGACCGACCCGGTCGCGCGCCTGGCGGCGATCCAGGACGTGCTGCGCGGGCAGGGGCTGGCGTAGGGCGGGGCCGTACACGATTTGGACACCATGGATATCAGGATAGATGAAGGCCTGCGCGCCTATATAGACCCGCTGACCGAAGACGAGCACGCCGCGCTGGAGCGCAGCCTGCTGGCCGAAGGCTGCCGCGACGCCCTCGTCCTGTGGGGCGACCTGCTGATCGACGGCCACAACCGCTATGCGCTGTGCATGAAGCACGGCATCCCGTTCCGCACGACGCAGAACACGCACTTCAAGTCCATGGACGACGTGCATCTGTGGATGATCGAAAACCACCTGGGCCGGCGCAGCGTGTCGGACTTCCAGCGCGGCGTGCTGGCGTTGCGCAAAAAGGAAATCCTGCAGGCGCGGACCGCCGCCGAGCAAGCGCCGGTCGAGGGGGCGCCGCAGGACGGACCGCCCGATGACGGCTCTCCGCCCTGGGATGAGGACGCTCCGGCGCAGGAAGGGGCCGCGCCCCGCATGCCGGCCAACACGAACTGGAAGCCGGCCGTGCCCAGCCGCCAGGCGCTGGCGCGCGCCGCCCGCATCAGCAGTAATACGCTGGGCCAGATCGAGAAAATCCAGAAGAGCGCGGCGCCCGAATTGGTGCGCGCCGTGAAAGCGGGCGCGATTTCCATCAACGCCGCGGCGGCGGTGGCGTCGCTGCCCGCCGAACGCCAGGCCGCGGCCGTGGCCGGCGGGCGCAAGGAACTGCAGCAGGCCGCCAGGGAAGTGCGCCAGGCCAAGGCGCCGGCGCCGCGCGAGGCGCCGCCCGAGGTGCCGATTGAAAGCATCGAGGACATGCCCGCCGAAATTGCGCGGCTGCGGCAGTTGCTGGCCAGGCTGACCGACGAGCGCGACCAGTTGAAGAAGAAGGTCATGCATCTGACGGTGGCCTTGTCCGAGGCGCGCAGCGCGGCCGGCGGGGACGATTGACGGCGTTGTCCAAGGCCGTCCGCACCCGGATGCACGAATAAGGGATAACCCTTAAGGCCTGAAATCCACGAAAAAAATTCGTGGATCGATGGGAATTTATATCGTTTTGAGGAAAGGCTTGTGCGGCTTTGTAATGCAGGTTCGCTTTAACGCATCCCGCATTCACACCTGACTTCCCTTATGAATCCCATCGGATATCGCATACTTTCCCGGCCTGGGCCGGCCGTCGCCGCCGACGTGCTGGCCGGCTTCGCCAGCATCGGCTCGGCCCAGATCAGCGACTGCATGAACCGCCTGTATGGCGTGTCGGGCCTGCGGCCGCTGCATGGCGGCACGCGCCGCACGGTCGGCCTGGCGCTCACCGTCAAGACCCGTCCGGGCGATAACCTGATGATCCACAAGGCGATTTCGCTGGGCGGCGCGGGCGACGTGATCGTCGTGGACGGCGCGGGCGACACCAGCAATGCGCTCGTCGGCGAACTGATGATGATGGACGCGCAGTCGCGCGGCATCGAAGGCTTTGTGATCGACGGCGCCGTGCGCGACGCGGACGTGTTCGCGCAGGGCGAGTTCGGCTGCTTTGCGCGCGCCGTGTCGCACAAGGGTCCCTACAAGGACGGCCCCGGCGAGATCAACGTGCCCGTGTCGGTGGGCGGCCAGGTGGTCCAGCCCGGCGACGTGATCGTGGGCGACGCCGATGGCGTGGTGGTGATCCCGGCCGAACATGCCAGCGCGGTGCTGGCCCTGGCCCTGAAGAAGGAAGCCGACGAAGCCGTGGCCAAGGAAAAGCTGCGCGCCGGCACGTACACCAAGCCGTGGCTGGAAAAGACCCTGGCCGAAAAGACGGGGGCGGCCCAATGAGCATCGTCGCCGACCGCATCAAGCGCATCAAGCTGTCGCCCAGCGTAGCCGCGCGCGCCATCATTGCCGAACTGCGCGAGCAGGGCCGCCGCATCATCGACCTGACCATCGGCGAGCCGGATTTCTCCACGCCCGAACACATTCGCCAGGCGGCCACCGCCGCCATGAACCGCGGCGAGACCAAGTATCCGCCGGCGCAGGGCACGGTCGCCCTGCGCAAGGCCGCGGCCGCCCATCTGCGGGAAGCCACCGGCGTGGAATATCCGGCCGCGCGCGTCATCGTCAGCACGGGCGCCAAGCAGGTGATCTTCAACGGCCTGGCCGCCACGCTGAACGACGGCGACGAAGTCCTGATCCCGGCGCCGTTCTGGGTGTCGTATCCGGACATGGTGCTGGTCAACGGCGGCGTGCCCGTTGCCGTGGAAACGTCGCCCGCCACGGACTACAAGGTGACGCCGCAAGCGCTGGAACGCGCCATCACGCCGCGCACCAAGTGGCTCATGATGAATGCGCCCAGCAATCCCACCGGATCGGTCTACAGCGCGGACGAGCTGCGCGGCCTGGCCGAGGTCCTTCAGCGCCATCCGCACGTCTGGCTGATGACCGACGACATCTACGCGCGCCTGAACTTCACGGGCGAGCCGACGGTGCACCCGTTGCAGGTGGCGCCGGACCTGGCCGCGCGCACGCTGGTGGTCAACGGCGTGTCCAAGGCCTATGCCATGACCGGCTGGCGCATCGGCTATGGCGCCGGTCCGGACGAACTCATCAAGGCGATGGCGATCCTGCAATCGCAAAGCACGTCGGGCGCCTCGTCGGTCAGCCAGGCGGCCGCGCTGGAAGCCCTGACCGGCCCGCAGGACTGCGTTGTCGAGTTTGCCAAGGTGTTCCGCGAACGCCGCGACCTGGCGATCGCCGAACTGTCCGGCGCGCCGGGCCTGGACATCGTCGTGCCGCAGGGCGCCTTCTATGTCTTTCCGGACTGCTCGGGCCTGTTGGGCAAGAAGACGCCGGCCGGCGATGTGATCGCCACCGATACCGATTTCACGCACTACCTGCTGCGCGAAGCCGGTGTGGCCGTCATCGACGGCCACGCCTACGGCGCGCCGGGCACGTTCCGGCTGTCGTTCGCCGCATCGCTGGACGATATCCGCCAGGGATGCGCCGCCATCCGCGAGGCCTGCGCCAGGCTGGCCTGACGCCCGCCGGAGCGATTCATTCAGCGCCACATCCAGTCTGTTCACCACACAACCATTCAAGGGGAATCAACAATGAAGCGTCACACTCTATTTGCCGCCTGCCTCGGCTTGGCCTCGCTGGGCATGGCCGGACTTGCCCATGCCGACCAGGTGGACGACATCAAGGCGCGCGGCGAGCTGATCTGCGGCACGCTGGGCACCTCGCAGCCGTTCAGCTTCCAGGATGGCGCGACGCGCCAGCTCGTGGGCTACGACGTGGACGTCTGCAAGCTCGTCGCCGACAAGCTGGGCGTCAAGATCAACTACAAGCTGCTGTCCGTGGCGGCGCGCGTGCCTGAACTGAACGAAGGGCGCGTCGACATCCTGGCGGCCAACCTGGGCTATTCGCCCGACCGCGCCCAGCAGATCGCCTTCAGCCACGCCTATTACGTCAGCCCGCAAAAGCTGCTGGTGCGCAAGGATTCGGGCCTGGATTCGATCGAAGCCCTGAACGGCCGCCGCATCGGCGCGACCAAGGGCTCCAGCTCCGAGCGCGAAATCAAGCGCATCCTCGACAAGTCGCAGGTCATCGGCTATGGCGACAGCTCGGCCACCTACCTGGCCCTGCAGCAGAAGAAGGTGGACGCGCAGTTCGCCTCCGAGCTGGTGCTGGTGCGCCTGGTGCTGCAAAGCCCGCCGACGGCGCCGGTCAGCGTGATCCCGAAGGCGGTGTTCGACGAGCCCTGGGGCCTGGGCGTGCGCAAGTCCGAACCGCGCTTCCTGCAAACGGTGAACCAGGCGCTGGATGAGGCCGAGGCCTCGGGCGCGGCCGGCAAGCTGTTCGACAAGTGGTTCGGCCCGGAAACGCCCTACAAGCTGGAACGCAGCTTCAAGATCGGCCCGATCGCCGGCTGAGGGCGCGGACCGCAGCGCTGTCTTTCGCCAGGCCCCGTCACGGCTTCCCGCGTCTTGCAAGGCAACGCCAGGCAACGCGCGGGGAGCCGTGACGCTTGGCGTCGAGTGCCCGATCGCAGGAGATTGATAGTTTTATGAGCTTTCTAGACGCTTCCCAATACCAGCTACTGCTCAGCGGCATGGCCGTCACCGTGCAGCTTTTCCTGGTCGCCTGGGTCATGGCGTTTTCCATCGCGGTGACGCTGGTCGTGGTGCGCGCCACCAACCTGGCCCCGTGCCGCTGGCTGGTCGACGCCTATGTCGAATACCACCGCAACGTGCCGCTGCTGGTGCAGGTGCTGTTCTGGTATTTCGGCATGCCCGAGCTGCTGCCGGAAGGCTTTCGCATGTGGCTGTACGCGCACAACGCCGAGATGTCGCTGGCGGCGATCGCGCTGGCGCTGGGTTCGGCCGCCTACATCGCCGAAGACATCCGCAGCGGGCTGCGCGCCATTCCGGGCACCCAGTTCGAGGCCGCGCGGGCGCTGGGCGCAAGCTATCTGCAATGCATGCGCTTCGTGATCGTGCCGCAAGCGGTGCGCATCTCGATTCCGCCGCTGGTCGGCCGCGCGCTGCTGCTGTTCAAGAACACCAGCGTGGCCATGGCGATCGGGGTGATGGAGCTGACCTACCAGGCGCGGGAAATCGAAAACGAGACCTACCGCACCTTCGCCACCTTCGGCGCGGCGACGATCATGTACCTGCTGGGATCGTTCCTGATCATGGCATTGGGATCGCGCCTCTACGCCCGTTATCGTCTGAACCGCGGAGGCCATGGTGCTTGATCTCCTGATGCAATACTGGCCCACGCTGCTCGTGGGCCAATACCCGAACGGCCCGCTGGGCGGACTGGCGCTGACGCTGATTCTGGCGGCCCTGGGCCTGGCCATGTCGCTGCCGCTGGCGCTTTTGATCGCGCTGGCCCGGGTCAGCCCCTACGGCTGGCTGCGCACGGCGAGCAAGGCGCTCGTCAATGTGGTGCGCGGGATGCCGCTGCTGATGCTGATCTTCTGGGCGTATTTCGTCGTGCCCAAGCTCACCGGCCAGGTGGTCAGCGGCTTCTGGACGCTGATCTTCGCGCTGGTGGTCTATGAAAGCGCCTATCTGTCCGAGGTGATCCGCTCCGGCATCGAGGCGGTGCCGCGCGGTCAGATCGAGGCCTCGCGCTCGCTGGGCGTGGGCTATTGGACGACGATGCGCAAGGTGGTGCTGCCGCAGGCGCTCTTTAACGTGCTGCCCAGCATGACCAGCCAGTTCGTCTCCACCATCAAGGAAACCTCGCTGGGCTATGTCATCAGCGTCAACGAACTGACCTTTGCCGCCAATCAGGTCAACAACCTGGTGCTGACCCAGCCGCTGCAGGTGTTCGGCATCCTGGCCATCATCTACTTCGTGGTGTGCTTCAGCCTGAGCCGCGGCGTGAGCTGGCTGGACCTGCGCATCCGCCGCTCGCGCGCCATGGCCTAAAGGAACAAAACATGATCAAACTCGAGAAAGTCAACAAGTGGTACGGCGAGCATCATGTGCTCAAGGATGTGGACCTGGCGGTGGCGCGGGGCGAGGTCGTGGTGGTGTGCGGCCCGTCGGGGTCGGGCAAGTCCACCATGATCCGCACCGTCAACCGGCTGGAGCCCATCGAGAAGGGCCGCATCCTGATCGATGGCGCCGATATCTACGAGAAGGGCGCCAACCTGAACGCGCTGCGCCAGAAGATCGGCTTCGTGTTCCAGCAGTTCAACCTGTTCCCGCACATGAGCGTGCTGGAGAACGTGATCTTTGCGCCCGTCAACATCCGCAAGCAGCCGCGCAAGCAGGCGGTGGAACTGGCGCGCGGCCTGCTCGACCGCGTGGGGCTGGCGCACAAGATCGACGCCTATCCGGGATCGCTGTCGGGCGGCCAGCAGCAGCGCGTGGCGATCGCGCGGGCGCTGGCCCTGCAGCCGCCGGTGATGCTGTTCGATGAGCCGACCAGCGCGCTGGACCCGGAGATGGTGGGCGAGGTGCTGCAGGTGATGAAGGGCCTGGCCAAGGACGGCATGACGATGGTGTGCGTGACCCACGAAATGGGCTTCGCGCGCGACGTGTGCGATCGCGTGGTGTTCATGGACGCGGGCGAGATCCTGGAAGTGGACACGCCCGAGCGCTTCTTCAGCGCCCCGGCGCATCCGCGCGCCCAGCGTTTCCTGGCGGACATCCTGCATCCGCGCGGCTGAACTCCCGGGGCCGCGCGGCCGCGAGGATAATGTGAGGGTTTCCATGCGCTTTTCTTCGTCCGCGGCGATGTACACCCTCAAACAGCTAGAGGCTTTCTACTGGAGTTCCGAACTGGGCAGCTTCAGCGCGTCGTCGCGCAAGCTGCACACCACCCAATCGGCCGTGGCCAAGCGGGTGGGGGAACTGGAGGCCTTTGCCGGCTCGCCCTTGTTCGAGCGGCGGGCCAAGAAGCTGCTCATGACGCCGCAGGGCCGCAAGCTGTTCGAGCTGGCGGGCCAGATGCTGGAACTGAACAGCCGCATCGTCCAGAACATGGCCGATCCGGCCAGCTTCGAGGGCGTGGTGCGGCTGGGCGTGACGGAACTGGTCGGCATGACCTGGCTGGCGGGGCTGATCAAGCAGATCAGCCAGCGCTACCCGCGCGTGCAGCTGATGCCCGAGATCGACGGCGGCATCACGCTGTACGAGCGGCTGGAAAAGGACGAGCTGGACCTGGCGATCATGCCGGGGCCGTTCTGGGGCTACCAGTACGATTGCACCCACCTGGGCGCGGTCACCAATGTCTGGATGGCCAGTCCGGCGCTGGATATCGATGTCTCGGCGAACCTGACGCCGCAGGACCTGGCGCCCTATCCGGTGATTTCCCAACCCACGAATTCCGCGCTCTCGCACCTGTATGACGCCTGGTTCGCGGAGCAGGGGATGCCGGTCAAGCGCGTGCTGACGTGCAACAGCCTGGGAATGATGGCCCAGCTGACGATGCTGGGCCTGGGCATCAGCTACCTGCCGGGCGCGTATTTCGCGCCCTTGGTGGCGCGCGGGGCGCTGTGCCGGCTGAATGTGCAGCCGGACCTGCCGACCATCAATTACTACGCGGTCCATAAGAAGAACATCGTCAACCCGGTGGTCTCCCGGGTGATCGACATCGCGCGCGAAGAGTGCGCGTTCGAAGTGGCGGGGGCGTTCCTGCCCCATGTGCCGCCCGCCGCCGGAGTGGCCTAGCCGCAGCGGATCGCGGTCATGACGTCCTTGTCGTCCACGATGAGGTTCAGGCGGGTGTTGTTGTATTCCATCGTGACCACCTGGCCCGGGCGCAGCATGCGCGCGGTGGTGCTGCCGCTGCGCGTGCGCAGGTCTTCCATGACGGACGGCGTGGCCTTCTGGCCGATCTGCGACTGCAGCGGGCCCGCGTCGCAGGTCTTGCCGCTGGTGCTGCCGGGCATGGCCGACGACGAACCGTAGGAAGTCCCGGCGCCGACGCTCGAGGACGCATCCGAGGAGCTGGAGGCCGGCGCGCTGGACGTGCGCGAGCCGCCGGTATTGGCGCACGCGGCCAGGCTGGCAACCAGCAGGAAGGGGATCAGCTTGCGGATCATGTAGGACTCCTTACAACGAGCGGACAAAAAGCCATGATAGACCAGCGGCGAGGCGCTGTGCTTAGGGCGCGCCGGGCGCGTGCACGCCCTGCAACGGTCCGCGGCGGGCCGGGGGCCCCGAAAAGGGGCCAGGTCGGAAAACCTCAGTGAAAGTTGCGGCTGTGCGCCGCCAGTCCGCCCAGCAGGTCGGACATGTCCACCAGCCGCTGCGCGATCAGGTGGCGCACGCCGTCGACGCTCTGCCAGGCGCCGAACACGCCCAAGAGCGTAGCGCCCAGGAGTTCACGGCGCTGGCGTTCGATCAGGTCGGGGCGCACCACCACGTTGACGGGGCCCGTCTCGTCTTCGAGCGTCACGAAGATGACGCCCTTGGAGGTCTGGGGGCGCTGGCGCACCGTGACGATGCCGCAGGCGCGCGCGACGCGCTTGTTGGGGTAGCCGTTCAGCACCGAGGCCGGCTGGAAATTGCGCGCGGCCAGTTGGGGGCGCAGCAGCGCCACGGGATGGCTGTGCAGCGTCAGGCCCACGCTGCGGTAATCGGCGGCCACGGTCTGGCTTTCGGTCGGGGCGGACAGTTGCGGGGCCTGGGCGTCCACGATTTCGGCATCGCGCAGCAGGTCGCGGCTTTGCACGCTGGCGGCGGCCTCCCAACTGGCCTGGCGCCGGTGGCCCGCCAGCGTGCGCAGGGCGTCGCCAGCGGCCAGCGCGTTCAGGTCGTGGCGGTTGAGTCCGGCGCGCCGGGCCAGGTCGGCCGTGTTGGCAAAGGGCGCGTCGGCCCGGGCGGCCTCGATGCGGCGGACGGCGTCCTCGCGCATGCCCTGGATCAGGCCCAGGCCCAGCCGCACGGCGGGGCGGGGCGGCTCGGCCGGCGGCGCGTGGGCGTGCGCGCGGCGCGCGGCGCCCGGATGGCCGGGAGGCGGTTCTTCCAGCGCGGCGTCCCAGCCGCTGACGGTGACGTCGGCGGGCAGGATGCAGACCCCGTGGCGCCGGGCGTCCTGCACCAGTTGCGCGGGCGCGTAAAAGCCCATGGGCTGGGAATTGAGCAGGGCCGCGAGGAAGGCTTCCGGTTCGTGGCGCTTGAGCCAGGAACTGGCGTAGGCCAGCAGGGCGAAGCTGGCGGCATGGCTTTCCGGAAAACCGTATTCGCCGAACCCCTCCACCTGCCGGAACAGGGCCTCGGCGAACTCCAGCGTGTAGCCGTGCGCCAGCAGCCCGCCCACCAGCTTGACGCGGAACTTGTCCACGCCGCCCTTGCGCCGCCACGCGGCCATGGACCGGCGCAACTGGTCGGCCTCGCCGGGCGAGAAGCCGGCCGCCACCACCGCGATCTGCATCACCTGTTCCTGGAAGATGGGCACGCCCATGGTCCGGCTGAGCACGCCGCGCACCCTTTCGCTGGGGTAGGTTTCGGGCTCTTTCTTCTGGCGGCGCCGCAGGTAGGGGTGGACCATCCCGCCCTGGATCGGTCCAGGGCGCACGATGGCCACCTGCACCACCAGGTCGTAGTATTCGCGCGGACGCAGGCGCGGCAGCATGGTCATCTGGGCGCGCGACTCGATCTGGAACACGCCGATGGTGTCGGCATCGCAGATCATGTCGTAGGTGGGCGCGTCGCCTTCGGGGATGTCCTGCAGGGTCAGCGGCCGGCCCCGGCGCTGGCTGGCCAGTTCCAGCGTGCGGCGCAAGGCCGACAGCATGCCCAGCGCCAGCACGTCCACCTTCAGCAGCTTCAGGGCGTCCAGGTCGTCCTTGTCCCACTGCACGACGCTGCGGTCCTGCATGGCGGCGTTCTCGATGGGCACCAGGCGCGAGAGCTTGCCGCGCGAGATCACGAAACCGCCCGGATGCTGCGACAGGTGGCGCGGAAAGCCCATCATGGTCTGCGCCAGCGACGCCCACTGGCGAGCCACCCGGGATTCGGGGTCCAGGCCGCAGGCGCCCAGCGTGCGCAGCATTTCTTTTTTGCCGTCCCACCACTGGTGAGCGCGGGCCACGGCATCGATGACGCCCGGGTCCACCCCCAGCGCGCGCCCGGTATCGCGCAGCACGCTGCGCGGCCGGTACGAGATGACCACGGCGGTCAGGGCGGCGCGTTCGCGGCCATACTTGCCGTAGATGTACTGGATGACTTCTTCGCGCCGCTGGTGCTCGAAGTCCACGTCGATGTCGGGCGGTTCGTTGCGCTCTTTGCTGATGAAGCGTTCGAACAGGTTGTTGCCGCGCTGCGGGTCCACCGCGGTGATTCCCAGGCAATAGCACACGGCGGAGTTGGCGGCCGAGCCCCGGCCCTGGCACAGGATGCCGATGCTGCGGGCGTGCTGGACGATGTCGTAGACCGTCAGGAAGTAGGCTTCGTAGCCCAGGTCGGCGATCAGCTCCAGCTCTTTTTCGATCTGCGCGGCCACGTTGTCCGGCACGCCCGCCGGAAAGCGCCGGCGGGCGCCGGCCAGCGCCTCCTGGCGCAGGTAGCTGGCCGGCGTATGGCCGGGCGGCACGATCTCGTCGGGATATTCGTAGCGCAGCTCGTCCAGCGAAAACGTGCAGCGGCGCGCCACGGCCAGGGTCTGCGCCAGGGCGTCGGGCGGGTACAGGCTGGCCAGCCGCATGCGGCTGCGCAGGTGTTGTTCGGCATTGCCGGACAGTTCGTAGCCGCATTGCGACACCTGCCGGCGGGTGCGGATGCCGGTCAGCGTATCGTGCAGCGGCTTGCGCGAGCGGATATGCATCTGGACCTGCCCGACCGCTACCACGGGCAGTTGCGACGCCTGGGCCGCGTGTTCGACGGCGGCGCGGTGCAGGTCGTCGCGCGACTGGTGCAACAGGGTCAGTCCCACCCAGGCGCGGCCGGGGAAAAGGCGCGCCAGCCAGCTCGCCTGCTCGGCCATGCGGTCGGCGTCGGTGCCGTAGGCGGGCGTCAGGATGGCCAGGCATTCCGGCAGGCTGCGTAGATGCGCGTAGCCGCCGGGCGGATCGGCGAGGTCTTGCGGGGAGAGCCGGTACTCGCCCTTGGGCGCCCGGGTGCGGGCCAGCGTGATGAGTTCGGAGAGGTTGCCGTAGCCTTCGCGCGTCTGCGCCAGCAGGGTCAGGCCCAGCGGCGCGGCATCGGGCGCGGCGCGCAACTGGAAGGTGGCGCCGACGATCAGGGGCAGCTTCAGGGTCTTGGCCTCGGTGTGGGCGCGCACCACGCCCGCCAGCGAGCATTCGTCGGTCAGGGCCAGCGCGGCGTAGCCGAGTTCGGCGGCGCGCGCGGCCAGTTCCTCGGGGTGCGAGGCGCCCTGCAGGAAGGAAAAATTGGACTGGCATTGCAGCTCGGCATAGCCGGGCAAGCCGGCCAGGGTGTCAGCCGGGTCCAGCGGATCGGGGGCGTCGTCGTCGTCGCGCATGTCAGGCGTACAGTCCGTGCAGGAACCAGCGGGCGTCCTCGGCATCGCGCTCGCGGTAGATCCAGTAGCGCGCGCCGGCCGCGTCTTCGGCGACGAAGTAATCGCGCACGGTCAGGACCGGATCCCACCAGCCGCTTTCGATGCGTTCGGGACCGCGCATCAGCCGCAGCGCCTGCCCGCCGTATTGGGGCCGATGGCCGGACAGCTTCAGGGGCTGCGGGGTTTCCAGCAGCCAGAAGGGACGTTCGAGCAGGGGCGGCAGCGGGTCGGGGCGCTGGGGCGCGGCCAGCGCGTCGCCCCAGGCATTGGCGGTCTCGGGGCGGTGGTCGGCGACGGGCCGGGCGTGGCGCACCCGGTCGCGGCCCAGGCGCGCCACCAGCAGGTCCAGGAGCCGCGCGTGGTCGGCGGCGGTGCCGCCCGGCTCGGGAAACAGGGTGGTGCTGGCGGCGGGCTGCTCGACCGTGTCGGGCGCCTGCAGCGTGACGGCGATGACGGGAGCTTCCAGCGTGAAGTGGTTCAGTTTTTCGCGCAGCAGCGGCAGGAGCTGCCGCGCCTGCCAGACGGGCTGCGCGAGGGCCAGTTCCAGTTCGGTGGGCGGCCGGGCGTGGCGGCCGCGTTCGTGGTCCATGCTGAGCACCACGCGCTGGACGGCCAACTGCCGGGCGGCCAGCCAGCCGCCCAATTGTTCGGCCAGGCGGCCCGCGACGGCCAGCACCGCGTCGGTGTGCTCCATATAGTCCATGAGTTCGATGCGCCGCGAAAACCGATGCGGCGGTTCGATCCAGCGGTGGAGTTCGGGCACCTGGCCGTAGGCGGCGTCCAGGGCCTGCAGCAGGTCGGGCGCGCTGCGCCGCTGCAGGCCCGCGCGCGGCAGGGCGCGCAGGTGTGCCAGCGTGTGGCAGCCGATGTCGTCCAGCCAGTGCCGGCGGTCGTGCGCCTGGGGCAGCAGCGACAGGGGCAGGGCATCGAGCCGCCGCGCCAGGGTGGACAGCTTCAGCGTGCGCCGGGGGACGCCCCGGCCGGCACGCCGCGCCAGCAGCCAGGCGCCCGTGGCGGTGGGGGCCATGCCCAGGGTCATGCGCAGGTCCAGCGCGCGCAGCGTCGCGGCCACCCGCCGTGCCAGTGCGCGCGGCCCGCGGAAGAACATCAGGCTGGCGCCCACGTTCAGCAGCACGGTGTCGCCGTCGGCCAGCGCGATTTCAGGGGTGTACTGCAGCAAGGCCAGCGCCGCGCCCTGCAGGGCCTCGGCTTCGGCCTGCGCATTGCGCGGCAGCAGTTCCACGCCGGGGGCGATGGCCGCCGCGCCCGCGCGGCGCATGCCGGGCGTCACGCCGGCCTGGCGGGCGGCGGGTGTCAGGGCGGCGACCCGTTCCTGGTCCAGAACGGCGAACGCCTCCTGTTCATGCGGCCAGTGCGGGCGTATGACGTCCAGCGGCAGGCAGCGCAGGCAGGCGGCGATCCAGAGGCGCATGGCGGGGAGTGGAAGGGGTAAGGGCGCCGGGCTCCAGGCCCACGTACAGCGGGGTGTCGCAGACAGGCCCCCGGCGCTTGAGGATGTGCACGGACAAGCCGCCCGGCGCAGGCGCCAGCGCCAGCCGCAGGGCGGCGGGCGTGGCGTTCTGCGCGGCGCGGGACGGGCGCACGGCGATGAACAGCAGGTCGCTGGCCTGGGCGGCCAGGTGCAGGCGGCGCAGGGATTCGGGGCGCACATGGGGCAGCCAGCAGATCAGCGCGCCGCAACTGCCGTTTTTCAGGATCTGTTCGGTGGCCCACAGGGCGTCGACCGGCTTTTCAGGCGCCACCCAGAGCAATTGCCGGGGATCCAGCCGCCAGCTCATCCAGCTGGCGATGTGGGGAACATGCGGCGGCTGCACCAGGGCAATGGGACGGCGTGTTTCCAGCTGGGCAAGGGCGGGACGCAGCAGGCGGATTTCTCCGATGCCGGGGTGCGGGGTCAGCAGTTCGACGAGCGATCCCAGCGGCCAGCCGCCGTCGGGCAGTTCGGCCGAGAGCGCCGCATGCCCGGTAGGCAGGGTGCGTGCGGCGCCCTGGGCCAACTGCGTGGCGCGCCACAGCGCGGGATGGATACGTTCGGGGGACTGCATGGCGGGGACGCCTGGTGGTAAATGACTGTATGAATATACAGTATTGTACCGGCTTTGGCGCCGGGGACCGGGCTGGGGGGCCAGACTTAGACCCGCCGGACGTATCGCCATGTGCTGCGCCGCGGGCCACGAACGGGCCGGTGCCCAGGGCTCGTCCCGGCGCTATCATGGCCAGGTGACGCGCCGGGCGGCGCGCAGCAAACCCGGGCAGGCTCCCAGGCGGCGCGCCTTTTACAATGCGGCAATCGGGGCGCCGTTTGACGTCCCCAAGCCAGTACGGAGCGGTTTCATGGCGTCTTCCAGTTCTATCGAATTTCTTCCCGATCCGGGCGTCGACGTGCGCCAGCTCTTCATTCTGCTGCACGGCGTGGGCGGGTCACCCGACAACCTGGCGCCTCTCGCCCAGGCGCTGCGCGCCGCCTTCCCGAGCGCGGCCGTGCTGATCCCCGAAGGCTTCGAACCGTTCGACGGCGGCGGCGCCGGCCGGCAGTGGTTCTCCGTGCGCGGGGTCACCGAGGAAAACCGCGCCGACCGCGTGGCCCAGGCAATGCCGCCCCTGGAAGCCTACGTGCGCGACGCGCAGGCGCGCTTCGGCCTGCTGCAATCCGACACCGCGCTGGCCGGTTTTTCGCAAGGCGCCATCATGGCGCTGGAACTGGTGCAGGCCCACGACGGCATGGCCGGCCGCGTCCTCGCGTTTTCGGGCCGCTACGCGCAACTGCCCAAAACCGCGCCGCAATACACCACCATTCATCTGCTGCACGGCGCCAACGATCCCGTCATGGCCGTGGCCAACGCCCAGGCGGCGCAGGCCCGGCTGGCCGAACTGCACGGCGACTCCACCATCGACATCGCCTCCCAGGTCGGCCATGAACTGCATCCCGCCCTGATCCAGCGCGCCATCGTGCGCCTGCAGACCTGCGTGCCGCTGCGCAGCTGGGAAGCGGCGCTGGGGCTGAACCAGACGCCGCCGGATGGGACGACGGTGCATTGAGCTGACGCGCCTGCATCGTCCGGCCGAAGCGGCCGGAAACGTCCTTACTTCTCCCACCCCCCGCCCAACGCCAGAAACAACGCAATCTGGTCGCTGCTCAGCTCCGCCTGCGACGCCGCCAGCGCGCTTTCGTTGCTGGCCAGCGTGCGTTCGGCGTCCAGTACGGTCAGGTAGTCGGTCTTGCCGTACTGGAACAAGCGCCGAGCCTGCGACGCCGCTTCGGCGCTCTGGTCGCGGGCGGCGCGCAGGGCGGTGTCGCGGTCGAGCTGGCGGGCGTAGACGACCAGCGCGCTCTCGGTTTCGCGCAGGGCGTTCAGCACGGTGGCGTCAAAGCGCGCGGCGGCGGCCTTGGTGTTGGCTTCGGCTTGCGCGATGCGCGCTTGCGCGGCGCCGGTGTTGGGGATGGTCCAGGAAATGAGGGGGCCGACGCTCCAACTGAAGGTGCCGCGGTCGCCGAACAGGGTGGCCGGGCCGCCCGACGCGGCCGACAGGCCCAGTGTGATCTTGGGATAGAGGTCGGCCGTGGCCACGCCGATGCGCGCGGTGGAGGCGGCCAGGGTGCGCTCGGCCTGGCGGATGTCCGGGCGGCGGCGCAGCAGTTCGGCCCCGTCGCCGACCGGGATGGTGTCGGTCAGTTTCGGCGCGGTGGCGCATTGCAGCAGCGCCGGGGAGATCTCGTGCGGCGTCTGGCCGGTCAGCGCGGCCAGGCGGTACAGCGCGGTGCGCTGCTGGGCCTGGAAGGGCGGCAGGTTGGCCTGCAATTGTTCGAGCTGGCTGCGCGCGCGGGTGACGTCCAGCGTGGTGCCGCGGCCGGCGCGCTGCAGGCGGCTGACGGCGTCGAGCGATTCCTTCTGGACCTGCACGGAGTGCTGCGCCGAGGCGAGCTGCATGCCCGCGGCACACAGGTTGGCGTAGGCACGCGCGGTCTCGGCGGCGACGGTGACGCGGGTGGCGTCGTAGGCGGCCTGCGCGGCCTGCGCGTCATCGGTGGAGGCTTCCACGGCGCGGCGGATCTGGCCGAAAAGGTCGAGTTGATACGACACGCTGGCGCCGGTGGAATACGACCAGCGGTTGGGAGGATCGATGCCGGGTTGCAGTTCCTGCAGGCCGGACACGTGACCGAAGGTGGGCGACGCGTTGACGCCGAGGGTGGGCTGCTGCTGGGCGCGGGTCTCCTGCAGCGCGGCCTGGGCGCGCTCGAGATTGGCGCTGGCCACACGCAGGTCGGTGTTGGCGGTCAGGGCCTTTTCCACCAGGCCGTCCAGCATGGGGTCGTTGTACAGGCGCCACCAGTGGCCGGGCACCGCCTCTTGCCGGTACACATCGTCCTGCGCTTCTACGAAGGACGATTGCGCGCTCGGCCGCTGGGACACCGACTCCGGCGGCACCTTGTAGTCGGGGCCCACGGAGGCGCATCCGGCCAGCGCGAGGGCCAGCGTCAGCGGGAGGAGAAGTCTGGTTTTCATGGCAGGTACGGCTTGGCGTCGATAGGAAGTTGAGGGCTTCGAAATGGCGTGCGGCGTGCGCTCGCGTCAGGAGGCGTGGGGCGCGGTGGCTGCGGCCTGGGCGGGGCGGTCGTCGACGGAGACGGTGGCGGTCTGGCCGGCGACCAGGCGCACGCCGTCGGGCACGTCGTCGATCTTCACGCGCACGGGAATCCGCTGCGCCAGGCGGACCCAGTTGAAGGTGGGGTTCACGTTGGGAAGCAGGTTGGCGCCCGTGCTGCGGTCGCGGTCGGCGATGCCCATGGCGATGCTCTCGACGTGGCCGCGGATGTGGCGCGATTCGCCCATCAGGGTCACGGTCACGGGATCGCCTTCGTGGATGCCGGGCAGCTTGGTTTCCTCGAAGTAGCCTTCGACGTAGAAGGAGCCGGCGTCCACCAGCGCCATCACGCCGTGGCCGGCCGTGGCGTAGGAGCCCGCGCGCAGGTCCAGGTTGGTGACGCGGCCGTCGCTGGCGGCGACGACGCGGCTGCGTTCCAGGTTCAACCGCGCGGTGTTCAGTTGCACCTGCGCCTGCGCCAGCGCCGCTTCGGTCTGCTGCACCTTGGTCTGGCTTTGTTCCAGCGTTTCGGCCGCGACGAGCTGTCCGAGCGACCGGTTGCGCTTGGCGTCGCGCAGCGCCTGGTCGTGGGCGACCTGCTGCGAGCGCACGGCGGCCTCGGCCTGGTCGTACGCAAGCTGGAAGCGGGCGCGGTCTATCTCGAACAGCAGGTCGCCGGCCTTCACGTCCTGGTTGTCGTGCACGGGCACGCGGGTGACCAGGCCGGAGACGTCGGGCGCGACCTGCACGACATAGGCCTTGACGCGGCCGTCGCGCGTCCAGGGTTCGACTTCATAGTGGTCCCAGAGCTGCCAGCCGGCGTAAGCGGCGGCGGCGACGACGACGGCCGTGACCGCGAACTTGCCGATGGCAGCAGGACGAAGGGCATTGGGGAGTTTCATACCGGTCTTTGCAGAAAATAGGGGGAAATGAGGGAGACGCCGTACAGCAGCACCACAAAGAGCGCCAGGTCAAAGAGCGCGGGGTGCCACACCAGGCGGTAGAGTCCGGCGCGGGCGAGCACGCGGCGCACCGCCCAGGCCACGCCCAGGGTGATGACGCCCAGCACCAGCAGCCAGGGGAAATAGATGCCGTAGAGATTGAATTCGCCGATCATGATGCTTGGCTCTCCAGCGTGGGATGAGCGGGTTGGTAGTCGGGCGCCTCGGGGAAGAACGCGCGGCGCAGGCCGACCAGCGCCACCACGGCGCGGTCGCGCGCGTGAGGGCCGTGCGGCGTGGCGGCGACGCTGCCCAGCGCGCGGTCGATCTGCGCCAGGAACTCGGGCGTCTTGTCCTGCACGCGCCCCGATGAACGGACCCGGAAAAACTGCGCCAGGCTGTCGAGCACCGGCCCGATCGTGGCGTCGGCCATCGGCAGGTGACGGCGGGCCCGTTGCAGTTCGGTGATGTCGCGCCCCACGCGCAGGTCTTTCAGCGCGTCGGCCGCGACCAGGTCGTCGGGCCGCCTGGCCAGCGCCAGCCGCGGCTGCAAGAGGCCGATGCGGTCCAGCATGCGGGCGGTGTACGTATGGCGTGAAGGCGCGCGCGGCGAGCTGGCCAGCGTCGCCAGCTCTTTCCAGTTGGCGGCCTGGATGCGGCGCGCGCTCCAGTCGGCGCTGACGGTGCGGAAGATGGCGGCGATGATCGCGGCCGTGGCCACGCCCATGCACTGTGCGACCTGCGTGTCGATGAAGGAAACGACATTGGCGGTGTTGGTGTCCTGCAGGGCCATGGTGCCCAGAAAGCCGAACAGCATGGCCATGCCTTTGCCGGTGCTGGCCGGCCGGGCGATGAAGATGCCCAGCACGAAGGCCGTCGGCAGCATGGACAGCGCCAGCATTTCGAACGAGTGGATGGCCGGCATGATGCCCAGCAGATACAGCGCCGACAGCGGGATCGAATACACCGTGTAGGTCAGGAACTGCATGATGCCCGGCACGGGATTGTCCTGCGAGGCGAAGAAGCAGCTGAAGATCGCGGCCATCAGCGCGGCGGTGGCGCCATTGCTCCAGGCCGTGCCGATCCAGAAGGCGCAGCAGACCGAAATGGCCAGGCCCGCGGCCAGCGCGGACAGCAGCGCCAGGCCGTGATCGCGGTGCAGCGCCGAATTGGGGTCGCGGGCCGCGCGCGGGGCCCGCACCGGCGCGCCCGCCAATCCCGCATGGATGTCGCGGCGCAGGGCGAGGCATTCGTCATAGGTGTCAATCAGCTCGCGCAGCCGCGTCATCAGGCTGGCCAGGAGCGCATCGCGCCAGGTCGAGCGGCTGTCGATGCCGGGCGTCAGCCGGGTGACGGCGGCGCGCAGCCGCACCGCGGTCTCGTGCGAGGCCTGCGCGCCGGCGTTGATCCATTCCGAAATGTCGGACAGCAGCGACTGCACCGGCTCGGGCAGGTCCTGGCCGTTGGCCTGCAAGGCGCGCATGCGGTCCTCGACGGCCGACACGGCGGGCGTCAGCGCGGCGATCTGGTCCTGCATGGCGCGCACGGCGCCCGCGGTCCAGCGCAGGTTGCTGGTGTCGAAGGGAACATGGGTGGACAGCAGACGCAATTGCGTGATGTCGTTGGCCAGCACGCGGCGGTCCTTGTCGCGCTGTTCGGCGTTTTTGCCGCTCAAGGTGTCGTGCATCCAGTTGCGCGCGTCGCGCACCGCCTTGTCCAGTTGCAGCGTCAGCGCGGGGGCAAGGCCGCGCGGCAGGATGATGCTGTGGATCAGCGTGGCGCACACGATGCCCAGGCTGATCTCCTCGACGCGCGCAAGCGCCGTGTCGAAGACGAGGGAAGGGTCGGTGACGCTGGGAAAGCCGATCATCGCCGCGGTGTAGCCCGCCAGCATGAACAGGTAGGACCGCGGCGTGCGGTCCAGCACCGACATGTACAGGCAGGCGCCGACCCACAGCACCATCGCCCCGGTCATGACGACCGGCGAATTCGACAGCCGGGGCACCAGGTAGACGGTGGCGGCCGACCCGAAGAAGGTGCCCACCAGGCGATACAGCGCCTTGGACCGCACGGCGCCCGACCAGGGCTGGGCCACGACATAGGCGGTGGTCATGGCCCAGAACGGACGCGGCAAACCGATGCTGTAGGCCAGGTAGAGCGCCATGATGGCGCTCAGGTAGCTCTTGAGCGAGAAGACCGTTTCGCGGACGTTGGGCAGATTCACTTTCATGGCCGCGCGTCCTCTTGCGCCCCGGCGCCGCTGCGGCCCAGCGACACCTTCATGGCGTCGAAGACGCGCAGGCAGGCTTCGAGGTCGGACTCGCTGATGCCGTTGAAGATGCGGCGGCGCAGTTCGACCAGCACGTCTTCGACCTGGGCGCGCAGCGCGTGGCCGGCTTCGGTGAGGTGCAGGGTGCGGGCGCGGCGGTCGTGGGGGTCTTCGCGGCGTTCCATCAGCCCGGCGGCGACCAGTTGGTCCAGCACGCGCACCAGCGAGGGGCCTTCGACGCCCAGCGCCTCGGCCAGCGCGCCCTGGCGCACCCCATCGCCCAGCCGGCCGGCCAGGATGACGGGCCAGGCGGTGGCCTGCGACAGGCCGTAGTCGACGAGCGCCTTGTCGGCGGCGCCGCGATAGGCGCGCGACAGCACCATGAGGTTGGCGGTGGTGGCCATGAGCTGGGAGTCGGAAGGAGTAGGCATGGAATAGATTGTATCCTATCTATTAGCTTACTAATGATTGAAAATGACGACTATCTCGATAGATCTTTTCAATTGGAAAAATAGGGGGGCGGTTTTCCGTGGGTGGAAAACCGGGGACAAAACTGCGGCCGGCCGGCGCGACGGCAGCCGGCCTATCCGGTCAACCGTTGCAGTCGGCCCAGCAGTTCGGCGTTTCGTAGAGGCGCACGCGCGTCAGGCGCAGTTCGGCGCCGTAGTGGCCGTGGTAGTGCGGGGCCAGCGTTTCGAAGACGATGGCCGCCAGGTTTTCGGCGGTGGGGATGCGGTCCAGCACCACGGTCTTGTGGCCGGGCAGGGAATCCAGGAATCCGCGCACGGCGGCATCGCCTTCATAGACCAGGAACGCGTGGTCCCAGACGTCCACGATGTGCGTCTTGGCGATGTGCTTGATCTCGGAGAAGTCCATCACCATGCCGTTGTCGGACTCGCCGGGCGCCTGCACCACGTCGCCCGTCAGGGTGATCTCCAGCACGTAGCGATGGCCGTGCAGGTTGCGGCACTGGCTGCGGTGGTCGGGGATGCGGTGGCCGGCGTCGAACTCGAGCCTGCGGGTCACGGAAATCATCGCGCGCTCCGCACGGCGTGGGGGTGAATCATGGAATGCCTATGTATTTGTGGGTTTGCAGGCTGAGCCGCCATTGCGGGTGCTGCATGCAGTACTGGACGGCCTGCTCGGTGTTGGCCGCGCGCGCGGGTCCGTCCATGGGTTGCAGGAAGAAGTGTTCGAAATCGAGGTGCGCGAAGGCGTCGGGCAGGGCATTGAGCTGGGGGTAGACCAGCTTGAGCTCGTTTCCGCGCTCGACCACGACCGGCGCCGTGCCTTTGGGACTGACGCAGATCCAGTCGATCCCCGCGGGCGGCTTGATCGTGCCGTTGGTTTCGATGGCGACGGTGAACCCGCGGGCATGGATGGCGTCCAGCAGCGGCGCGTCCAGTTGCAGCAGCGGCTCGCCGCCCGTGAAGACCACGTAGCGGTTGTGCGTGTCCGGACCCCAGGCCGCGGCGATGGCGTCGGCCAGGAGGTCGGCCGAGGCGAACTTGCCGCCGCCGTCGCCATCGGTGCCGATGAAGTCGGTGTCGCAGAAGGTACAGGCGGCGCTGGCGCGGTCGCTCTCGCGGCCGGACCACAGGTTGCAGCCCGCGAACCGGCAGAATACCGCCGCGCGGCCTGCGTGGGCGCCTTCGCCTTGCAGGGTCTTGAAGATTTCTTTGGCGGTGTAAGTCATAGGGGGGCGGGCGGCCGGGCGCCGCGCGATTCGAGCAAAAGCGCGCTATTTTACTTGGCGCGGCGGATATGCGCCGAAAGACCCTGCTGGGCGGGGGTTCGGCGCAGCCGCGCGAGCCGCCGGCGCCCCGGCCCGCTCCGCCCCGCGTCCGCGTCAATCGCCGGCCCCGCGACCCGCCGGCCCACGCCGTGCAGGAAGCGTGGCGGCCCTGTAGACTTCCCGCCTATGTTTCACGTCCAAGACTCGCTTTTCATCGACGAACGCGACCTGACCTTCTCCATGATCCGCGCCCAGGGCGCGGGCGGGCAGAACGTCAACAAGGTGTCCAGCGCCGTCCATCTGCGCTTTGATGTGCGCGCTTCCCGTCTGCCGCCCGAGGTACAGGACGCGCTGTGCGCGCTGAGCGACCATCGCATCTCCAAGGAGGGGGTGATCGTCATCAAGTCGCAGGCGTTCCGCAGCCAGGAAAAAAACCGGGCCGAGGCCATCGAGCGCCTGGTGGCCATGGTCCGCGCGGCGATCCGGGTCGACAAGCCGCGCCGGGCCACCAAGCCGACGCGGGCCTCGCAGCGCCGGCGCGTGCAGCGCAAGGTGCTGCACGGCGAGGTCAAGCGGCTGCGCGGCCGGGTGCAGGGCGAATAGGAGGGGATCATGTCAGACGCGCGCCGCCGCTATCTGCTCACGCTGGCCGGGGTGTTCGCCGTCATCTGGACGGCGTTGGCCATCGATCCGCACGACCGCTCGGCCTGGGCGCTGGAAAACGCGCTGGTGCTGGCCCTGGGCGCCGTGCTGTTCGCCACGCGGCACGCGTTCGTGTTTTCGCGCGCGTCGTACACGCTGATCTTCCTGTTCCTGTGCCTGCACACCGTGGGGGCGCATTACACCTATTCGCTGGTTCCGTACGACGAGTGGTGGCGCGCCCTGACCGGCCACAGCCTGAACAGCCTGCTGGGCTGGGAGCGCAACAACTTTGACCGGGTCGTGCACTTTTCCTACGGGTTGCTCCTGGCCTATCCGATCCGCGAGATCTTCCTGCGCGTGGCCGAGGTGCGCGGCTTCTGGGCGTATTTCCTGCCCCTGGACGTGACGCTGTCCACCTCCGCGCTCTACGAGCTGATCGAGTGGGGCGCCGCGGAGTTCTTCGGCGGCGACCTGGGCGCAGCCTATCTCGGCACGCAGGGCGACATCTGGGACGCCCAGAAAGACATGGCGCTGGCGGCGCTGGGCGCGGTCATCGCCATGACCGTGACCGCGCTGGTCAACTGGAAGGCGCAGCGCGATCTGGCCCGCGATTGGGCCGACAGCCTCAAACCCGCGCGACGGCGGCAGGCCGATAGTCCTTGATGCCCGCAGGGGCATTTCTATATATCGGACAAACCCGATATATGATTCGATAAATTGCGATATACCAATATGACCGCAACTCCCTCACCCTCCGACCAGAACATCGCGCAGCCCGCCATCGACGCCGACGCCATCCTCAAGGCGCTGGCCAATCCGGTGCGGCGCGACATCCTGGCCTGGCTGAAGACGCCGCATGCGTACTTCGAGGAGCGCCCCGGCCACACCTTCGAACACGGGGTGTGCGCGGGCCACATCGACGACCGCTGCGGGCTGTCCCAGTCGACGGTGTCGTCGCATCTGGCCGTCTTGCAGCGCGCGGGCCTGATTTCGGCCACGAAGGTGGGGCAGTGGGTCTTTTTCCGTCGCAACGAGCCCGTGATTGCCGCGTTTCTGCGGCAGTTGAACCAGGATATGTAGCCCCATTGCCGGGACGAAAGGACTTTGCATGAACCCCTTGTTTGAACCGCTGAAAGTTGGCGACCTGACGCTGCGCAACCGCGTGGTCATGGCGCCTTTGACCCGCCAGCGCGCCAGCGCCGGCCGCGTCCCCAACGACCTGATGGTCGAGTACTACACCCAGCGCGCCGGCGCCGGCCTGATCCTGACCGAAGCCACCGCGGTCACGCCGCAGGGCGTCGGCTATGCCGACACGCCCGGGTTGTGGTCGCCGGAACAGGTCAAGGGCTGGCGCAAGGTGACGTCCGCCGTGCACGACAAGGGCAGCCTGATCGTGGCGCAGCTCTGGCACGTGGGCCGCATTTCCGATCCGATGTTCCTGGACGGCGAACTGCCCGTCGCGCCCAGCGCCATCGCCGCCAAGGGCCACGTCAGCCACGTGCGCCCCAAGCGCGCCTACGTGACGCCGCGCGCGCTGGAGACCGACGAGATTCCGGGCGTGGTGCAGGCCTACCGCCACGGTGCGCAGATGGCGATGGAAGCCGGCTTCGACGGGGTGGAAGTGCATGCCGCCAACGGCTACCTGCTGGACCAGTTCCTGCAGGACAGCACCAACCACCGCACCGACCAGTACGGCGGTTCGGTCGAAAACCGTGCGCGCCTGCTGATGGAAGTGGTCGACGCCTGCGTGGCCGTCTGGGGCCCGGGACGCGTGGGCGTGCACCTGTCGCCGCGCGGCGATGCGCACGACATGGGCGATTCGGACCGGGCGGGCCTGTTCACATATGTGGCGCGTGAACTCGGCAAGCGCGGCATCGCGTTCCTGTGCGTGCGCGAACATGAAGGCCCGGACAGCCTGGGGCCGGTGTTGAAGGCCGCGTTCGGCGGCGTGTATATCGGCAACGAGGGCTACACGCGCGAGAGCGCCGAAGCCGCCGTGGCCGCCGGCAGGGTCGACGCCGTGGCGTTTGGCGTGCCCTACATCGCCACGCCCGACCTGGCCGAGCGCCTGCAGCGCAACGCGCCGCTCAACACGCCGAACCCGGCGACCTTCTATGCTTCCGGCGCGGAAGGGTATACGGATTATCCGGCGCTGGCGGCTTGACGTTGCTGCTTGACGTTGCAGCTTGACGTTGCAGCTTGAAGCCACCCCCTGCAGCCACCCCCTGCAGCCACCCCCTGAAGCAATGGCCCGCCCTCGGCGGGCCTTTTGCTTTCACAGCGCGGCGCGCATCGGATAGGTGAACAGCCCGAAGTGCGCCACGTTCAGGCCCAGGTGCGCCAGCACGGCGGCGGAAAGGCCGCCGTAGCGGTAAGCCAGGCCATAGGCCGCGCCCGCCAGCCCGGCCAGCAGCATCCATTGCCATCCGCCCGCAAAATGGGCCAGCCCGAACAGCGCGGCCGCCACGGCCAGCGCCGCCCAGCCGCCCCACGCGCGGCTACGCCAACGCTGCGACAGGCGCTCTTGCACATACCCGCGAAACAGCGCCTCTTCGGCCAGCGTCACCAGCAGCGCATTGTTGATCAGCCAGATCCCGCCCGACGGCGGCCACTTGGGCGCCCACTGCACCACGCCCAGCGCCAGCGCCAGACCCAGGCATATTGCCACCGCGGCCCCGCAGGCCAGCAACGCCGCCGACAGCGTGAGGCGCGCACTGGCCGCGGCCATCGGCGGCGCCATCGCCAGCACCACCCAGAACGCCACCAGCGGTTTGTCCAGGTTCAGGAACATGCCGAACGGCACGGCGCCAGGACTG
Source organism: Achromobacter sp. MFA1 R4 (assembly GCF_900156745.1). Classification (NCBI taxonomy): domain Bacteria; kingdom Pseudomonadati; phylum Pseudomonadota; class Betaproteobacteria; order Burkholderiales; family Alcaligenaceae; genus Achromobacter; species Achromobacter sp. MFA1 R4. The sequence goes on along the minus strand of NZ_LT707065.1, from coordinate 5,536,664 downwards.
AGCGGGGCGGGTTCGATCACGCGCAGGTTGTGAAAGCCGGGCAGCAGATGCGCAAAGAGCAGCACGGCCACGGCCACGAACAACGCGTGCCCGGCCGCGCGCGCGGCCGGCCCCGCCTGCGAACGCGCCAGCAGCGCGGCCCCGAGCAACAGCGCCGGCCACGCCAGCGCGACCGGGTCGGCGACGCCCTCGGCCAAGGCCCAGGCCCACGCCACCGCCAGGGGGGCAAGGGCCCAGCGGCGCGTGCAGGGCGGCCACAGCATGGCTGCGGCCAGAAACAGGGCGGACCAGGGCAGGTCGTGAGGCATCGGCGGGCGGGGATTCGGGCGAACGCCAGAGTGTAAGCGCGGCCTGCGCCGGGCGCCGCTTTTGCCATGCGTGCATTTTCAGGCGACCATGCGGCAGCGGCGGCAGACGCCCCGCGTGTCCGGCGGGCCGGGAACCGCCATCCAGGGAGTCTGGGATGAAGAGTATCGCGTGGTTGATGTTGGCGGCGGCGCTGCTGCCGTTCGTGTGCACCATCATCGCCAAGGCCGGCGGCAAGCAGTTCGACAACAACGATCCGCGGACGTGGCTGGGGCGGCAGGAGGGATGGCGCGCCCGCGCCAACGCCGCCCAGGCAAACACCTTCGAGGCCCTGCCGTTCTTTTACGCCGCTGTGCTGTTCGCGCTTTACAACCAGGCGCCCGCCGCGCACGTGGCCACGCTGATGGCGTGCTGGCTGGGCACGCGGCTGGGTTACGTGGCGATGTACCTGGCCAATTGGGGCGCGCTGCGCTCGCTGGTCTGGACGGCGGGGGTGGGCTTCGTGATCGCGATCCTGTTCGCGGGCGTCTGAGGCCCGCGCCGGATCGTGGCGGCGGCGCTATCGGCAGCCGCCGCGCCGCGTCACTTCCATTCGAACATGGCGCGCGCGGTGCCGGAATCCTGCACCGAGACCTGGCGTTCCTGCGCCTTGCCGTCGAAGGTGGCCGAGATCCGGTAGCTGCCGGCCGGCAGCTTGACCAGCATGTAAGGGCCTTCGGCCGTGACCTGCAACACCGATTTGCCCTGCGCGTCCCGGATGACGACGGCGACGTCGGCGACGTAATCGGCCTTGCCGCCGCGCTGGGCGGCGAAGGTGAGCGCCAGCGGGTAGTTGCCGGAGGCGGCCTTCATGGCTTCGGATTCGTCGATGCCGATGCCGCCGCTGACGTATTCCACCGAGCCTTGATGCTTGACGGGCGGCATCCCGGCCTGGGCCGTGGAAAGAATGCCGGCGATGGCCATGCTGCCCACCGCCATGGCGGCGGCCATCGTGCAGCGTTCAAAACGTTTGTTCATGGAATTCTCCTGCGGGTAGGTCCGGCGCCGCCGAGCGGTCGCTCGCGTCCACCGGACGATTGCACTTCATTCGACCCGGTCGCCTGAACCGAGTTCGCGTCGTCTCGGCTCGGAAATCAACCGTTTGTATCAGCCGCAATTTTCTTGAGCGCGCGCGGCAGCCGTCCGCATCACGCATCTCGATCAGGCATCTCACATTACGCATTACGGATTACGCGGCAGGGCAGCCGCCGCGTGCCAGGTGAAGGTCAGCTGGCTCTCGCCCCTGACCGAGCCGTCCGGCGCGAATCGCCGTTCGTGCAGTTCGCCCGCGCCGTCGCCGTGCAGCGCCATCACGCTGGAGCTGCGGGTGCCGTAGTCCGGGCTGACGATGAACGGGCTGCTGAGCAGCTTTTCGCGGTCCAGGGGCAGGCCCGTGGCGGGCAGGTCGGCGTCATCCGCGGGCAGGGGATCGGCAAGCGCCGCGAACAACGCGGGCAGGTCGGGCTGCGGATGGCTCTCCAGCACGGCCGTGAAGGCGGCCTTGGTCCGCGCCAGCTTGGGCCAGGGCGTGTCCAAAAGGTGGTTGGACAGCGCGTACACGCCGGGCGCAAGCGCGCGGGGCCCGCCATCGCGGTTGCTCAGATACCAGGCCTGCGCGGCATCGCCCACGATCAGGTTGAACCCGTTGTAGGCCTGGTCCCGGCGATGCACGTCCTCCAGGTACGCCTGCGGGGCGATGTCCCCGCGCAGGAAGTCCTCGACCAGCGCGCCGCGCGACGGCGCGTTGTCCAGGTGCCGGCCCGGTTCGCGGAAATTGGTCACCAGCGCATAACGCCCGTGCGCCGTTGCCCCCATCCAGGTGCCGCCCGCCAGGCCGTCGCGGCCGGCATAGATGCCGGGGGCGTCGGGCCATTGCGCGGCGGGCAGGGTGGGGCGGGCGTGGAATTCATCGCGATTCGCGGCGATCAGCACGGGGATGCCCGGCAAGGTGTGCAGGGCCAGTACGGCAAGACACATGATTCAGACCTGATGAAGAGGAGAAGGGGGGGCGGGACGCCCGGGCGCCGCGGTGAAGTCGGGGCCGGCCAGGGTGGCGCGCAACGATTCGATTTCGGCGGCGACGTCCCGCAGCGCGGGCGACGGCGCCTCGATGGCGTCCGGGGGCACGGGCTGGCCCTGGTTGACGGCGGCCGCAATGCGGTCCAGGGCGGCGGCCAGTTGGGCGACCTGCGCGGCAGGGGGCGCGGGCTGGCCGGCGGGCAGCGACCAGACCGTGTCGGAGATGGCGTTGGCCACGCGTTCCAGCGCCACTTCCACCGGCCACCAGGCCAGGGCGCGGCGGCTGACGAGCCGCGGTTCGGACAGTCCGCGCTGCAGCGCGATGCGCAGGTCGGACAGCCGCGCGTAGGCCCGCGCGCGCAGGTCATGCCGGCTGCCGGGATCGGCCTGGAACACGGTGTTCAGGTAGGCGGCCAGCGTCGAGGTGGCGGCGGACACGGCATGATCCAGGTTGCTGCGTTCGATGCGCATCCAGGGCAGGTAGCCCACCAGCAGCACGATGGCCGACGCGACCCCCACGTCCACCAGCCGCGCCAGCGCGATGGACCAGCTTCCGGGTTGCAGCGCGCCGATCAGCAGCATGAGGATGGGCACCAATATGGCCGAGAACAGCCCGTAGTTGCGCCGTATCGACCAGGGCAGCAGCGCCGCCAGCCCGGCGACCGTGAGCAGGCTCGCGACGCCGCCGCGGTCCAGCGCCAGCACGGTGGCGCTGATCGCGACGCCCACCACGCTGCCCGCGCAGCTTTGCAGCGCGCGGGCAAAGACCGACCCGAAATTGGGCTTGAACACCACCACGACGATCAGGGGCACCCAGTAGGACCGGGGCAAGGCGGCGGCCAGGGCGACCGCCTCGGCGGCAAGCAGGCAGAGCCCCAGACGCACCAGATACCGCACGGTGGTCGGCCCGGGGCGGTAGGTCCGGACCAGCACGCGCCAGGGCGTTCGCGCGGGCGCGGGCGGCAGGTCGGCGCAGTCATCGGCGGGCGTGGCCCGCGTGCCGTTCAGCAACGGCTGCGCCTGCTCCAGCGCGTCCGCAAGCTGCGGCATGCCGGCGCGGCGCAGCGCGGCGATGTCGTCGCGCGCGTCCGGCTCGGCGTCATTTTCGACGCGGTCGGCCAGATGGTTCATGACCCGGGCGCATTCGGCCGGCAGCACGCGCCCGGCGCGCGCCAGCGCTAGCGCGGCGTTGGTGAGCGGCGTGCAGGCCTGCAGTTGCGCGACCAGGCGCGCCAGCCGCGGCGACGGGCCCGCCGACCGGCCCCGCGCGGCCAGGACGGTGTCGTAGGCGGTGGCCATGGCGCCTTCCATCTCGCGGCGCGCGGCCATGACGCGCGAGGTGCCGGTGGCCGCGAACATCGCGGCCAGCTTGCGGTAGGCCTGCGCCACCGCGGCCCGCTCCGGCGCGATGGGATTGACGACCCAGCCGGACAGCGTGAGCGCCAGGCCGAACAGCCCGCCCACGCCCACCAGCGCGGGCGGCAGCCACGGCGGCAGGGTCGAGGCCAGGCTGGAACCGACGATCACATAGGTGGCGAATTGCAGGGTGGCGACGGCCGCGATGGTGTTGAACGTGCCGACCAAACTGGCCGCCAGGACCAGCAGCATCATGCCGGCGGCGGTCCAGAGCCCGTGGCCGGCCATCAGGCTTCCCAGCAGATAGCCCAGCGCGCCGCCGAACACCGTGGCGCCGATGGACAGCGCGCGGTTGCGGTAGGGGCCGCCGTTGTCGCCCGTGATGGCGGGCAGCGCGCCCAGCGCCACCAGCGCGGCCGCCGGGCCCTGGTCCAGGACCAGCCCCGCGGCCGTCGGCAGTCCGATGGCCAGGGCGGCGCGCAGCATCACCCAGGGGTTGACCGGCGAAGGCTCCAGGTGCGCCAGGCTCATCAGCCAGCGCATGTTGGACGCGTGCGGGTGGCTCATCGATGGGCGGCGGGACAAGGCGGCCTCATGGGACGGTGCTCAGGCCCTGGTCAGCGGCGCCTCGTCGGGCGCCGCCAGGCGGAAGTAGTCTTCGGTGTTCAGGAGGATGGACGCGTCCAGGCGTCCGGCGTTGAAGACGATTTCCTCGTGCCGCTCGCGCAGGCTGGGATCCACCAGCAAGCACAGGTCCGGATTGAAGCTGAAGGGCGGGATGGCGCCGATCTCGCAGCCGGTGAGCTCGCGCGCGAGGTCGCGCGACGCGAGCGAGGCTTTCTTGCCGCCCGCGGCGCGCGCGATCGCGTCCAGATCGGCCTGCTTGTCGGCCGGAAACACCGCGAGCACGTTCTTGCGCAGATTGGACGAGATCTTCACCCGGCAGACCAGCGCCTTGGCGCCCTGGCTGACTTCGGTGCCGCGCACGGCGGCGACTTCGACGGACCGGCCCGCCGCGGCGTGTTCAAGCAGGCGATAGCGGGCCTGGTGCTGGGTAAGCAGGGCTTGCAGGCGTTCAAAGACTTCCATGGGGGCGACGGGGGAATGGGGCGGGCCGGGAGTCGGCCTCGTACGCGGAATCATACGCCCGCGCGGCGCTAGATTTCCCCAGTGAAGGCGTAGCCCCAGCCCCAGACCGTGCGTATCGGCAGCTCGACGTTGACATCCTGCGCCTTGCGCCGCAGGCGGCTGACCACGACGTCCGTGCGGCGCATGGATTCGCGGCCCGAATGCGGGTCCAGGCCGGGCGGGTCGCCGCGCGGCATGCGCTTGTCGGGCGATCCGGTCAGTTTCAGCAGGAACTCCCGCTCCGCCTGGGTCAGCGCCAGGCGCGTGCCCTGCGGGCTGACCAGGGTCCAGGCGGCGTCCAGGAATTGCCACTTGCCGGTGGGCACGGCGGGCGCCGAGGACGCCGCGGGCCGCGCGTCGGCCTCGGGGGCGCGGCGGCTGGCGGCGGCGGGCACGCGGCGCACCAGCGCCTGCAGGGCGGCCGCGATCTCGGCGGTGGCCACCTCGGGCGAAAAGCAGGCGTCGGCGCCGCAGTGCAGGCCAAGAATGCGGTTCTCAGGGGTGTCGAAGGCGGAAACGGCGACGATGCCGGCGGTGGTGTCCATGGCGCGCAGACCTGCGACGGCCATGCAAAGATCGGTAAATTCGGCTTGCATCACGAGCAGCGGGGTGCGGCGGGCCTGGAACAGGCGGAACAGTCCGTTGGAGTCTTCGCAAGGACGCGGCGAGAACCCCATTTCGGCCAGTTCGTCGCTGCGGCGCACGCGCTGGCTGGCGTCGGGAGCGAAGACGATCAGGTCTAATAGGTCATTCATGAATCGTTGTGAACATCATGCAGCTTGAGCGCTTGCATGATGCATCGGTTACAACGGTTTCCCAAACCGCGCACAACGACACTTTCCTACCCGAATTCTCGGCCATGGCCGCGAGATGTGCCTTTCGCGGCGTCAGGGAGCGTCGCCGGAGACCTCATTCCACCAGCCGCCGCCCAGCGCTTGTAACAACGCGGCCGTGTCGGTGTAGCGCGCCGCATCGGCCTGGATGCGCGAAATTTGCGTCTGTAACACCTGGCGCTGGCTGTCCAGCAGGCTCAGATGGCTGATGCCGCCCGCCTGGTAACGTCCCGCCGCGATCCGGCCGGCCTCGTCGGCGCGGCGCCAGGCGTCGTCATAGGCCGCGAAGGCCTCGCTGTCCGTCTGCACGGCGCGCAGCGCGTCGGCCACCTGGCGGAATCCGTCCAGCACCGTCTGCCGGTAGGACGCGGCGGCCGCGTCATAGGCCGCCTCGGCCGAGCGCTTGCGCGCGCGCAGCTCGCCGCCATGAAAAAGCGGCTGGACCAGTCCAAGCCCCAGATTCCACACGTTCACGCCATCGGACAGCTCGTTCACGCCCGTGCGCTGCGACCCGAAACTGGCGGTCAGGGTGAACTGCGGATACAGGTTGGCCGTGGCCACGCCCACGTCCGCCGACGCCTTGTGCCACAGGGCCTCGGCGGCCAGGATGTCGGGCCGCTGGCGGGTCAGGGCGGAGGGCACGCCCGTGGGAACGTCCGGCGGCAGCGTCAGGTCCGCCAGGCGCAGGGGCGGCGACTGCAGGGCGGCCGGCGCCACGCCCAGGTAGGTGGCCAGTTGATGGGTGACCTGCGCCAACTGGTATTGCAGCGGCGGCACGGTGGCGCGGGTCTGGGCGACCAGCAGTTCCTGGTTGCGCAGGTCGGCCAGCGCGATGCCGCCCGCGTCCAGGCGCTTTTGCATGATCTCCTGCTGGCGGACCTGCGCCGCCAGCAGCGCGTCCGTGGCCGCCAGCCGCTCGGCCAGGTCCGCCTGGCGGATCGCGGCGGTCACGACGTTGGCCGCCAGCGACATGCGCGCCGCCTGCAGTTCGTGCGCCTGGTAGTCCATCTGCGCGGCCAGGCCCTCCAGCACGCGCTGGTTGGCGCCGAACACGTCCAGCGTGTAGGACACGTCGATGGAGGCGTTGTAGAGCGTGAAAGGCGGGGGCGGCTCTGTCACCGGCACGCCGTAGGCCGCCGGATCCACTTTTTTGCGGGCCACCGACAGATTGCCGTCCACCGAGGGCAGCGTGCGGCCGCCGGTCTCGGCGGACAGGTCCTCGCGCGCCTGGCGCAGCCGCGCGCGCGCTTCATCCAGCGTGGGACTGGCGGCGAGCGCCTGGCGCACCAGCCGGTCCAGTTCCTCCGACCGGAAAAGCTGCCACCACTGCGCGGGAATGTCCGCGCCCGGCTGCAGGCGCTGCTCGCCCGCGGGCAGCGCATCCTGTCCCTGCGGGGTGTAGGACGCCACGTCCGGCGTGGCCGGCTGGGGGAAGTCGGGGCCGACCGCGCAGGCGGACAGCAGCGCGCACAGCGCAAGCGGGGCCAGGGGGCGGGGAGCGGACAGGCGGGCGGGGCGGCGCATGGGTATCAATCCAGGGTGCGGCGGTAGAACTTCACGGCGGCGGTCATGACGATGACGGTAAAGACCATCAGCGGCCAGATGTTCGGCCACAGGTCCCACCAGCCGTTGCCTTTGAGCAGGATGCCGCGGATCAGCCGGTTGAAATACGTCAGCGGCAGCAGGTTGCCCAGGTGCTGCGCCCACATCGGCATGCCCTGGAACGGGAACATGAATCCCGACAGCAGCATGTTGGGCAGGAAATAGAACATGGTGAGCTGCATGGCCTGAAGCTGGTTCTGTGCCAGCGACGACAGGGTGATGCCCACCGTCAGGTTGGCCGCCACGAACAGCAGCGCGGCCAGGTAGACCGACAGCAGGCTGCCCATGATGGGCACGTGAAACACGAAATGCGCGGCCGCCAGGATGATGCTGGCCTGGATCAGGCCGATGGCGATATAGGGCACGATCTTCCCGGTCATCACCTCGATCGGGCGCACCGGCATCGCCAGCAGGTTTTCCATGGTGCCGCGTTCGCGCTCGCGGGTCATCGCCAGCCCGGTCATCATCACGAGCGTCATCGTCAGGATCACGCCCATCAGGCCCGGCACGGTGTTGTATTGCGAGATCTGCTCTTCGTTGTAGAGCTGGTGGATGCGCACGTCGAAAGGCGGCTGGCCGCCCGCCAGGCTGGCGAGCGGTCCGGTCAGGTCCTTTTGCGCGACGGCCTGGGTCAGCTGCGTGGCCGCGCCCAGCGCCATGCCGGTCGCCATGGGGTCGGTGGCGTCGGCCTCGATCAGCAGGGCGGGGCGCTCGCCGCGCAACAGGCTGCGGGTGAAATCCGGCGGAATCGTCACCACGAACAGCACGCGCCCCTGCGCCAGCGCGGCGCGTCCCGCTTCTTCGTTGTCCAGTTCCTCGACGATGTGAAAGTAGTCCGACGAGCGCATCGCCGCGATGAAGCTGCGTGTGAAGGGGCTGTGGTCCGACGCGATGACGGCGGTGGGCATCTGCCGCGGATCGGTGTTGATGGCGTAGCCAAAGAGCGCCAGCTGCATGATGGGCAGCCCCACGATCATGCCGAAGGTGATGCGGTCGCGGCGCAGTTGCAGGAACTCCTTGAGCACCATGCTCCACCAGCGCGACCAGGAAAATCCGTTCAGGCGCAAGGTCATGGGGCGCTCGCAAAGTTGTCGGTGGACCGGTTCATCAGGTAGATGAAGACGTCCTCCAGGCTGGTGTCGATGCGTTCCAGGCGCAGGTCCTGGCCTTCGATGGCGGCGCGCAGCGTGCGCTCCAGCAATGCCGCATCCCGGCCGCTGACGTGCAGCGCCGAGCCGAAGGCCACCGTCTGGTCCACGCCCGGCGCGCGGCGCAGTTGCTGGCCCAGCGGCACCAGGTTCTGCCCGTGGATCGCCCAGGTGGTCAGGCCCTGTTCGGCGATGACCTCATCGGCGGTGCCCTGGGTCAGCAGCTTGCCGTAGGAAATGTAGGCCAGCTTGTGGCAGCGTTCGGCCTCGTCCATGTAGTGGGTGCTGACCAGCACCGAGATGCCGCGCGCGGCCAGCTCATGCAGCTGTTCCCAGAAATCGCGCCGCGCCGTGGGGTCCACCCCGGCCGTGGGCTCGTCCAGCAGCAGCAGCCTGGGCTGGTGCAGCAGGCAGGCGGCCAGCGCCAGCCGCTGTTTCCATCCGCCCGACAGCGATCCGGTCAGTTGCCCGGCGCGGCTTTGCAGGCCGAGGTCCTGCAGGGCGCGGTCCACCGCCTCCTTGCGCTGGGCCATGCCGTACATGCGCGCCACGAAGTCCAGGTTCTCGCGGATGGTCAGGTCCTCCCAGTACGAGAACTTCTGCGTCATGTAGCCCACGTTGCGCTTGATCTGCGCGCTGTCGCGCAGGATGTCGTAGCCCAGGCAGGTGCCGCTGCCCGAATCCGGCGTGAGCAGGCCGCACATGAGGCGGATGCAGGTCGTCTTGCCGCTGCCGTTGGGGCCCAGAAAGCCGAAGATCTCGCCCTTGCGCACCTGCAGCGTCACGTCGTTCACGACGTGCTTGCTGCCGAAGTGCTTGTTCAGGCCGTGAACGTCGATGACGTAGCCGCCGGCATCGGTTGCGCTCATGGCAGGGTGGCCTCCACGGGCTGGCCGGGATGCAGCCGCGCCGCCGCCTCGGGCGCGGGGCGGGCCTCGACCATGTAGACCAGCTTGCTGCGGCTTTCGCGGCTGTAGATCACCGGCGGCGTGTATTCCGCCTGGTCCGAGACGTAGTCGATGCGCACGGGTATCGGATCGCCGCAGCCGTCGCAGCGCAGCGTGGCCTCCTGGCCGATCTTGAGCGATCCCACGATCGTCTCCGGCACGAAGAAGCGCACCTTGACGTTGCCCGGCGGCAGCAGGCTGACGACCGGGCTGCCGGCGGGCACCCATTCGCCCACGCGGTACATCGTGTCGAACACGCGGCCGGCCGCGGGGGCCGCGAGCTGCTTCTGGGCCAGCGTCCATTCGGCCTGCGCCAGCGCCGCGTCGGCGGCCTGGACCTGCGACGCCTGCGCGCGCCGCGCCTCGTCGCGGCCGGGCAGGCGGTTGACTTCGACCTGCGCCTGCAGCTCGCGCACGCGGGCGGCATCCGACTGCGCCTGTTCGCGGCTGTCGTCCAGTTGCGAGCGCGCGATGCCGCCGATGCGGAACTGCGCGATGTCGCGCTGCAGTTGCGCGGCGGACCGCCGGCTGGCGGCTTGCGCCTGCGCCAGTTGCGCCAGGCTGACGTCGACCTCGGGCGGCCGCTTGCCGGTGGCGATGTCCTCCAGTTGCGCACGCGCCGCCGCCAGTTCCGCTCGCGCCTGATCGCGCGCCGCGGCCTCGCGCGTGGCGTCCAGCGTGTACAGGGGCTGGGCCGCGTCCACGAGCTGGCCGCGCCGCACCGCCAGGGAGTCCAGGCGGCCGGCCTCGGACGAGGCCACATACACGTAATCGCCCTCTACGTAACCCTGGTAGAAGGCCGGTTCATGGTTGCCGCAGCCGGACAGGGACAGCAGGGCCAGGGCGGCGGGCAGGGGAAGGCGGGTGCGCATGGTCAGCGTCCTGAAGGCGGGGCCGGGGAAAGGCCGGGCGGCGTGAACAGGCCGCCCGTCAGCATGGCGATGGCGTGGGCCGCGATCGCCTCGTTGTCGATGGATTGCGCCACCGGGTCGTCCTGCCAGATCCGGCGCCACAGCGTGGATGTGGCCAGCGGCAGCAGGGTCAGGCCCAGGATGGAAAGAAACACCAGCCGCGGTTCGACGCCCGGCGTGATCGCGCCGCGGCGCTGGCAGTCGGCGATCAGGCCGGCAAAGGCTTGCAGCCGGTCCGAAGGCAGGTGGCGCAGCACGCGGTCGCGCAACTGGCCGCCTTCGTTGACGACCTCGTGCATCCACAGGGACGGCAGCCAGGGCTTGTCGGTGGCGCTTTGGACCACGCGGCCCACGATCTCGGTGATGTAGCGCCGCGCCGCCGCGGCCGGGTCTTGCGGCGCCTCGGCGGCGGGGGCGCCCAGCGGCACGGGCGCCCACACGAAGCCGATCACCGGCACGATCCGTTCCAGGACCACGGCGTCGATCAGCTGGTCGCGGCTCTTGAAGTAGTAATGCAGCATCGCCGGCGTGACGCCAGCCCGTTGGGCGATGCTGGCGATGGTGGTCGCGGCGACGCCCTGGGCGGCGAACAGTTGCGTCGCCAAGTCCAGCAGGTTGGCGCGGGCGGCGGCGTTGTCCGGGCGCGGCGGGCGGCCGGGACGGCGTGCGGGAGCGGAGGGTGCGGAAGACATGCGGCAGATTCTAATTAAAGAATTAATTAATTAAAAGGGGCGCGATCATCAAGGTTTCAAGCCCGGGGGACGGGGCGTGGATGGTGTAATGGACCGGTTCCCCGTCCCGCCGGCCGCACGCCATCACCGCGCCAGCCGGCCTCTACAAGGAGACCGCACGTCATGCCGCAATCCTCTTCGACCAACCGCCGGATCGTGCTTGCCGCGCGTCCGCAAGGCGAACCCGCCGACAACGACTTCCGTCTCGAAACGGGCGAGGTGCCGCAGCCCGGCCCGGGCCAGGTGCTGCTGCGCACGGTCTACCTGTCGCTCGACCCCTACATGCGCGGCCGCATGAGCGATGCGCCGTCCTACGCCGAGCCGGTCCAGATCGGCGAGGTGATGGTGGGCGGCACGGTCACGCGCGTGCAGGCCTCGAACCATCCGCAGTTCCAGGTGGGCGAATGGGTGCTGGCGCAATCGGGCTGGCAGGACTATGCCGTGTCCGACGGCGCCGGGCTCCTGCGCCTGGGCCCCAATCCGGAGCACCCGTCCTGGTCGCTGGGCGTGCTGGGCATGCCCGGCTTCACCGGCTACATGGGCCTGCTGGACATCGGCCAGCCCAAGGCCGGCGAGACCGTGGTCGTGGCGGCGGCCAGCGGCGCGGTGGGCGCGGTGGTGGGCCAGATCGCCAAGATCCATGGCTGCAAAGTCGTGGGCATCGCGGGCGGACCGGACAAGTGCCGGTACGTGGTCGAGGAACTGGGCTTTGACGACTGCCTGGACCACCGGCAGCCCGACCTGCCCGGGCGCCTGGCAAAAGCCGTGCCGCAAGGCATCGACGTGTACTTCGAGAACGTGGGCGGCGCTGTCTTTGACGCGGTGCTTCCGCTGCTGAACCCGCGCGCCCGCATCCCGGTCTGCGGGCTGATCTCGGCCTACAACGCCACCAGCCAGCCCGAGGGCCCGGACCGCCTGGCGCTGCTGATGCGAACCATCCTGACCAAGCGCCTGCGGATGCAGGGCTTCATCATCTTCAATGAATACGCGCACCGCTACGGCGAATTCCGCGAGGCGATGCAGGACCTCATCAAGCAAGGCCGCATCAAGTATCGTGAAGACGTGGTCGACGGCCTGGAAAATGCCCCGCGCGGGCTGATCGGGCTGCTCAAGGGCGAAAATGCCGGCAAACGCATCGTGCGGGTCGGTCCTGACGAATGGAGCGCAACATGAACATATTGATCGTGCTGACTTCCCACGACACGCTGGGCAATACGGGGCGCAAGACCGGCTTCTGGCTGGAGGAGTTCGCGGCGCCGTATTACGCCTTCGTGGATGCGGGCGCCAAGGTCACGCTGGCCTCGCCGCTGGGCGGGCAGCCGCCGCTGGACCCCAAGAGCGACGACCCCGACGCCCAGACCGACGACACGCGCCGCTTTCGCCAGGACGAGCAGGCGCAGCGCCTGCTGGCGTCCACGCACCGATTGTCCGAGATGCAGGCGTCGGATTTCGACGCGGTGTTCTACCCGGGCGGCCACGGTCCGCTATGGGACCTGGCCGAAGACGTCAAATCGGTCGCGCTGATCGAGACCATGCTGGCGGCGGGCAAGCCGGTGTCGGCCGTATGCCATGCGCCGGGCGTGCTGCGCCATGCCAAGACCGCGGACGGCAAGCCGCTGGTGCAGGGCAGGCAGGTCACGGGCTTTTCCAACGCGGAGGAAGCCGCCGTGGAACTGACCGACGTGGTGCCGTTCCTGGTCGAGGACGAACTGAAAAAGCTGGGCGGCCAGTACAGCAGCGGGCCGGATTGGCAGCCGCATGTGGTCTGCGACGGGCTGCTCATCACGGGCCAGAATCCCGCCTCCTCGGTGGGTGTGGCCGAGGCGCTGCTCAAACGCCTGAAGGACCTGGCGGCGCCGGGCTGAAGCCGAACCGCGCGCGGGCCCGGCCGCCCGCGGCGTGCCGGGCGGCCGGGAACCGCCACGCCTTGTGTCAGAATCGCGGCTTTTCGATATTTGCGCGTCGCCCCGGTGTGGCGGCGCGCTCGCTTTCCCATGCCTTCCGACGTTCCCGAAAACCCAGCAGGATCCTACGAAGCGGTGCTGTTCGCCGCGATGCAGGCGCGTGACCCGGCCACCGGCCGGCATTGCAACAGAGTCGTTGCGCTGAGCGTTGCGCTGGCCCGGGCCTGCGGGCTGGCCGAGGCGGAACTGGAAGTGATCGCCCCGGCCGCGCGGCTGCACGACGTGGGCAAGATCGGCACGCCCGATCGCGTGCTGCATCACCCGCACCGCCTGGAAAACGAAGATTGGGAAATCATGAAGGCGCACGCCGCGGCGGGCGCCGCCCTTATCATGCAGACCGCCATGCCGCAGCGCGAGGCCATTGCGCTGGCGGTGCGGCACCACCATGAGCACTTCGACGGCTCCGGCTACCCGGACGGACTGGCCGGGCATGCCATTCCGCTGCACGCGCGGATCATTTCGGTGGCCGATTCCTACGACGCGCTGGGCGACGCGCGGCCCTACCATCCGGCGCGCACCCATGCGCAGATCATGCGCATCCTGAACCAGGAGCGCGGATCCAAATGCGATCCCGACCTGCTGCGCGTGTTCGAATCGATGATCGGGGAAAGCCGGCTGCGCGTGCCGTAGCGGGGTCTACTTCAGGCGATAGTGCGCCGCGACGGCGGCCAGGTCCTGCAGCGTGCGCTGCTGCCAGGCCGCGTCGTGGCCCAGTTCCTCGGCCAGGATGCGCGCGACTTCGGGGGCGGCCAGCATCGCGGCCTCGGCATCCAGGAACAGCGCGCGATTGCGGCGCGCCAGCACGTCTTCGGCGCTGCGCGCCAGTTCGAATCGCGCCGCGAAACGGACGTGCGCTTCCGAAAGCCCGCTCGCCTTGACCAGCATGCGCTGCGCGCCGGGCAGGGCCTGCAGCGTCGGCAGGTCGCTGCCGTAATAGCTGTCGGGCGTGCCGGCATGTTCCTGCGAAGGCGCCAGGCCCCCCGCGCCGTGCAGCGGCAGCGATTCGGTGCGGCATGACGCCTGGGTCAGCAACTGGTGCTGGATCGCGGTGTCCACCACGTCCTGCGCCATGCGGCGGTAGGTGGTCCACTTGCCGCCGGTCACCGTGACCAGCCCGGCCTTGGACACCAGGATGGTGTGTTCGCGCGACAGCTTCTTGGTGGATGCTTCTCCGGTGGCCTTGACCAGCGGACGCAGCCCGGCCCATACGCTGGTGACGTCGGCGCGCGTGGGCTTGCGGCTCAGGTAGCGCGCCGCGGTGTTCAGGATGAAGTCCACGTCCTGTTCGCCGGCGTCGGGGTCCAGCGGCAGGTCCTGGCGCGGCGTGTCGGTCGTGCCCACGATGGTGTGGCCGTTCCACGGCACCACGAACAGCACGCGGCCGTCGTCGGTCTTGGGAATCAGGACGGCGCGCTTGCCGGGCAGGAAATCCTGCGGCAGGGTCAGGTGCACGCCCTGGCTGGGCGCGACCATGCTTTGCGCGTTCTTGTCTTCCATGCGGCGCACTGCATCCACCCAGACGCCGGTGGCGTTGACGACGCAGCGCGCGCGCAGCGTGAAGGTCGAGCCGCCGATCACGTCCTGCGCGGTCACGCCGTCCACCTTGCCGCCCGTGGTGGTCAGGCCGGTGGCGCGCACGTAGTTCACGGCCGTGCCGCCCAGATCGAAGAGGGTGCGCATCAGGCTCACCGCCAGGCGCGCGTCGTCAAACTGGCCGTCGTAGTACAGGACACCGCCCTTCAGGCTGCGGCCATTCACGCTTTCGGCCAGCGTGGGCGCATTGGCCAGCGTCTCGCGGCGCGACAGCCAGCGGCTGGGCGACAGGTTCAGCTTGCCGGCCAGCATGTCGTACATCTTCAGGCCGATGCCGTAGAACGGCTGGTCCAGCATGCTGTAGGCAGGCACCACGAAGCCCAGGGGCCACACCAGGTGCGGCGCGTTGCGGTTGAGCAGGCCGCGTTCGTGCAGGGCCTCGCGCACCAGGCTGACATTGCCTTGCGCCAGATAGCGCACGCCGCCGTGCACCAGCTTGGTCGCCTTGCTGGACGTGCCCTTGGCAAAGTCGGCGCCTTCGATCAGGAGCGTGCGGTAGCCGCGCGAGGCGGCATCGACCGCGGTGCCCAGGCCGGTCGCGCCGCCGCCGATGACGATGACGTCCCAGGAGTGCGTGTTGTCCAGCGTGTTCAGGAGTCGGCTGCGGTCGGGCGGGGTGACGGAGGCGAGGGGTCGGTTCATGTTCTTTGATGGCGGCGGGGCCGCGAGGTAAATGCGTCGGTGGTCGCGTCGGCGGCCCGGCAGCGGACAACGGGCCCGCTCGGGCGCGCGCGGTCAGGGTGTGGGTTTCAGGGTGTTCGGCGCCGCGGCGACGTCGCAGCGCACGCCGGCGTCCAGCAGCACCTGGGCCAGCGGCTCCTGCGGGTGGGCGTCGGTGAAGAACCGGTCGATCTGCGAAATATGCGCGAGCTCCACCATGGCCTGGCGCTTGAACTTGCTGCTGTCGGCGGCCAGCCAGACCTCGCGCGATTGTTCGATGATGGTGCGGGCCACGCGCACCTCGCGGAAGTCGTAGTCGCGCAGGGTGCCGTCGGCCTCGATGCCGGAAATGCCGATCAGGCCGATATCGACCTTGAACTGGCGGATGAAGTCCATTGTGGCCTCGCCGACGATGCCGCGGTCGCGCGAGCGCACCACGCCGCCCGCCACGATGACTTCGCAGTCCGGGTTGTCGGACAGGATGTCGGCCACGTGCAGGTTGTTGGTGATGACGCGCAGCCCGCGGTGGCGCAGCAGCGCGCGCGCGATGGCCTCGGTGGTCGTGCCGATGTTCAGGATCAGCGAACAGCCGTCGGGCACGGCGCGCGCCACGGCTTCGGCGATGCGCTGCTTGCCCGCGGCGTGCAGCCCCTGCCGCTTGCGGTAGGCGATGTTCTCGATGGTGGAGGCTTCGATGCGGACGCCGCCATGAAAGCGCGACAGCAGGCCGGCTTCGGACAGGATGTTGACGTCCCGCCGCACGGTCTGCAGCGTGACGTCGAAGTGTTTGGCAAGCGCTTCGATCGAGGCGGAGCCCTGGGCCCGGACCATTTCGATCAGCGCGCTCTGGCGTGGATTCAGTGTCATGTTCGCATGATAAAACAACAAAAGCGAAAAATAATGACGCACCGCAAGATTGTTTTTTGTTCGCTTCTTGAGTAAAACGCACAAAAAACGAAAGCCATCTGAAAGAGTATGCTCATCGTGTTGTCCCGGCGTGTGCGCGCGCCGGTGCACGGAGCAGGGCGCTGTACCGAATACCGAAGTCCACAAAAACAGGGACATATAAGTAGGTTGAGGAGACTAGATGCAGCTGACCTTGGACGGGATCGTGTTGCGGGCCGGCTCGCAGACGCATCTGTATCCCATGAGCCTGGCCCCGGTTGCGGGCGCCATGACCGTCCTGCTGGGGGCCACCCTGGCCGGCAAGACCTCGCTGATGCGCATCATGGCCGGGCTGGACCGTCCCACCGAGGGCCGCGTGCGGGTCGACGGGGTCGACGTCACCGGCGTGCCGGTGCGCCAGCGCAACGTGGCGATGGTCTACCAGCAGTTCATCAACTATCCCTCCATGTCGGTCTACGACAACATCGCCTCGCCGCTCAAGTTGCGCGGGGCGCGCGACACGCGCGAAAAGGTCCACGCCATGGCCGCGCGGCTGCACATCGACCATCTGCTGGACCGGTATCCGTCGGAACTGTCCGGCGGGCAACAGCAGCGGGTGGCGCTGGCGCGCGCGCTGGCCAAGGAAGCGCCGCTGATCCTGCTGGATGAACCGCTGGTCAACCTGGACTACAAGCTGCGCGAAGAATTGCGCGATGAACTGTCGGAACTCTTTGCGGAAGGGCGGTCCACGGTGGTCTATGCGACCACGGAACCCGGAGAGGCGCTGCTGCTGGGCGGCCACACCGCCGTGCTGGACGCGGGAGAGCTGCTGCAATACGGCCCCACGGCCGAGGTCTTTCACCGGCCCAATTCGATCCGCGTGGCGCGCGCCTTCAGCGATCCGCCCATGAACCTGTTTGCCGCCCGGCGCCACAATGGCGGTTTCGTGCTGCAGGGCGACGTGGCGGTGGAACGCGCGCTGCCGCCGGGCGCCGACGCCGACATCACCGCCGGCCTGCGCGCCGGCGCCCTGGACGTGACGCCGCGCCCGGGTTATGTCGCCTTGCCCGGGCGGGTGACGCTGGCCGAGATCTCCGGGTCCGATACCTTCGTGCACGCCGCCACGGCCGCCGGCGACGTCGTGGCGCAACTGCCCGGGGTGCACCGCTACAGCCTGGACGAGCGCGTGGCGCTCTACTTCGATCCGGCGCAGACCTATGCCTTCGGCGCGGACGGCGCGCTCTTGACCGCGCCGCGCCAGCCGGCCAGCGTGGGGGAGGCGGCCTGATGGCGCAGATCGAGCTGGACCTGTCCCATTCGTACGTGGCCCATCCCCGGTCGGACGAAGACTATGCGCTGCTGCCGCTGCGGTTCACGTTCCGCGACGGCGGGGCCTATGCCCTGCTCGGGCCGTCGGGCTGCGGCAAGACGACGCTCCTGAACTGCGTGTCGGGCCTGCTGCGGCCGTCGCAGGGGCGCATCCTGTTCGATGGCCAGGACGTCACCGACAAGAGCCCGCAGGCGCGCAACATCGCCCAGGTGTTCCAGTTTCCGGTGGTGTACGACACGATGACGGTGGCCCAGAATCTGGCCTTTCCGCTGCGCAACCGGGGCGTCGCGCCCGAGCGCATCCGCGAGCGCGTCGGCCGCATCGCGGAAATGCTCGAAATGTCCCATGTCCTGGACCGCCGGGCCAGCGGCCTGACGGCCGACGCCAAGCAGAAGATTTCGCTGGGCCGGGGTCTGGTGCGCAGCGACGTGTCGGCCATCCTGTTCGACGAACCGCTCACGGTGATCGACCCGCAGCTCAAGTGGGAGCTGCGGCGCAAGCTCAAGGAAATCCACCACGAGTTCAAGCTGACGCTGATCTACGTGACGCACGACCAGACCGAGGCGCTGACCTTCGCCGACCAGGTGATGGTCATGGCGCGGGGCCGCGCCGTGCAGGTGGGCAGCGCGGACGATCTGTTCGAGCGGCCCGCGCACACCTTCGTGGGCCATTTCATCGGCTCGCCCGGCATGAACTTCCTGCCGGCGGAGTGGCGCGACGGCGCGCTGATGGTGGGCCGGCACCGTCTGGACGGCCTGCCGGAGGCGCTGGCCGCCAAGCTGGCGGGCGCCGGTCCGGTCAAGCTCGGCGTGCGCCCTGAATACCTGCGGGTGACGCAGGCCGGCGCGCCCGGCGCGGTGCCCCTGCGCGTGGAACGCGTGCAGGACGTGGGCACCTACACGCTGCTGGTGGCCGATTTCGACGGCACGCCGGTGCGCGCGCGGCTGGGCAGCGATGTCGTCCCCCCCGGCCATGGCGGCGACGTGTGGCTGTCGGTGGTCAATCCGCACACCTGCTTTTATCGCGACGAGGCGCTGATCCCATGAAACCCACCGATCACCGGGCCTGGTTCCTGGTCATGCCAGTCGTGCTGTGCGTGGCGTTCTCGGCCATCCTGCCGCTGATGACCATCGTCAACTATTCGGTGCAGGACATCATTTCGCCGGACCGGCGGGTGTTCGTCGGCACGGAATGGTTTGCCGCCGTGCTGCAGGACGACGAGCTGCACGGGGCGCTGCTGCGCCAGATCGGATTCTCGTTCGCGGTGCTGCTCATCCAGATCCCGCTGGGCATCCTGCTGGCGCTGTCCATGCCGGCCAGCGGCTGGCGCGCGTCCGCGGTGCTGGTGATCATCGCGCTGTCGCTGCTGATTCCCTGGAACGTCGTGGGCACCATCTGGCAGGTCTTCGGGCGCACCGACATCGGCCTCCTGGGCGCCACGCTGTCGTGGCTGGGCGTGGACTACAACTACACCGGCAACGATTTCGACGCCTGGATCACGGTGCTGATCATGGACGTGTGGCACTGGACGCCGCTGGTCGCGCTGCTGTGCTACGCGGGGCTGCGCGCGATTCCCGACGCGTATTACCAGGCGGCGCGGATCGACGGCGCCTCGCGCTTTGCCGTGTTCCGCTACATCCAGCTGCCCAAGATGCGCGGCGTCCTGATGATCGCGGTGCTGCTGCGCTTCATGGACAGCTTCATGATCTACACCGAGCCCTTCGTGCTGACCGGCGGCGGGCCGGGCAACGCCACCACCTTTCTGTCGCAGTACCTGACGCAGAAGGCGGTGGGGCAGTTCGACCTGGGGCCGGCCGCGGCGTTCTCGATCATCTATTTCCTGATCATCCTGCTGTTGTGCTTCATCCTCTACAACTGGATGCAGCGCGCGGGCACGACCGGCGGCTTCGACGAGGAGCGGGCAAATGCGTGAGAAAACCACCTGGTGGCGCGGCGCCTTCCTGACGCTGTACCTGGTGTTCGCCATCCTGCCGCTGTACTGGATGCTGAACATGTCGTTCAAGTCGAACACCGAGATCGTCAGCACGCTGACGCTCTGGCCGCGCGATTTTACCTTCGAGCACTACCGCACCATCTTCACCGATCCGGCGTGGTATTCGGGCTACATCAATTCGCTGATCTACGTGGTCATCAATACGGTCGTGTCGCTGGGCGTGGCGCTGCCGGCCGCCTACGCCTTCTCGCGCTACCGCTTCATCGGCGACAAGCACGTGTTCTTCTGGCTGCTCACCAACCGCATGACGCCGCCCGCCGTGTTCCTCTTGCCGTTCTTCCAGCTCTACAGTTCGCTCGGGCTGATGGACACCCACCTGGCGGTGGCGCTGGCGCATCTGGTGTTCAACGTGCCGCTGGCGGTGTGGATCCTGGAGGGCTTCATGTCCGGCGTGCCGCGCGAGATCGACGAGACCGCCTATGTCGACGGCTACTCGTTCCCGCGTTTCTTCCTGACGATCTTCCTGCCGCTGATCAAGTCCGGCGTGGGCGTGGCGGCGTTTTTCTGCTTCATGTTCAGCTGGGTGGAGCTGCTGCTCGCCCGCACGCTGACCTCGGTCAACGCCAAGCCTATCGTCGCCACCATGACGCGCACCGTGTCGGCCTCCGGCATGGATTGGGGCGTGCTGGCGGCGGCAGGGGTGCTGACCATCGTGCCGGGCGGCATCGTCATCTGGTTCGTGCGGCACTACATCGCGAAGGGTTTCGCGATGGGCCGCGTGTAGGAGGGGGCGCCATGTTCAGCTGGATGGTGTGGACCACCCCGGTCGCCGTGTTTTTCACCTGCATCGTCCTGATGCTGATCGGCATGACGATCTGGGAACTGAAGTCGCCCACGCAGGAGCGCAAGGGGTTCCTGCCCCTGCCCACCACGCGCGGCGACCGCCTGTTCATCGGCCTGATGGCCGCGGCCTGGGTCAATCTGGCGTTCCTGGGTCTGGGCCAGAAGGCGATGGCGTGGTTTTCGCTGGACCAGCCGCCCTCGGTGTGGATCAGCTTCGTGGTGTCCATGCTGCTGCTGGCGTTCATCATGAAGAAAGGGTGAAAAAGGGGCGAAAAAAGGTGAAAGAGGGGCGCAGATCCCTCGTCCAATTCGGGCAGTCGGAAAGGACTATCGGCCAGCGTCTTCCCCGGCCCGCGGTCCGCAGCACGATAGGGGAAGACTCATCGAGGAGACAGGTCATGAAATTGCGCATGCACGCCATGGCGGCCGCCATCGCCCTGATCGGAACGTCAGGGGCTTGGGCCGGCGAGCCGGAGGCAAAGAAATGGGTCGATTCGGAGTTCCAGCCCTCGTCGCTGTCCAAGGACCAGCAGATGGCCGAAATGAAATGGTTCATCGACGCCGCGGCCAAGCTCAAGGCCAAGGGCGTGAATGAAGTCAGCGTGGTGTCCGAAACCATCACCACGCACGAGTACGAGTCCAAGGTGCTGGCCAAGGCCTTTGCCGACATCACGGGCATCAAGGTCAACCACGACCTCATCCAGGAAGGCGACGTCGTCGAAAAACTGCAGACGTCCATGCAGTCCGGCAAATCCATCTACGACGGCTGGATCTCCGATTCCGACCTGATCGGCACGCACTATCGCTACGGCGCCATCCTGCCCCTGTCCGACTACATGGCCGGGGCCGGCAAGGAATGGACCAATCCGCAACTGGACCTGAAGGACTTCATCGGCACCAAGTTCACCACCGCGCCGGACGGCAAGCTGTACCAGTTGCCGGACCAGCAGTTCGCCAACGTGTACTGGTTCCGCGCCGACTGGTTTGCCCGCCCGGACCTGAAGGAAAAGTTCAAGGCCAAGTACGGCTATGAACTGGGCGTGCCGACGAACTGGTCCGCCTATGAAGACATTGCCGCGTTCTTCTCCGATGACGTCAAGGAGATCGACGGCAAGCGCGTCTACGGCCACATGGACTACGGCAAGAAGGACCCGTCGCTGGGGTGGCGCTTCACCGATGCGTGGCTGTCCATGGCGGGCGCGGCCGACAAGGGCCTGCCCAACGGCATGCCGGTGGACGAATGGGGCATCCGCGTCGCCGACGACAAGTGCACGCCGGTCGGCGCCTCGGTGTCGCGCGGCGGGGCCACCAACAGCCCGGCCGCCGTGTACGCGCTGACCAAGTACATCGACTGGATGAAGAAATTCGCGCCGCAGCAGGCCATGGGCATGACGTTCTCGGAAGCCGGACCGGTGCCCGCGCAGGGCCAGGTCGCGCAGCAGATCTTCTGGTACACGGCCTTCACGGCCGACATGACCAAGAAGGGCCTGCCCGTCGTGAACGACGACGGCACGCCGAAGTGGCGCATGGCCCCGTCGCCCTACGGCCCGTACTGGAAGGACGGCATGCAGAACGGCTACCAGGACGTGGGCTCGTGGACCTTCTTCAAGTCCACCAACCCGGACAAGATGGCGGCGGCCTGGCTGTATGCGCAGTTCGTCACGTCCAAGTCCGTGTCGCTCAAGAAGTCGATCACCGGTCTTACCTTCATCCGCGACAGCGACATCAACAGCGAGTTCTTCACCAAGAACGCAGCCAATTACGGCGGCCTGATCGAGTTCTACCGCAGCCCGGCGCGGGTGGCGTGGACCCCGACCGGCACCAACGTGCCGGACTATCCGAAGCTGGCGCAGCTCTGGTGGAAGAACGTCGCCACCGCCGTCACGGGCGAAAAGACCCCGCAGGCGGCCATGGACAACCTGGCCAACGAAATGGATCAGGTCATGGCGCGGCTGGAGCGCGCGGGCATGGCGCAGTGCGCGCCCAAGCTCAATCCCAAGAGCGATCCCGGCAAGTGGCTGTCCGACCAGCACGCGCCGTGGAAGAAACTGGCCAACGAGAAGCCCAAGGGGGAGACGATTCCCTATGAACAGCTGCTGTCGGCCTGGAAGGAAGGGAAGGTGAGGTAACGCGCGCGCCGGCAGGGAATGAACGCCACAGGTTGACTGTGGCGTTCTTCATTTGCGGGCAAAACTGCATGCGCTAGCATGGAAATGTTTTGATACTATGCGGAACAAGTTAGGCTGCTTCAGACTAGATCGGAACGCGAGCATACCGCTCCAGCGCAGATAAGAGACACAACGTGAAGAATACTCCGCAGTTTCTGGCGTATAAGGACTTTTTGCCATCCTTAAAAAAACTGATGCAAAAAGGAGGCGCGTACGGGCGGGCGGGACGGACAGTGGAGGCGGCGTGGGGCCGTGCGAATTCGAAAGGAGCCTATTCTTACGACGAGGTTTTCGAGGGGATACCACTCACGAACCGGGGGGAAAACAGGATTTCGAATTGCGTGAAATATGATTTGGCGCAGTATTCTCGGTTGGTTACGACGTATAGCAAGGATATTTGCATATTCTTGTTTGCCGGGGATCATGATGCCGTGGATGGATGGTTAGACAAAAACGTTGGGCTGAACTTTATTGCAAAAAAAATCGCTGACACATTTAGCGTGGAACCCGTATTTGTATCCAATACCGCACCCGATACAAATCGAATTATAAACTCTGCCACCGATTGGATGAGTTCCGGTCCTGTAGTCGACCTGTTGTCGAAGGAATGCCGTGATCAATTGCTGAGCCCTTTG